>JBBRBJ010000054.1:0-21525 GCA_038205925.1 Rhodobacterales bacterium | reverse complement strand
GGCGTGCGGACTTGACAGCGGATCGACGGCTCAGATGCGGGACTTCGCGCGACGCGGCATGAAGTAGGTGCGGATGTCGACCACCGCGCTTGCGACGCCGATGACGTCGGTGTGGTCCAGCATTGCGCGTGGCTCGGACATGTCTCGTATGGGGGCGATGATGTCGCCGGTTTCTAGGGCGTGTTGACGTTCACCGGAGCCGGATGACGGTTGATGCGAGGGCGATGAAAGCGCTGAAACTGGTGTCGGTTTTGCAGCATCTTGTGGCGATACCTCTGTATTCCTTGAGCTTTCCGAAGAAGTTCTCGATCAGGTGCCGCCACTTGTAAGTATCGCGATCGAACTCGGCAGGGAAGCGGCGGTTGGATTTTGGCGGGATGACCGCCTCGATCCCCGCTTCCGCCAGCGCCTCGCGCAGCCAATTCGCGTCGAAAGCACGATCCGCGAGGAGCTTCCCGCAGGACAGTCCTTCGATGAGCGCCGCTGTGCCCCGCAGGTCATGAGCCTGGCCGGGTAGAAGCCGGAAGTCGACCAAGTTGCCGAGTGCGTCGGTCAACGCCATGATCTTGGTGGTCACACCGCCGCGAGAGCGCCCAATGGCCTGACTTTGAGTCCCCCTTTTGCGCCCTGACCGTGACGGTGGACTTTGACGATGGTGCCGTCGACCATGGTGTATTCGAAGTCGGCATCTTCGGATAACGCCCTGAATATACGATAGAAAGCATCCGACTTCACCCACCTGCGAAACCGCTTGAATACCGAATTCCACTTGCCAAAATCTTCGGGAAGATCACGCCAGGGGCAGCCGGTGCGTGCAATCCAAAGCACCGCCTCGACGAACAGACGAGGGTCGGGCCCGGTGCGGCCGGGGTCGCATTCGCGACCAAGGCAGTGCGGAGCGATGGTTGCCCACTGGGCGTCGGTCAAAGCGGTGCGGATCAAAGTTGCCTCCCATGTTGGCAACCTTGAATCAGTCAAAAAGTGATTTGGGAATCCTCAAACGTCAACAGGCCCTAGCTTATTTCAAATATTTTCAGTCCTACCCATCATCGCACCCCATATAGAAAAAACGCTTGGAAGTCTGGGCGGTTGATGTGCTCTCGCTGACTTCCCTTGCGCGCGCGCGTGCAAAAACCTGCATTAGCGAACGCACAGGGCTATGCCCTCCGGTCCCTTGGCCGATAGGTGCAGAGTTCAGCCTGCCCCCTGCCACTACTCCAAAAAGCCAAGTTGTATTGCGGCATCATTTTGGTTGGCAGCGGTCAGGCTTGGGAAGCGGTTCAGCTTGCGAAGCGCCCGCCTTCAATGATGCGGGCTTGGCCAAGGGCGGCAAGGCTTTCCAATAGGGGTTGCACCGATCCGGCGCGGCCCCGTTGGAAGGTGCGGGCTACTTGTTCGGGGGTGGCGGTGCCAAGGTCGGACAGAGTGGCGCGCACGGCTGCGATTTGTTCGGGCAGGGTTTTGGGCCATGGGGTCTTGGCGGTGGATTCGGTGGGGCCGATGTCCATTTTGGTCTGTTCGCCTTTTGCCACGGAGGCATGGCCTGCGGGGTTTTGGTAGTCGGGGCGCAGCCAGCGGATTATGCCGCGCGCTTCCTCGGCGGCGCGTTCGCGGTTCACCACCGGTACGATCCGGACCTTCAACCTGCCGAACGCTTCGAGCGAGTTGGCTAGCCCAGCTCTTCCAGGCGGCATTGACCGGCGAAGACATTTACCGAAAATTCGCGGCTGTATTCACCCGCCATGCCCCGCCGCACGGTTTTCAGCAGGTTGGAGCCGATGCTACCGTCGTTTTCAAACTGCTCGCCGCAATAGTGGAGGCGGATCCCGGCACGGGAGCAGACATGCTCGTAATATGCCCCTTCATCAGCATCCTGAAACCGGCCCCAGCGGCTGACATCATATACCAGAATGGCCTTGAAATCCGCCTGACCGGTTCGGTCCTTGGCCATCAGGTTCTGCAACGCCTCGCGTCCGTCAATCCGCAACCCGGACCGACCTGAGTCCTCGAACACGCAATCCGCCCCCTGAGGGCGCGATAGTGGGGGCGGTGGCGCAAAAGGGAAAGCGTTCAGCGTTTGGGGGCCGCCGTCTTGGCGGCCTTGGTCACCGCCACGCGCCGCGCTTTGGGCGGGCTTGGCAGATCGGTCAGCGTGCCGAGGCTTTCCAGAAACGGGATCTGTTCACCTGCCGAGGCCTCGCGCACGTCAAGCATGATCACGCCTTTCGGCTTTACCTGTGTCGTGAAGAAACCTGCGTAGGCCGACACGGGATAATGAAAACCGCAGGACAGGAAGCTGAGGGCAATGTCTACCGGTTTAAGGGCCGTCAGGTCTGCGGACTGGGGGTTTAGCGTCTCGATCCGGGTGGAGGCAATACCGTTGACCTGCAGCAGGCGCCGCGCTGTCGCCAGATTTGAATAGGCAGCGCCCTCTTCGGCAAAGCCAAAGTGGCGCCGCGCGTTCTGTTCGATATCGATCAGCACGACGCTTGCCGTGCTGTCGCGCGCGGCGAACAGGTCAAACAGCCCATAGCCGCAGCCGATGTCGGCGATGCGCTTGGGCTTTCCGGCCTTGAGTGCGGGGGCAAGACTTTGATATTCGGCATGGATCACAGCGGCGGCGCGGCGGGCCACTTCGATGCCCATCTTGGTCACAACCTCGCGGATCGGCCCCTCATCCCCGCTGTTCCACGCCCGGATGATGCGACCCGAGCGGGGGATGTCGAACATCACCTCGGAACGTTGCAGGATCAGGTTCAGCAGATCATCCGGGCCGAAAATCGACAGATCAAGGCTGCGGATCGTCTCTGACTCGGCGGCGCCTGCGATATCGATGGTCAGTCTCATGCCGGTATGCCTTTTTATGCTGTGCTGGCAAACCTTAGCAATCGCCGGACCCGTGCGCAAATGCGCGATGGTGACTATAGGCCGCGTTAGGTGTCGGGGCCCACGACAACCACACGCGTGCCCCAGCCGTCGCATGATTGCATCAGCATGCCCGGCAGCGGCGCATCGGTGAAAACAGCGTCCAACTCGGACAGGCTGGCGATGCGGGCAGGGGCGGAACGGCCGAGTTTGGTGTGATCGGTGACCAGATAAGCCTGCCGGGCCTGGCGGATGATGGCACGGCTGACGCGCACCTCGGCCAGATCAAAATCCAGAAGGTCCCCGTCCCGGTCCAGCGCCGAGGTGCCGATGATGGCGTAATCCACCTTGAACTGGGCGAAAAACTGCGTCGTAAGCTCTCCTACCAGCCCGCCGTCGCTGCGCCGCAACGCGCCACCCGCCACCATCACCTCACACCCCGGATTGGACACCAGAATGTTGGCGACATTCATGTTGTTGGTGACAACGGTGATGTTGCGGTGGTGGATCAGAGCGCGCGCGACGGCCTCGGTCGTGGTGCCAAGGTTCAGGATCATCGAGGAGTTGTCGGGGATCGCGGCCGCGCAGGCGCGGGCTATGGCGGCCTTGGCGCCCTCATTCATCCGGCGCCGGGCCTCATAACCGATGTTGCTGACCCCGGTGCGGGGCACGGCGCCGCCATGAATGCGGTCAAGGTGCCCTGCCTCGGACAATTCAGTCAGATCGCGGCGGATGGTTTGCAGGGTGACATCAAATCGTTGCGCCAGGTCTTCAACAACGACACGGCCTTCGGCGCGGGCGATTTCCAGAATCTCGGTCTGTCGGATGTTCAGCGCCACGCCGGTGTTTTCCCTTGGGTTGAGGCGTCTTTTGGCACAAACGGCGGGGTCTTGTCACCCTCTCTGACAATGCTGCAACTGCATTCGTTATTCTGCGGTACGAAAGCAACCGCAGTATCATCGCACCTGAAACAGGTGATGGTCACCGCAAATGTTCGTTTTTTAAAAAAGCGCAAAAAAACGAAGAAATTCTGTTGACCGTACGCGGCTTGTTGGTGCAGGTTCTTTCTCAACGGGGACGTGCTCCCCGACGGGAGGAGACTTCGGTGAATGACGCGTCTCGGCCCACGGTGGCCGATCTGTTCATCATTGGCGGCGGGATCAACGGCTGCGGCATTGCGCGTGATGCGTCGGGCCGTGGTTTGCGGGTCGTGCTGGCCGAACAGGGCGATCTGGCGCAGGCGACGTCATCCGCTTCGACCAAGCTGTTCCACGGCGGTTTACGCTACCTTGAGTATTTTGAGTTTCGTCTGGTGCGCGAGGCGCTGGAAGAGCGTGAGACGCTGCTGGTGGCGATGCCGCATATCAGTTGGCCCATGCGCTTTGTGCTGCCCTATCACCCTGACATGAGGTTCGAAAGCGATACCCCGACAAGCCGCCTTTTGGGCGTGTTCATGCCTTGGATGAAAGGGCGGCGTCCGGCCTGGCTGATCCGGCTGGGGCTGTTCATGTATGACACGATGGGGGGTCGCAAGATCCTGCCGCCCACGCGCACGGTGGATCTGACGCGCGATCCGGCGGGCAAGCCGTTGAACCCGAAGTTCCGCCACGCTTATGAGTATTCGGATGCCTGGGTCGAGGACAGCCGCCTTGTGGTCCTGAACGCCCGCGATGCCGAGGCGCGCGGCGCCCGCATCATGGTAGGCACGCGGGTGATCTCGGCCACCCGGACCGAAGGGCAGTGGGAGATCGTGACCGAAGGGCCGCAGGGTCGCGTCACACATCAGGCACGGGTTTTGGTCAACGCGGGCGGTCCGTGGGTAGAGGATATCATCCGCAACGTGGCACGGATCAACTCATCCGAAGGTGTGCGGCTGGTGCGCGGCAGCCATATCGTGACCAAGCGACTGTTTGACCATGACAAATGCTATTTCTTTCAGGGGGAAGACGGTCGGATCATCTTTGCCATTCCCTATGAACAGGATTTCACCCTGATCGGCACCACCGACAAGGATCATCAGGGCCCCCCTGGCACCGCCGAATGCACCGATGAAGAGCGTGATTATCTTCTGGCTTTTGCCAGCCGCTATTTTATCAGGCCGGTGACGCGCGAGGATGTGGTCTGGGACTACTCCGGTGTGCGACCCCTTTATAATGACGGGGCAAAGTCGGCCACGGCGGCGACACGGGATTATGTGCTGAGCCTGGATGAAAACGGGGCGCCGCTGCTGAATGTGTTTGGGGGCAAGATCACCACCTATCGGCGGCTGGCAGAATCTGCGCTGGAAAAGATCGTGCCGTTCTTTCCGGGTACAAAGGGAAAGTGGACGGCGCGAGTGGCCCTTCCGGGCGGAGATTTCCCGCATGACGGGGTGGCGGCCCTGACCGCGCGGTTGCGTGCGGCGCATCCCTATCTGGACACGTATCACGCAGGCCGGTTGATCCGCGCTTACGGCACCGAGGCGATGGTGGTTCTTGGCGATGCCAGGTCGATGGCAGATCTGGGCCGGGATTTCGGCGGCACGCTGACCGAGGCCGAAGTCAATTGGCTGACAAGCCGGGAATACGCGCGCCATGCGGCAGATATCGTGTGGCGGCGCACCAAGTTGGGCCTGCGGATGCGTGCGGACCAGATCGACGCGCTTGAAGCGTTCTTGCGCGATGCCAAGGCCGCTGACGCGGCAGCGGAATAGGGAAACAGCATGGCTTTGGAATTGCAAGCGGTGTCGCGGTCGGTGGAAGGGCGGATGCACATTCACCCCACCAGCCTGACGCTGGAAAAGGGCACGATGAACGTGCTTCTGGGGCCCACGCTGGCGGGCAAGACCAGCCTGATGCGTTTGATGGCGGGGCTTGATGCGCCGACCGCTGGCCGGATAATCTGGGAAGGGAAAGATGTCACCGGAATGCGCGTGCAAGACCGGCGCGTGGCAATGGTCTATCAGCAATTCATCAATTATCCGGGCTTGAGCGTGTTCGACAACATCGCATCACCGTTGCAGATCATGGGAAAAGACCGCGCCACGATTGACCGCGCTGTGCGCGAAACTGCCGAAATGATGCGCTTGACGTCGATGCTGGACCGCAAACCGCTGGAGCTTTCGGGTGGGCAACAGCAGCGCTGCGCATTGGCGCGGGCGCTGGTGAAAGGCGCGGGTCTTGTGCTGTTGGACGAGCCGCTGGCCAACCTGGACTACAAGCTGCGCGAGGAATTGCGCATCGAAATCCCCCGGATATTCGAGGCTTCGGGCGCGATTTTTGTCTATGCAACGACCGAACCGGAAGAAGCGCTATTGCTGGGTGGCAACACGGCGGCGCTGTGGGAGGGCCGGGTGACGCAGTTCGGCCGCACGCCCGACGTCTACCGGCGCCCGGCCGACATGACGACGGCGCGGGTCTTTTCCGATCCGCCGATGAACTTCCTGCCCTGCACCAAGGCGGGGGGGGGCATGACCCTTGGCTCGGCAGACGCGGCCGCGACCGGCCCCATGGCAGCAATGCCTGATGGCGCCTATACGGCCGGGTTCCGTGCCAACCATCTGTCGATGCACCGCGAAACCGGCGACGCCATGGAGATGCGCTGCACAGTCGGCATCTGCGAAATCACGGGCTCCGAGACGTTTCTGCATCTGGCACACGAGGGTCGCAAATGGGTGGGTCTGGTCCACGGCGTTCACGATCTGGCGCCCGGGCAGGCTCTTTCGGTCTGGCTGTCGCCCCGGCACGTCTATGTGTTTGACGAGGCCGGCCAGATGGTCGCCCCCGCCGCTTATGCGGTTGACGAAATGCGGGGGGCCGCCTGAGCCATGGCACGGATCACCCTGAAGAACCTTGCGCACAGTTATTATCCGAACCCAACCAAGGATGCGGACTTTGCGCTGAAGGAAATGGACCACGTGTGGGATGATGGCGGGGCATATGCGCTGCTCGGGTCGTCCGGCTGCGGCAAGACCACGCTCTTGAACCTGATCTCAGGCCTGTTGCGGCCCAGTCAGGGCAGGGTGCTGTTTGGTGAAACGGATGTGACCGATTCAGCCACGGCCGATCGTAACATCGCGCAGGTGTTTCAGTTCCCGGTCGTTTACGACACGATGACCGTGCGCGACAATCTGGGCTTTCCGCTTCGTAACCGCGGTATGGATCCGGCCTATATTGCCGCGCGCGTGAAGGCGATTGCCGCGATGATCGGCATGGAGGACATCCTTGGCCGCAAGGCGCGCGGCCTGACAGCGGACGCCAAGCAAAAGATCAGCCTTGGACGCGGGATGGTGCGTGAGGATGTGAACGCCATCCTGTTTGACGAGCCGCTGACCGTGATCGACCCGCACATGAAGTGGGAACTGCGCACGCAGCTGAAGCAGTTGCACCGCGAGTTCGGCCATACGATGATCTATGTCACCCATGACCAGACCGAGGCGCTTACCTTTGCCGACAAGGTGGTGGTGATGTATGACGGCCGGGTGGTCCAGATGGGCACGCCGGAAGAATTGTTTGAAACACCCCAGCACACGTTCGTGGGCTATTTCATCGGCTCGCCGGGGATGAACCTGATCGACGCGAAAATCGAGGGCACCACAGCGCATGTGCAAGGCGCGGTGGTCGGGCTGGGTGCGGCCTACGGGCCAACAACGGGCCGCACCCAGATCGGCATCCGCCCGGAATATGCAACGCTGACAGCCGGGGAGGGGCTGCCCATGCAGATCACCCGGGTGGAAGATGTGGGTCGCCACCGCCTTGTGCGGGTTCAGGCTGCGGGGCAGGAAATCAGCGTGATTGCACCAGAGGGGGCCCTCATTGGCGCCGACCTGACGCATGTGCAGTTCAACCCCGCCAAGATCAACGTGTATGCCGACGATTGGCGCGTGGCGCCGCTGGCCGGGGGGGGCGTCTGATGGACAAGACACAGAACAACAAGGCGTGGTTTCTGGTGTTGCCGGTGCTGGTGGTGGTGGCGTTTTCTGCCGTCATCCCGCTGATGACGGTTGTGAACTATGCGATGAACGACACCTTCGGCAACAACCAGTTCTTCTGGGTCGGGCTGGAGTGGTTCGAGGAAATGGTCACGTCCGACCGCCTGCATGCAGCACTTGGGCGGCAGGTTCTGTTTTCGGCCATCATCCTCGCCATCGAGGTGCCGCTGGGCATCTTCATTGCGCTGAACATGCCCAAGAAGGGGTTTTGGGCCAGCCTATGCCTTGTGCTGATGTCATTGCCCTTGCTGATCCCGTTCAACGTGGTGGGCACGATCTGGCAGATCTTCGGCCGGGTGGACATTGGCCTACTGGGGCACACGCTGGCGGCGCTGGGGTTTGACTACAACTACACCAACGACGCTTTTGACGCCTGGGCGACTGTGATCGTGATGGATGTGTGGCACTGGACGTCGCTGGTGGCGCTGCTGAGTTATGCCGGTCTGCAATCCATTCCGCAGGCCTATTATCAGGCGGCCAAGATCGATCAGGCCAGCCGCTGGGCGGTGTTCCGCTATATCGAGTTGCCCAAGATGCAGGGCGTTTTGCTGATCGCCGTGCTGCTGCGGTTCATGGACAGTTTCATGATTTACACCGAGCCGTTTGTCGTGACCGGCGGCGGACCTGGCAATGCGACGACGTTCCTGTCGATCGACCTGGTGAAGATGGCCATCGGCCAGTTCGACCTGGGCCCTGCGGCGGCGTTCAGTCTGATGTATTTTCTGGTGATCCTGCTGGTAAGCTGGGTATTCTTCACCGTGATGACCAACCTTGACCGGCGGGAGGGCAAGTGATGCGCATCAAATCATCCGCCATCGTGATGACACTGTACCTGCTTTTCCTGCTGGTGCCGATCTACTGGCTTTTGAACATGAGCCTGAAGACCAACACCGAGATCCTTTCGACCTTTAGCCTGTGGCCGCAGGATCTGACGTTCCGCAATTATCAGGTGATCCTGACCGACCCAAGCTGGTATATGGGATATGTAAATTCGATCATCTACGTCACGATGAACGTCGTGATCTCGCTGACGGTGGCGTTGCCTGCGGCGTATGCGTTTTCGCGCTACAATTTCATGGGCGACAAGCATCTGTTCTTCTGGCTGCTGACCAACCGCATGGCGCCGCCCGCGGTGTTCGCGCTGCCGTTCTTTCAGTTGTATTCATCGGTCGGCCTGTTTGACACGCACATCGCCGTGGCTCTGGCGCATTGTCTGTTCAACGTGCCGCTGGCGGTCTGGATCCTCGAAGGGTTCATGCGCGGCGTGCCCAAGGAAATCGACGAAACCGCCTATATCGACGGCTACAGCTTTCCCAAGTTCTTCGTGAAGATATTCATGCCCCTGATTGCCAGCGGCATAGGCGTCGCCGCTTTCTTTTGCTTCATGTTCTCTTGGGTAGAACTGCTGCTGTCGCGCACGCTGACATCGGTGAATGCCAAACCCATCGCGGCCACCATGACCCGCACCGTTTCGGCATCTGGCATGGATTGGGGCGTGCTGGCGGCGGCAGGGATACTGACGATCGTGCCCGGTGCGCTGGTGATCTATTTTGTCCGCAACTACATTGCCAAGGGCTTTGCCCTGGGAAGAGTGTGATGAGCAAATCTGTCAAGACAACAAACTGGATGGCCATTAATCTTGGGGCGTTTGCCGCCATGGCGGGAGTGTTGGCCATCCTGTTCGCAGTGGCGCCAAAGACAGATGGCGCGCTGGACTGGTTCGCGCCGATGATCGCAGGCGGCTGGATGGCGTGGACGCTGCCCGTGGCGCTGTTCTTCTTTGTGATCGCCTGTCTTCTGATCACTTTTACCCTGCTGGCCATCCGTTACCCCGAGACCCCGCGCATGGGGGTCCTGCGGATCGAGACAACGCGCGGCGACAGGCTGTTCATTTCGCTCTTGGGTTCGGCCTTTCTTAATCTGGGCTGGATCTTTTTCTTCGGCACGCCCCTCTGGGGTGCGCTGATCTTGTGCCTTGTTTATGCCGTTGCGGTGTTTCGCTGGGTTTAGGCAGGTTCAATCACGATCCGGGGGGGTGCGGGATGCGACCCACTTTACCGGCAAACGCAGAAACGTCTCATATCTGGGAGGATAAACAATGAGATTACGGCAAACCACAACTGCCATGGCGCTTGCGCTGATGGCCATGGGATCGGCACCCGCCTGGGCCGACATGGAGGCTGCGAAGGCTTTCCTCGATGCCGAAGTCGGCGATCTGTCGGTGCTTGACCGCGCGGGTCAAGAAGCCGAAATGCAGTTCTTCATTGATGCATCCAAGCCCTTTGCGGGCATGGACATCAAGGTGGTGTCGGAAACCATCACCACGCATGAGTACGAATCCAAGGTTCTCGCCCCGGCCTTCACCGCCATCACCGGCATCAAGATCACGCATGATCTGATCGGTGAGGGTGATGTCGTTGAAAAGCTGCAGACGCAGATGCAGACGGGCGAGAACATCTATGACGCCTACATCAACGATTCGGACCTGATCGGTACCCATTGGCGCTACCAGCAGGCCCGCAACCTGACCGACTGGATGGCAGGCGAAGGCGCTGCCGTCACCTCGCCCACGCTGGATCTGGCCGATTTCATCGGCACGCAGTTCACGACCGCGCCGGACGGCAAGCTGTATCAGTTGCCCGACCAGCAGTTCGCGAACCTCTACTGGTTCCGTTATGACTGGTTCAACGATGCCAAGACCAAAGAGGACTTCAAGGCCAAGTATGGCTATGATCTTGGCGTTCCCTTGAATTGGTCGGCTTATGAAGACATCGCCGCGTTCTTTACCGGGCGCGACATGACCTACGCTGGCGGGCCGGACAAGGTTTATGGCAACATGGACTACGGCAAGAAAGACCCATCGCTCGGCTGGCGCTACACCGACGCGTGGATGTCGATGGCCGGCATGGGCGACGTGGGAGAGCCGAACGGCCTGCCGGTGGATGAATGGGGTGTCCGGGTTGACGAAAACTCGCGTCCTGTAGGGTCTTGCGTTGCGCGTGGTGGTGCCACGAATGACGCGGCTGCGGTCTATGCCGTGACCAAGGCCATCGACTGGCTGAAGAACTACTCGCCGCCCGAAGCGGCCGGTATGGTGTTTGGCGAAGCAGGGCCGGTTCCCGCCCAGGGCGCCATCGCCCAGCAGATGTTCTGGTACACCGCCTTCACCGCCGACATGGTCAAGCCCGGCCTGCCGGTGATGAACGAGGACGGCACGCCCAAGTGGCGCATGGCCCCCTCGCCCCACGGCGCCTATTGGCAAGAGGGGACGAAGGTTGGTTCTCAGGACGTAGGTTCGTGGACCCTGATGAAGTCCACCCCGGTGGACCGTGCACAGGCCGCATGGCTTTATGCGCAGTTCGTCACCTCGAAGACGGTTGATCTGAAGAAATCGGACATGGGCCTGACGTTTGTGCGTCAGTCCACGATCGACAGCCAGCACTTCACCGATCGCGCGCCGAAACTTGGCGGGTTGATCGAATTCTACCGCTCGCCGGCGCGGGTAGCGTGGTCGCCCACGGGCACCAACATCCCGGACTATCCGAAGATGGCGCAGCTGTGGTGGCAGAACATCGGCGATGCAATGTCGGGCGACAAGACCCCGCAAGAAGCGCTTGATGCACTCTGCGAAGAGCAGGAAAAAGTGATGGAGCGGATCGAGCGTGCAGGCGTTCAGGGCGACATCGGCCCAAAGATGAACGAGCCGAAGGATGCGCAGGAATGGCTTGATGCCCCCGGCTCGCCGGTGGCCAAGCTGGAAAACGAAAAGCCCATGGGCGAGACGATCTCGTATGACGAGCTGATCAAGTCCTGGCAGTAAGCGATGATAGGGGGGCGGGCGTTCGCGCTTGCCCCCCTTTTCCTTGTGCACGAAAACCGCCGGGGTGGCCGATACTGTCCCGGTTGCGGCGAAGCCGCCGCCCATTGCGGAAACCCGAACCCATGACCTTCATTCTTGCCATTGATCAGGGCACAACCTCGTCGCGCAGCATCATGTTCGATGCAAACCTAGGCGTGGTGGCCAGTGCCCAGGAAGAGTTTCCCCAGATCTATCCGCGCTCCGGCTGGGTTGAACACGATCCTTCAGATCTGTGGTCAACGGTGGCCGCGACGGCGCGGGCCGCGATCGAAAGGGCAGGGGGGGACGCCGGGGCGATTGCCGCTATCGGCATCACCAACCAGCGCGAGACGACCCTGATCTGGGACCGCGCCACGGGCCAGCCCGTTTACAATGCCATTGTCTGGCAGGATCGCCGCACCGCCGACACCTGCGACGCGCTGCGGGCGGCCGGACACGAGGCGTTGATCACCGACCACACGGGCCTGTTGCTTGATCCGTATTTCAGCGCGACCAAGGTGAAATGGCTTCTTGACCATGTGCCGGACGCGCGCGCCCGCGCGTTGCGCGGAGAGTTGGCCTTTGGCACCGTGGACAGCTTTCTGATCTGGAAGCTGACCGGGGGCCGTGTGCATGCCACTGATGCAACCAATGCTGCGCGCACCATGCTGTACAACATCCAGACCGGCGCGTGGGACCCCGAGATTTGCGGCCTTCTGGGTGTGCCCATGGCGCTTTTACCCGAAGTGCGGGATTGTGCCGCCGATTTTGGCATGACGCGAGCCGATCTGTTCGGGCGTGAAATCCCCATCCGTGGCGTGGCCGGTGATCAGCAGGCGGCGACGGTGGGACAGGCGTGTTTTTCCCCCGGCATGATGAAATCGACCTATGGCACGGGCTGTTTTGCGCTGCTGAATACCGGGGCGGACCGGGTGCCGTCGACCAACCGCCTGCTGACCACCCTTGCCTATCAGCTGAACGGCAAGCCGACCTACGCGCTGGAGGGTTCCATCTTCATCGCGGGCGCTGTGGTGCAATGGTTGCGCGACGGGTTGAAGATCATCCGCGAGGCAAAGGAAACCCAACCGCTCGCCGAAGCCGCAGATCCGGCGCAGGGCGTTGTGCTGGTGCCGGCCTTTACCGGACTTGGTGCGCCCTATTGGCGGCCCGACTGCCGGGGTGCGATCTATGGGCTGACGCGCAATTCGGGGCCTGCCGAACTGGCGCGGGCGGCGTTGGAGTCGGTGGGCTATCAGACCCGGGATCTGCTGCAGGCGATGCGTGCCGATTGGGGTGCGGCTGCCGACGGCGTCTTGCGCGTGGACGGGGGCATGGCCGCAAGCGATTTTGCGATGCAGTTCCTGTCGGATATCCTTGGCGCACCCGTTGACCGCCCGAAGGTCGCGGAAACCACGGCGCTTGGGGCTGCCTATCTGGCGGGGATGCAGGAAGGGGTCTGCGGCGGCCCTGCGGAATTTGCCAAGCAATGGGCGCTAGAGCGGCGGTTTGAGCCTGCGATGGACCCAAGCCTGCGCGATGCGAAATATGCCCGCTGGGGCCGCGCCGTTCAGGCCACGATGTCGGTGTGAGGTTTTCCATCCTGCAACCGGGACGTATCCTGTTCGGCCGGGGCGAGGTTTCAAAAGCACCTGCCCTGATCCGCACCTTTGGGCAGCGTGTTCTGGTGATCCATGGTGCGAGCGGGCGATACGTGCCCGCGCTTTCCCAAAGTCTTTGCCAATTTGGGGCAGAAATTCAGGGCGTGCCCTGTGACGGCGAGCCGACATTGCAGATGCTGGAGCAAGCCCTTTATCACACCCGCATCTTTGACCCAGAGGTCATCGTGGCCATTGGCGGAGGTGCTGTCATCGATCTGGGCAAAGCGCTTGCCGCGCTGATCCCAGCAACCACCGCTGTGCGTGATCATCTGGAAGTTGTTGGCAAGGGTCTGCCCCTCGCGGCCCCACCCTTGCCATTCATCGCGATTCCAACAACGGCGGGAACAGGCGCGGAAGTCACCAAAAATTCTGTCATCAGCGTTCCGGGGCCAGACGGGGCGCGCAAGGTCAGCCTGCGCGATGACCGGATGATTGCCCGCGTGGCCATCATCGATCCCGGCCTTACGGACGGCTGCCCGTGGCCGGTGACGCTCGCCAGTGGCCTTGATGCGATCACGCAGGTGATTGAGCCGTTCCTCAGCGTCAAGGCCACACCGTATACCGACGCGCTGACGACGGGGGCTATTGCGCCGGGGCTTGCCGCGCTGATGCGCCTGCATGGCAGCGAAGATGCCGCGGCGCGCGATGCATTGGCGTGGACCTCTCTTTCGGGGGGGCTTGCGCTGGCGAACGCGGGGTTGGGTGCTGTGCACGGGTTTGCCGGGGTGATCGGGGGTCGCACCGGGGCCGCGCACGGTGCGATTTGCGGTGCGCTGCTGGGCCCGGTGCTGGAGATGAACCGCCGCTTGACCACGGGAGATCAGCGCCGGCGCGTGGACCACGTGTACGCCCTTTTGGCAGATGTCCTTGGCTGTGATGCGGCCTATGCATCACAGGTCCTGGCCGATTGGGCGCATGGCGCCGGACTTCCGGGTCTTGGCGCCCTCGGCGTAAACTCCGCAGATCTGCCTGGTATTGCCGATGCCGCGCGTGTCGCTTCGTCAATGAAGGGCAATCCTGTGCAACCCACGCTGTCCGATCTGATCTGGGCACTGAACGAGGCACTGCGCTAAGTGGATAGGAAATTGGCGCAGAAACCTCAACGAGATTTGGTGGGGCCTGCCTATCATTTTCTGGTTTTTTCCGGAAAACATGGCTCTGCGGCAAAATTGCGTTTTAAGGGTCGATGCCGTATTTCTCCAATACGCCTATGCGGGGTGTAGTTCCGGCTCCCGGTTGCGCGGGCCGCAGGAAGTGGCCGTCCCGAACCTCTGCGGGTTCTTCGAAATGATCCTTGATCCACGGGATATATTCCAGAACCGACACCGAGGGGTGCCAGTAAGCAAGGTGCACGTGGACCTGGCTCATTTCTCCGGCGTGGGGGGCAATGGGTAGACGGTGGGCGCGGGCGAGGGCCGCCACCTCGATGAACTCGGTTATACCGCCGAGACGGGTTACATCAGGCTGCACATAGTGAACGGCACCGGCTGCAACGAATGCCTTGAAGGCATCGAGCGAGTAGAGCTGCTCTCCCAATGCTACCGGGATTGTCCCAGCCTCGGCCAACCGGCGATGCCCCTCGACGTCGTCATACCAGAGAGGCTCTTCGAACCAGAAAAGGTCAAGGGATTCGGCGGCCCGGGCAAACCGAAGGCAAGTCGGCAAATCCCACTTGCCGTTACCGTCAATTGCGATGCGTATGTCTGGCCCCAGCGAATCGCGAACTGCGGCAAGGCGATCCAGGTCCACCCTTGGGTCATCATGGCCAACCTTCAGTTTTATGAAACGAAAGCCTTCATCTACTGCCCGACGGGTGCCTGTCACCAATTCGGCCTTGGGGATCGACAACCAACCCACATCTGTGTTGTACGCCTCGACCGCGTCAGAGGTGGCACCGCCAAGATAGGCCCAAAGCGGTAGGCCGGCTGACTTCGCGCCCAAATCCCAGAGCGCCACATCGACGGCGGCCAGCGCAAGCTGGGTGATCCCCGCGCGCCCTACCCATTGCAATGCCGGGTTCCTGGCAAGGCGCGTCCAAAGCCTGGTGCGGTCCAGGGCATCCTCTCCCAGAAGAAGTGGCGCATAGCAGTCGCGGATGCAGGCAGTGATAAGACGGTCCGACGGGGTATGGGAGTGGGTGCCGGTAAAACCCCAGCCAACCTGACCGCTGTCCGTGGTAATCCTTGCGCCGACCACGCCCCAGTGGGTGATGCGGTGGGTCGAGTCGGCTATTGATGGCGAGGTCAGCGGCAGGTGCAGGATGAAAGGGTCGACGGCGATTATCTTCATGGCGTGTGCTCTTCCAAGGGTTAAAGGCGATAATGGGTCCTGCCGGGATGCGGGTGCCAATTGGCGATGTGGCGCATGCCACGAACAAGCGGTTTTTGCATAAGCGCGTCAAGCAAGGCGGCAACGGTCGGGCTGTACAATTCTGCGCGGACGACGATGGCATGGGGCCATCCCAGGTCAACCAGATCGACATGACGCTCCAGCAGACCCCCGTCGCCATCCTGATTTCGCCCTCGGCTCGAACGCCCAGCTTCGAGGGTGCAATCGCCGACTTCATGGCCTCACGGGAGGGGAATCCTCATCGCTCGACCGCAAAAATGGCGTTACATTCTCGGCACATGATCGCTCAGGCATTGGACTGATGAGCAAATTGATGACTCCTGCGATAGTAAGTTGTAAAAACGATTAGGCACAGTACGTCGGGGAGAACTGCGTGGCGATGATCGGGATGCTGGACCGGGCGATGAAACGCCTGATCGAATGGGTGCTGATTGGGCTGCTTGCAGGCATGGTCGGCATGGTATTCGTGAACGTCGTGTTGCGCTACGGGTTCAACACCGGCATCAACTTTTCCGAAGAGCTTTCGCGGTTCTTCTTTGTCTGGCTGACCTTCGTCGGTGCGGTCGTCACCTTTCGCGAACACAGCCACATCGGCGTCGAAACCGGGGTACGGCTCTTGGGTCGGCGGGGGCGCCTGGTGTGCCTTGCACTGACCAATGCGATCATCCTGCTGAGTGCCACCCTGATGTTCGTGGGCACTTGGCGTCAGCACGACATCAACGCCTCCATGGTGTCGCCCGTGGTGGGCGTACCGATGATCTCGGTATTCGGAATCGCCTATTTCACGTCGCTCGGCATCATGGTGACCGCCGGTCTCCGACTTGTGGAGGCCCTGCTGGGCCGCACGTCGGAGGCCGACATTGCGCGGTTTGCGGGTGAATGGGGCGACGAAAAGGTGCATGCGGAATGATCATCGTTGTCTTTCTGGGCACGCTGTTCACCACGCTTGCCATCGGGGTGCCGGTTGCCTTTGCGCTGATGTTCTGCGGCATCGTGCTGATGCAGTACATGGGCATATTCAATCCGGTGATCCTGTCGCAGAACATGATCCAGGGGGCCAATACATTCACCCTGCTGGCGATCCCGTTCTTCCTGCTGGCGGGCGAGTTGATGAACGCCGGCGGTCTGTCGAAGCGTATCGTCGATTTCGCAGTCGCCTGTGTGGGGCACATCAGGGGCGGTCTTGGAATCGTGGCGATCATCACAGCCGTCATCATGGCGTCGTTGTCCGGGTCTGCCGCAGCCGACAGTGCCGCACTGGCGGCGATCCTGATCCCGATGATGCGCGATGCGGGCTACAACGTGCCGCGTGCGGCGGGGCTGATGGCGGCGGGAGGCGTGATAGCCCCGGTCATCCCGCCGTCAATCGCATTCATCATTTTCGGTGTTGCGGCCAACGTGTCGATCACCGGGCTGTTCATCGGGGGCATCGTGCCGGGGCTGATGATGGCGCTCGCGCTTGTGGTAACATGGATGCTGGTCGCGCGGCATGAAAAGGTGAAGGTGCTGCCGAAACAATCGGGTAAGGTGCGGCTGAAAGCCACCTTCAACGCGGCGTGGGCATTGATGATGCCGGTGATCATTCTGGGGGGCATCCGCTTTGGCGTGTTCACGCCCACCGAGGCGGCCGTAGTCGCCGCGGTTTATGCGATGTTCGTAGGCATGTTCATCTATCGCGAACTGAAGCTGTCGATGCTTTATGCAGTGTTCCTGGGTGCGGCCAAGACAACCTCGGTCGTGATGTTCCTCGTGGCGGCGGCGCTGGTGTCATCCTGGCTGATCACGCGCGCCAACATCCCGAATGAGATCACTGGCTATCTGAGCCCGGTTCTGGATCAACCCAAACTTCTGATGCTGATGATCGTTCTGCTGGTCCTGATGGTGGGCACGGTGCTGGACCTTGCCCCCACGATCCTTATTCTGTCACCGGTGCTGATGCCGCTAGTTCATGGCGCCGGTATCGACCCGATCTATTTCGGCGTCGTCTTCGTGATGTCCACCTGCGTCGGCCTGCTGACGCCACCCGTGGGCGTGGTGCTGAACGTCGTCTCGGGCGTCAGCCGCGTGCCGATGGGGCAGGTCATCTGGGGCGTCCTGCCGTTTCTTGCCTCGCATGTGGCTGTGCTGTTTCTGCTGATCCTGTTTCCCGAAATTGTCACGGTGCCGCTCAGCGTGCTCCGTTGACTCAAGATCGATCAACCTGGAGGAGAACGACATGAAATCCATGACAACACTTGGCCTTGCGGCCACATTGGCCCTCACCACCGCTCTGCCGGCACTTGCCGAGATCCAGACCCGCACCATCACCGTCTCAAACGGGGTGGCCGAGGCGCATCCCGTCGGCAACGGAGTCGTGGCGATGCGCGAATGCATGACCGAGAAATCGGGGGGCGCCTGGACGCTCAATGCCTTCTGGTCGGGCGCTTTGGGCAACGACCTGGACGCGACGCAGGCGCTGCGCTCCGGCACGCAAGAGATGGTCATCACTTCCACCTCGCCGCTGGTGGGGATCGAGCCTGCTCTTGGCGTGTTCGACTTGCCGTTCCTGTTCGCCAACGATGCCGAGGCGGATGCAATCCTTGATGGTGAATTCGGTGAGATGATCTCTGACAAAATGCCGACCCACGGGCTGGTGAACCTGTCTTTCTGGGAGAACGGCTTTCGAAATCTGACCAACAGCCTGCGCCCCGTAACTTCGCTGGAAGACTTTTCCGGCATGCGCGTACGGGTGATGCAGAACAACATCTTCCTCGACACGTTCCAGACCCTGGGCGCCAACGCTATGCCGATGGCCTTTGGCGAAGTGTTCACGGCCTTGGAAACAAAGGCGATCGACGCACAGGAAAACCCCTATGTGACCATCGACACCTCAAAATTCCATGAGGTACAGGGGTACCTTTCGGCGACCAAGCATGCCTACACCCCCTTTATGGTTTTGTTCTCCAAGGCAATCTACGATACGTATTCGTCCGAAGAGCAGGCCATCCTTTCCGAGTGTGCAATGTTGGGTCAGGATGTGCAGCGCTCGGTCAGTCGCGAATTGTCGAACCAGAGCCTAGAGAATGTCAAAGCGCAAGGCATGGTCTTCAACGAGCTTTCCACCGAAGAAGTGGAACGTATTCGCGAGGCGACCGCAGGCGTCTATGACCGCCACGCCGAGAGCATCGGCCAGGATGTGGTGGATGCCATGCGTGCGGCCCTTGCCGCCCTGCGCGGCTGACCTTACCGCCCCCGCCCGAAGTTCGGGCGGGGGCGCATTCATCCCATTCAAGGCCTGACATGCCCAGCCTTTCGATTCGCGTACCCCTGTCCGACATGAGCCGGGCATGAGCCAGTCCACAGTTCCGCCAGCCGTCCGGCCCGCCACCGGCCTTGCCATAGGCCTGATGCTTCTGGGCATGTTTATGTTCACCCTGAACGACGCCATCGGCAAATGGATGGTCGCGACCTATACGGTGGGTCAGGTCCTGCTGATCCGGTCCGCCTTCGCGCTTGTCGTGCTGATCCCCTTTCTGAGCGGCGGCTGGCGGATGCTGACGGGGATCGAGCGGCCGCGGTTGCAGGCGATGCGCGTCGCCTTTTCCACGCTGGAGGTGTTCTGCTTCTACTTTGCCGTCGCATCGCTGCCGCTGGCCGATGTGATGACCTTCTGGCTGGCTGCACCCATCTATGTCGCCGCTGTGTCACCCTGGCTCTTGGGTGAAAGGGTCGGGCCCTTGCGCTGGTTGGCCATCGCGGCGGGGTTTGTCGGCGTCGTGATTGCTCTTGAACCCTTTGGCAACCTGGCGCAGGCGGGGCCTCATGAACGCCTTGCCGTCGCCGTGGCTTTTGCTGGCACGGCCTGCTTTGCGCTGATGGTGGTCACGGGGCGGCAGTTGCGCGGCACGCCCGATGCGGCGCTGGTATTCTGGCAGATCGCGGGCGCGCTGGTGGCGGGCGCGGTGCTGGCTCCTATCGGCTGGGTCACCCCCACGGCGCCCGATTTCGCGCTGCTGGGAATGCTGGGTGTGGTGGCAATGGTAGCGCATGTCTGCGTTAACAGGGCCTTAAAACTGGCCGATGCAGCCATCGTTGCGCCCTTTCAATACACGATGCTGCCTTGGGCAGTGCTCATGGGCTGGCTGTTCTTCGGCGATATCCCCCGGACCGCGATGCTGACAGGGGGCGCTATCATCATGGGCGCGGGGCTGTTCATATTCCTGCGCGAACAGACGCTGGCACGGCGCAAGGGGCAGCCATGAAGATCACCGGCCCGACCAACATCCGCATCGCCGAGCGCCCCAACCTCTGGCTGTAGGACGGTCGAACAGAGTTGTAGCAACCCGATGAGATTCGTGATCGTCGATGACAACCTGGACGACCGCTGGCTCGGGCGTCGTGAAGTGGACGCCTTGTCTCCCGAAGCCGACGTACTGGAACCTTGCGCGCGATCCGAATTCCTCTGTCACCTTTTGTTGCCCGCCCAAACGGTAATGCTTCAGCGCACCCGTATGGCGTATGTGCGGGTCGGTTCGATCAGCGCTTGAAGCGCGTCATTGGATCCATGCAAGAACTATTTCCCGGCTGATGGCAGGTCGCCTTTCCCCGCACCTTTGGAAACGGGATGTTTCCGGAACGGGGCCCTTTTAATATTTGATCAATCACCTTCCGTTCGACTACAAATTTACTGCGTATGCAGGTGCATAGGCCTTGTGATTCACACCTCGGAGGTGCTCCAATGAGCCATGGTACGAAAGTTTTCGATTACAAGGTTGATGGCTTGTCTTATACGGTCACCATCTACGAAAAGGACGGTGCCTTCTTTGCGGATGTCAATGTAACCGAAGGCGCGATGGACGTGAATGCCGTCTATTTTGGAGACGACGATTTTTCGGGCCCGAGTGCCAGCCTGAAGGGCCCGCTGAACATGAACGGTGGCGGTTCGCAATATGAAGGCGAAACCGTGCAATGGGATGGCGCAATCAAGCTTAGCGATCCCGGGCTTGGAAAGGCAGGTACAGGCAAGGCCACATTTGTTTCTCCTGGGGACCCCCTGACCATACCGCTTGACATCCAAAGCCTTGATGAAATTGATTTTTTCGGAATACGCGCCACATCGACCACCACTGCCGAAGGATCCATCAAGGCTGTTTCAGGTGATCCCGAAACGCCCGAGGATCCCGATGAGCCGGAAGAGCCCACTTATGACAAAGTATTCTTCGCCGAAAATCTGAATGACGCTGGAGAGCCGGTTGGAGGCGTGGCAATCAATGGGGAAGCGCCCGTTCCTAACGAGTTCGGAGTCCCGTTTTTGTCCGAGGGCATCGAACCCACATTCGAAAATTATCTGGACCGCTACATTGAGCTTAGCGGCGACATAACGAACGTCCAGTCTGTGATATTCTATGAGGAAAACGACACAGGTGCTCTGGAGGAATCGTTCCGAATCGATGCGCCCGACGGCGGGTTCGAAAACAGGAACGAACTGCTTGACGCTTACGATGCGAAGATTGATGAGATGGAAGAGGCGGAAGACCTGATGTCTATGCTCGCCCATGATTCCGATGACGAAGATGATCAGCTTGAGGATGATCCCGAAGCAACGGAGCCCCTTTTGGTGATGTGACCGAAAGGTCTCGCGCGCACGCGCGCGAGACCAAAAGGTGTTGACGGATTTACGAAGGAATGTCGCCCGGTCCCGTGACCGATAGGCTCAGTATTCAGCATGCCCCACTGACGGCAACTTGGTTCAAGTTCTCTGAATTGTGGACGCGCCGACTGTGCAGCCCGCTCCGGTCCATACACGAATCGTGAGGACGGTGGCATTAAACGTGGGGCACGGTTGGGTTGGGGCCGCAATGAGATTC
>JBBRBJ010000053.1:0-21960 GCA_038205925.1 Rhodobacterales bacterium | reverse complement strand
TCCGGTTATGTAGGATGCCCGCCCAGAGGCAAGAAAGGCGGCCAAGGCGGCAAATTCAGCGGGTTCGCCCAGCCGACACCGGCTATGCAGCACAGTTCGAGCCATTCCTTAGGGTCAAGCCGACCACATGTGTTGTCTATGATCGACACGCCTGAGGATCAAACAACGAACTGTCAAAAGAAAATTTAGGACTCTTCGAGATCGCGATAAGTTTTCAAGCGCGCCGGATGGTGCAGTCGATCATCAGATCGGCGGACCGCGTCGACCATCTGCGCCACCGACTTGGAGACGGACACCTGGGTGTCACCCGTCACAACGACGCCGAGCAGCAGTGCGGCAAGGCCGGTGCGCCGCAGGGCAGGGACGTTGGCAGGTATGAGCCGCTTCTGGCTTGGCGCGATGATAGGAACTCCCGCGTTATCGACGATCTGCGCGTAGCGGGCGATGTCCTCAGGCGTCAGGGCGGTTCCGTAATCGGCGAATTCGGTGATGGAGGCCTCGATCCACGCACCGGGTATTGCCGCGGCTTCTTTCAATGCTGCAGCGTCGCTGTCGGCGGACAGCGCGGGGATCGGACGCAGGCGCGATTGCAGGAGGTGCGGCTGCATCTGGCTGACGTAGATGTTGAAACCCTCGACGCCGAGGTCGGCCATTTCGTCACTCTCGCAAGCAGTGGGCACCGTCTCTTGCCCCGCCATCACCAGTAGTGGTTTGCCCAATGCCGCAGCCTCGCGAAAGAACGCACGTTCTTCGGTGAAGGATCCGAAGGTCGTGCCGGATGAACGATGATATGCATTCAGGTGCAGCTTCAGCGCGACCGCGCCCGCATCGGCGGCGGCTTCAGCGAGACCCATGTCGTGGCGGGCCAGCGAGACGATGATGGGCAAATCGGGACCGGTGACGGCCCGGGTCAGGGCGGTGTCGGGATATCGGGTCATGGTCAAGGCTCCAGTCTTGTGCCGGTGGGGGCGTCAAACAGATGGATGGTGGCGGGCGGCGGGTGGAGTGAGAGCGCCTCGCCAGGGCGCACCGAAACGCGATCGTGCGACAGGATCAGCAAGCGCGCGTCCCCGAGGCGGGCGGTGATCTGCGTATCGCCGCCCATAGGTTCGACCAGTTCGACGGTGGCGGCCAGTCCTTCCGGTGCAAGGCGGATGCCCGCCAGGACGTTCCATTCATGCAGCGAATACCAGAACACGAGACAAAGCGGGACAAGCACGAAGACGCAGACGTCGAGGATCTTTGGGGCGACGAAAGCGGCCTCCGTCACCGCGTCTCGCCGCGTCATGGTCCAGAACGGCGGCACGTAATCCTCCTTGCGGGGCCGTTTCTTCAACGAAAGCGCGGCCCCGGTCATGGCCTAAAGCAGACCGGCAAGGGCGTCGCAGGTGTCGTTCAACACCGCCTCGACGTCCGCATCCTCGCGCCACAGCGCATCGCGCGACGCGCGCACCGTCTGCTGCACCTCGGCAAAGTTGGTGTGACCACGGATCACCGATCCGGTCGAGTTGCCGTTGATAACCACAGCCTCGATCTGCTCGGGTGTCAGGCGGGGATTGATTGGCGCGAGGGTGTCGAGATTGAGCAGGCTTTCGCGCGCGGGCGGAAAGAACTGCGCGAGCCTGGCACTGTTTTCGGGGTTGGACATGAAGGCGAGGAAGTCTGCGGCGACCTGCGGGTTGGCCCCGGTCTGAAAGACGCCGATTGCGGCCTGACCAATCACCGCATGGTCGCCGGCCGTGCCCGATGGCAGCGGCACGAGATCCCAGTCGAATCCGTCCTCGGCCAGAAGCGGGGCGCGGCTGATCTGGGTGATCGTCATGGCCGCATCGCCGGTGAAGAAGTCGGGCGCCTCTCCCGGTCCGGGGATCGCGCCGGTGACGAAGATAGCGTCGTGCACGGCGGTCATCGCCGCCGCCATCTCGGGCGCGTTCATCGTGCACGTAGCGCCATCCGCACTCCACGGTGCGGCGCCCCAGCCGTTGAAGATCGGCGCGAGAATCTGCCAGTTCTGATAGTTGAAATCACGCGGGATCAGGCCCTCGGCGCCATTTCCTGCGACCGCCGCCGCTGTCACCAGCGCGGCGTCCCAGGTCCATGTGCCTGCTGCGACCATCTCGGCGGGGCTCTGCGCGCCTGCAGCAGCGATCAGGTCGTTGTTGACGAAGATGCCGAACGGCGATGTCGAGAACGGATAGGCGTAAACTTCGCCATCGACCCGCCACAGCGCCGTTGCCTGCTCGGTCGCGTCGCCGTAATCATAGCCCTCGGTTCCCTCGAAGGTTTCGGTCAGCGGCATCAACACGCCCGACGTGATGAGGTCGGCGGCCGTCGTTTCGAATAGCCAGGCGAGGTCGGGCGGGTTGCACCTCGCCGGTCTGGAGTTTGAACACGTCGACGCCGAATACCTGCACTGTCACCATGCCGTCCCCTGCATCGGCGATGCGAATGTCCGGTTCGCCGAAGATCACGAACAGGTTGCCTGCGCCGGTGGCTTTCAGGTCCTTGGCCATGTGCAGGTCGGGGTTCATCCGGGCTTTCAGAACGCGGATGCGGCCCAGTTTGCCGAACTCGGACGAGTGGGCGTCGTAGTTGAAGGCGCACGATATCATGAGGTCGAAACCTGCGTCGTCACATTCCCTGGCGGCGGCCACAAGGTCGGGGCGAGAGACGGTGCCGAATTCGGGGCCGATGAACACGCCTGCGCGGCCTTGGGTGTCGCCTTCCATGAAGGTGCCCTCGACGCTGATGTAGGTGCCGGGCCAGCCTTTCAGGGCGGTAAAGGTGATCCGGTCTTCCTTGTGGGCCTGCTGCACACCGGCGGCTTTCAGGTTTTCCAGGATCATATGGGCGAAATCCATAAAGGAATCAGTGCGTTCGGCGGCCTTGCGCTTGCCCTCGGCGGCCTCGTAGGTGTCGATCAGCTCGTCATCTCAATCGACAACGAGGGTGCGGTGGGGCAACAGGCTTTCGACTGTGAAGGGGCCTGCGACGCGGGTTTTGTCAGTGTCGGCAAAGGGTTTGTCGTAGAGGAACTCGAACTCGGCCTGGGCCGCGATGCTGGCGTCGGTTTCGCGCTGGCGGGTGATGCGGGCGGCCCAGAAGGCTTTGAGGGCGGTTTGTGCGGCGGCGGGCCAGCCTGTCGGGGCTTCGCGCGGGATTTCCCCTTACATCTGGCTGTTCGCGGGGGCAGCCTCACCCGAGGGAAGTTTGGCTTCGCCGCTGGCACTGAAGGCGATCTTTTGCCCGGCGCGGCCGCCGGTTTCCACCTTGAAGGGCGTTGCGTGGTTTTGCAGCGCGGGCTGCATCGACGACGGGTTGCAGGCGGTCCCAATCACGTCGATCTCGGTGTTGTTGGCGATGGACTTCAGTGATGTGCGGTACGCGGTCATAGCCAAAGCTTTGGCGGATGCTGCCGTGGGTACCGGATGCGTCTGTCGATGGAACAATCTGTCGGCGTCACAGCCGCGAACGCCATCGTCGACTGCTTCGGCACGCCCGTGACCGAGAACGAACGGGGTTGGATGGATGAGATCCGCGACGCGTCCCTCAACAGCGACCCGCGTCTGACCGCCCGGTCCAGGTCCACCTTGCGGGGGATTTTCGGGAAATGAGCGACAGCTCGTTCAAAATACCCATGGCCCCAGCGGGTCCGTGGGGCCATCTGACCGAGAACGAGAAGGCGTGGATCGAATTCATCCGCGTCATCTCGAACGGTCGTGATCCGGGCATCACCGTGAAACGGGTGCAGGCGCTGCGGGAGTTGCTGGCCGCAGGGTAAGCAGCCTTCATGAACAGCAGCCAGCCGTTTCCCCGAATCACCGTCACGAACGGTATGTAGACCAAACTCAATTCCCGGCGAAAGGGGCACCCAGTCTTTTTCAAGGTGCAGATCGAGCACCAACGCTCTGTGCTCCGATTATCTGGTCCGCAAAACCGTTCCGGGCGAGATCGGCGTCCAGTTTTAAGTATTTGAAAAATATGTATTATTTCTATTGGTCGGAGCGAGAGGATTCGAACCTCCGACCCCCTGCTCCCGAAGCAGGTGCGCTACCAGACTGCGCTACGCTCCGACCGTTTGACTGCGGTTAGACGCCTTTGCGCCGCTTGACAAGGGGACAGAAACGGCACGCGTGTCATTCACGCCCCGCACGGCGCTCGTCGCGCCGCAAGAGCAGGCTGATCCGCGGCATCAGGCCGGTTTCGGCCCGCGATTTGTTCGACAGGACGGGGCTGTTTTTCGACACGGTCCCGGTACCCTCGCGCAGCACGATGTAGACGCCGCTGGCGACGATCACGGCCGTGCCCGCCACCGTCCAGAAGTCGGGGGATTCGTTGAAAAACAGGGTGCCATAAAGCGCGGCCCAGATGATCTGCGAATACTGCATGGGCGCTACGATCACCGCCGGCGCCATTCGGTAAGCGCGGATGATCAGCAACGCCGCTATGAACCCCAGCCCCGCAATCACCCCCATCAAGGCCAGATGTTCCAGTGGCATCGGGCGGTAAACAAACGGCATCATCGCCCCTGTCGCCACGACGCTGGCGAGCATGGGAAACAGCATCAGGACAGCGGCACGCTCGGCATGACCGATCTTGCGCACGATCAACGAATTGACCGCCCCCGTCACCGCGGCGCCGAGCGCCGCCAGATGCCCCAGTGTCAGCTCGGTCGAGCCGGGGCGCAACACGATCATCACGCCGATCAGACCCACGAGCACCGCCAATCCCCGCCGCACCCCGACCGTTTCACCCAGCATCGGAATGGCAAGAATGGTGATCAGCAAGGGCATGGCAAACAAGATCGCATAGGTCTGTGCCAATGGCAGCACCGAGAACGCATAGAACGCCGCCGCACCGGTTGTCACCGCAGTTACCGCCCGCAGCATCGACCACCATGGGTGGCGCGGGATCAGATTACCGTCGGTCCGGTCGCTCATCAACATCAGTGTGATCAGCGGAAAGCCCAAAAGACCCGAAAAGAAGATGATCTGAAAGGACGTATAGTCTGATCCCAGGAATTTGATCACCACGTCATGTGTGGCATAAATCCCGAAGGCGGCAAGCGCATAAAGCGCGCCTTTGGCGTTTTGGCTGACCATGACCGGCCCTCTGATGGGTTCCGGCGTGCCACAAGTGCCGGGGAAGGGGCGGCGCGCCAACCCTCTGAGTGTCAAAAGCAGCGCCCGGGTTCAATCCCTCATCTTTCGCGCCGCAGAAAAACCGGCACGGTATCGCCTGCGGTCAGAGGTTGGCGTCAAGCGCCGCGACGATGGCATCGCCCATCTGGCTGGTCGAGATCGGGCTGCCGCCCTCGGGTCCCATCAGATCGGCGGTGCGCAAGCCATCGGCCAGCACTTTTTCCACGGCTTGTTCCACGCGGCTGGCATCCTCGCCCATATCGAATGAATATCGCAGCGCCATCGCAAACGACAGGATGCCGGCAATCGGATTGGCGCGACCCGTGCCCGCAATATCGGGGGCCGAGCCGTGAACAGGTTCGTACAGGGCCTTCGGGCGGCCATTGTCCATCGGCAAACCAAGACTGGCCGAGGGCAGCATGCCAAGGCTGCCGGTCAGCATGGCCGCCATGTCCGACAGGATGTCGCCAAACAGGTTGTCGGTGACAATCACGTCAAACTGCTTGGGCCAGCGGCACAGCTGCATCGCGCCCGCGTCGGCATACATGTGGGTCAGCGCCACATCGGGATAGTCCTTGTCGTGCACCTCTTGCACCACCTCGCGCCACAAGATGCCCGATTCCATTACATTGGCCTTTTCCATCGAACAGACCTTGTTGCTCCGGCGGCGGGCCAACTCGAACGCGCTGCGGGCGACGCGGGCGATTTCGGATTCGGTATAGCGTTGGGTGTTTATCCCCACACGCTCATTTCCCTCGACGAAGATGCCGCGGGGTTCGCCAAAGTAGACACCGCTGGTCAGTTCGCGGACGATGACGATGTCCAGACCGGCGACGACCTCTTTCTTCAAGCTGGAAAAATCGGCCAGGGCGTCAAAGCATTGCGCCGGGCGCAGGTTGGAGAAAAGGTCCATCTCCTTGCGCAGGCGCAGCAGGCCACGCTCGGGCTTTACGCTGAAGTCCAGCTTATCGTATTTCGGGCCACCCACGGCGCCAAGCAGCACCGCATCCACCTTTTGCGCGCGATCCATCGTGGCGTCGGTCAACGGGGTGCCATGCACATCATAGGCGGCGCCGCCCACTAGATCCTCGGTCACATCAAATGTCACGCCACGTCGCGGGCCGAACCAAGCGATGATCTTTTTCACCTCGGCCATGACTTCGGGGCCGATGCCATCACCGGCGAGGATGAGAAGAGAGGGATTGGCCACGCAAAATGCTCCTGTCAGAGGTTGCCGACGCTGAACGTGTCCGGGGGTTAGCCAATGGCCGGGGCGGGGTCAAGTCGTTCGGGAAAGCGGCTGTATTTTCCGACGCCCGCCACGCGGCCAAATCCACGGCGTCAGAAATCGGCCTGAACCCAGATCGGCCAGTGACGTGAGGCTGCGTTGGGGGGCATTTGCCCATGATCGGTAATGGGAATGTCTGCCGAAGGCAGGATATAGGCCACGCGCAACGGGCCGATGTTACCGCCATAGTCCACGGTCGGCCCGCCACCCGGATCTTGCAGCAGGGGGCTGGCCAGCAGGGCGCGGATGGCCGCGGGGCGGCCGTCGCCGCGTTCGGGGTCGGCGTTGGCCTGCCCGATCAGGATGAAGGGTGCGGCGGGCACAGACAGCGGCAGCGTGCCTGCCAGAAGTTGGCGCCAGAACGCGGTTTCGTCATGATTGCGCCGTCCGTTGCGGTCCTCGGGGCCGTCGAAGGCAGGCGTGGTCGCGTGCCATGTCAGCAGATGCAAGGCGCGGCCTCCGGGCAGCAGAACGGCGGTGTCATGGTGGCCACTGGTCGACAACGGCAGATCGTCTGGTTGATCCTTGGGGCGCAAGGTGCCCGGCAGATCGCGCCACAAAAACGCGTTGAAATCGCGCCCGGGGCCAAGGGGAAGGCGCGACAGCACGGCCATCCCCCCTTGCCCCGGAAACACGCCAAAGCCGATGGCGTCGCGCGCTTCATCGCGGCGGCCGTTGCCGTCGAGATCGATGCCTGTGGGAATGCCTGTATTGGGGCGCAGGGCTGCAACATGGGGATAGGGGCGCGCCAGACGGTCGTTGAAGGCCGACAGGGCCGCCGCGCCCGCGTCGTAGTCGATGTCGCCCAGAACCAGAATGTCGGCATCCAGCGCCGCCACCGCACTCAGAGCTAGCGCCACCTGCGGGTCGGTCCCGCGCAGAATGTCGCGCAACAGAAGGCCCGGCCCCTTGCGCGAAAGATCGGCGTTCCAAAAGCCGATCCGCAGCGCTTCGGCCCCCGCCATCCCCGGCATCATGGCCAGCAGCAGGGTCAGCCACAGCGCCCGGATCAGGCGGGCGCCATCTGGGGCGCGCCGGTCTGATCGCGGGCGCGCCGCATATCGCGGACCATTGCGGCGATCCGCCCCAAAGCAATGCCGCGCATGAACAGACTGGCAGGTAGAAAGGCCCATGCTGTTACCGTCCAGATCAGGTTTTGCGGCTGCGTCAGGTCGATTGCACCCAGCCCGATTGTGCTGATGCTGAAGAAGAACGGTATGACAAACGGCAGCAGAAAGCCAAGTGCCAGATTGATGCGGCCATCGCGTTCCAGACGGGCGACGACATCGCCCCCCGAGGACGGATCGAACATCGGCAGGTTGACCCAGACGTTGAAGGCCCTGTCGCGCATTGGCCAGGCGCCGGCGCGCAGCAAGACCACGAAGATGCCAAGCGAAACGAGCGCGGTGAAATAGGCCACCCCTGCGGCATCGCGCACAGCCTCATACTGAGCAACGGACGCGCCGTCGGCCAGCATAAGGGCTGTCAGGCGTACCGGCGAATAGGGCAGGTCCAGTGATTGCCCGATCAGGTGCCCGATGGCGTGCACGAACTCGGTCAGGCTGGTGGGGTCGGTGCGGCCGCGCTCGATCACCGACAGGCCGAAAACTGTGGCAAACAACATTGCATAGCGCAGGCGGTTGAAGGGGGGCGCGTCGCGAAACTCGATCAGGCTCGGGCTGTCGGCCGTGTATTCGACAAAGGTCAGAAGCCCGACGAAAAGGGCGGCAAACGCCACCATCTGGCGCGCATCGCCCGACACATGCGAAATCAGCATCGATGGTATGGCGACAACCATAACCATCAGACAAGCGCGCGAAGATGCCCCGGGAAGCCGAGATGCCACTGCCCTGTTACCCTTTAATCGGTCGGTCCCGATGCTGTGCCGGGGCCTTGTGCCGATGATGTCCCGCCATTTGTGGCGGCCTGCCTCAATCTTGCCCAATTTGTGCCTTTTTCCGGTCTGTCCCGCAATCCTTTGATAGTGTTTGATTAAAATAAGTGGCGCTTTCAGGAAGAAAGTGTCGCCGGATTGCATCATGATTGCGGAAAGAAAAAGGCCGCCCTCGGGGGCGGCCCTAGATTTGGTGGTTTGGCGCAGATCAGGCCCAAGGGCGCAGGGTTACGTTCCTTGCCTCGTAGCTGTCGATAGCCGCCGCTTTTTCCATAGTCAGGCCGATGTCATCCAGCCCGTTGATCAGGCAATGCTTGCGATGGGCATCGACATCAAAGCCAAAGCTCTGGCCATCGGAAGTGGTCACAGTCTGGCTTTCCAGATCAATTGTGATGCGGGCATTGGCGCCACGGCGGGCATCGGCCATCAGCACGTCGACCACATCCGCTGGCATCACTATGGGCAAGATGCCGTTCTTGAAGCAGTTGTTGTAGAAGATGTCCGCAAAGCTGGTGGCCACGACGCAGCGGATGCCGAAATCCAGCAGCGCCCAAGGCGCATGCTCTCGGCTGGACCCACAGCCGAAATTCTCGCCCGCGACAAGGATCTCGGCATTGCGATAGGCGGGCTGGTTCAGCACGAAACCCGGGATCTCTGCCCCGTCCTGGGTATAGCGCATCTCGTCGAACAGGTTCTTGCCAAGTCCTGTGCGGGCGATGGTTTTCAGGAACTGCTTGGGGATGATCATATCGGTGTCGATATTGACCAGCGGCATGGGGGCGGCAATTCCGGTCAGGGTGGTGAACTTGTCCATCGCAATCTCCTGTGGATGCGGCGTGATAGCGCAGTGCGCACGACCCTTCAAGCGTTCAGGGCACCATATACGTCAGCGACGCCCAGTCTGAATGCCAGACCGGGCCTGCCGCTGCATCATCATTTGGCAGGGCGTAGATGTCCACGTTGTCGGCCAGATAGGTGAAGCCCCGCACCGCGGGCACCATTGCCACCCCGGCCGCATCGGTCGTGTAGAGCGCTTCCGTCACCGTGCCATCCGGAGCCTTTGCAAACACCTCAAGTTGCGCGCCCGCACGGGGTGCGCCATCCAGCCGAACCTGCAAGGGCAGGCCTGCGGTCAGATCGTCGGTGTAGGGATTGGCCAGCGCCACAATCTCGATCCGCAGACCCATGTCCCGATCTTGGCCCGCGCTGTCTCCCACAGCGATAAGGGTCTTGGCATAGCGACGATACGTCTCGGAAAAGCCCTTGTCGGGCAGCCCACGCGCGCTGTGTGCCTCCAGCGCTCCGGCCGCGGCCTTGTGCGTGACAAAGCTTTGAAACGCAGCAAACTCGGAATAGATCACAGTGCTGCCGGCGGTCTGATGCACGACAACAATCAGGCCTTCAGCCGGCGCTTTCATCGTCATTGCGGGCGAATCGCCCAGACGGCTTATCACCGGCAGCACGGTATCGCCCGCCACCACCTCAAACCGTGTGACCGAGCCGGGCAGATAGGGCAGGTTGATCCCGTTCATCTTTTCGCCGTTACGCAATTCGACGACCATTTGCGCGCCTGGTTCCACTGTGAAATCCTCGGGTAAAAGCCAGAACTCATGGGCAAGAGCCGAGGCCGCACTACCTACGCCCAAAACCAGGCCCCATGCCATTCCGTGCCAGAAGGACCGTCCCATCATGATCTCCCGTCTTTTGACCTTTGTTGCTAACCTGATCCTCTGGGCCGTGCTGTCAATGGCCGCGATGCCGGTTGCGGCCCACGAGGTGCGTCCGGCCGTCGCCGATGTGGCCGTCGGTGAGACGTCTGTGGACGTGACCATCCGCCTGACGCTGGAGCCTATGCTGGCCGGCATGGACGTGGCCGGGTTGCAAGATACCAACGACTCCCCTCTGGCAGAGGTATACGATACCTTGCGCAGCGACAGCCCGGCCGAACTGAGTGCGGCGTTTACGGCGCGCTGGCCCGTGGTGGCACCCCTTTTCACCCTAAAAGCAGGCGACACACGGCTTGAGCCCCGCATCGTCAGCCTTGCCGTGCCCGAAGTGGGCGATGTCTGTCTTCCGCGTGACAGTGTGCTGGTGATCAGCGCCAACCTGCCCGCCGATGGCACACCGGTTCAGGTGGGCTGGGATGCGTCGTTCGGCGCGATCGCCGTTCGGCAAGCAGGGGGCGACAGCAGCTCTTACGCAGCACTTCTGTCCGGTGGCAGCCTGTCCGACCCACTACCCCGCGGCGCCGTGGCCGCCGACAGCGCCGGAGCGGTCTTTGTACGCTACATCGTGTCGGGGTTTGAACACATCATCCCCAAGGGGCTGGACCATATCCTGTTCGTCCTGGGCCTTTTCTTCTATGCGCTGCGGGCGGGTCCGCTGCTGGCGCAAGTGACAGCTTTCACGCTGGCCCATACCGTGACACTGGCGCTGGCCAGCCTGAAGATTGTGGCTGTGCCGGCCGAGATTGTAGAGCCGTTGATTGCCGCCTCAATCGTCTACGTTGCGGTCGAGAACATCTTCGGCGGCAGGATCGGGGCCCTGCGCGTGGCCGTCGTGTTCGGATTTGGCCTGCTGCACGGGTTGGGCTTTGCATCGGTGTTGGGGGATGTGGGGTTGCAGGACAGCCGCTTTGTGGTGGGGCTGATAGGGTTCAACATCGGGGTGGAACTGGGGCAACTTGCGGTGATTGCGGTGGCCTTTGTTTTGCTTGGCCTGCCCTTTGGCAAGAAGGACTGGTATCGCTCTTACATCGCCATCCCCGCCTCATGCGCCATCGCGGCCGTGGGGGCGTGGTGGACTTTTGAGCGGGTGTTTCTGTAGGCCCCAAAACAAAGGGGCGGCAGGTTTTCCCGCCGCCCTTGATTGGCGCTGACCGTTTCGGCTCAGGCCATCTTGGGCATCAGGTCCCGCACATCTGTCAGATGCCCGGTGATTGCCGCCGCCGCCGCCATCGCAGGCGACAAAAGGTGCGTGCGGCCCCCGCGCCCCTGACGGCCCTCGAAGTTGCGGTTGCTGGTTGCGGCGCAGCGTTCGCCCGGGGCCAGTTGGTCGGGGTTCATGGCAAGGCACATCGAGCAACCGGCAAGGCGCCATTCAAAGCCCGCATCGATGAAGATCTGGGCCAGACCCTCTTCTTCCGCCTGCGCCCGCACAAGGCCCGAACCGGGGACGACCATGGCGCGCAGGCCGTCCTTCTTCTTCTTGCCCTTCAGGATGGCCGCCGCTGCCCGCAGATCTTCGATCCGCCCATTGGTGCATGAGCCTATAAATACGGTGTCAATCTGGATATCGGACAGTTTCTGGCCGGGCGTCAGGCCCATGTAATCAAGGCTGCGCTGCACGGCCTCGACCTTGCCGCCGGTGAAGTCCGAGGGACTGGGCACCACCCCGGTGATCGGCAGAACATCCTCGGGGCTGGTGCCCCATGTGACGACGGGGGCGATGTCTTCGCCACGGATCGTCACGACCTTGTCGAAATGCGCGCCCCCATCGGTGAACAGCGTCTTCCAATAGGCAAGGGCGGCTTCCCATCTGGCGCCCTTTGGTGCGTGGGGGCGGCCCATGCAATAGGCAAAGGTCTTTTCATCGGGGGCAATCAAGCCCGCACGGGCGCCGCCTTCGATGGCCATGTTGCACACGGTCATGCGGCCTTCCATCGAAAGCTCGCGGATCGCCTGACCGCAGTATTCGATCACATAGCCGGTGCCGCCGGCCGTGCCGGTTTCCCCGATGACGGTCAGGGTGATGTCCTTGGCGGTAACGCCCGGGCGCAACGATCCGGTGATTTCCACCTTCATGTTCCGGGCCTTGCGCTGGATCAGCGTCTGCGTTGCCAGCACATGTTCGACCTCGGATGTGCCGATGCCATGCGCAAGCGCGCCGAAGGCGCCGTGGGTGGCCGTGTGAGAATCCCCGCAAACCACGGTCATGCCCGGCAACGTCCAACCCTGTTCGGGGCCGACGATGTGCACGATCCCTTGGCGTACGTCAGACACAGGGTAATAATTGATCCCGAAATCGCGGGCGTTCTTGTCCAGCGCCTCGACCTGGATACGGCTGTCCTCGGTCATGGTGGCGGCGTTGGCGCGGTCCAGCGTGGTGGGCACGTTGTGATCGGGCACGGCAATGGTCTTTTCGGGCGCCCGGACGCGGCGGCCCGTCGTGCGCAGGCCTTCGAACGCCTGCGGACTGGTCACTTCGTGAACCAGATGGCGGTCGATATACAGCAGGCAAGTGCCGTCATCGGCCTGATGGACAACGTGGTCGTCCCAGATCTTGTCGTACAGGGTGCGCGGAGCGGTCATGGCTCATGTCTTTCGATAGGGTGTGAACGTTCGGTCAGACGCGGGTCGGGCAACGGCTGCGTCAGATAAGTCGCGCAAGGACGGACCGGTTTTCACGGGAAAAACGCCAAGGCAGGCGCGCGTGGTCGGCCATGTCGAAAAAACGGATCATGCGGGTGATATACTTGGAAATGCCCAGCCCGGCAAGCGCACGCTGCACTGTGCCGGTATATGCCCCGCCGATACGTGCCCCGCAGGTCGTGATCCCAAAGCAGCACGCATTTGGCGGCCACCTTTGGTCTTGGCCTTTCGGCGACACGGGCTGGGCTGTCCGACTGCGTGTTCCGCGTGTTCCGCGTGGTCTTGTGGACTTTGCCGCCATCGCGCCTTGCGACGGTGCGCAATAGGCGATATGCCCCCGGGCTTGGCCCGCCTTTGTTGAGATTGCGCCCTTTGGGTGCTAGGCTGGTGTCACCCCTGCGCCGGGGGCGTGCGGGCGCGCTACTTGGAGGACGTTGTCCTGTCTCATTCTGATCCAGCGACCGGCTTGCCGGTCGGCCCGCGGGCGGCGCGTGTGACCGCGACCGCGGATTTCTCTGCCGAAGATGTTCTGGCTGCCGTCCTTGCCTCGGTCGATGACGACAAGGCGGAAGAAGTCGTGACAATTGACCTGCGCGGCCGCTCGGACGTAGCCGACTACATGGTTGTCTGCTCGGGGCGGTCATCGCGTCAGGTCACGTCGATTTCCGAAAAGCTTGCGGACCGGCTGAAAGAAACCTTTGGCATGATCTGCAAGATGGAAGGCCGCGACACGGGCGACTGGGTGCTGATTGATGCAAGTGACGTGATCGTGCATGTGTTCCGCCCCGAAGTGCGCGAATTCTATCAGCTTGAAAAGATGTGGCTGCCGTCGAACGATGCCGCGCGCGGTATGCAGGTCTGAATGAAGGTGCATGTCTGCGCCGTGGGTCGGCTGCGGCCGGGCCCCGAGCGTGACCTGATCCTTGACTACGCACAGCGGTTTGACCGCACGGGCCGCGCGCTGGCCCTCGGGCCGCTGGCATTTCATGAGGTTGAAGACAAGAAGAACGCAGGCATGGCCGCCGAGGCCGATTTGCTGGCCCGCGTAGTGCCTGCGGGAGCGGTGCTTGTCACCCTGGATGAGCGCGGACAGATCCTGACCTCACCCGCGTTCGCCGGCCTGCTCGCCGGGTGGCGTGATGGCGGGCGGCAGGATGTGGCCTTTGTAATCGGTGGCGCGGACGGGATAGACCCTGCCTTGCGGGCGCGGACCGCGGCTTCGGTCAGCTTCGGCGCGATGGTCTGGCCGCATATGCTGGTGCGGGTGATGCTGGCCGAGCAACTCTACCGCGCGGCAAGCATTCTGGCCGGACTGCCCTATCATCGGGCATGAAGCGCCGGGTGGACGTTCGGCATCGGGCGACATACCTTGCAGATCAGGATATGGGTGAAGGTCATGGCGGAGCCGCGTGAAAAAGCTTACCAGGTGCTGGCGCGGAAATACCGCCCGGCAACCTTTGCCGATCTGATCGGACAAGAGGCGATGGTGCGGACGCTGAAAAACGCGTTTGCCGCTGACCGGATCGCGCATGCCTTTGTAATGACGGGCGTGCGGGGGGTGGGCAAGACAACCACGGCGCGGATCATTGCCAAGGGTCTGAACTGCATCGGCGCCGACGGCGACGGAGGCCCCACGACCGAGCCGTGCGGGCTGTGTGAGCCGTGCATTGCCATTGCCGAAGGGCGGCATGTCGATGTGATGGAGATGGACGCCGCCAGCCGCACGGGCGTAGGGGATATCCGCGAGATCATCGATTCGGTGCACTACCGGGCGGCCAGCGCACGCTACAAGATCTACATCATCGACGAAGTGCACATGCTGTCGACCAACGCCTTCAACGCGCTTTTGAAGACGCTGGAAGAGCCGCCCGCGCATGTGAAATTCATCTTCGCCACGACCGAGATTCGCAAGGTGCCGGTGACGGTTCTGTCGCGCTGCCAACGGTTCGATCTGAAGCGGATCGAGCCTGAGGTGATGATGGCGCATCTGGCGCGTGTGGCGGCGCTGGAGGGGGCCGATCTTGCGCCCGATGCCATGGCGCTGATCACCCGCGCCGCCGAAGGATCGGTCCGCGACGCGATGAGCCTGATGGATCAGGCGATTGCGCACGGGGCAGGGCAAACCTCGGCGGCGCAAGTGCGCGCGATGCTGGGCTTGGCCGACCGGGGGCGGGTGCTGGACCTGTTCGACCAGATCATGAAGGGCGAGGCTGCGGCGGCGCTGACCGAGATTGCCGGGCAGTACGCCGACGGCGCCGACCCGATGGCCGTATTGCGCGATCTGGCCGAGATCACGCATTGGGTCTCGGTGATCAAGATCACACCCGAAGCGGCCGATGATCCGACGACCCCGCCTGATGAACGCAGCCGGGGCCTGGTGATGGCGCAGGCCCTGCCGATGCGCAGCCTCAGCCGGATGTGGCAGATGTTGCTGAAGGCGATCGAAGAGGTGGGGCTGGCACCCAATGCGATGATGGCGGCCGAAATGGCGATCATCCGCCTGACGCATGTGGCCGATCTGCCGGACCCTGAAACGCTGGTGCGGCGTCTGACCACCGGGCCGGGGCCCGTGGCGGGGGGCGCATCTGCGGGGGCGGTTGGCGGCGCGGTGCAAGGTGCGGTGATGCGCACGGCCCCGGCACCAATGAACACGCCGACGATGGGCGGGCCCGGGGTTGGTATGACTGTCATGGGCGGGGGAGGGCAGGCGCTTGCCGTGGCGCGTGACGTGCAGATCTGCGCCAGCTTTGACGCCATGATGGATATGATCCGCGAAAAGCGCGATCTGAAGCTGTTTTATGAGGTCGAGGAAGGCGTGCGGCTGGTGCGCTATTCCCCCGGCCGCATTGAATTTGAGCCTGCGCCGGGTGCGCGGGCCGATCTGGCGCAGCGGCTGGGGCAGGCTCTGCAGGGCTGGACCGGACAGCGCTGGGGCGTGTCCGTCGTGTCGGCGGGCGGGGCGCCTTCTACGGCCGAGGCGCGGCAGGCCGGGCGGCTGGCTGCCGAGGCCGAGGCGCGGGAAAACCCGCTGGTGCAAGCTGTGATGGCGGCGTTTCCGGGCGCACGCGTTGCCGCGATCCGCACGCCCGAGGCGATGATGCAGGCAGCGGCAGCCAATGCCCTGCCCGAGGTGGACGACGAATGGGATCCTTTCGAGGACAACTGAAGGAACAGGCATATGTTGAAGGGTATGGGCGGGCTTGGCGACATGACCAAGATGATGAAGGCCGCGCAGGACATGCAGGCCAAGATGGCCGAGATGCAGGAGCAACTGGCCAACATCGTGGTGCTGGGCGAAAGTGGTGCGGGGCTGGTCAAGGCACGCTGCACAGCAAAGGGCACGTTGACAGGGCTGGACATCGACCCTTCGATCCTTGTCGCCAGCGAAAAGGAAGTGGTCGAGGATCTGATTGTCGCCGCCATCACGGATGCACAGTCCAAGGCGGCGGATCGCCACCAGGCGGAACTGGCCAGGCTGACCGAAGGCCTTGGGCTGCCTGCGGGCATGAAACTGCCGTTCTGAGGGCGCCTTGACCGACGCCCCCCGCGACATCGAGGCGCTGATCGGGCTGATGGCCCGGCTGCCGGGGCTGGGGCCGCGCTCGGCCCGTCGGGCGGTTCTGCACCTTCTTAAAAAGCGTGAGGCACTGATGGCGCCCCTGGCGCAGGCGATGGCAACCGTGGCGCTGAGCGCGCGAGATTGCCGCCTGTGCGGCAATATCGGCACCAGCGATCTGTGTCCGATCTGCACCGACCAGAGGCGGACCACCGGCGAGATTTGTGTCGTGGAAAACGTGGCTGACCTCTGGGCGATGGAACGGGGCGGCGCCTTTCGGGGCCGTTATCACGTGCTGGGCGGTACGCTCAGCGCGCTGGACGCGATCGGCCCCGAAGACCTGCGCATCCCCGATCTGGTGGCTCGTGTGGGAGATGAGGCGGTGACCGAGGTGATCCTCGCCCTGAACGCCACGGTCGATGGCCAGACAACTGCCCATTATATCGCTGACGCGCTGGCCCTGCTTGGCGTTCAGATCAGCACGCTGGCCCAAGGCGTGCCGATTGGCGGTGAGTTGGACTATCTGGACGATGGCACCATCGGCGCCGCCCTGCGCGCCCGAAAACGCCTCTGACTGCGGGCAGCGTCTGGTCGTAAATCAAGCTTTTGCAGTTTGCAACTGGCGGGCGGCCTCGCGCACCAGAGGGTCAATGGGCAGGCTGGTGGCCTCCTCGCCCGCGACGACGCGGTAGAACTGGGTCAACATCCGCGGCTCCCAGAAGTCCTTGATGTGGGCGGCCACGCGTGCGGCCTGATCAGGGCCTTTCTGGCTGTGGAAAAAGGTGGCGATCTGGTTGGCCATATAGATCATCTTGTCAGGCGACATGGGTGGTCTCTCCGTTGCCCTTGGGGGCGGTCACGATCCGGGAGGCACCGGAAAACACATCGGCGCCATCGCCACGGGCAAGGGCCACAAGCGTAAGCCCCGCGCCTTGCGCCAGCCGCACGGCATGGGCCGTGGGCGCCGATACGGCGATCAGGGCGGGGCACCCCGCCATGACCGTCTTTTGCACCATGTCCACCGACACGCGGCTGGTGATGACCATCGCCCCCGTCGTGCGGTCAACGCCGTCGCGGCAAAGGGCCCCGATCAGCTTGTCCAGCGCATTGTGGCGGCCCACATCCTCGCGTACACGGGTAAGGCCCTGACCAGGAACAAAAAAACCGGCCGCGTGCATGGCGCGGGTCTGGTCGTGCAGCGGTTGCTTTGCGCGCAGGTCTTGGACCGCGCGGTCGATATCTGCCGGGGTCAGGGTCAGGTGGCTGGGCGGCACGGGGGGCAGCGCGCGCAGGGCTTGCTCAAGACTGTCGATCCCGCACAGCCCGCATCCCACCGGGCCCACGCTGGCGCGGGCGCGGGCGGCAAGCGCCTCGGCCCGGTCATCGCCCACCCACATCTGCACCTCGGCGCCAAGATTGTGTGAGATCACCTCGATCTCTGCGATCTGGTCGGGGGTGGCGATGCCTTCGGTCAGCGAAAAGCCAATGGCAAAATCGGTCAGATCGGCAGGCGTGGCCATCATCACAGCGCGGGTCGCGCCATTGTAGACCAACGCCACGGCCCATTCCTCGGGCAAGGTGCGGCTGGCGTCATGGGCGGCGCCCTGTCGCAGGCTGAGGCCCGGAAGGGATTGGACAGGGCGCATCCTATTCTGCCGCCGACAGGATGCGGCGCGCGTGGCTGGCCTGTGCGGCATAGTCTTCCTGCCATTCGGTCGGCCCGTTGGACGGGCTGACCTGCACCGCCGTCACCTTGTATTCCGGGCAGTTCGTCGCCCAATCGCTGAAATCGGTGGTGATGACATTGGCCTGGGTGTTGGGGTGGTGGAAGGTGGTGTAGACCACGCCCGGCGACACGCGGTCGGTAATCTGCGCGCGCAAGGTGGTATCGCCCGAGCGGCTGGCAAGCCGGATGAACTGGCCGTCGGTCACGCCCCGCACCTCGGCGTCGTGGGGGTGAATTTCCAGCACATCCTCATCATGCCAGACCACATTGGCAGTGCGCCGCGTCTGCGCGCCGACGTTGTATTGCGACAGGATGCGTCCGGTCGTCAGCAGCAGCGGAAAGCGCGGGCCGGTCTTTTCATCCGTCGCCACATATTCTGTGACAATGAACCGCCCCTTGCCACGCACGAACCCATCAACGTGCATCAACGGTGTGCCGTCAGGATTGGCCGCGTCGCAGGGCCACTGGACCGAGCCCTTTTCCTCAAGCGCCTCATAGGACACGCCGGCAAAGCTGGGCGTCAGCAGGGCGATTTCGTCCATGATCTGGCTGGGATGGGTATAGGTCCACCCGCCGCCCATGGCGTTGGCAAGCATCTGGGTGATCTCCCAGTCTGCATAGCCGTTGCGCGGTGCCATAACCTTGCGGACGCGGTTGATGCGACGCTCGGCATTGGTAAAGGTGCCGTCCTTTTCCAGAAAGGTCGAGCCGGGCAGGAACACGTGCGCGTAATTCGCCGTCTCATTCAGGAACAGATCGTGGACGATCACGCAGTCCATCGCGGCAAGGCCCGCAGCCACATGCTTGGTGTCCGGATCGGATTGCAGGATGTCCTCGCCCTGGCAATACAGTCCCTTGAACGTGCCTTCGACGGCCGCATCCAGCATGTTGGGGATGCGCAGGCCGGGATCGGCGTCGATCTTGGTGCCCCAGACGCCCTCGAACAGCGCGCGCACGTCGGCGTTCTTGACGTGCCGGTAGCCGGGCAATTCGTGCGGGAACGACCCCATGTCGCACGAGCCTTGCACGTTGTTCTGGCCGCGCAGCGGGTTCACGCCCACACCGGGGCGGCCGACGTTGCCGGTCAGCATGGCAAGGTTTGCAATGGCAATCACCGTGGTCGAGCCCTGGGAATGTTCGGTCACGCCCAGACCGTAGTAGATGGCGCCATTGCCGCCCGTGGCGAACAGACGTGCGGCGGCGCGCAATTCTGTCGCAGGAACACCGGTCAAAAGCTGGGTGGCCTCGGGCGAGTGGCGGTCCTGGGCCACGAACTCGGCGTATTCGGCGAATTCATCCCAGTCGCAGCGCGCACGGATAAAGTCCTCATCCATCAGGCCTTCGGTCACGATCACATGGCTGAGTGCGGTGACCACGGCCACATTGGTGCCCGGCGTCAGGGCCAGATGGTGCGCGGCCTTGATGTGGGGGGACTTGACCAGATCAATGCGGCGTGGGTCGATCACGATCAGCCTGGCGCCTTTGCGCAGACGCTTTTTCAGACGACTGGCGAAGACCGGGTGGCCGTCGGTGGGGTTGGCGCCGATGACGATGACGACATCGGTGTGCTCGACGCTGTCAAAATCCTGCGTGCCCGCACTGGTCCCAAAGGTCTGGCCCAGACCATAGCCGGTAGGCGAATGGCAGACGCGGGCGCAGGTGTCGGTGTTGTTGTTGCCAAACACCGCACGCGTCAGTTTTTGCACCAGATAGGTTTCCTCATTGGTGCAGCGGCTGGAGGTGATGACGCCGATGGACTTCTTGCCATGCTTTTCCTGCAGGCCGCGCAGGCGGTTGGCGGCAAAACTCAGCGCATCGTTCCACGACACCTCTTGCCAGGGGTCGTTGATGCTGTCGCGGATCATCGGGTTCAGGATCCGGTCCTGATGGCTGGCATATCCATAGGCAAAGCGCCCCTTGACGCAGGAATGCCCACGGTTGGCCTTGCCATGCTTGTAGGGCACCATGCGCACCAACTCATCGCCGCGCATCTCGGCCTTGAAGCTGCAGCCGACGCCGCAATAGGCGCAGGTGGTGATGACGGCATGCGACGGGGTGCCAATCTCGATGATCGACTTTTCCTGCAAGGTGGCTGTGGGACAGGCGGCCACGCAGGCGCCGCATGACACGCAATCGGATTCCAGCGCAGTGTCGTTTTTCGCGCCGAACGACACGCGGCTGTCAAAACCCCGGCCTTCGATAGTCAGCGCAAAGGTGCCCTGCACCTCTTCGCAGGCGCGCACGCAGCGCGAGCAGACGATGCACTTTGCCGGATCATAGGTAAAATAAGGGTTCGAGGTGTCCTTGGGGATATACTGGGGGTTCGCCTCGCCGCTTGTATTCTTCGCCCGGAAATGGGTATCGACCGCTTCATAGCGCACGTCGCGCAGACCAACAGCGCCTGCCATGTCCTGCAATTCGCAATCGCCGTTCGCCGAACAGGTCAGGCAGTCCAGCGGGTGGTCGCTGATGTAAAGCTCCATCACACCCCGGCGCAACTGCTTCAGTTTCGCATTCTGGGTGTGAACCTTCAGCCCCTCAGCGACAGGCGTGGTGCACGAGGCGGGCGTGCCGTTGCGGCCCTCGATCTCGACCAGGCACAGGCGGCAGGAACCGAAGGCGTCTATGCTGTCGGTGGCGCAGAGCTTTGGTACCGATATCCCGGCCTCGGCCGCCGCGCGCATGATGGATGTGCCTTCGGGCACAGTCACGTCAAAGCCGTCGATGGTCAGGGTGACAAAGGTTTTCGACCTTGCCGCAGGCGTGCCGAAATCACGGTCGGGAATGATGAAGTCTTTCATTCGGCGGCCTCCTTCTGGGGGGCGAAGTCATCGGGAAAATGGGTAAGGGCGGAAAGCACAGGATAGGGCGTGAACCCGCCAAGCGCGCACAGAGACCCCGCTTTCATCGTGGCACAGAGGTCGGTCAACAGGGGGATGGCGGCGGCATCACCCCGGGCTATGCGGTCAACGGTTTCCACGCCGCGCACGGCGCCGATGCGGCACGGAGTGCATTTGCCGCACGACTCGATGGCGCAGAACTCCATCGCGAAGCGCGCCTGTTTCAACATGTCGACCGAGTCGTCAAAGACGACCAAACCAGCGTGGCCGATAAGCCCGGCTTTGGCGCCGAACTCTTCGTAACCAAAGGGCGTATCAAACAAGGATTGCGGGAAATAGGCTCCAAGCGGGCCGCCGACCTGAACTGCCTTGATCGGCCGGCCCGTGGCGGTACCGCCCCCGATGTCCTGCACAATTTCGCCCAAACTAAGGCCAAAGGCGCACTCAAACAGACCGCCGAATTTTACGTTTCCGGCAATTTGCAGCGGGATCGTGCCGCGTGAACGGCCAAGGCCGAAGTCTTTGTAATAGGCCGCCCCACGTTCGAAAATGACAGGAACGGTGGCAAGGCTGATCACGTTGTTGACGACAGTAGGCTTCCCAAGAAAACCCTCCAGCGCGGGAAGCGGTGGCTTGGCGCGCACAACGCCGCGTTTGCCCTCGAGACTGTTCAGAAGGCTGGTTTCCTCGCCGCAGACATAAGCGCCCGCGCCCACCCGTATTTCCAGATCAAAGCGAAAACCTGCGTCGTTCAGCGCATGGCCCAGCAACCCCTCGGCTGCGGCGATGCGCACGGCGGCTTGCATCACCGCAATCGCGTCGGGGTATTCCGAACGCAAATAGATATAGCCGCGCGTGGCCCCGGTGGCGAGGCCCGCGATGATCATGCCCTCGATCAGGGTGAAGGGGTCGCCCTCCATCAGCATCCGGTCAGCGAAGGTGCCGCTGTCGCCTTCATCAGCGTTGCACACGATATACTTCTGCGAGGCTGCGGCCTCGGCCACGGTTTTCCATTTTATGCCCGTCGGAAAGCCCGCACCACCCCGGCCGCGCAGGCCCGAATCCGTGACCTCGGTCACGATCTGCGCTGCTGTCATGGTAAGCGCGCGCGTCAGACCCGCAAGGCCGCCGTGCGCGCGGTAGTC
>JBBRBJ010000052.1:0-22251 GCA_038205925.1 Rhodobacterales bacterium | reverse complement strand
CAGCGACAGCGGCCTTGTGGCCAGATAAGTTTCTATTTCAGGGTCACTTATCGGCGATCGCCGATCACTGACGGCATTCACGCGATCTTCGGAAATATCAACGGCCACCACAGGATGTTTCTGCGCAAGCAAAATGGCATTTGCCAACCCGACATAGCCAAGCCCCGCGACCGCAATCTTCACTGTGTCATTCCTGTTTCGTCCCGCCCGCAGTTACACGCTTTTTGCTGCCATGGTTAGGTCCATGAGATACTTCCCGTAGTCGTTCTTCGCAAAAACCTTTGCGCGGCGCACCAGATCATCTGCCGTGATCCAGCCCAGTCCAAAGGCAATCTCATCGGGACTGCCCACCAGAAGGCCCTGACGTTGCTGCAAGGTGCGCACGAAATTGGACGCATCCAGCAAACTGCCGTGCGTGCCCGTATCCAGCCATGCAAAGCCGCGGCCCATCTGCTCGACCCGCAGGCTGCCTTCGCGCAGATAGATCGACAGCAGATCGGTGATTTCATATTCGCCCCGCGCCGAGGGCTTCACAGTCGCGGCAAGTTCAGGCGCGCGGCCATCCAGAAAATAAAGCCCCGTTACGGCATAGTTTGATGGCGGCACAGCGGGTTTCTCAACGATCTCGGTGGCTTGTCCGTCAGGGCCGAAGGCAACCACGCCATAGCGCTCGGGGTCGGCGACGCGGTAACCAAAAACGGTTCCGCCCGCCCCATTCGCATCGGCGGCGGCCAGCATGTCGGGCAATCCGTGGCCAAAAAAGATATTGTCGCCCAGCACCAGCGCCGAGGGCGCGCCGTCAAGAAAATCTTTTGCCAATATGTAGGCCTGCGCCAGACCATCGGGCGAAGGTTGCACGATATAGGTCAGCGTGATGCCCCATTGCGAGCCGTCGCCAAGCAGACGGATGAACTGCTCCTGGTCAGCCGGGGTGGTGATGATCGCAATCTCGCGCAGACCCGCAAGCAACAGAACAGACAGCGGAAAATAGATCATCGGCTTGTCATAGATCGGCAAGAGCTGCTTTGACACACCCATGGTGATGGGCCAAAGCCGGGTTCCGGACCCACCTGCAAGAATGATGCCTTTGCGCGTCATGCCGATAGCTCCTTTAGGATGACCATGGTTTCCCGACGCCAGTCTGGCCGCTCGATACCAAAACCGTCCTGCAGCGTGCGGCAGTCAAGGCGGCTGTTGGTGGGGCGCCGTGCCGGTGTCGGATAGGCATGCGTCGGAATATCAACGATTTTGCAATCCAGTCCTGCCCCGGCCATGATGAAACGCGCAAAATCCGCCCAGGATGTGTCAGGTGCGCCACTGAAATTGTAGATCCCGGTTTTTTCGGGCTGCAATGCCATTTGCTCCGCGATCTCCAGGCAGGCCGCGGCGATGGCCCGGGCCGGTGTCGGGCCGCCAATCTGGTCGGCCACCACACTCAGAGTTTCACGATCCTTGCCCAGCCGCAGCATGGTCTTGACGAAATTGTTGCCATGCGACGATACCACCCAGGACGTGCGCAAGATGGCATGCGCACCGCCCGCGGCCACAACCCCTTCCTCGCCCTTCAGCTTGCTGCGGCCATAGGCGCCCAAAGGGGCTGTGGGGTGGTCGGGCGCAAAGGCGCCGTCCCCCGCGCCGTCAAAGACGTAGTCAGTCGAAATATGCACGAACGGGATGCCAAGTGCGGCGCATTCCAACGCCATCGCGGCGGGGGCCATGCCGTTCACCACCGTCGCTGCCACCTCGTCGGTTTCGGCCTTGTCCACGGCGGTCCACGCAGCCGCGTTGATCACGGCATGGGGGGAATTGGCGTGAATGGCGGCAACGCAGGCGGCCGGATCCGAAAGATCAGCCATGTCGCGCCCCAGAAACAGCGCGTCCGGAGCCAGCCGCTGCAGTTCGCGCGCTACCTGTCCGGTTGATCCGAACACCAAAACCGTCATGCTCGTGTCCCAAGACGGCTGCCAAGCCCTGCCCGGTCCAGCAACGGCCGCCACCACGCCTCATTGTCGAGATACCATTGCACGGTGCGCGCCAGACCCTCCTCCACCGTAACCGAAGGGCGCCATCCCAGTTCTTCGCGGATGCGGCCCGGATTGATCGCATAGCGCGCATCATGGCCGGGACGGTCGGTGACATGGGTAATCAGATCGGCGTGCGGAGCGGTGCGCGGACGCTTGTGATCCATAATTGCGCAGATTGTATGCACAAGATCTATGTTTCGCCATTCATTTTCGCCGCCGATGTTGTAGCTGCGGCCAACCGTGCCCTTTTCCAGCACCAAAAGCAGTGCGTCGGCGTGGTCTTCAACATAAAGCCAGTCGCGGACATTCTCGCCCTTGCCGTACACCGGAATGGGCTGCCCGTGCAACGCGTTCAGGATAACCACCGGGATCAGCTTCTCGGGAAAGTGGAATGGACCGTAATTGTTCGAACAATTGGTCAGGACCACGGGCAGTCCGTACGTCTCATGCCATGCACGCACCAGATGGTCGCTGGCTGCCTTGCTGGCTGAATAGGGGCTGCGCGGATCATAGGGCGTGGTCTCGGTAAATTGACCTGTTGCGCCGAGCGATCCGAACACCTCATCCGTCGAGATGTGGTGAAAGCGAAAGCTGTCGGGGCGACCGCGCGACGCCCAATGGCTGCGCGCCGCCTCAAGCATGTTGAAGGTGCCGGTGATGTTCGTCTCGATGAAATCGGCCGGCCCATCGATGGAACGGTCGACATGGCTTTCTGCGGCCAGATGCATCACGGCATCTGGGGCATGTTCGGTGAACACGCGGTCCAGCGCCGGGCGGTCGCGGATGTCGGCCTGAACAAAAGTGTAGTGGTTTGACGTCCGCGCCTCGGCCACGTTTTCCGGACATGCGGCATAGGTCAGCGCGTCGAGGTTGATGATCTGGTGCCCGCGTGCCACGGCAAGCCGCACGACGGCTGATCCGATGAACCCTGCCCCGCCGGTCACCAATATTTTCACAACTGCCCCCCGAATGTGAACGGCGACGCGATCTGCGACATCAACGGTGCCGCGGCATCTTTTGGCGACAGCAGCGGGCCGCCATCGGGCAGTGGCCCGAACATGGTCCAGTCGACCGCGATGTCAGGGTCATTCCAGGCCACGTTGCCGTCACAGTCGGGGGCATAGACGTCGGTGCATTTGTATTGCACCTCCGCATCATCGGTAAGTGTCAGAAATCCGTGCAAGAAACCCTTGGGAACAAACAGTTGCGCGCCGTTTTGCGCCGAAAGCTCGACCCCTGTCCACTTGCCGAACGAAGGCGAGCCGGTCCGAAAATCCACCGCCACATCCATCACCGACCCTTGGGTGCAACGTACCAGCTTGTCCTGAGCATGTGGGGAAGATTGAAAGTGCAGCCCACGCAACGTTCCCCTGCGCACGGAAAACGAATGGTTGTCCTGCACAAAGGCCAGGTCCAGACCCAGTTCGGCCATGCGCTGGCTGTTCCAGCTTTCGGTAAACCATCCGCGGTCATCGCCAAACCGCCGCGGAATCAGAACATGAACACCACTCAGGTCAGTTGGTCGTATTTCCACAAGACACCTTGAAATCCACGATTGGTGAGTGACAGTCTGAACGGCAGCCTCAAATCGCCCACGCGTTTAATTCGTCGTCGCGGCGTTCCGCAATCCGATGACAGAACCAAGAATACCAAAGACTGTCTGCACCGACGCGACGGGCGATTCAGTTGCCATGACGGTATCTTTTGGGTTCACGCGAAACGTACGCGCTGCAAACAGGCCATCGGCAGAGGTCAGGTCAAACGTGAAGACGACGTTTGGCTTGGTCGGCCCCTTGCCATCGCTGCGCACGACTTTCGCGGGATAGTCGCGTAACACCAGAACTCCTTTCAGGTTCGCCCGTCCGTCGCTGACCCCCCCAACGAGGGAAATCGCCTCGAGCGCGGTCACATCGGTCTTGTCGAAATAGACAAGCTTTTCCGTTCCCGTTGCGCCAAGCGAGGTGAAATAGCGCTCATCCGACTGGATGATGATCTTGTCTCCTCCGCGAAGGTCGGTGTTCAGCGTGCCGTCCGACAACAGGCGTTCGGCCCGCACCTCGTAGGTGCGTCCGCCCCGGATCAGCCGTACGATAGGGTTGCGCAACCCGGACTGGACACCGCCGCTGTCTGCGATCACCGACAACAACGACTTGCCACGCCCCTCCATCGGATAGCTGCCCGGCCGGTTTACCCCGGTGACGACGTCGACGGCGTTCTGCTTGCCGGACTGGCGCGTCAGCAAGACCGTGGCCGAGGGCGCGATGGTCTGCAACCGCCCCTCTAGCTGTGTCCGGGCGGCATCCGGGGTTTGCCCCGATACCGGCACCGCGCCGACATAGGGCAGGAACACCTCTCCGGAAGATGACACGGCCAGAGCTGGCAATTCGACCCGCTTGGTGCCGGGCGGCACGATAAGCGAGTTTTCCTGCGCATCAAATATAGTGACTGCCAGCACATCACCTGATCGGATCAACCCCCCGTCGGACCCGCCGCCCGAGGGCAGCCACCCGGCCAGGCCACCCCCGCCGGTCGCCGGCCATGCGTTCAGCTGGCCCACATTCTTTCCGCTGACCAAAAGCACTTCAAAGGTGCTGTCGGGCTCTGCCACGCCGCGGACGATCTCACGTTCAAGGGCTGCCCCGCGTGGCAAGGTGCACCCTGTCAGCGCCAGCGCAGCGAAAAGCGGTATGAAAAATTTCAAAAAAAACATCAAAATAAGGGTTCCACTTCTTCCCCACGGCTGGACGAGAGCGTAGCCGTTCGTTTCTGCGCTTGAAAGGCCGGAAACCCCTGTCTGTAACTTTTATCCACAGGATTTACGCCGCCTTGTGCGTTTTCCGGCAGAATCCTGCCAGATCCCGGGATGTCCAGGCCTCTCCCAGATGTTGTGGATGTTTTGCGTTCTTCACCCTATTGGCTGTGCCTCTGTGACAGGATAACGGATCAGCCCGCCACGGCCTGACTGCCCCACAGGTCGTATTCGCCCGCCTCGTCCACCCGCACAGAAACGATATCGCCGGGGGCCAGCCCCTCAAATCCCTCATCGATGAACAGATTGCCGTCGATTTCGGGCGCATCTGCCCTTGTGCGGCAGGTGGCGCCATCGGCGTCAACCGTATCCACGATCACATCCATCGTGATGCCTACCTTGGCCGCGAGCTTGGCTTCGGAAATGGCTTGCGCCTTTTGCATGAACCGCTCCCAGCGGTCTTGTTTGACCTCGGGCGCCACATGATCGGGCAAGGCGTTGCTGCGCGCTCCGGCCACGTTTTCGTATTGAAAACAGCCCACACGGTCCAACTGTGCCTCATCCATCCAGTCCAGCAGGGTCTGGAACTCGGCCTCGGTCTCGCCAGGATAACCCACGATGAAGGTGGATCGCAGGGCGATGTCGGGGCACACGGCGCGCCATGCGGCAATCTCGTCCAGCGTGCGGGCCGCCGCCGCAGGACGCGCCATGCGCCGCAGCACGCCCGGATCGGCATGCTGAAACGGAATGTCGAGGTAGGGCAGCACCAACCCCTCGGCCATCAGCGGAATCAGGTCGCGCACATGCGGATAGGGATAGACATAGTGCAGCCGCACCCAGGCCCCGAGGCCCCCCAGATCGCGCGCAAGATCGGTAATATGGGCGCGGTGGCCCCGGTCTGTTGCATGTCTCAAATCCAGACCATAGGCGCTGGTATCCTGGCTGATCACCAGCAGTTCCTTCACTCCCGCCGCCACCAACCGTTCGGCCTCGCGCACGATGGCATGGGCGGGACGGCTGACCAGACGACCGCGCATGTCGGGGATGATGCAGAACTTGCAGGTATGGTTGCAGCCTTCCGAGATCTTCACATAGCTGTAATGCCGTGGCGTCAGGCTGACGCCCGTGGCGGGCAAAAGGTCGATAAAGGGATCCGGGCTGGGGGGTACAGCCTTGTGCACCGCGTCCAGAACCGCTTCATACTGATGCGGGCCGGTGACGGCCAGCACGCGGGGGTGTGCGCCCGTAATGTACTCCGGCTCGGCGCCCAGACAGCCCGTCACAAGCACCCGGCCATTCTCGCGCAGGGCCTCGCCAATTGCCTCAAGGCTTTCGGCCTTGGCGCTGTCCAGAAAGCCGCAAGTGTTCACGATCACCGCATCCGCGCCCTTGTAATCTGGCGAGATTGCATATCCTTCGGCGCGCAAACGGGTCAGGATGCGTTCGCTGTCCACAAGCGCCTTGGGGCAGCCAAGGCTGACCATGCCGATGGTCGGCTGCCCGGGGCGCGCCACATTTGGCACGGCAGCGCGGGCAAGGTCGGGGCGAAGGTTGGGCGGGTTTTGCGACATGATGCGTGTTATAGGGCGGAAATCGCGGGGCGAACAGGGGGGGCAGAACGCGATGTCATGACAAACGCCGCGTGAGCCGGATCGGCGGCCCCACGCCGATTACGGCACACACAGATGGCGGGAAGCGGCGCGCCGCTTGCGGCTGGCCCCTGCCGGGCCCTAGACTCACGCGCACATCCCGCGGCCCGGAGGTCATGTTCATGCGTTGGTTGATCCGCTCTGTCCTTGCAATTGTGCTGTTCATCGGTGTTCTTGGCGCCTCGGTCTTTCTGATCCCGGCCGAGCGGGTTGCCCGTATCGCCACCGACGCGTTCGCAGCCCGCACCGGCCGTACATTGACAATCGACGGCGCGGCACAGCCTACCCTCTGGCCCACGCTGGGCGTGAAGACCGGTCCTGTGACCGTCTCGAACGCCGACTGGTCGACCGAGGGGCCAATGCTTCGGGCCGATTCACTGGACATCAGCCTCGATATGGCCGCGCTGATGGGAGGTGAGGTCCGGATCACCGCTGTCCGCGCCAGCGTTCCACGCATCTTGCTGGAACGCGCGCGTGACGGGCGCGCCAACTGGGCGTTCGTCGGAGCAGGTGGCGGTTCTGTGGAGGGGGGCACCGCTGAAGTGACCGCACCGGGGACGACCTTTTCCCTCGACCTCGCCGAGGTCACCGACGGTGCGCTGATCTTCGTAAATCATGGTACCGGACTGCGGATGGATCTTTCGGCTGTGAACGGCGGGGTGCGTATCCCACGTCTTGAGGGCGCGGCAGATGTCACGTTGTCTGCCACGATGAATGGGCAAGTGGCCAATTTGGTTGCAAGAATTGAACAATTCGCACTTTTTGTCGATGGCAAGGTCGCGGGCGTCGATCTGGCGTTGACGGCCGCAGACGCCAGCGTCGCCTTTGTCGGCCAGGCGGGCGTCAACCCTGTCGCCGCTGACGGAACGCTGACCGCCGATCTGGCCGATCTGGGCGCGATCTTCCGGTTGGCCGGGGTGGCACGCCCTGGTTTGCCGCAGGGTCTGGGGGCTGGGTCGGTAACGGTGACGGGTGATCTTGCGCTGACGTCCAGGGGCAGCGCCCATCTGCGCGGCGGCGCAGTCGGACTGGACGACACGCGACTGAGTGTCGAGGCCGATCTGACGACCGATGGCCCGCGTCCAAAACTGTCGGCACAAGTCGGGGCAGGGGCTTTGCAACTGGTGGGCCTTGCCACCGAAGGGGCATCCGGGGCAGGTGCAGCGGCCGAAAGTGCTGCTGGCTGGTCTACCGCCGTTATCGACGTGTCGGCCCTGGGTCTGATGGATGCCACAATCGCGCTTTCGGCAGACAGCCTCGACCTTGGCTTTGCCCGCTTTGGCGCAACGCGGACGGTGATGACGCTGGAACGCGCCCGCGCCGTGTTCACGTTGCGCCAATTGACCGCGTATCAGGGCGCCATCACTGGACAGTTCGTCGTAAATGGCCGTGGCGGGCTGTCGCTGGGCGGCGATCTGGTGGCTTCGGGCGTGGCGATGCAGCCGTTGTTGCAGGATGTGGCAGGCTACGACCGTTTGCTGAGCACAGGCGACATGACGCTGAAATTTCTTGCTGTCGGCAACTCGGTCGATGCGCTTATGCAGGGTCTGTCGGGCTCGGGCAGCCTGCGTTTTGGCAGGGGCGAAGTGCGCGGCCTTGATCTGGCGGGCATGCTGCGCACCCTTGATCCGGGGCATGTAGGTGCGGGACAGAAGACCATTTTCGACGGCATCACGGGCAGTTACGCCATCGAGAAGGGCATTTTGTCGAACAGCGACCTTGCGTTCACTGCGCCTTATGTCACGGCCAACGGCGCCGGAGACGTGGGCATCGGCGCCCGCACCCTGGATTACCGCCTGCGCCCAACCGCCCTGGCCGAGGCTGATGGCACCGGCGGCGTCATGGTGCCGCTGCTGATCACCGGCACCTGGGCCGCGCCCAGGTTCCGGCTGGATCTGGAAAGCCTGGCCAAAGAGCGGCTGGCCGAAGAGGCCAAGGCGCTCGAAGCCCGAGCGCGGGCCGAGGCCGACGCGGCACAAGAGCGTCTGAAGACCGACCTGAGGGCAAAGGCCGAAGCCGAACTCGGCCTTGTTCAGCAAGAGGGAGAATCCCTGGAAGACGCCGCCAAACGCCGCGCGCGAGAGGCGGTGGACGCCGAAACCATTCGGCTGCTGGAGCGTCTGCTTGGCGATAACTGAAACAAGGGGGCGCACAAGCACCCCCTTTTGGCCCGGGATCAGGGGCCAGCGCTCAGCGGCGGCGGTCGCGCCGCGCGCTCATTGGTTGGAAGGCCACGCCCACATGCGCCTCACAATAAGGTTTTCCGGCCACCGACGGAAGACCGCAGAACCAGAAATCTTCCGTGGCCGGGTCGCCCACGGGCCACTTGCAGGTCCGCTCGGTCAATTCCATCAGGGTCAGCTTCTTGGCGCGCTTTTCCACTTCGCGCACCGTGGCCAGCGCCTCGGGGCTGATCTCATTGGCGGAAGGTTGGGGCGGCAGCGGCTGACCGGCAGGAATGATTGCCTTGCGCATCGGCAATGGTGTCACGTTCGACGCAGACGCAGACACGGGGGCAGACGCAGACGCGGGGGCTGCGGGCGCCGGGCGGACTGGTGGGGATTCTACCTTTGCCTCGGCCACCGGTTCCGGGGCGGGTTCTGCGGCAGCAGCGGGTGCATCGACAGCAGCCTTGGGCGCAGGGGCAGCGACGATCTCTTCCTCGGCCTCATCCTTGCCCACGCGGTTCGACAGGCCCAGCCGATGCACCTTGCCGATCACCGCATTGCGCGTGACGCCGCCCAGTTCCTTGGCAATCTGGCTGGCCGACTGGCCCTCGGCCCACATCTTCTTCAGCGTTTCGACACGCTCATCCGTCCAGGACATGACATCTCTCCGCTTTCTGGCCGCCCGCAGGCATCGGGTGGCTGATTGACGCGCATTCTAACCGCGACGGTGCGGCATACAAGGGCGCGTCCCCAAGATCAAGGACCGCATCCCCTTTCCCGCGCGCCAAAGTCCGCAGATTTTCGTTTACATCGGTGCGCCCCCACCATATCCCCGACGGCATGAGCAAATTTCGCGCCCTTTCCCGACGTGCCCGACGCTTCTGACAGCGCCCATTCGTCACGTGCCCGCGCCTCATGCCTTCCTCCCTTCCATTGACACCCCCTACGACCAGCCGCTACGCCTTGGCACATCGTTGCCGCGCGGTCCGTGGCCCCGCTGCTCGCTGAAAGGCCCCACGCCCATGATCACCGCTGTCCTTCCCACCTACAACCGCGCCCCCCTTGCATTCACCCATGGGTCCGGCAGCTGGCTGACGTCCGAAGATGGCAGCCGCTACCTTGATCTGGGCGCAGGCATCGCCGTCAACGCGCTGGGTCACGCCCACCCCGCCCTGGTGGCGGCGATCACCGATCAGGCGGCCAAACTCTGGCACGTCTCCAACGTCTACCGGATTCCCGAACAGGAACGCCTGGCTGCGATGCTGGTGGACATAACCTTTGCAGATACGGTGTTTTTCACCAATTCCGGTACCGAGGCGGCCGAGCTTGCCATCAAGATGGCCCGCAAATACTGGTTTGACAAAGGCCAGCCCGACCGTACCCGGATCATCGCGTTCGAGGGGGCCTTCCACGGCCGTTCCTCTGCCGCCATTGCCGCCGCGGGGTCCGAAAAGATGACACGCGGCTTCGGCCCTCTGCTGCCCGGCTTTACCCACCTCAAATGGGCTGATCATGATGCCATCCGCGCCGCGATCACCGATCAGACCGCCGCCGTCATCATTGAACCGATACAGGGCGAGGGGGGCATTCGCCCGGTGCCCGACCAATGCCTCAAGGGCTTGCGCGATCTGTGTGACAGCACCGGCACCTTGCTGATCTTTGATGAGGTACAGTGCGGCATGGGCCGGTCGGGCAAGCTTTTTGCCCATGAATGGTCCGGCATCACCCCCGACATCATGATGGTCGCCAAAGGCATCGGCGGCGGCTTTCCGCTGGGCGCGGTGCTTGCCACCGAAGACGCAGCCGCCGGCATGACGGCGGGCACCCACGGCTCTACCTATGGCGGTAACCCGCTGGGCTGCACCGTCGGCGCGGTCGTGACGGAAATAGTATCTGACCCCGCTTTCCTTGATGAGGTCAGCCGCAAAGGCGCGCGCTTTCGCCAGGGGCTTGAGGGCCTTGTGGCCGCGCACCCCACCGTGTTCGAAGGCGTCCGCGGCCAGGGGCTGATCCTCGGCCTCAAATGCAGGATGCTCAACACCGATGTGGTCAAGGCGGGCTACGCCCAGCACATTCTTACTGTCGCCGCCGCCGACAACGTGCTGCGCCTGCTGCCTGCGCTGAACATCCCCGACGCGGACCTGACCGAGGCGCTCTCCCGCCTCGACGCCGCCGCATCTGCCCTGGAACACGCCTCTTGATCTTGCTGCCCTGGAAATACTCCACGGGGGTGCGGGGGTGTGAAGCCCCCGGCGGCCTCTCCCAGAACCACCCTTCGGAATTCACCGCACCATGACCCACTTCCTCGATATCCACACGACCGACGCCACCCATCTGCGCCACATGATCGACATGGCCCATGCGATGAAGAACGCCCGACGGGACCGTCCCAAAGGCGCGCCGGACGATGATCAGCCGCTTGCAGGCCACATGGTTGCGCTGATCTTCGAAAAACCCTCGACCCGCACCCGCGTGTCTTTTGATGTCGGCGTGCGCCAGATGGGCGGGCAGACCATGGTGCTGTCAGGGCGCGAGATGCAACTTGGCCATGGCGAGACCATCGCCGATACAGCCCGCGTGCTGTCGCGCTATGTCGATCTGATCATGATCCGGACGTTCGAAGAAGCCACCTTGATGGAAATGGCCGAGCACGCCACCGTGCCCGTGATCAATGGGCTGACCAACCGCACGCATCCGTGCCAGATCATGGCCGATGTGATGACGTATGAAGAGCATCGCGGCCCCATCGCGGGCAAGAAGGTGGTCTGGGCCGGCGATGGCAACAACGTCTTTGCCAGCTTCGCCCATGCGGCCGGTCGCTTTGGCTTTGATCTTACCTTTACCGGGCCGGAACCGCTGGACCCCGAACGCGCCTGCCTTGATTTTGCCGCCGCCCAAGGGCGCCCCGTTGCCATCGAGCGTGATCCCTACCGCGCCGTCGCAGGCGCCGATCTGGTCGTCACCGACACCTGGGTCAGCATGCACGATCCCGAAAGCGCCAAGGAACGCCGCCACAACCAGTTGCGCGGCTATCAAGTCAACGAGACCCTTGTCGCAAAGGCAAAACCTGACGCACTGTTCATGCACTGCCTGCCGGCCCATCGAAATGATGAGGTCACGAGTGCAGTGATGGACGGCCCCCATTCGGTGGTCTTTGATGAGGCAGAGAACCGCCTGCACGCGCAGAAGGCCATCATGCGCTGGTGCCTGGGGGTCTGACTGAACCTGAGCGCGGCCGCTCTTGCCGATAACACCTCGGATTTGGTTGATCGGAGTTCAGGCCACCCCGATTGTCGGTCCGGGGCCTACTGAAAACCCGGCGCCTGCGTCCAGCCATCGCGTGCAAAATCAGCGGGCAGCGCCAAAAGTGCAGGTGGCAGGCCGGTTCGTGTGGCGGAATCGTCCTTCATGGCGTTTCAGTTGACACGCGCAGGGCCGTGCACAACACCACTTGACCGCAACCCGCCTCAGGCAGATCACTCGGCCAGAGCCCGACAAAAGGATATCCCCCATGCACGCCCGATCCATTGCCGTCTACGACCGCTTTCTGGGTGGCCTTGCCACAATCGTGACCAAGGCTGACGCGCATTGCGCAACGAAAAAGATCAAGCCCGAGGTGCTTCTGACCGACCGCCTTTTCCCTGACATGTTCGATTTTACCCGTCAGGTGCAGCTTGCCTGCGACTTTGCCGCCCGCGCCGCCGGCCGCCTTGCGGGGGATGATCCGAAATCCTTCCCCGATACCGAAACCACGTTTGAAGGCCTTCAGACCCGTATCGCCGACACGCGCGCCTACATCGCCAGCTTTGATCCCGAGCGCTATGACAGCGCCGAGACCCGGCCCGTCACTTTCAAGATGCGCGGCAATGACGTGACCATGCCCGGCGAGCAGTTCGTCTGCATCTACTCGATGCCGCAGTTCTTCTTTCATGTGACCACCGCCTATAATATCCTGCGTCACAATGGCGTCGAGGTGGGCAAAGGCGATTACATGGCCGCCTGAGGCACGGCGCGGACGCCGTCCGCGCCCGCAGCCCTTCCCCCCAGCGCCACCACCAGCACCAGCAGCAGCGACAGCGCCGCATAGGTCCAGCGAAAGCCTATGTGACCTGCAACAAGGCCGATGCTGGCGGGCGCGACCAGTATGCCCGCATAGCCCAGCATCGTCACCGTCGAGATGGCCACACTTGACGGCAGGCCCGGAAAGTTTCCTGCCGCCGAAAACATGATGGGCACCATGTTGGCCACGCCCAGACCGGCCACGAAAAACCCTGCAATCGCAAAGGCCTCATTGGGCGCCAGAGACGCCAGAAACAACCCCACCGCCGCCAACAGGCCCGAGGCGCGCAGCGTCAGCACCGCGCCAAAACGGTTTCGCACCGCATCGCCCGCAAAGCGCATCATGGCCATGGCACCGGAGAAAAACGCGAACGCGAGACCGGCGCGGAACACATCCGACCCAAGTTCCTGCTTCATGTACAGCGCGGCCCAGTCCAGCACCGCCCCCTCGGGCACCATCGACAACAGCGCCATCATGCCCAGAATCCACAAGGCCGCATTGCGCGGCAGCAGCTGCGAAGGCACGGCGGCAAACCCTGGATCTGCCGCGATCGGTTCCTTGCTATGCAGCCAGGGCAGGGCTGCCAGTACCATGGCAGCCGACACCCCGGCCACCACCAGCGACTGCGTGCCCGCCCCCCAGTGTGCCACGATCCAGCCGCCGCCAGCCGCGCCGACAAAGCCGCCAAGGCTCCAGAATCCATGGCTTGACGACATGATCGCGCGGCCCAGGCGCCGCTCGATCTCGACGGCGTTCGCGTTCATCGCCACATCCATGCAGCCGATCAGTGCGCCCAGCACCGCCATCGCGGGCACAAGAATGGCAAGCGACGGCGCGAACACGACCAACGGCAGCGCGATCGACGCGCTCAGTGAAAACCAGCGCAGTATGCGGACCGACCCGTGCCGCCCGATAAGCCGCCCCGTGAACAGCATCGCGCCAACGGCGCCCGCGCCAAGGACAAGGATCAACAGCCCCAGCGTGAATTCCGTGATCTGATGACGCGGCAGCAAAAGCGGGATCTGCGGCGCCCATGCACCCATGACAAAGCCGTTGGCGGCGAACATCATCGCCGCTGCCCATCGGCCGCGCAGTGCCTCTGCCCCTGTCATGCTGTCCCTCCGAATGTCCGCGCCCTGCATACGGCCCGGCGCTGCGCTGTGAAAGCCCCACCGGGGGCTGTCACGCAGAAAAAAGAAACGGCGACCCGGGGGAGGACCGGGCCGCCGCTTGTGCCCTGTGGCGCTTGCGCCTTCAGGGTCGGTCTGTGCTTGCGTCAGGGAGGAGGAAGGACGCAGCGCACAGGTATCAACCAGGCCCCGCGGGGCGGGACGTCGGAATTATGCCTGTCCGTAGGCCGCTTCGCGCGCGATGTCGCGGATCTGGTGGCGGCTGATGTTGATGTCGGCCAGATCGCGGTCGGACATGCCATCCAGTTCGGTCAGAGTTCTGACATAAATGGCACGAAGGCGGGCTGCCTCTTTCATGCCGTCAAGGGTCGCTCGGGCCCAGACAATCAAACCATTGCCGCCAGCGCGGGCAGGTGTGGTGCGGGAAGAATTCATATAAGCCATTTTCAGATCTCCAAGATCAGTCGCGGATCAGATCAGGCGGCCCATCCGCTCTTTCTGTTGACGCTAACATGGGTCCAATGCTGCAGGTGCGCAATGCACCGTTTTGCCAAAGCCGCTATGCACAGATTGCATGGCTTGCGACAGGCAAGGAGCCAATTAACCAAATGTAATATAACATTTTTGTGAAAACTGATCCAAATGCCAGATTGGCTCAGATGCCCGTCTGGTGCATGGCAATGGCCCTAGGTGCGGCCCAATAGCGCCAGCATTTCCGCAGCCGCAGCCTCGGGCGACAGATCGCCCGCCTCGACCCGCGCGGCGAGGGCTGCCATGCTGCCACGGGCTGGTTCGCGCTCCAGCACCGATAGCAGGCCCGTGCGCACCTCTTCGGCAAACCAGTGCCGGGACTGATGCGCCCGGCGGCGCTGAAAATGGCCTCGGGCGCGGCGCCAGTCGGCAAGGGCCTGCATGTCTTGCCATGCCCCCTCCAGCCCCGCCTCTTCCAGCGCCGAGACGGTCAGGGCCTTGGGAAAGTCATCTGGGTCTTGCGGGCGGCGGCGCAACAGGTGCAGCGCCCCGGCATAATCGGCCCGCGTGCGGGCGGCTGCCGCTTTCAGATCGCCGTCCGCCTTGTTGACAAGGATAAGGTCGGCCATCTCCATGATCCCGCGCTTGACGCCCTGCAATTCGTCTCCGCCCGCAGGCGCCAGCAGCAGGATGAACAGATCGCAGATCTCGGCCACCACGGTCTCCGATTGACCCACGCCCACGGTCTCGATCAGCACCACGTCAAAGCCCGCTCCTTCGCATAACGCCACCGCCTCGCGTGAGCGGCGGGCGACGCCGCCCATCTGTGTCTGGCTGGGCGAGGGGCGAATGAAGGCGGCGGGCTGGCGGGCAAGTCGGTCCATCCGCGTCTTGTCGCCCAGGATCGAGCCGCCCGAGCGGGCCGAGCTTGGGTCCACCGCCAGCACCGCCACCCGCAGCCCCGCGCCGATCAGCATCATCCCGAAGGCCTCGATGAAGGTGGATTTGCCAACCCCGGGCGTGCCCGAAAGGCCGATGCGCAGCGCCTGTCGTCCGGCCTCGCGCACAGCGGCGACAAGGGCGATGGCCTCGGCCCGGTGGTCGGCGCGCCTGCTCTCGACCCGCGTGATGGCGCGCGCAAGTGCGCGCCGGTCGCCCAGCACCACCGCCGCCGCCCAGTCCGATATGCCCTGCTGCCCGTCCATCCGCCCCGTCTTGTGCCATTGGCGCACACAGTTGTGTCGGGGCTGCGCAGCCCCCATGGTCTTTCATGACTGATCGCGCCACTCTGATCCAGCCCCACCTTTGCACGCGAAAGCCCCTGTCATGCCCATTCCCCGCCGCCTTGTCCTTGTCCTTGGTCTTGCCTTGCTCGCTGCCCGCCCCGGTCTGGCGCAAGAGGCGGGCGGTCAGACCAGCTTTACCATCTCTATCGTCGGTCTTACTGCGGGCCGGTTGGCGCTGGCCGCAGACAGCAGTGACACACGTTATGCGGTGCGCGCGCGCGCCACGTCGGCGGGCCTTGCGGGACTGTTCTCGTCGTTCGAGGTGGATCAGAAGGTGTCAGGCCGGGTGCGCGCCGGGCGCCTTCAACCCGAAGCGTACGAGGCGCGCGCCAAGGGTGCCCGCGCCGGCCGCGGGGCAGAGATGCGCTATACGGACGGTGTGCCCAGCCTGGTCACCCTGTCCGAAGAACCCCGCCCCGGCGCGCCGGTCATAGATCCTGCAACCATGGGTGGCACTGTCGATCCGCTGACGGCGATTTACGCGGTGCTGCGCACGGTGCCATCTGCGGCGCTGTGCCAACTGGATCTGGAGATTTACGACGGCCACCGCCACAGCCGCGTGACCCTGCGCCCGCTTTCGGATGATCCTTTGGGATGTCAGGGCAATTACCGGCGCATCAACGGCTATCCCCCCGAAGACATAGCCGGGCGCCGCGATTTTCCTTTCGTCATGCGCTACGCATCTGTGCCCGAAGGACGTTTCGAGGTGCGCGAAGTGACGCTCGATTCCACTTATGGCAAGGCGCGCGTCACGCGTGACTGAGGGGCCAGGCGGTCCGGGCCCAGTGCACCCGCAGGCTGTCATTGCCTCTGGCGGTGATGTCAAATAGCAGAAAATGCGGGGTCGGTCACGGCATAGGGGCGTGGCGACCCCTTGTCAGAGGGGCGTTCGCGCCGTACCCCCGCGTGCATGACCACGCCTCTTCCCATTGACGATGTCCTGCCCGCGCTGTGTGCTGCGCTGGCCGGTCGGGGGTTGGCGGTGCTGCAGGCCCCGCCGGGTGCGGGCAAGACCACGCGGGTGCCACTTGCGCTGTTGCCGCAGATATCGGGGCGCATCGTGATGCTGGAGCCGCGCCGCCTTGCGGCCCGCGCCGCAGCCGAGCGGATGGCCGGAACTCTTGGCGAGGCAGTGGGGCAGACCGTGGGCTACCGCATCCGGGGTGAAGCCAAGACATCGGCGGTGACGCGGGTCGAGGTGGTCACCGAAGGTATCCTGACCCGGATGATCCAGTCGGATCCCGAGTTGCCGGGTGTGGGTGCGGTGATCTTTGACGAGTTTCACGAACGCTCGTTGAACGCCGATCTGGGACTGGCGCTGTGTCTGGAAATCCGGGGGGCGCTGCGACCGGACCTTGTGCTGCTGGTGATGTCGGCCACCCTTGATGCCGCGCCTGTGGCGGTGCTGATGGGGGGGGGCAGCGGCGTCGCTGCGCCGCTGATCACCTCGGAAGGGCGGGCCTGGCCGGTCGAGACGCGGTGGCTTGCGCGCGCGGCCGATCCATCGTGGCGCTATGAGGCGGCAGTGGCGGCGCTGATCCGTCAAGCCGTGGACGAGACCGAGGGCGGGATCCTTGCCTTCCTGCCGGGCGAGGGCGAGATCCGGCGCGTTGAGGCACAGCTTGGCGCCCTGCCGGGTTGTGTGGTGCGCCCTCTGTTTGGGGCGATGGAGTTTGCGGCGCAGACGGCGGCGCTGGCGCCCGTGGCGGGGCGCAAGATCGTGCTCGCGACCTCAATTGCCGAAACCTCTCTGACGATCCCCGATATCAGTGTGGTGGTGGACGGGGGCCGCGCGCGCCGGGCACGGTTCGATGCGCCGTCGGGCATGTCGCGTCTGGTGACGGAACGGGTGACACGGGCCGAGGCCGATCAACGCCGGGGCCGCGCGGGGCGGACAGGGCCGGGAGTGTGCTACCGGATGTGGACACGCGGTGAGGAGGGCGCGCTTGCGCCCTTTCCGCCGGCCGAGATCGAGGCCGCCGATCTGGCGCCGCTTGCGCTGGAGTTGGCGCTGTGGGGGGCAGCCGACCTGCCGTTCCTGACCCCGCCGCATCCGGGGCGTCTGGCCGAGGCGCAGGCCTTGCTGCGTGATCTGGGCGCGCTGGAGGATGGGGGCGGCATCACCGCGCATGGCCGGGTTCTGGCAGGCATGCCGCTGCATCCGCGGTTGGGGCACATGCTGGCGGTGGCGGGGCCGGGGGCGGCCACGCTCGCTGCCCTTCTGGCCGAGCGTGACCCGTTGCGCGGGGCGCCCCCCGATCTGCTGTTGCGTCTGGCGGCGGTGGCACGCCCTGGCCCGGATGCACACCGCGCCACGGTGCAGCGCATCCGCGATGAGGCGGCACGTCTGGGGCGGGGGCGGGCGGGGGCGGCAAGACCGGGTCTTGGCCCTGCGGAAATGGCAGCACTTGCCTACCCCGACCGCATCGGTTTGCGGCGCCCCGGGGATGCGCCGCGTTGGGTTCTGTCGGGCGGCAAGGGGGCGACGATGGCGTCCGGCACTCCCCTTGCGGGCGCGCGGCTGATCGTGGCCACGGATCTGGACGGTGACCTGCGCGAGGCGATGGTGCGTCAGGCCGTGGCGCTGGATGAGCGTGCACTGCGCGGCCTTTACGCCGACCGGATCGGCTGGCACGCGGTCTGCGCGTGGGCGCGGCGCGAGGGGCGGGTGGTTGCGCACCGCGAAGAGCGGTTTGGCGCGCTGGTTCTGGCCACACGCCCCTGGCCTGACGCCCCGCCCGAGGCGCTGGCCCTCGCGGCATTGGAGGGGCTGCGTCTGATCGGCCTGCCGTGGACGCCAGCCGCTGCCCGCCTGCGCGCCCGCATCCGGCTGGCGGCAGGCGACGGCTGGCCCGATGTCGCGGACGGGGCTTTGCTGATGCGGGCCGAGGCGTGGCTGTTGCCGTATCTGGCAGGACGGCGGTCCGAGGCTGATCTGCGGGCGCTGGACCTGACCGAGGCGCTGCGGGCGCTGCTGACGTGGGAACAGGCGCAAACCCTTGACCGGCTTGTTCCCGCGCGCTTTGTGACGCCTTTGGGGCGCGAGGTGCCGATTGATTATGACGGGGATGACCCCGCAATCGAGGTGCGCCTGCAAGAGATGTTCGGCGTAAGCGTGCACCCGACAGTGGGACAGAATCGCCTGCCGCTGCGCGTCACGCTGACCTCGCCCGCACGCGCGCCCCTGCAGGTAACGCTGGATCTTCCGGGGTTCTGGGCCAGCAGCTACGCCGATGTGCGCCGCGACATGCGCGGGCGCTATCCGCGCCACCCCTGGCCCGAGGATCCGACCGTGGCCGAGCCCACGGTTCGGGCAAAGCCGCGAGGAACCTGAGCATGATGACCGGCATTTCGATGGTGGGTTCTGCGCTTGACGCGGGCTGGCAAGGCGCGTAAACGCAGCCATCGAATTCGGGGCTGGCCGCTTTTGGGCGCCACCTTGTTGTTTTGTCACCTAACGCCAAGATGGCGTTGACTTGAGGGATCACGAAGATGTCGCGCGTTTGCGAACTGACGGGCAAAGGCCCGATGTCCGGCAACACGATCAGCCACGCGAACAACAAGTCGCGTCGCCGCTTTTTGCCGAACCTGAATGAAGTCACGCTGATGTCCGACGTTCTGGGCCAGTCGTTCAAGCTGCGCATTTCGGCGGCTGCCCTGCGCAGCGTCGACCATCGCGGCGGCTTTGATGCGTATCTTGCCAAGGCCAAGGATGCAGAGTTGTCGTCGGCGGCACTGAAGATCAAGAAAGACGTGGCCAAGGCGCAAACCTCGGCTGTCTGATCTTTTGATAGCCTGGAAGACCGGCACCTGCGCAAATGCAGGCAGAGGGGCCTTCAATAGCTGCTGTCGTTCTTGACCGGTGCGCGGCATGCGCAAAGGGTCCACCCTTTCTGCCTGGGTCATTGTCTGCCAGTCGGTCGGAAAAGGATGATTCCATGATACTCCGTCGCGTACTTCTTGCCGCCACTGCCGCCGCCTGCCTTGCCCTCGCCATGCCTGCTATCGCGCAGGACACGGGGCATGGCGAGGGCGTGCACGCCAATGACGCCTATGCCCGCACCAACGGCGGTATCGGCAAGACCGGGGCAATTTTCGTGATGCTCCACAACAATACCGATACGGACGATCGTCTGCTTGGCGCTCGCTCCGACGTGGCCCAACGTGTCGAAATCCACACCCACAAGGATGACGGCAATGGTGTCATGCAGATGATCCACTTGACCGAAGGTGTGCCCCTGCCCGCAGGCGATATGCACACGCTGGACCGCGGTGGCGATCACATCATGCTGATGGGCCTGACGCGTGATCTGGCGGATGGGGATGTGTTTGTGCTGATACTCGCGTTCGAAAACGCTCCCGAGATGACCATCGAGGTTACGGTCGACAATGCGCGCAAGCCGGGCAAAAGCGGCATGACCCATGACATGCACGGCGGCTAAGGCGAGGAATATGCTCGGCGCGTCGATGCGTATGTGGCCGCAAGTGGCAGTTATCTGGTACAGTAGGCCTCGGCCTGATCACCGAACGCCTTGTAGCGTTTCCAGAACGTGTCATCGCCATTGCGTTTGGACATCTTGATCTTCTGCGCCCGTTCAGGGTCGCGGAAAAACGCGGCCGCCTTGCGCTGGTCGCCATTGCGCAGGGTCATGTCGGCCACTTGCTGAATGCAGCCGCACAGCGCCCGGTTGGCGGCCTTGCGGTCCGAATTCAGGCACGCCCGCTCGATGGGGCCGGCGTAACTGCTGGCGGGAAGGGCTGCAACAACCGGCATGGCCAAAAGCATGGCCGCGATCAGGGTTCTTTTCATCATCTGCCTCAGGTATCCGGGGCGGGATGACCCCACCTCTGTTTCTTTCTTGCGCCAAATGATGCCGATTCTGGCGGGAATATTCAAGTTCAGGATTTCCTTGGCATAATTTCGCCAATCATCGCCCAAGGGTTGTAGTGAACCCCCGCGCACCCACCAGATGCAGGCGGAATGTATTGGCTATTGCCGCAAGCCCGCCCCCGAGCGCGAAAGAAAACTGCGGCGGCTCCGCACGGACCCATGTTCCGTTTCGCTGTGCATGCGCCGCTGATGCCTCTTTCCCGGGGTCAACCGAACGGCTATATGCGCCCCATGACCCAGATTGACCTCATCCGCAATTTCTCGATCGTGGCCCACATCGACCACGGGAAATCCACCCTTGCCGACCGGCTGATCCAGCTGACGGGCACTGTCGCCGAACGCGACATGAAGGCCCAGATGCTCGACAGTATGGATATCGAACGCGAGAGGGGCATCACGATCAAGGCCAACACCGTGCGCATCGAATACCCGGCAAAGGACGGCAAGCGCTACATCCTGAACCTGATTGACACCCCCGGCCACGTCGATTTCGCCTATGAGGTGTCGCGCAGCATGCGGGCCGTCGAAGGCTCGCTGCTGGTCGTCGACGCAAGTCAGGGTGTCGAGGCGCAAACCCTTGCCAACGTCTATCAGGCCATCGACGCAGGGCACGAAATCGTGCCCGTCCTGAACAAGATCGACCTTCCCGCCGCCGACCCCGAGCGGGTGAAGGCGCAGATCGAAGATGTGATCGGCATCGATGCCAGCAACGCCATCCCGATCTCGGCCAAATCCGGCCTTGGCATTCCAGATGTGCTCGAAGCGATCGTCACCCGTCTGCCCCCCCCAAAGGGCGACCGCAACGCACCCCTGAAGGCGATGCTGGTTGACAGCTGGTACGATGCCTACCTGGGCGTCGTCGTCATGATCCGCGTCATCGACGGTTCCATCCGCAAGGGCGACCGCATCAAGATGATGCAGACCAATGCCGTGTATGGCGTGGACAAGCTTGCCGTCCTGAAACCCCAAATGGTCGATATCGACGAATTGGGGCCGGGCGAGATTGGCATCTGGACCGGTTCGATCAAACAGGTTCGCGACACTCGCGTGGGCGACACCATCACGTCCGAGAAAAAGGGCTGCGAGGTGGCCTTGCCGGGGTTCAAACCCGCGCAACCCGTGGTGTTTTGCGGCCTTTTCCCGGTCGATGCCGCCGATTTCGAAGACCTGCGCGACGCGATCGAGAAACTGCAACTCAACGATGCGTCGTTTTCGTCGGAAATGGAAACCTCGGCGGCCCTCGGCTTTGGTTTCCGCTGCGGCTTCCTCGGCCTTCTCCACCTCGAAGTGATCCGCGACCGGCTGGAGCGTGAATACGACCTCGACCTGATCACCACCGCCCCTTCCGTCGTCTTCCACCTCCACATGAAGGATGGCGAGGTGCGCGACCTGCACAACCCCGCCGACATGCCCGACCTGACCTATGTCGACCACATCACCGAGCCGCGCATCAAGGCGACGATCATGGTGCCCGACGAATACCTCGGCGTGATCCTGAAACTGTGCCAGGACCGGCGCGGCATCCAGCTCGATCTGTCCTACGCGGGCACCCGCGCGCTGGTGGTCTATGACCTGCCGCTGGCCGAAGTGGTGTTCGATTTCTACGACCGGCTGAAATCGGTGTCGCAGGGCTATGCGTCGTTCGACTATGTGATTTCCGAATACCGCGAGGATTTTCTGGTCAAGATGTCGATCCTGGTGAACGAGGAACCGGTCGACGCCCTGTCGATGATGGTCCACCGCGACCGCGCCGAAGCGAGGGGCCGCGCGATGGTGGAAAAGCTGAAGGAACTGATCCCCCGGCACATGTTCAAGATCCCGAT
>JBBRBJ010000051.1:0-22903 GCA_038205925.1 Rhodobacterales bacterium | reverse complement strand
GGCCCATCCCGATGGGCCACGAGGCGGGTGTGACGTCGATGGCGAGATTTTCCTGAATCTCGTCGATGATGTCGAAAGTGTCTCGGCTTTCGCGGTCCATCTTGTTGCAGAAGGTCAGGATCGGCAGGTCGCGCAGGCGGCACACCTCGAACAGCTTCTGGGTCTGGCTTTCCACCCCCTTGGCGCCGTCGATCACCATGATCGCGGCATCCACCGCCGTCAGCGTGCGGTAGGTGTCTTCGGAAAAATCCGAGTGTCCGGGCGTGTCGACAAGGTTGAAGCGATAGGCGCCGTATTCGAAACTCATGGCACTGGCAGACACCGAGATGCCGCGTTCCTGCTCCATCTTCATGAAGTCTGACCGCGTGCGCCGCGCCTCGCCCTTGGCGCGCACCTGGCCCGCCATCTGGATCGCGCCGCCGAACAGCAGAAACTTTTCGGTCAGCGTGGTCTTGCCGGCATCGGGGTGCGAGATGATCGCAAACGTGCGGCGGCGGGCAATTTCGGGGGGAAGGGCAGGGCGGTTTGACATGGGCTTTGCTATAGGGCGAAACCCGCCCCCCCGCAACTGCGCAAGCCGTCTTGTCAGGGTTACACTCCTGACGTAGAGTGAGAACATTAAATGAACATAGGAGACTGCCATGACCCTGAAAGAAATTGCAGATGCCCTTGTTGCAGGTTGCCGCGAAGGCCGCGAAAAACAGAATCTTGATGTGCTTTATGCCACTGACGCCGTATCGGTAGAGTCCGCCGATATGGGGCAAGGTCGCGAAACGGTTGGCTTGGAGGGTATCCACGGCAAGCACGACTGGTGGGAAAGCACGCAGATCGTGCATTCCAGCAGCGTGGAAGGCCCGTTCCTGCACGGCGATTCCAGCTTTGCGGTGATCTTTGAAATGGACGCCGAAGACAAAGCCTCTGGCCGGCGCAACCAGATGCGCGAGGTCGCCGTCTATCACGTGGATGGCGGCAAGATCGTGCGGGAAGAATTCTTTTACTGACGGGGAAACAGGATTTGTCTGTCGCTGCCGGGCCGTTGTCCCCGCCGCGCTTGACGGGATCATGAACCTGGAAGGCAGGCGCTTCCTTGCCCTAGCGCGCGGTGCGCGGTCGGGGAAAGAGAGTGCCGCGGCCTACCTCGTCGACAAAAGCGCGGCTGGCTTCGGTGCCAAAGTGTTGTGACTGGGCAAGGCCGGGAAAGCGAACCTTCATTTCGTCGGCCATCTCGGGTGGCAGGCGGTTCAGGGTGGCGTCGTTGACCATCAGGCTTTCGGCGGGCACACCTTCGGCATAGATGATCTCGTGCTGATCGAACACCAGACTGAAGTAGTCGACAAAGCCGCCCTCGCGCTGAAACACCCGCTCATCATCCACCAGATGCTTGGCCTGAACCAGAAGTTCGGCCGTTTCAAGGCCGGCGCGGCGCTGGCGCTGATAGAGGAATACGCGGTGGTGCGGACTGACGATCAGATCGCCCAGATTGCCCAGCGTGCCTGCACTGATCACCACCGGGGCATAGGCCCCTACCGCGCGCAACGTGGCCCTGCCCACCCAGCGGACCGGCTGGGGCCCGTGATCACGCGTCAGCACACGGTCACCGGGGGTCAGGCCCTCGATCTCGCATTGGCGTCCGTCGGGCAAGGTGATCCGGGTGCCACGTGCGAAAGAAACGCACAACAGATCGGCCAGACGCACATCCTGGGGTGCGTCGTCGATGGCAACCAGCGTGTAATCGGCTGCAGTTGTCATGGGCGACAGCGGCAGGGCGATGCCCGTGCCACTGGCCAGCCGCATCAGAAGCACGTCGATCTTGGCGCCGTCCGAGGCCATCAGGGTATAGCGGGCCGTCAGGCGGATCGCTTCACCAGCGGCACCAATCTGGCTGCCTTGCGCCACGGATTGTCCCCCTGAATCCCGTGCCAGTACAAGACGTTGGGGCGTGACGTGGGGTTCAAGGGCGTAGATGTCGCCCTCGCATACTTCGGCCGGGTCGGCCAGCCCGTCGCCTGCGTTCACGCCGTGGATCACATAAATCGAATCGGCCGGGAACACCTGACAGGCGTGGCCGGGCAGGGTGTCCGGACCGTTCGCCGGGTCCGGGCCGATCCGGGTGGCGGAAGAGGGGGTGCCTTCGGGCATTGTCATAGAGCCATTCATCACACACGCGCAGCCACGTGCCCAGCCAGAAATAATGGCGGGTTCCACGGTGTTCAACCATGACCGCGCATTGCGGCCAAGCGATGGCACGGCGCCACAGGACTTTTCGCGGCGCGTTCCACCTGTTAGTCAATCACACCACAACAAGGGGAGACGGACCATGGATCTTGGAATTGCGGGCAAGCGCGCGCTGGTGAGTGCAGGCTCAAAAGGGTTGGGGCGCGGCTCGGCCGAGGCTTTGGCCGCGTCGGGGGTCCATCTGGTGCTGAACGCGCGCGGCGCCGAGGCGCTTGAGGCGACGGCGGCCGCTATACGTGCGGCGCACGGGGTCGAGGTGGTAACGGTGGCTGCCGACATCACCACACCCGAGGGGCGTGCGGCGGTGCTGAAGGCTGCGGGCGACGTGGATATTCTGGTGACCAATGCGGGCGGACCGCCCCCCGGCGTATGGTCGGACTGGACGCGCGAAGATTTCATCGCTGCCATTGATGCCAATATGCTGACACCGATTGCCCTTATGCAGGCAGTGCTGCCGGGGATGATCGAGCGGCGCTGGGGGCGCGTCGTGAACATCACCAGCCAGTCGGTCAAGGCGCCGATCGCAGCGCTTGGGCTGTCGAATGCGGCGCGCACGGGCCTGACAGGCTTTGTGGCCGGGACCGCGCGGCAAGTGGCGCCCGACGGCGTGGTGATCAATAATCTTCTGCCCGGCATTCATGACACCGACCGCGCCACAGCACTGGACGGGGGGGTCATGAAGGCCGAGGGGATTGACCGCGACGAGGCGCGCCGCCGCCGGATGTCAACAATCCCTGCGCGCCGCTACGGTACAACGGCCGAATTCGGTGCCATGTGTGCATTCTTGTGCAGCCAGCATGCAGGGTTCATCGTGGGGCAGAACATCTTGCTCGATGGTGGGGCCACAAACGCAACGATCTGAACCTGTGGCGCGCACAGACTTTTGGGGATCGGGCCCCGGGCTTGATGCGCAGGCGCCCGGCTGGTAGAGAATTTTCCTAGGAAAATACTGGGAAATCTTCATGTCGAACGTCTTGCCTGTGCCCCCGCGTCTGGTGACCCAGGGTCTGAGCCGCAGTTTTGGCGGGCGACGGGTGGTCGATGCGGTCAGTCTTTCGGTGGCCTCGGGGCAGGTGACGTGTTTGCTGGGGCCGTCGGGGTGTGGAAAATCGACGACGCTGCGGATGATCGCGGGGGTCGAGACGCCTGATGCAGGGCGTATCATGATAGACGGGGTCGAGGTGACGGGGCCGGGGGGCCTTGTGCCACCCGAGGCGCGGTCGGTGGGTCTGATGTTTCAGGATTTTGCGCTGTTTCCGCATTTGGACGTGGCGGGTAATGTGGGCTTCGGGTTGCGCGGGGACCGTGCAGCGCGTGCGGCACGGGTGGGTGAGTTGCTGGAGCGGGTGAACCTGACCGGCTTTGGCGCCAAGCATCCGCATCAGCTGTCGGGGGGCGAGCAGCAGAGGGTGGCGCTGGCCCGGGCACTGGCGCCCCGGCCCAAGGTGATGTTGATGGACGAACCGTTTTCGGGTCTGGACAACAGGCTGCGCGATGGCATCCGCGACACCACTCTGGATATCCTGAAAGAAGAGGGCGCGGCGGTGGTATTGGTGACGCATGAGCCGGACGAGGCGATGCGCATGGCCGACGAAATTGCATTGATGCGCGGCGGCCGCGTGGTGCAGCGTGGCGCGCCCTACAACGTCTACAACGCTCCGATGGATAAGGCGGCGGCGGCATTCTTTAGTGATATCAATGTGATACGCGGTATTTCGCGGGGTGCGCTGACCCAGACGCCGTTCGGCGCCTTTCTGACACCGGGCCATGCCGACGGGGCGGCTGTGGATATCGTCATCCGGCCGCAGCATTTGAAGATCGATTTCGACCGTGCCGGACGCGGGCCAAACCCCACGCCGCAAGACGGCACACCCGCGATGGGAACGGTCATGCGGGCGCGCTATCTGGGGCGGGAAAGCCTCGTCGATTTCCGGATGGAGTTTGACGGCCTCGTGCTGACGGCGTCGGTGCCGGGCGTGTTCTTGCCAAAACCGGGCACAGTGCTGTGGCTGATGATCAGGCGGGACCGGTGTTTCGTGTTTCCCGCGCACTAGGGGGAATGTCTACAAAGATTGGTAGGGACGGGTGCGGTCCGTTCGCGAATATCGCCAAGCACACCCGGCACCTTTCGTTGACGATTGAGTAGTTTCTGACTGGTTTCAACGTCGGCAGAACGATCGAAACCTTGGGCTAAGCCTTGGTCTCGTCGCCTTGCAGCGCACGAAAGGCGGCAAGGGTGGATGCCGGCTCGTTGGGAAAGGTCTCGCCGGTTTCGCTCAGCGCCATGACCCGGTCGACGCGTAGTGTGCGAAAGGCACCGCGCGCCTCGAACCAGGCGATCAGGGTCGAGATGCGGCCAGCGCGTTCCAGTGCAAGCGGGCGAATGTCTGAATGGGTCTCATGCCCTGATGGTTCGATGTAGGTAATGGTCACGCGTTCACCTTGGCGGATTGCGCGGCGCAAAATGGGCATGTGGGGGGCGGCTCGTTTGGCCTCCTGCCCGGTAAAGGTGAACAGATCGCCTGCGTCGCCATCGGGTGGGGCGGGCGTGACCGAGGCAATCTTGGTGGCAAGGGCGCGCGCGGCGCGGGCAAGGGCGGGGTCAGTGCCGTCGGCCACCAGGCGCACGCCCGCGCGCAACGCCTCCAGTTCCCCCCCGGTCAGTATCATCGGGGGCAGGGTGATGGGGCTGCGCAGAATGTAGCCAACGCCACGCTCGCCTTCGACGGGCAGGCCGCTGGCCATCAGCGTGGCCATGTCGCGCCACAGCGTGCGTACCGACACCCCCAGCCGGTCTGCCATTTCGGACGCACGGTGCAGCCGTCCGTCGCGCAGGATCTGAATCAGGTCGTAAAGGCGGTCGGTGCGGTGCATGGGCACATCGGGGGTGAAGGTGTCAAATAGGCGTGGCTGGGGCATCCCCTGCCTTGGCAACTGACATATAGCTGTCAGCAACATGCCCCGCAAGGGCCGCCCTTGGCCCGGAATTGGGCTATGATCGGCTGTCCCTTGGGGATAAATGAACAGCAACGACGGGTCCGACCATGGCCCACCCTTTTGCAGGAGACTATGACATGCTCAACAACATTGGCCTTCCCGGGCTACTACTGATCGCCATCGTCGTGCTCGTGCTGTTCGGGCGCGGCAAGATCTCTTCCTTGATGGGTGAGGTGGGCAAAGGCATCACCGCCTTCAAGAAAGGCGTGAAAGACAGCTCGGAAGAGATTGAAAACGCGTCCGCCACGGGCGCCCGCGACGTGACACCCGAGACCGACAAGGACAAGGTCTGAGGCCCGAGGGTTAGCGGAGCCAGAGCGCCATGTTCGACATCGGAATGTCCGAATTGCTGGTCGTGGGAACGGTCGCGCTGATCGTGATCGGGCCCAAGGACCTGCCAGAGCTGTTTCGCAGCCTTGGGCGGATGACGGCAAAGTTGCGCGCCATGTCGCGTGAGTTCTCGCGCGCGATGGAAGCGGCCGCCAACGAAAGCGGCGTCAAGGATGTGGCGGCTGATCTGCGCAATGCCACATCGGCCAAGTCGATGGGGCTGGACGCGGTAAAGGATGCGGCGGCCAAGTTCGAGAAGTGGGATCCACTGAAAAACGTGGCCAAGCCTGCGGCTGCGCCGGTTCGGAGCGCTGCGCCCGCCGCAACTGCCCCAGCCCCACCAGCAACTCCCGTTTCTCCTGCGCCCGAGGCCGCGCCCGCGCCCGCGCCGAAACCGCGAGGTCCCGCGACCCAGGCCCTTGCCGATGCGCAGGCCGCCCGCAAGGCTGTGGCGCAAGAAACCGCCGCCAAGCTGCGCAAGCCCGTCGTCGCCATCTCTGATCCGGTATCCGTTTCCACGGCCGACGCTGAGACTGTGGCCCCCGCGCCGGCAAAAAGGCCGCGCGCGCCGCGCAAACCCAAAAAACAGGCTGACGCATGAGTGCCCAGGATGATATCGAAGACAGCTCGGCCCCGTTGATCGAGCATCTGGCAGAATTGCGCAACCGCCTGATGTGGGCAATGGGCGCATTTATCGTGGCGATGGTCCTGTGTTTCGTGGTGTCCGAGCCGATCCTCGATTTCATGCTCAATCCTATCGAAAAGGCAATGCGCGCGCTGGGGAATCCGCATCCGGTAATGCAATACACAGCGCCGCAAGAGTATTTCTTTACGCTCATTCGGATCTCGATGGTCGGTGGCCTTATGGTGGCGTTTCCAGTGATCGCCTACCATTTGTGGCGCTTTGTGGCGCCGGGCCTTTATCGCAGCGAAAAGAACGCATTCCTGCCGTTCCTGCTGGCGTCGCCCGCGCTGTTCATCACGGGGGCGCTGTTTGCGCATTATGTGGTGACGCCGCTTGCGATGGCATTCTTTTTGGGCTTCGCCGATGCGTCATCGGTGGTGTCGGCAATTCTGCCGGGCCTTGGCGACGCAACGGTGCAGGCACCGGTCGGCACCGAACGCGGCATAGACATCGTGTTCCAGGGCAAGGTCAACGAAACACTCGATATTTCGCTGAAACTGATCGTGGCCTTTGGGCTCTGCTTTCAGTTGCCCGTGCTGCTGACATTGATGGGCAAGGCGGGTCTTGTGTCGGCGGCGGGTCTGGGGGGCATGCGCAAATATGCGGTCGTCCTGATCTTGCTGGTCTCGGCCCTTGTGACCCCCCCCGATGTCATGAGCCAGATGATCCTGTTTGTCGCCGTCTATCCGCTTTACGAGGTGTCGATCTTCCTGATCCGGCGTATCGAAAAGCGGCGTGAGGCAGACTTGCGGGCGCAGGGCCTTTGGGTCGACCCCGAAGAAGAGGCCGACGAGGATCCGGCCGAAGTCAAACCCAAGTCATGAGAGTTGCTCTTGACAGGATTGCCGCGGCGCTGGAGCGTCTGGCCCCGCCCGCAAACCCTGCACCTGATTTCGATGCAGCCGACGCGTTTGCATGGCACACCGGGCCTGATCGACTGGAGCCGGTGGCGCAGGTGTCACGCGTGGATATCGGCCTTCTGGTGGGAGTGAACCGGGCCCGCGACACTTTGCTGGAAAATACCCGCCACTTTGCGCGCGGCCTGCCTGCGAACAATGCGCTGCTGTGGGGCGCCCGGGGCATGGGAAAGTCCAGCCTCGTCAAGGCCGTGCATGCGCAGGTGCGGGCCGAGGGTCTGGCGCTGAAGATCGTGGAACTCAGCCGCGAGGATCTGCCTTCGGTTCAGCGCCTGCTGGCGCACCTTCGCCGCGCGCCCCATCCGTTCGTGCTGTTTTGCGACGACCTTTCGTTCAGCCATGATGATCAGCACTACAAATCGTTGAAAGCCGTTCTGGATGGCGGGATCGAGGGGCGCCCCGCCAATGTGCTGCTGTACGCCACATCGAACCGACGCCACCTGATGCCGCGCGATATGATCGAGAACGAACGGTCGACCGCCATCTCACCTTCCGAGGCGGTCGAGGAAAAGGTGTCGTTGTCCGACCGGTTTGGCCTGTGGCTTGGCTTTCATCCCTGCGATCAGGATGCGTTTCTTGCCATGATCGACGGCTACTGCGCGGCGTATGGGGTGAGCGTTCCGGCCGAGCGCCTGCGCGCCGAGGCGATCGAGTGGCAAGCCACCCGCGGGGCGCGATCGGGGCGGGTGGCGTGGCAGTTCTTCTGCGATCTGGCCGCGCGCGAAGGCGTTCGCCTCTGATCTTGCGGAGCGGCTGTTGTGCCGCACGCCATTAGCCAAGGGCTGGGGGCGCTGCCCCCATCTTCAGCCTCGTCTGCGATTCCGCCGGCGTATTTTCAAAGCAGCAAGGTGAGAAAGCATGTCTCTTGTTTTTGCTGCTTCTTAAATACTTGCGCCGGAGGCTTCGACATCACCTCTGGGCAGCGTCACTGCAGATAGGCAACCGGGTCTGTGCTTTCCACGCCCTTGCGCACCTCGAAATGCAGGAAGGTCGGGGTGCCTGCGCGCACCTTTGCGATGGTCTGCCCACGTTGGACGGTGTCGCCCTTTTTGACGGTGATCGAATCTACGCCCGCGTACACCGTAAGCAGGTTGCCTTCATGGCGGATGACGATGATCGGGGTTTGTTCGGTGTCCGTGGTGATGGCGGCAACGGTACCGGACGCCGCCGCCTTGACCCCGGCACCGGCCGAGGCCGCGATGTCTATCCCCTCATTGCGGCCCTTTGCATAGGGTCGGATGATGGAACCCGCAACCGGCATTACCATCTTGGTAGAGCTGGTGCGCTGAGCGCCAAGATCGGGCGATGCGGGGGTTTCCTTGGGTTTGCTGGCAGCGGGTGTGGTCTTTTCGGTGGGCAGGGGCTGGGTTGCCGAGGGTGGCGTGGGTGTGGACGATCCCTGACCGGGTTGACTGACCACTTCGGTCAGCGCAGGGGCCGAGGCACTTGCCACCGGGATGATCAGGTATTGCCCTTCGCGCACATCCAGATTGGCGCCGAGACCATTCCATTCGCCCAGCGCCTTGGCCGAGACGTTGTAGGTACGCGCGATGATAAAGGCGGTTTCCCCGCGGCGGACCTGATGGCGTACCGGCTGATTTCCGGCGGGTTTGATCGTGGACGGGGGCGTGGTGCTGCCCACCCTGTCCAGGGCGGTGGTGGCGATCGCACTGACATCGACGGGCGCCACGCCGGTGCCGGTTCCGGTGCCGGTGGTGCCAGTGGGGACGATGCCCCCCGTGCTCGCCACCCTGCGCGGGAGGGCGATAATCTCGCCGTCGCGCAAGGAATCGGTGGGCACGATGGCGTTATAGCGGGCAAGTTCGGCTGCATCGACACCGACGCGGGCTGCGACCGTGGCGACCGTATCGCCGCGCTGCGCCACCGCAACCTGATAAGTGGGGTACGAGATCACGCCGCGCGCGTCGGCCGCTGGCCGCCGTTCGGTGGCCTGCAAGGCCGCATCGCGCGTGGTGAGCGCCCCGCCTCCGCGCAGATCCCAATCCAGCGGGGCAAGGCCGCCCCCGCCCGTGGGCGAGCAGGCCGCCACCAGTCCGAGGCCGGATGTCAGCATCAGCGCCCGTAAGACGGGTGCGGAAAGGGGGGAGATGCGGTCACTCATATACTCTGCCTCTTTGCTTGGTCGGGCGGTAGGGTCCGCCTTCGTTTCGCTCAATTGCCCCTCTGGCGGGGTTAATCCGTTCCCAGACCTTCGACCAGCGGCACGAAACGCACCGGGCGCAGTTCCTGATAATCGTAGCCGCGTTCCGTCCGCGTGACCTTGATCAGGCTTTGCACCGTATCGGACTGGCCCACAGGCACAACCATGATACCCCCAAGTTTCAATTGCGCCAAGAGGGGGCCGGGCGGGTCTTCGGCGGCGGCGGTCACAATGATACGATCAAAGGGCGCCTGATCGGGCAGGCCGTGACTGCCATCGGCGGTAAAGGCGGTGATGTTCACCAGACCCAGTGTCTTGAATACTTCGGACGCTTCGCGCACAAGGCGGCGGTGGCGGTCAACGGTATAGACGCGGCGGCACAACTGGCTGAGGATCGCCGCCTGATAGCCCGAGCCTGTGCCCACCTCCAGCACGGTGTCACGCACGCCAGGATTCAGTGCCTGTGTCATCAGCCCCACGACCGAGGGTTGGCTGATCGTCTGGCCACACGCGATGGGCAGGGGCATGTCGTCATAGGCGCGGCCCGCGAAATGACCGCGGATGAAAAGGCCCCGGTCCACCCGCTCCATCGCCGTCAGCACGCGGGCATCCGTCACCCCGCGCGAGCGCAGGGCGTAAAGGAAGCGCATCTTGCGCTCGGCATCGGTTTCCTCGGGCTCGCCCGCATGGGTCATGCCAACTGCCTCTCAAGATCGGCCAGAAGGTCGTGTGCCGTCAGATCGGCGCGCATCGGTGTGACCGAGATATACCCGTCAAGGTTCACCGCCGCATCCGTGCCCGGCAAAGTGGGCGTCTGCTGGGCGCCGCCTTTGATCCAGAGAAACTTGCGTCCCGAGGGCGACAGGTGCGGCTCGACCCCGAAGGCGGTGCCACGGCGAAACCCTTGTGCCGCCACGCGGGTGCCGCGGGTCAGCGCGCCCGACACGGGCGGAAAGTTCACGTTGTAGAACACGCGGTAATCGTCGTGCGTCCATATCCCGCGATCCAACAGCGCGCGCACAAGGTCCGCGCCGTGGGTGGCGGCGCTGTCGAACGGGGTGCCAAGGCCATCAGTGCCCGGCCCCATGAACTGCGACAAGGCGATGGCCGGCAGGCCTTGCAGGGCGGCCTCCATCGCGCCGCCGATGGTGCCGGAATAAAGCACGTTCTCGGCCGCATTGTTCCCCCGGTTAACGCCCGACAGAACCAGATCGGGCCGGGTCCCCGCCATCACGTCATAAAGCGCCGCCAGCACGCAATCGGCGGGGCTGCCTTCGGCGGCAAAGCGCCGCTCATCCAGCCGTGCAATCATCATCGGGTGGGTGTAGCTGATGCAGTGACCGACGCCCGATTGCTCGAATGCGGGGGCCACGGTCCAGACCTCGCCACCCGGGCCTGCCAAGCGGTGCGCGATGTCGGTCAGAACGGCGAGCCCCGGTGCGTTGATGCCATCGTCATTGGTGATCAGTATACGCATGAAACCTCGCCCGTTGCCCCCTTGGTGTAGCCGAGGGGGGGGCGGGCGGCAAGCAGGGGTGCGTGTCGTTGGGAAATCCGGAGTTTTTGTGCGCGCGTACACAAAACCCGCGCGGACCTGCCCGGATGACAGGGGCGCCGCGCAGGCCTAGGTTTGCGCCATTCGCAGGAGAAACATGACATGAGTTGGAACCCCGCCCTGGATCCGTCGATCCCCACCGGGGATGCAGTGGACGCAATTGAAACGGTGATCGTGCCCCGCGCCCGCGACCTCGGCGGGTTTGAGGTGCGCCGCGCCCTCCCTTCTGAGGCGTGGCGGGCAGGAGATTGGGCACATGGGCGGTTCCAGTTGCCGCCCCATGATGACGCCGAATTCATTCCCGCACCCGAAAGGTGAAATTTCTGCAACTGTGCGCTTGACGCCGCCTGACGCCTTACGTAATACCCCCCAACGCCACGGGGCAACCCGAGGCGGCAGATGCGCGGTTGTAGCTCAGTTGGTTAGAGTACCGGCCTGTCACGCCGGGGGTCGCGGGTTCGAGCCCCGTCAACCGCGCCATTTGCCCAAAAAAGGCCCTTGTCCCTTTGGACAAGGGCCTTTTTGTTCTGGTCGCCAAAGTTGAGATCCTGGATCCGGTTTGGCGTTCAACACCTTGCAACAAAACACTTGTGTTGGCGTAAGGATCTGACGCCGGATCAGGCCCGTGCAATGGCAGACCATCCGATCCACGGCGCCGATTGACGTCACAGGAAAAGGGCCGCCCGAATGGGGCGGCCCTTCATGTCGGGTCGAGAAACAGCCTTAGCAGGAGTAATACATCAGATACTCAATCGGGTGCGGCGTATGCTCATAGGCATACACCTCTTCCCACTTCAGCGCGATGTAGCCCTCAAGCTGGTCCTTGGTGAACACGTCTCCGGCCAGCAGGAAGTCGTGATCGGCCTCAAGCTCTTGCAGCGCTTCGCGCAGAGATCCGCAAACGGTCGGGATTGCTGCCAGTTCTTCGGGCGGCAGATCGTAGAGATCCTTGTCCGACGCGGGGCCCGGGTCGATCTTGTTCTTGATGCCGTCAAGCCCGGCCATCAGAAGCGCCGCAAACGCCAGATACGGGTTGGCCGCCGGATCGGGGAAACGGGCCTCGACGCGCTTGGCTTTGGGCGATTCCGTCCACGGAATACGTACGCAGCCCGAACGGTTGCGGGCCGAATAGGCGCGCAGAACCGGCGCCTCGAACCCAGGGATCAAGCGCTTGTAGCTGTTCGTGGCCGGGTTGGTCAACGCGTTCAGCGCCTTGGCGTGCTTTAGGATACCGCCGATGAAATACAGCGCCTCCTGGCTGAGGTCGGCATATTTGTCGCCTGCAAACAGCGGCTTGCCGTCTTTCCAGATCGACATGTTGACGTGCATGCCACTGCCGTTGTCGCCCTTCATGGGCTTGGGCATGAAGGTGACCGTCTTGCCGTAGGCGGCGGCCACGTTGTGGATGACGTACTTGTACTTCTGGATGTTGTCGGCCTGTTCGATCAGACCGCCGAAGATCATGCCCAACTCGTGCTGGCAGGTCGCCACCTCGTGGTGGTGCTTGTCGACCTTGATGCCCATGCGCTTCATGGTGGACAGCATTTCGCCCCGGATGTCCTGGGCTTCGTCCACCGGATTGACCGGGAAATAGCCGCCCTTGTGGCCGGCGCGGTGACCAAGATTGCCGCCTTCAAACGCGCTGTCGGTGTTCCAGGCAGCTGCCTCGGCGTCGATCTGGAAAGCCACCTTTTGCGGCGACACCGAATAGCGCACGTCGTCAAACAGGAAGAACTCGGCCTCGGGGCCAAAATAGGCCGTGTCACCAATGCCCGACGACTTCAGATACGCCTCGGCCTTGGCGGCGGTCTGGCGGGGGCAGCGGCTATAGGCCTCACCCGTATCCGGCTCGACCACATTGCAATGCACGCACATGGTCTTTTCGGCATAGAACGGGTCGATATAGACCGAGCCCGCGTCGGGGATCAGTTTCATGTCGGACTGGTCAATGGACTTCCATCCCGCGATCGACGATCCGTCGAACATGAAGCCTTCCTCGAAGAAGTCTTCGTCCACCAGATCGGCCACCAGCGTCACATGCTGAAGCTTTCCCTTTGGGTCTGTGAAGCGGATGTCGACGTACTCGACCTCCTCGTCCTTCATCAGTTTCAGAGCATTCTGGACTGCGCTCATCATGCTGCCTTTCAGTTTCTTGGGTTTCTCTTTGGGTTTTGACTTGGCCACGACATCACCTGTTCAATAAGGGATCAGACCGCGTCGTCGCCGGTTTCTCCGGTGCGGATGCGGATGGCTTGTTCGATTGGGCTTACGAAGATCTTGCCATCACCGATCTTGTCGGTCCGGGCGGCGGCGATGATGGCGGCCACGGCTGCCTCGACCATATCATCGGCCAGCACCACCTCGATCTTCACCTTTGGCAGGAAATCCACGACGTATTCGGCGCCACGGTACAGTTCGGTATGGCCCTTCTGGCGGCCAAAGCCTTTGACTTCCGTCACCGAAAGGCCCTGAATGCCTGCCTCTTGCAGGGCCTCCTTGACCTCATCCAGCTTGAACGGCTTGATGATCGCTTCAATCTTCTTCATGGGCCGACTCCCCCCGGTTCTTTTGTCGTCACGCCCTGAGACCACTTCCCCGGGATGGGAACAATTGGATAGGGTTTTTGCGGGCAGGGCGCGGCGTGGATTTTGGATGTTGCGGTTAAAAATTATGCGATGTGTTGAAGAATTGGGCGAATTGAAAACGAACTGCGGGGCGATATGACTGAACTTCTGACCGCCGCCCAAATGCGCGCCATCGAGACGGCCGCGATCGCCTCGGGCGCTGTGACCGGACTGGAGTTGATGGAGCATGCCGGGCGCGGCGTGGTGCAGGCGATTTTCGAGGAATGGCCGGAGTTGGCGGCGGGGTCATTCCGCGCCGTTGTGCTGTGCGGGCCGGGGGGGAACGGCGGCGACGGGTTTGTGGTCGCGCGACTGCTGAAAGAGTGGGGCTGGGAGGTGGAGGTGTTCCTCTACGGCGACCCTAAGCGGATGCCGCCCGACGCACGGATGAATTATGAGCGGTGGCGGGGGATGGGCGAGGTTGTGCCACTTGATGAAAAATCCATCGGGTGGCAGGGCAGCCCCGAAATTCTTATCGACGCTTTGTTCGGCATCGGCCTGTCACGCAGTTTGCCAAATGATCTTCAGCGGTGTCTTGGAATTTTAAATGGGCGCTTTACCTCCCCGGATCGGCGGCGATTACGCCGCTGCGTCGCAATTGATGTGCCTTCCGGCTTGGATGCTGACCAAGGGGGCGTGCGCGCCGCGTTTCCGGGAAGCATTCTGAGATCTGATCTGACTGTGACGTTTCTGACCGCAAAGCCAGGACATTACCTTGGTCAAGGCCCGATTCTCAGCGGTAGGTTGGTGGTGAAACCATTGGGGCTTCTAAGAGAACGCTTCTTTGAGCGCGGCCTGTTCAACGACTCCTCTGATGACCACCCGGTCGTCTTGAATGATCATAAGCTGTTCGGTCGCGAGACACCCTTCCTGCGGGCGCAAATGTCCAAACATGTGGGGTGGCACAAATATGATCTTGGTCACGCCCTCATCCTGTCCGGCCCTTCCGGCCGTGGCGGGGCCGCGCGCCTTGCAGCACGCGGCGCGCTGCGGATCGGTGCAGGGGTGGTGACAGTGGGGTGCCCGACTGATGCCATCCCCGAAAACGCCGCGCGGCTGGATGCGGTGATGCTGACGGCGGTGGCGGACGCCGAGGGGCTGGCGGGGGTGCTGGAAGACAAGCGGATCAATGCGCTGTGCCTTGGGCCCGGCTTGGGGGTTGAGCGGGCGGCGGGGCTGTCAGGGGTGGCGCTGAGGCGTGGCATTTCGATGGTGCTCGATGCGGATGCGTTGACAGCCCTGTCACGCGATGCGGCGCTGTTTGGTGCGCTGCATGCGAAATGCGTTCTGACGCCCCACGCCGGGGAATTTGCGCGGCTGTTTCCGGATATTGCCGCGAAACTCGGCGCTCCTGCTGCGACCGGCCCGGCCTATTCAAAGGTGGATGCAACCCGTGAGGCCGCCGCCCGGGCGGGGTGTGTCGTGCTGTTCAAAGGGCCGGATACGGTGATTGCCGACGAGTCCGGGCGGTGCCGCATCAATGCGGCAGTTTATGACCGGGCCGCGCCGTGGCTGGCCACGGCTGGCTCGGGCGATGTGCTGGCGGGCTTCATTGCGGGCCTTCTGGCGCGTGGGTTCGCACCGTTCGATGCGGCCTGCACCGGGGCTTGGCTGCATGTGGAATGCGCGCTATCGTTCGGGCCGGGGCTGATTGCCGAGGATTTACCGGAAGAGTTGCCAGCGGTATTTCGCGCGCTTGGGCTGTAGAAAGGCCACCCACCCGGGGGCAGCGCAGTCCTGTCAAAAGCAACAAATCAGGCGATGACCACCGCCTCGCACGCGAGTTCCAGCCCCGCCGCATAGATCACTTGCGCGGTTTCAAAACGCAGCGTCACGAGGCGCACGTCTTCCCGGGTCTCGGTGCGGATATATTCGCCGTCGGCCAGACGCTCGGCCAGCATGACGGCCTGATCCAGCCCGGTCATCGCCCGGGCGCGCCAATCGCGGATCAGGATCGGCTGGGCAGGCGCGACGATCATCTCAGCTTCGGGGCGGTCCTTGCCCAGCACACCTTTGGAAATCCGCACGACGGGGGCTGTTTCCAGCATGGCCATCTCGACAGACACCAGACTGCGCGCCCCGTTTCGGGTGATCACCTTGTCACCGGGAACAAGTGTCTCGACCGGCACTGCGCCGCGCAGGGTCAGTACCGATGTCCCGGCGGCGACGCCGCAGCGCGGCAGGGTCCGGGTGGCGTCAACCGCGCCTGCCACTTTTCCGAAGGTCATGTCGACCATGGGATATCTCCTTGCTTTGCGCATTCTGCCTCGGTCTTTTTTTGTATTCAAATATGGCACGATCAGGGCGCCCGCGTGGAATTATTTGGAAACGGGCTGAGGACCGCCCCCAATGCGTGGCACGGCAGCCACGCGTTGGGGCAATTGGCGTCTGGGGAAATTGCAGCTTACATCCCTCGGCGGGCTTTGTTAATAGCCGGACTGCGTGCCCGCGGGTATGGCGAAATTGGCAGACGCACCAGATTTAGGTTCTGGCGCCGCAAGGCGTGGGGGTTCAAGTCCCTCTACCCGCACCACGCACGCGCCATCCCTGTCATGGCGACGCAAACCGGTCGCGCTGACCGCGTGCCGCGCCCCCTTGCGGACCGATGCCACAAACCTTAGAAGGACGCGGAACGCGAACCGGGCGCCTTTGGGCGCATGGGGTCGTATCAGACACGCCGCGATGCGGGCAAGACAAGGATAGTGCAATGCAGATCACCGAGACCCTGAACGACGGGCTGAAGCGCGCCTACACCATCACGGTGTCCGCAGCCGATCTGGAAGCGAAGGTTCAGGAAAAGCTGATCGAAGCACAGCCCGAGGTCGAGATGAAGGGCTTTCGCAAGGGAAAGGTCCCCATGGCGATGCTGCGCAAGCAGTTTGGTCAGCGCATCATCGGCGATGCGATGCAAGAAGCGATTGATTCCGCAATGAAAGGCCACTTCGACGCCAGTGGCGACCGCCCGGCCATGCAGCCCGAGGTCAAGATGGTCGGCGGCGATACGTGGAAACAAGGCCAGGACGTCGTGGTCGAGATGTCCTACGACATGCTGCCCCCTATCCCGGAAATCGACGCGAGCCAGATCACGCTCGACAAACTGGTGGTGAAGGCAGACGAGACTTCGGTTGATGAGGCGCTGGCCAATCTGGCTGCATCTGCCCAGAACTTTGAGGATCGCAAGAAAGGCGCCAAAGCCAAGGACGGCGACCAGATCGTGATCGACTTCAAGGGCTCGGTCGACGGAGATTATTTCGAGGGCGGCACCGCCGAGGATTACCCTCTGGTGCTCGGCTCCAATTCGTTCATTCCTGGGTTCGAAGAGCAACTGGTCGGCACCAAGGCCGGGGATGACGTGAAGGTAGAGGTGACTTTTCCTGCAGAATACGGGGCTGCCAATCTGGCAGGCAAGGCCGCAGTGTTCGAATGCGCGGTGAAGTCGGTCAAGGAACCGAAGCCTGCCGAACTTGACGACGAGCTAGCCACAAAGTACGGCGCCCCGGATCTTGCCGGCCTCAAGGCCCAGATCAGCGAGCGGCTTGAAGCCGAGTATACCGGCGCCAGCCGTGCGGTGATGAAGCGCGCGCTGCTGGACCAGCTTGATGGCATGGTCACGTTCGACCTGCCCGCCGCCTTGGTGGATGCCGAAGCAAACCAGATCGCGCACCAGCTGTGGCATGAAGAGCATCCCGACGTGCAGGGACACGACCACCCCGGCATTGATCCCACCGACGAGCACAAGACCCTGGCCGTGCGCCGGGTGCGTCTGGGCCTGCTGCTGGCCGAAATCGGTCGCAAGGCCGAGGTCACCGTGACGGACGCCGAGATGACCCAAGCAGTTCTGACCGCCGCCCGCCAGTATCCGGGGCAAGAGCGTCAATTCTTCGAGTTCGTGCAGAAAAATCCGCAGATGCAGCAGCAATTGCGCGCGCCATTGTTCGAGGACAAGGTCGTCGATCATATCGTGGCGGGGGCCAAGGTCACTGAAAAGCCCGTTACAAAGGACGATCTGCAAAAGGCCATCGAGGCGCTGGACGAACTCTGATCCCCTGGCCGACCGACTGTGAAAGCCGCCCCCCGCAGGGGCGGTTTTTTCATGTCTCGGGGCGGCCAACGGGCATGAAAAATTCCTTCTGGCAGACGAAAATTGTTGTAGGAACGGGGGCTTGCGGCGCATAGTTAGTGGCGCAACAGTCGGCCTGTGCTGCACAAGGGACAGAGCCGCCATTTTTTTGCGGATCCTTCCGCCCTGATGATAGGGACATCCACATGCTGAACCGTCTTGCCTGCCTCTCCGGCCTGTTTCTTGCCGCCTTCGCGTCAGCGGGCTTTGCCCAGAGTGACCGGTGCTATCAACAGGCGGCCGATGTTTGCGGCGCGCAGATGCTGGGCGCCTGTTTTGCAAATGCCAGCAAATGGGATATGATTCCGGTGGTCTGCCACGGCGACATCCAGCGCCAGATCGAGATGGACCGTGAGTTTCTGGCCGGGCAGGACAGCGTCGGCCAGCAGGGTGGCTATCTGACCGGCATGGCGTGGGGCGGCAAAATGCGCGCCCGCCCGAGCATCAATTCCCGTCAGATCGGCAGCCTGTTTGAGGGCGAGTTTGTGGAAATCGTCGGTGACACCGGCGAATGGTACAACGGCTTTCAGTGGTATGAACTGATCGCGGGCGGCAACCAGGGCTTTGTCTGGGGCGGAAACTTTTGCCATCACCACAACGATGGCTTCATGGAAGGGTCGGGCGGGCCGTGCGAATGAGCTGCGCCGACGACTGCGTTTTCCTGGATGGATCAGGGTGCCCGCGCGCCGCCATGCGCGAGCCGATCGGTTCTGAAATATCAGCCGCGCCCCACACGTCGCACCTGATACGACAAAAAAACCGCGCCGGAACACCGGCGCGGTTCTGGATCGGCCCGGGTAGGCGGATCAGTCTTCCTGAGCAGCGCCGCCCAGATCGTCGAACAACTCGGCCACTTCGAAATCGGCTGCGGCTTCGGCTTCAGCGGCCAGTTCCTTGATCGACTTGCCCGAGGCCTGAAGGGTCGCCTCTTCCTGCGAGCGGGCCACGTTGATGTTGATCCGCACGGTCACTTCGGGGTGCAGCACCACCGAGACCGAATGAATCCCCAGGTCCTTGATCGGCTTGTCCAGCACGACCTGACCACGCTGCACGGTATAGCCACCCTCGGTGGCCACTTCGGCCGCGTCGCGCGTGGTGACCGAACCATAGAGCGCGCCCGAGTCCGAGGCCGAACGGATGATCACAAAGCTCTGACCGTCCAGCTTGGCGCCGACGGCCTCGGCCTCTTTCATGGTTTCAAGGTTCTCGGCCTGAAGCTGAACTTTCTTGGCCTCGAACGACTTGATGTTGTTTTCGTTGGCGCGCAGCGCCTTGCCCTGCGGCAGCAGGAAATTGCGCGCATAGCCGTCCTTCACATTGACGACTTCGCCCATCTGGCCAAGCTTGGCCACGCGTTCCAGAAGGATCACTTGCATGTTTTGGCGCTCCTTATTTCACGGCATAGGGAAGCAGGGCGAGAAAGCGGGCGCGCTTGATCGCGCGGGCCAGCTCACGCTGCTTGATAGCGGATACGGCGGTGATACGGCTGGGCACGATCTTGCCACGCTCGGAAATATAGCGTTGCAGAAGACGCGTGTCCTTGTAGTCGATCGCCGGAGCATTGTCGCCCGAGAAGGGGCAGACCTTGCGGCGGCGGAAAAATGGTTTGTTTGCCATGGTTTATGGTCCTTTCCTATACAGCGATCAACGACGCGGGCCGCGGTCGGGGCGGTCCCCGTCGCGTGCCGGCCGGTCGCCACGGTCGGGGCGGTCGCCAAAGCTTGGGCGCTCACGGCGTTCGCCGCCAAAACCGCCCTCGGGACGGTCGCCACGCTCACGCTCGTCACGCTTTTGCATCTGCACCGACGGGCCTTCGCCATGGGTGTCAACCTTGATGGTCAGCACGCGCATCACGTCGTCATGCAGGCGCATCAGACGCTCCATTTCCTGAACGGCGACCGAAGGCGCATCCGTTTTCAGAAAGGCATAGTGACCCTTGCGGTTCTTGTTGATCTTGTAGGCCATGGTCTTCACGCCCCAGTATTCAGATTCGACGACCTTGCCGCCGTTGTCTGAAAGAACCGAGGTGAAATGTTCGACAAGGCCTTCGGCCTGCGTGTTGGACAAGTCCTGACGCGCAATAAAGACATGCTCGTAGAGCGGCATGTGCGTTCCTTTTCGTCTCGGGCGGCTTCATAGACCCATGGTTTGCCTTTCCGCGCGACAGGTCACGAGAGGCATCGCCATGAAGGGTGAGATGCGGAAAGGATGGGGCCTTATACAGAAGCGGCTTCGGGATGCAAGGCGCAGCTTGGCGGGCACAAAGATTCTGTGCGATTGCGCGCAGAACCTGTGTGATCTGCGCCAGTTGTGCACACGAAGGCGGGCTGCCACGTAGTTGGGACAGGCCGGTAGCAATACGCGGCCGCCCCAACCCACAGGAGATGATCCCGATGATCCGCCTTGCCCCCGTTGCCATGATCGCGGCCCTTGCCGCCGCCCCCGCCCTTGCCGCGCCCGAGAAATACACGCTCGACAGCAGCCACAGCCAGATCGTTTTCCAATACGATCACCTTGGCTATTCCACAGGGTCTGGCATGTTCTCGGGGTTTGCCGGCGAAATCATGTTCGATCAGGCCGATCCTGCGGCTTCGTCGGTGACGGTGTCGTTTCCGGTCAACACCATGCTGACGGGCTGGCAGGCAAGGTTCGAACACTTCATGTCGGCGGATTTCTTTGCGGCGACCGATGACGAGATGGTCAGCTTTGTGTCTACGGGCATTGAAGTGACCGGCGATAAGACCGCCAGGATCACCGGCGATCTGACGCTGAACGATGTGACCAGGCCGGTTGTGCTGGATGCGGTGCTCAATCAGGTAGGCGACCATCCTATGGAGAACAAGCCATGGGCCGGGTTTGACGCGACAGTCACGCTGCTGCGCTCGGACTTCAACGTCGGTGCCTTTGCGCCCTTCATCAGCGATGAGGTGCAGGTGCAGATTTCGGTCGAGGCGATGAAGGCCGAATGATCAGGCGGTAGCATTGCGCAAAAGCGGCCGCCGGGGCGATCCGGCGGCCGTTTTTTTGTTTATGCGGGCCAGTCAGTCTGTTCGCCTCAATTCGTCCGCGTCGCTGTCAAATCAACGGTGATGTCCACGCCAAAACCCACCGATGCCTCATCGCCGTAGCTGACGCCGATGCCAAAGGTGCGGCGGTCCAGCGTGGTGGTTCCCTGCATGGTGGCGGTCTGGCCGTTGACCACAAGGGTGAAGGGCAGGGTCACCGGCACCTCGGCCCCTTTCAGGAACAATGTGCCCGTGGCGACATAGCCTGTGCCATCAGGTGTGACGTCGGCCCGGAAAATGGCTTGCGGAAAGGTGGCTGCGTCCAGGAAGTCCTTGCCCGTCGCCTGCCCGCTGACCGAACCCAAGGTCAGCGAGGCGGTGTCGATGGTGACGGTGACGGTCCCGTTGCGGCCACCCACCGGGGTCTCGTCAAAGGTGATGTCGGCGGCCCATGTGGCAAAGCTGCCGGTTACGTCTTGCCCCAACTGCCTGACGGTCAGGACAAGGGTGCCTTGGGTGACTTCCCAGTTGCCTGCTGTGGCCAACTGCGTTGCGGTCGTCGTTGACGCATCAAGGCCCGCGAGGTCGGTCTTGGGTGCCAGTGCCCATGCCACGCCTGCTCCGGCGGTATAGAGGCCAAGCGCCATCACGATCGGCCAGACCGAGGCTGTGTGCGGCTCAGGGTGCATGGGTGCGGGCACGCCGCGTGACATGCGCCGCAGCGTGCTGTCCCGGTCTAGCAGATGGTGCTTCAACGCACCTGCGATGTGCAGCAGCACTGCGGCGATCAGAAGCTTTGTGAAGACCCAGTGCAGCGAGGCCGCCACCGACGCCACGACGGCAGATTGCGGAACGAAGGGCAGGCCCTGACCCAGCGGCCACAGGATCGGCGCAAAGCCCGTGACGGACGCATGATGAATCCAGCCCGACAGCGGCACCGCCACCAGCGAAATGTAGAGCACCCAGTGAACCATGCCCGCAAGCAAGGTCTCACTCCGCCGTTCGGGATGCAAAGGCACGGGCCGCACTTCGCGCAGGGCCCACAGAATGCGCGCCAGAGCTATGGCAAAAGTGGTGACGCCTACCGTCTTGTGGATGGAAAACACTTGCGCCTTCAGGGCCAGCGCTTGGGCCGTGTCATAGGGCAGGCGGTTGGCGACAATGCCGAGGGGAATGGCCGTCAAAATAAGAAGTGCGGTCAGCCAGTGAAAGGTCCGGGTCACGCTGCCAAAGCTGCGGGCCGTGTTGCGCGTGGTCATGTCGGTCTCCGGGGAGGTGGGCGTGGTTCTGAGACTAGCACGCATCCCGGCCCCGCACAGCCGCAGAAGGCTGCACATCGGCTGTGCGGCATTGGCACATGGGGGGGCGTTTGCCGCCGGGGCTGACAACGTTGCAGATCGGTGCCATCCCCGCTATGCCGGAGGCCAAGGATGATCAAGGGGGGCCATGATGAGCCGCGCATTCGTATTTCCCGGCCAGGGGGCCCAGACCATCGGCATGGGCCGCGCCCTTGCCTCCGCCTATCCGGGCGCGAAGGCCGTGTTTGACGAGGTGGACGAGGCGCTGGGTTTGTCGCTGTCCGCGTTGATCTGGGACGGCGACATGGCCGAACTGACGTTGACCCAGAATGCACAGCCCGCACTGATGGCGACCTCGATGGCCGCACTCGCGGCCCTTGAGGCCGAGGGGCTGGGGATGGAGCATGTCAGTTTCGTGGCCGGCCATTCGCTCGGCGAGTATTCGGCGCTGTGCGCGGCGGGTGCGATCACGCTGGCCGATACGGCGCGGCTGCTGCGCACCCGCGGCCTTGCCATGCAGGATGCGGTTCCGGTGGGGGTGGGTGCGATGGCGGCGATCTTGGGTCTTGATTTCGAAACCGTCGCCGCCCTTGCCGCCGAGGCCGCCGAAGATGAGGTCTGTCAGGCCGCTAACGACAATGACCCGGCGCAGGTGGTGATCTCGGGGCATGCGGCGGCGGTCGGGCGGGCGATGGCGCTGGCAAAAGCGGCGGGTGCCAAGCGGGCCATGGCGCTGCCGGTGTCAGCCCCGTTTCATTGCGCGCTGATGCAACCTGCATCGGCGGTGATGGCCGAGGCGCTTGCGGCGGTCGTGATCTCGAAACCCGTCTGCCCGGTGGTGGTGAATGTGCGCGCCGAAGCGGTCGAAGAGCCCGATCGTTTTCGCGACCTTCTGGTGGCGCAGATCACCGGTGTGGTGCGCTGGCGCGAGAGTGTGCAGTGGATGGAGCGCGCCGAGGTCGCGGAATACTGGGAG
>JBBRBJ010000050.1:0-23116 GCA_038205925.1 Rhodobacterales bacterium | reverse complement strand
TGGTCATGTCCTCGCGCTGATCGGCGGCCGGGTTACGGAAGGCTGCAGAGAGGGTGTCGGTGCGGTGGTTTTGCGGCACGCCGCCAATCGACCAGAGGGATTGCTGCAGGTTCTCGGCCAGCGGCGTGAAGCTTTCCCCACGGTGACGCACGACCTGCCTGTGGTCAGTTTCCTGTGCGACCGTCTTGCGGTGCTGCGCGCGGGCCGGGTGGTCGAGACCGCCGATGTCGCCACCCTGTGCGCTGCCAATCTCCAAAGCGACTATGGGCGCGAGTTGCTGGATAAGTCCGGGCTGATCTGAAATGTGCGGGTTCCTGCATGCCGGTAAACCTCTGAATTTCGTCTATGACATCGCCGATCTTTACAAGATCGACACCGTGGTGCCAGAGGCCTTCCGCATCGCGGGTTTGGCGCAGAAGGGAAAGCTGGACATGCCGGTAGAACGCGCCGTTCGGCAGGCATGCCGCGACAGTTTCGCCGCTCGGGGCTCCTCACGCGGTTGATCCCGCGCATCGAAGAAGTGCTGGAGGCGGGCAATCTGCCCCGCTCCGTGCCGCCTCCGGAGGCACTTGGCCCGGCATTTGACGATCCGGAGGGTTTGGCGGATGATGGTCATCGTGGTTGAAGGCGCCCCTCCTCGCCTGCGAGGTCGTCTTGCGGTTTGTCTGCTGGAGATCCGCGCTGGGGTTTATGTGGGCGACTATTCCAAACGGGTGCGCGAGATGATTTGGGCAGCAGGTGGAAGGTGCCATTGGTGAGGGCGACGCAGTCATCGCTTGGACCGCGCCAACGGATCAGGGGTTCAGCTTCGCCACCTGCGGCCAAAATCGCCGAAATCCGGTAGATTTTGATGGCCTCACTCTGGTTCATTTTGCGGCGATTTTCCAGAAACACTGACCTGAGGTGCGGGGTGTGTTTACTTGGTAGGTTCTTTGACAATCGAATAAGGTCGGTAGATCACGGGTCTACAGGAAGACTGTTCCCCGCACACGCGGGGATGAACCGTCGCCATAGATGAACGCTTGCGGGCGGTAGACCTGTTCCCCGCACACGCGGGGATGAACCGACTGTCATCACCGTGTGTCCCATGACAGCAACCTGGTGCGTCTCATGGGCGGCCAGCTCATTTTGAAGTGTTGCGAGCCGAGCTTAGCGCGTGAACCGGTCCACCTCGCGAGAGCCATTGACCAGGAGGAAGTCAATCGAGGCATCAAGCATGGCCAAATCTCCGGGCGCGATCTGACCAACTGTTGCTTTCTGCTCCAGCTTGGTCCGCTCAGCAGCGATCTCGGCTTTGTTCGGATAGCCATCACGAGTGGCTTCATGCCCTTCTAGCGCCGATGTGTAACGGTCCCAGACCGCACGACTGAAGTCAGCAGTCGTGATAGGGGTGCGTGGCGATAAGACCTCACACGGTGCGCGATTGTCTGGGTTTGCCTTTTGTTCGGCCAGTCCGATTTCGCGCTGCAAACTTGCAACTTCAGCAGGATGAAGTCGAAGCGCAACAAGCCGATTTCCCCCAACGGCTCGAGAAGTTCACTGCGCGGGGCGATCCAAGAACGGCCGCAGTCTTGCAGGAACGGCAATTCTTGCCCAGAATCGACCGTCTTTCTCTTTCCAGTAACGCAGCTTTCCGGCCATGGTCCGCCCAAATTCTGGCACCCGATCTGGCACCAAAAACGGCGCAAGCAGCAGTAATCAAAGGGTTCTATTTGGCATCAAAGCGTTACGTTGGTAGGCCCGGAGGGACTCGAACCCCCAACCAAGGCGTTATGAGCGCCCTGCTCTAACCAATTGAGCTACAGGCCCAGCGGTGATGTGCGTAGCAGATCGGGCGCGCGGGTCAAGCGGGGGACGACGGCTTTGTTGCCAGCAGCAGGGATACGTCGTATGGGGGCGCGGACGGCACCAACCATGCAGGAGACGGGCGATGACCAAGGGCATTAGCGGGTTGACCTATGCCGATGCTGGCGTGGATATAGACGCGGGCAATGCGCTGATCGAGCGGATAAAGCCTGCCGCCAAACGCACCTTGCGCCGTGGCACGATGGGCGGCCTTGGTGGCTTTGGCGCGCTGTTCGATTTGAAGGCGGCGGGCTATGATGACCCCATTCTGGTGGCAGCAACCGACGGTGTGGGCACCAAGTTGCGGATTGCCATTGATACCGGCCTTGTGGACACCATTGGCATCGATCTGGTGGCGATGTGCGTCAACGACCTGGTGTGTCAGGGCGCCGAGCCGTTGTTCTTCCTTGATTATTTCGCAACGGGCAAGTTGGATGTGGATCAGGCCACGCGCATTATCAGCGGTATTGCGGCAGGCTGCGAAGCGTCGGGGTGCGCGTTGATCGGGGGTGAGACGGCCGAGATGCCAGGCATGTATCACGGCGGTGACTTCGATCTGGCGGGCTTTGCCGTGGGCGCGATGGAGCGGGGAAGTGACCTGCCCAAGGATGTGGCCGAGGGCGATGTGATCCTTGGGCTGGCCTCGAACGGTGTTCATTCCAACGGATATTCCTTTGTGCGCAAGGTGGTCGGGATCTCGGGCCTTGGCTGGGATGTTGCCTCGCCGTTTTCCGAAGGCACCTTGGGCGGGGCGTTGCTGGCGCCCACCCGGCTATATGTCCGTCCTGCGCTGTCGGCGATGCGGGCAGGGGGGGTGCATGCGCTGGCCCATATCACCGGCGGCGGCATCGCCGAAAACCCGCCGCGCGTGCTGCCCGAGGGGCTGGCATGCGCGATCGACCTTGGCGCATGGGCCTTGCCGCCGGTGTTTCGCTGGCTGGCCGAAACGGCGGGCATGACCGAGCAGGAAATGCTGAAGACCTTCAACTGCGGCATCGGCATGATGTTGGTCGTGGCCGAAGACCGGACGGAGGCGCTGACGGAACTGCTGACTGCCTTGGGCGAGACGGTGGTGCGTATCGGTCTGATCGTACCCGGTCGCGGGGTCATCTACCGTGGCCAGCTTCTTTGACACGGGTTGCCATCCTGATCTCCGGGGGTGGCTCGAACATGCTGGCGCTGGTTGCGGCCATGAAGGACGGAGGGTTCGCGACGCCTGTGCTGGTGGCCTCGAACAACCCTTGGGCTGCGGGGCTGGTGCGGGCAAAAGACCGGGGGGTGGCAGTGGCTGCGGTGGATCATCGCCCTTTTGGCCGCGACCGCGCAGCATTTGAGGCGGCCCTGCTGAAGCCACTGCTGGACGCGTGCCCCGATGTCGTGGCGCTGGCGGGATTCATGCGCGTGTTGACGCCAGAATTTGTGCGCCGCTTTCATGGCCGGCTGCTTAATATTCACCCATCGCTCTTGCCCAAATATCCCGGATTGCACACTCACGCGCGCGCGCTTGCCGCAGGCGACGCGCAGGCCGGTTGCACGGTGCATCAGGTGACAGCAGATCTGGATGCCGGGCCCATTCTGGGGCAGGTCCGGGTGCCGGTGCTGGCGGGCGACACAGAAGACACGCTGGGCGAACGGGTTCTGGTGCAGGAACATCGGCTCTACCCGGCGGTGCTGCGCCGGTTTGTTCAGGGCGACCGGTCCGTTCTGATGCTGGACGCTGCGTCAGGCGAAGGCCATCTGGGCGGCGGCGCGTGACAGAACAGGCCGCGCCATCCCCGACCCTGTGCCCTTGACGGGGCACAAGCGCGGAAACAGGCGTGTGATCTCGGCCCGCGCGGCCCGGTCAAAAGCCGAGAATGCCTGACTGCCCGGAAACAGCGATTCCGAGGCCGACCCCTCGGCCAGCAGAACCTGATGCGACTCGAACAGCAAATGCACATAGGTCACGAACGGGCAGCGCTTGCGGCTGATCGTACCGCCGTTGATCAGATGCACGGCGGCGGCAAGTGTTTCCACCTCGCCCGAGGCAAGCTCGGACCGCCAGCCTGACACCAGCATCCTGTGCTGGGGTGAGACAAGAAGTCTGCGGCGATTGCCTACGCTGCCCGCCCTGAACCGCACGGGCGCCATGCTGCCAAGGCCGCAAACCCGACGTTGCCCCGCCCAAACCACTGGCTGATAGCCGTTGTCCAGCGTCTGCACGCGGTCATCGGCGCGGATCATCTCTACCGGAACCTCTCCGCGTGCTGTCCGGATCAGGGTGCCCGCCACGAAACAGGGAATGACGGGCGGGGTTGCGGGAAGCGAGTCAAACTGCAACTGCTCGGTCCGCAGTGGCTTGATGCCGGGGCCGATCTGGACGGTGCCGTTGGTGATAGGGGCCGTTTGGATCAGGATCTGTGCCGGGTTGGTGATGATCTGATGTTCGCTTGATGAGGCCCGGCCCTGATACATGTCATGTTGCGGGTTCAGGTTGGAGAAGAGCGGCGGACCGGGGGGCGTGCTGGGCGGGTGGGCGTAGATGTCGATGAACTGCCCATTGGTCAGCGCGTCTTGCCCGCTGCCGATCTGGCGTACCACCACGCGGAAATAGGTTGTGGATGCGCCAAGCGTCTGCACCCCGCCCAGCGTGACTTTCACACCGTTCGAATTGCCCGACGAAGCGACGGACTGAAACGTGGCGATCTGATCGCCGCGTAGGTAGAATTCCTGTACGTTGGGCATTTTCGCCCTTTTCTTTGCTCGATTTTGTCAAACTGCTACCATCTTCTGGCCATGATCGCCAGCAAAACCGTGTCTTTGCTGCAGCTTGGGCTTTCCAAGGCGGTCGCCGCCTCTTATTACGGTCAGATATCTGTTGCGGGATGCCCCCGCGGCCCCTTGAAAGACGCTCTTGATGCGCACGATCACCACGACCGAAGACCTGGCCCGGTTCTGCGAGGCCGCCAAGGCCGAACCATACGTCACAATCGACACCGAATTTCTGCGCGAACGGACCTATTGGTCAAAGCTGTGCCTGATCCAGATGGCGCTTCCGGGCAAGACGGGCGAGGCCGTCCTGGTCGACCCGATCGAGGGCGCGGACATGCGTATGGATCCCCTCTACGACCTGTTTCGCCACACGGCGACGGTCAAGGTGTTCCACGCCGCCCGACAGGATCTCGAGATCTTCTTTGTCGAGGGCAATGTCTTTCCCGAACCGCTGTTTGACACGCAGGTGGCGGCCATGGTTTGCGGCTTTGGCGAGCAGGTGGGGTACGAAACCCTTGTGCGCAAGATCGCCCGCGAGGACCTCGACAAGACCAGCCGCTTTACCGACTGGTCGCGCCGCCCTCTTTCGACGGCGCAAAAGGAATATGCGCTGGCCGATGTGACCCATCTGCGCGTGATCTATGAATCGCTTGCCGCAACACTGGAAAAGAACGGACGCGCGCACTGGGTGGCCGAAGAGTTGAGCGTTCTGACCGAACCTGCCACCTACACCACCCACCCGGATGAGGCGTGGCAGCGGATAAAGACGCGCACGACCTCGGCCCGGTTCATGGCAGTGGTCAAGGCGCTGGCGCGGTTCCGTGAGGATTATGCCCAGTCCAACAACGTGCCGCGGTCGCGCGTGATGAAGGATGACGCGCTGTTGGAACTGGCCTCGACCCGTCCCGGAACTGTCGAGGAACTGGGACGCTCACGCATGCTGATGCGCGAAGGACGCAAACCCGAGATTGCCGAGGGCATTCTGGCAGCCGTCAAGGCGGGGATCGACATGCGGCCCGAGGACATGCCCAAGATCGACACATCCAAGGAACAGATGCAGGTAAACCCCGCGCTGGCGGATTTGCTGCGCGTTCTGTTGAAGGCCAAGTCCGAGCAATTGGGCGTCGCGCCAAAGCTGATCGCCTCATCCTCGGATCTTGACATCATCGCCGCCGGAGGGCGCGGGGTCGAGGCTCTTTCGGGCTGGCGGTTTGAGGCGTTCGGCGAGGACGCTCTGCGCCTGTGCCGGGGCGAGATTGCGCTGACCGCCAAGGGCCATGACGTGCGGGTGATCCGGCTTTAACGCCGGGTCGCGCGGGCGTTGTTGGCGCCTTGGACGGTGATGCTGCCGATGGTTTCCAGACGCGACGGCGACAGGGTCATGGCCACGGTCACCTCGCGCGATTGCGGGGTGCTGACATCGCCCCGCACCAAAGGCGGCAGCAGGCGGAATTCGAGCACCAGCGTGGTCGGATCATCGGTCTTTGCTTCGACCAGTTCGGCATCCCACCAGCCTTGGGTTTCGGCCCGGCCAGTGGCCCGCACGATGGCGCCGCCTGAGTAGGGCTCGACGCTCATGGAAAGCACGTCGGCCACCAGCAGCCGCGGATCGACCTTTTCGACCAGAGTGATCGTCTCGGTCGGTTCCGACCGCCCGAACCAGTTGAACGGGTTCAGGCGCGACTCGCGCACCGCGCCACAGGCGCTCAGTGTCAGCAGGGCCGCAAGGGCAACCGTGATCGAACGTGTCATCGCGCCATCCATTTTTCGCGTTTTCTTGGTGGTAGCCGATGGATTGCCATTTGAAAAGGCCGCGATGCAGGTGGCGTTGCTCTGGACGGGCAGGGGCAGGCGCTTTACCTGTCGGTCTACCGGACAGGAAAGGCGTACACCATGGCAACCCAGGCTTTTGAGGACATTGCCGAGACCTTTGATTTTCTCGACGACTGGGAAGATCGCTATCGCCATGTGATCGAACTTGGCCGCGCGATGCCGCCCCTTGAGGACAGCTTCAAGGTGCCGGCATTGAAGGTGGATGGCTGTGCCAGCCAGGTCTGGCTGCGGCCCACCCCCGAGGCCGGGCAGTTCGACTTTCAGGGCGACTCGGATGCGATGATCGTGCGCGGACTGATCGCCATTCTGCATGCCCTCTATTCGGGGGTACCGCTGGGCGATGTGGGCCAGGTGGATGCAGCGGCGGAACTGGGTAGGCTGGGCCTGAACGACCATCTGTCGGCACAACGCTCGAACGGGGTGCGCGCGATGGTCGAGCGTATTCGCAGCGTGGCGGGGGGTGCACAAACCTGACGCATACTGGGCTTGGAACGGGCACCGACCCCACACCGCGCTGCATCATGGGCCTTGCCGCGGCGACAGGGTTTCTGTCGCCTCTGCCTAAAGGGGTGCGCAGGCGGAAACCAGCCAGTCATGCGCAGGGCCGGAAACTCTTGGGCCGATGCTGTCCAGAACCTTGGCGTGATAGGCATTCAGCCAGGCTCGCTCAGCCGCCGACAACTGCGCCGTCACGATCAGCCGCCGGTCCAGCGGCACAAAAGTCAGCGTCTCGAACGCATAGTGTGCGCGATTGTCGCCCAGTGGCGGCGCCTCTTGCACCACAATCAGGTTTTCGAGACGGATGCCAAAGGCCCCCTCGCGGTAATAGCCCGGCTCGTTCGACAAGATCATGCCCGCCTCCAGCGGCACCTCAGAGATGCGGCTGATGCGTTGCGGCCCCTCATGTACCGACAGGAAGGCGCCCACGCCATGCCCGGTGCCATGGTCGAAATCCTGCCCCTCGACCCACAAGGGATAGCGGGCAAGGGGGTCCAGATCGCGCCCGGCAAGCCCCTTGGGAAAGCGCACGCGGCTGATTGCGATCATGCCCCGCAGCACGCGGGTATAGCACAGGCGCGCGTCCTCGCCCGGATCGCCGATGGCAATCGTGCGGGTGATGTCGGTGGTACCATCGCGGTATTGTGCGCCGCTGTCGACCAGCAAAAGCTGGTTGTTTTCGATCACGCGGTTGGTCTGATGGGTCACCCGGTAATGCATGATGGCCCCGTTCGGGCCCGCGCCGCAGATGGTATCAAAGCTGATGTCATAAAGCGCGTTGGTGGCACGGCGATAGCCTTCGAGGGCGGTCACCACGTCAATCTCGGTCAGGCTGGCGGGCGGCTGGCGGTCCAGCCAGGCCAGAAACTCGGTCATCGCCGCCCCGTCGCGCAGATGCGCGTCGCGCATGCCCTGCAACTCGGCAGAGGTCTTGCGGGCCTTGGGCAGACGGCACGGGTCGTCACCCCAGACCACACCCACCCCGGCCCCGCTCAACGCGTCGCTGACAGCAAGCGGAGCGGTGGTGCGGTCTACCTGCACCGGGCCTTGCAGGGTATGCAGCGCCGTCACAAAGATCTCAGGCGGCCGCAGGGTCACTTGCGGGCCCAGATGAGCCCGCGTGGCGTCGTCAAACTTTTGCGCATCGGCGAACAGCGTGACCCGCGCGTCGTCATGCACGATCGCAAAGCAGTGCACGACCGGGTTCTTCGGGACATCCGCGCCACGAATGTTCAAAAGCCAGCAGATTGAATCAGGCAGGGTCAGAACAACGGCTGCATGGCCCGCCGATCGCAAGCCTTCCGCTAGCCTTGCGCGTTTGTCCGCACTGGTCATCCCCGCCAAAGCATCGGCGTGAACAAAGACATGGCCAAGGGGCGCAGGCGGTTGATCCGACCATACAGCGTCTATTAAATTCCTGCCAGAGCTAAGGGTTACACCCGAACCTTCAAGTGCTGCTGCAAGTTTTTCGATCTCATCTGCGCTGTGAAGCCATGGGTCGAACCCCACCACACCATCGGTCAGATGCGCCGCGATCCATGGCCCCGGCTTCTCCTCTGGCCACGGAACCGGCGTATAGGCCGTCAGATCGACCTGCGCTTTCACCTGCACGCGGTAGCGCCCGTCGATGAAGACGCCCGCTACCTGTGGCAACACGATGCAGAACCCGGCAGATCCGGTGAACCCCGTCAGCCACAGCAGCCGCTCATCGCGCGCGGCGACGTATTCGCCCTGATGCGCATCGGCGCGCGGCACGATGAACCCCGCCAGCCCTTCGGCCACCAAGGCCGCGCGCAACCGCACAAGGCGCTCTGGTCCGGCCGAGGGGTCAGAGGTCTGGTCAAACGTCTGAAACATGGCGGCCTCATTAAAGTCTGCAATTATGCGCTAGACGCGAAAAGCACCGGGAGGGCAGGCTGCCCCCCGCTATCCGGCCCGCCGCGCGCCCGCTCTTCCGCGTCTTTTCGGGTCCGCCTCGAACAGCCCGGCCAATTGCTCGGTCATAGCCCCGGCCAATTGCTCGACATCCGTGATCGTGACCGCACGCTGGTAATAGCGTGTCACGTCATGGCCGATTCCGATGGCGATCAACTCAACCGCCCGCCGCCTCTCGACCATCGCAATCACGTCACGCAGGTGCTTTTCCAGAAAGTTCGCGGGGTTGACCGACAGGGTCGAATCGTCCACCGGCGCGCCATCGCTGATCACCATCAGGATCTTGCGTGCCTCGGGGCGGGCCATCGCGCGGCGATGCGCCCATTCCAGTGCCTCGCCGTCGATATTTTCCTTCAGCAAGCCTTCCTTCATCATCAGCCCCAGATTGGGCCGCGTGCGCCGCCAGGGCGCATCGGCGGATTTGTAGATGATGTGTCGCAGGTCATTCAGCCGCCCCGGCGTCTGCGCGCGCCCCTGGGCCAGCCAACGCTCGCGGCTTTGTCCGCCCTTCCAGGCGCGTGTGGTGAAGCCCAGAATCTCGACCTTGACCGAACAGCGTTCCAGCGTGCGGGCCAGAACATCAGCACAGATCGCCGCTATCGAGATCGGGCGTCCGCGCATGGACCCCGAGTTGTCCAGCAGAAGCGTCACACAGGTGTCGCGAAATTCGGTGTCTTTTTCCTGCTTGAACGACAGGGGCATGGTCGGGTTCGCCACCACCCGCGCAAGACGGCCTGCGTCCAGTGTGCCTTCCTCAAGGTCAAACAGCCAACTGCGGTTCTGCTGGGCCTGCAGACGGCGCTGCAACTTGTTGGCCAGGCGGCTGACCGCGCCCTTCAGCGGCTCCAGTTGCTGGTCCAGATAGGCGCGCAGGCGCTCAAGCTCGGCCGGTTCGGCCAAATCTTCGGCGCGGATTTCCTCATCGAAATCAGTGGTGAAGACGGCATAGTTCGGGTCAGCATCGGAATGGGCGGCGGGGGCCGGGGGCTCCTGGGGCGCCTCGCCCTCGGGCATCTCGGTCTCGTCGCCCTGCTCCATGTCGGCGCTGTCTTCCATCGAGACTTGCGCTTGCGACTGGTCTTGCTGCTGGTCCTGGGCTTGCTCGGGCGAGGCGTCGGCGTCGTCGTCCTGGTTGTCATCCTCGCCCGCGGAATCGGGCGCGTCCTGATCCTGTTCAGCCTCGTCGCTGCCATCGTCATCATCTGGCGCGTCGGGGTCGTCGCCCAACTGGTCGCCATAGCCCAGATCGGCGATCACCTTGCGCGCCATACGCGCGAAGGCCGACTGATCGGCCAGCACATGGTTCAGGTTTTCCAGCGTGACGCCGGCCTGTTCCGTCACCACGTCGCGCCACAGATCCGCGACCTTTGCCGCAGATGCGGGCAGGTCGCGCCCCGTGGCCATCTGACGCACCAGATAGCCTGCCGCGACCGGAAGCGGCGCGTCCTTGGCATCCCTGATCTGGCTGTAACCCTTGCGATCGGCCTCGTGCGCGATCTTTGCGTCGATGTTTCCGGCAGTCCCCGGCATTGCGCGCGCGCCAACCGCTTCGCAGCGCGCCGTCTCCATCGCCTCATAGATATCGCGCGCCAATTGACCCGTGGGCGCATAGCGGGCGGCCACGCCCTCATCATGGAACTTGCGACGCAGCGCAAATGCATCGGCGGTGCCGCGTGCCAGCAGCACCTCATCGCGCGTCATGCGGCGGCTGACCTGCGGCAGCCGAACGCCCTCGCGGTTCATGCCCGGAGGGTCCACCGAATAGCTGACCGCCATGTCCGGATCATCGGCCATGGTCCGGGTCGCCTCGGCAAGGGCCTTCTTGAAGGGATCGGCAGGGTTGTCGGTGGGTTTGGTCATCCCGCCCCCGCCTTATTTCATCGCCATGCTTGCCGCACTTTCCGGCAGTTCCTCGGCAAAGCAGCGCTGATAGAATTCCGCAACCGTCTGGCGCTCCAACTCATCGCATTTGTTCAGGAAACTCAGACGGAACGCGTAGCCCACGTTGTGAAAGATCTCGGCGTTCTGGGCCCAATTCAGGACCGTCCGGGGGCTCATTACCGTGGACAGATCACCGTTCATGAAGGCGGTGCGGGTCAGATCGGCGACGGTCACCATCTGTGAGATGACCTTGCGGCCTTTTTCGGTGTTGTACCGCGCGTTCTTGGCCAGAACGATGGCGGCCTCGGCGTCATGGGACAGATAGTTCAGCGTGGCCACAAGGCTCCAGCGGTCCATCTGCGCCTGGTTGATCTGCTGGGTGCCGTGGTAAAGGCCGGTTGTGTCACCAAGACCGACCGTGTTGGCGGTGGCAAACAGGCGGAACGACGGGTGAGGGGTGATGATCTCGTTCTGGTCCAGCAGCGTCAGCTTGCCATCATGTTCCAGCACGCGTTGGATCACGAACATCACGTCGGCGCGGCCCGCATCATATTCGTCGAACACGATGGCCACAGGGTTGCGCAGCGCCCAGGGCAGGATGCCTTCATGGAATTCAGTCACCTGCTTGCCGTCGCGCAGCTTGATCGCATCCTTGCCGATCAGGTCGATCCGGCTGATGTGGCTGTCAAGGTTCACCCGCACGCACGTCCAGTTCAGCCGCGCTGCAATCTGTTCGATGTGCGTGGACTTGCCGGTGCCGTGATAGCCCTGGATCATCACCCGCCGGTTATAGGCAAAGCCTGCAAGGATGGCGAGGCTGGTGTCGGGATCAAACTTGTAGGTGCTGTCGATCTCGGGAACCCGGTCGGTACGCTCGGCAAAGCCCTTGACCTTCATGTCGGTGTCGATGCCGAACACATCGCGGACTGAGATTTCTTCGGTCGGTTTCATCGCGTGATCCAGCATCATCTTTCGCCCTTACTGCCCCCGCCGTTCGGGGGTCGTCCCTTGTCCGTTCGGTTGTGGAACATAACGCAGGGGGGTTCAAGGGGAAGGGAGCGTCTGTCGGTGCTCGTTTGGCAAGATCGCTTTTGCGTGAACATGAAACTAACCCGGAGCGCAAAGCGTATGGACAGGTATAGGATCACACCGGTCCAAGGAGGATGCCATGAACCGACGTTCCATGATGTTAGCGGGGGTTGCGGCCCTGGTTGCGACGCGCGTACGGGCCGAAACTTTTGAAGTGACACTCAGCGACGCCGAATGGCGCAAGAAGCTGACCGACCTTCAGTATCAGGTCTTGCGCGAAGAGGCGACCGAGCGCGCGGGCTCCAGCCCGCTTGATCGTGAAAACCGGACGGGCACCTTTCACTGCGCGGGCTGCGCTCTGGCGGCGTTCGCGTCAAAGGACAAGTTCGACAGCGGCACGGGCTGGCCGTCGTTCACGCAACCGCTGGCCAATGCGGTGGGAACCAAGGCCGACCGTGGCCTGTTCGGCACGCGTACGGAAGTGCATTGCCGCCGTTGCGGCGGGCATTTCGGGCATGTGTTCGACGATGGCCCCGCACCCACGGGCAAGCGCTATTGCATGAACGGTGCTGCGCTGACCTTCAAGGTGGCCTGATCCGGCCCCCCCAGGGCCGCAAGCGAAAATGGGGCGGCCTGAGGGCCGCCCCTTTTCATTCGCGGAAATAGCGGCTGTCCTTGATCTGATCCCAGGCCCAGACCACCTCTTGCAGGCGCTCTTCGTCCGAGCGGTCTCCGCCGTTCATGTCGGGATGAAGATCCTTGACCAGCGATTTGTATTGGCGACGGATCTCGGTCTTGGTCCAGGTGTCGCGGGCTTCCAGAATCTCTACTGCCTTGCGCTCGGTGGGCGGCAGCTTGCGGGTGTTGTTGCTGACCGGTTTGCCGGGGTTCAACGTGGCATTGTCGCCCAGCAGCGACATCGGATCATCCACCCCCAGCCGTGCCCATGCGCGCCCGTCATCCTTTTGGCTGAACGGCTTGGTCGCCCGCCCCCAGACGCGGTCCTTGTCCAGAAACTTCTGGAACTCGTCATCCGTGGTGCCCTGAAAGAAGTTCCATTTCAGATTGTATTCGCGGATGTGATCCTTGCAGAACCAGAAAAACTCATCCAGCAGTTCTGGGCTTTTGGGCGCACGGTAAGCACCGGCCTCGGCACAACCGGGAAAGTCACAGGCGCGGTTCGACGTCTCGAACGCACCCGACATTCCACGTCTGGTGGTTTTCTTGCGCTTCTTGTCGGCCGAGACGCGGATATCGAATTCGAAAGGCGGTTTGACCATCGGGCAGGTTTCCGTTGCTGTCTTGCGGACGCATGACCCCCGCGTTTCACCCCGGGTCTTTCCGACTCGGGCAATGCAGTTTACGGGTTTGTGCGACAAGTTGAAGGGGGAGAGGGGAAAAATGCCCGTGAACGAGACGAGGAACCTGAACGAGACTGGGATTGCCGCTGAGATGCGCGCGCGCCTGACACTAGCCTTTGCGCCCGAGCGGCTGGATATTGAAAACGAAAGCCACAAACATGCAGGCCATTCGGGCGATGATGGCACGGGGGAAAGCCATTTCAGCGTGCTGATCCGGTCGCCTGCGCTGGCCGACATGGGCCGCGTCGCCCGCCACCGTGCCGTTCACGCAGCCCTAGGTGATCTGAACACGCGCGTGCATGCCATTGCCCTCGACATTGGCTGAGGCCTGTAGCTGTCGCATACAGGCCACAGGTGCGCATCAAGCACGCGACATCACGCTGCGGTGGCTTTCTTTTCGAGGCGCCGGGCGTGCAGCACAGGCTCGGTATAGCCCGAGGGCTGTTCGCGCCCCTTGAATACAAGATCGCACGCCGCGCGGAACGAAGCACCATCAAAGCGCGGTGCCATGGGGCGGTAGGCGGCATCGCCAAAGTTTTGGCGGTCAACCACCGCCGCCATCTTGCGCAGCGACGCCATGACCTGCCCTTCGGCCACTACGCCGTGATGCAGCCAGTTGGCCAGCGCCTGCGCCGAGATGCGGCAGGTGGCGCGGTCTTCCATCAGGCCGACATCATGAATATCAGGGACTTTCGAACACCCTATGCCTTGGTCCACCCAACGCACGACGTAGCCCAGAATGCCTTGGGCGTTGTTTTCGATCTCTTCGGCAATCTCGGCTTCGGACCAGTTCTGCCCTGCTGCCAGCGGAATGGTCAGCAGCGCATCAAGACCCGCCCGCGGGCCACCCCGCGCGATGTCGGCCTGAACGGCCAACACGTCGACCCGGTGGTAGTGCGTCGCGTGCAACACCGCTGCCGTTGGTGAGGGCACCCAGGCGCAATTTGCGCCCGCCTTCGGATGGGCGATCTTTTCGCGCAGCATCGCCCCCATCAGATCGGGTGCAGCCCACATCCCCTTGCCGATCTGCGCCCGCCCCGCCAGACCGCAGGCAAGGCCCACATCGACGTTGCGGTCCTCATAGGCCTTGATCCAGGCACTCGTCTTCATGTCGCCTTTGCGGATCATCGGGCCCGCTTCCATGCTGGTATGAATCTCATCCCCGGTGCGGTCCAGAAAGCCCGTGTTGATGAATGCTATCCGATGCTGTGCAGCGCGGATACATTCCTTCAGGTTGGCGCTGGTGCGGCGTTCCTCATCCATGATCCCCAGCTTGACCGTGTGGCGCGGCAGGCCCAGCACCTCTTCGACCCGGTCGAAGATTTCGCAGGCAAAGGCGACCTCCTCAGGCCCGTGCATCTTGGGTTTGACCACATAGACCGAACCGGTCAGCGAATTGCGCGGGCCATCTGACTTGGACAGATCGTGCATGGCGCACAAGGTCGTGATGAACGCATCCATCAGCCCTTCGCCGACCTCGCGCCCCGAAGAATCCAGGATCGCGGGGTTCGTCATCAGATGGCCTACGTTGCGCACCAGCATCAGCGCGCGACCCTTGAGCGTGCGCGCGGCACCATCGGGGCCGATAAATTCAAAATCCGGGGCAAGGCACCGCTCGATCAGGCGACCTTCCTTTTCAATGGTTTCCACCAGATCACCGCGCATCAGGCCCAACCAGTTGGCATAGGCCAGAACCTTGTCCTCGGCATCGACGGCGGCCACTGAATCTTCGCAATCCATGATGGCCGACAGGGCAGCCTCCATCCGGATGTCGGCCACGCCGGCTGGATCTTGGCTTCCGATGCGGTGGCCCCGGTCGATGCGGATCACCAGATGCAAACCGTTTGTGACGAAAAGTATCGCGTTGGGCGCCTCGGGGCGGCCACGGTAGCCCGCGAATTGGGCGGGGTCGGCGAGTGCAGGCGTCAGCGCACCCCCGACAATGCCATAAGCGCTGACATCTGCATGGCTGCCGCTGGCCAGTGGGGCTGTATCATCCAGAAAGCGCTTGGCCCAGGTGATCACGCGGTTACCGCGCGCGGGATCATAGTCGCGGCCACGGGGTAAATCGCCCATTGCATCAGTGCCATAAAGTGCATCGTAAAGGCTGCCCCAACGCGCGTTGGCGGCGTTCAGCGCGTAACGCGCGTTCATCACCGGCACCACCAGTTGCGGGCCGGGAACATCGGCAATCTCGGGGTCGGTGCCGGTGGTCTGAATGGTGAAATCGGGGCCTTCGGGCAGCAGGTAGCCAATTTCCGCAAGAAAGGCGCGGTAGGCCTGTGGATTGATCGGCAGACCCTTGCGGGCGAGATGCCACGCGTTGATCCGATCTTGCAGGGTCTCGCGCCGATCCAGCAGCGCACGGTTTTTCGGCATCAGATCGCTGACGGTGCGGGCAAAGCCGTCCCAGAACGTGTCCGCGTCTATACCGGTGCCGGGCAAAGCGCGATTGGCAAGGAAATCCAACAGCCGGTCATCAACTTTCAATCCGTGAACAGCGGTGCGGTCGGTCATCGGTTCCCTCATCTGGCTTTGGCGCCATTGTATGCTGCGGGATACAGATAAGGGACATGGGCGCCCGCGTCCAGCGATCTGCAAGATTTGAACGGCGCAGAGCCGGTCAAATGTCTGTCAGGCACACGTCACGCACGCCCCCTAGCGCGACTTTGTTGACGGTTTCGCGCCACGACAACGGTCAGAGCAATATTTTACATCATCCCAGACCTTTGCCCAGGCCTTGCGCCAGGTGAACGGGCGCCCGCAGGTGGCGCAGGTCTTGGTCGCCAGATCACCCTTTTTCACCATCTTTGCCATGGCTTACAGATCAAGGCTCAACTGCGCTGTGGACGCGGGCACGCGGCGGCGGGCAGCGCGGTCATTGACAAAACGCGGATCGGCGCGGCTGGCGTGGCGGTCGATGATGCGGGCAATCTCGGCCCTGTCGGCGGCTTTGCGCACGGACCAGACTGCGTCGCGCGCGACGCGTGCAGCGGCGGCCACATCGACAATGGGCTCGGGGTAGCGGCGGCCCAACAGGCCCTGCGCGCCCTGCCATTTCCACGGCGTTTGCAGATGGGCATCGGGCACATCGGCCAGTTCCGGCACCCAGCGGCGGGTGAACACCCCCGTGGGATCCTGATCCAGCCCCTGCTTGATTGGGTTGTAGATGCGCGGCGTGTTGATGCCGGTCACCCCTGACTGCATCTGAACCTGCGGCCAGTGGATGCCCGGTTCATAATCCGTGAACCGCCGCGCAAGAACCGCGCCGGTCGTCCGCCAATCCAGCCACAGATGATACGACGCGACGGCCATGACCATCGAGCGCATGCGAAAGTTCAGCCAGCCCGTGGCGTCAAGGTATCGCATGCAGGCATCCACAAACGGAAGGCCCGTCTCGCCTGCCGACCATGCCGCCAAGCGCACGGGGTCACTTTCGCGTGGGCGCAGCGCATCGGCGGCGCGGTGCAGGGCCTGCGTCTCGATGCAGGGTTGATCTTCCAGCTTTTGCATGAAGTGGTCGCGCCAGGCGAGCCGGCTTTGAAAGCTGCTCAGCGCGCCCGGCCAGCGTCCCGAGGGTCGCGTATCCTGCCGCGCCCGCACGGTCTGCGCCACTTCACGCCCCGAGATCGCGCCAAGCGCCAGATAGGGCGACAGGCGCGAACAGGCACGCTCGCCCGTCACGGGTGACGACATGGCTGTGCGGTAACTCTCGCCGCGTCTGGTCAGGAATGTATCCAGCAAATCAAGCGCATGGCTGCGCCCGCCGGGCTGAGCGTGCGGGCAGCGATCTTCGGCCAGCCGCAGTGCGCGCGCAGATGGAATCGGCCCGGGCTCTACTCCCGCCACTGCGTCAAGCGTGGGGGCAGGGACCGGATCGGCTGCGGCGAAGGCATCGCGCCGGCGCGCCCAACCATCCCTTGCCCGCAGGCGCCGCACGACCCCGGATTGCGGCACCTCGTCCCAGCGGATGCCGGACGCGCGTGCCCATGCCCCCACGCGCAGGTCGCGCGCGTAGGTCCACAGGTTTCCGGTCTCCTCATGACTGACGATGCGGGTGATGGCATACTGGCGGCACAAACGCGCGAGCACCGCGACTGCATCGCCAACGCGCACCGCCAACGGCGCGCCCGTGCCCCCCAGATCGTGGCGCAGTTCCACAAGGCACGCCGAGGTGAACGCCCATTGCCGGGCCGAGGTGTCGGGCAACGCCCAATACGCTGGCTCGACGATATAGAGGGGCAGGACGGGGCCGAGGCTGGCCGCCAGGGCCAGTCCGGGGCTGTCGTGCCCGCGCAGGTCACGCTTGAACCAAAAAAGAACATTCATGGAACATATGATCTAGCGATCTGCCGGGATTCGTAAAGGGGTTTCAGTCTGCGGGAACAGACTCGCCCGTGCGGCCGTCAATCTGCGGTGCTGTCGCTTCTGGCGTCTGACCTTGTTCGGCCGTATACACGTTGAAGGCAAAGAACAGCAGCAGTGCGAACGCGACGACCGCAATCATCCCGATGAGGGGACCCCGGTGCCGACGTTTCTGGCGCTCCAGATTGGTTTGTGGTGCAGACATTGCTTCCCTCCTTTGGCGCCGGGATTGATGCCCGGCCTTTCGCACACTAACGTCGCACAAGCGGCGGACGTTCCCTGCCTCAAGGAGTTGTGATGACCGACGCCACCGCCCCCCAGCCTGTTTTTCTGTCAGACTATCAACCTTTTACCCATCTGATTGAAACCGTGAGACTGGTGTTTCACCTGTCTTCGTTCACCACACGGGTGCGCGCCACTGTCCGCTATGTGCCCAATCCGGCGCGGCCCGGACGGCACGATCTGCGACTGGACGGCGAGGGGTTGCGCCTCATCACCGTAGCCATTGACGGGCGCGCGCTGGCGGTAGTTGCGGACGCGACGGGTCTTACCCTGCCAGCTTCCGATGTGCCCGACGGGCCGTTCGATCTGACAACCGAAGTGGAAATTTCGCCCGAGGCGAACACGGCGCTGGAGGGGCTGTACATGTCACGCGGCATGTATTGCACGCAATGCGAGGCGGAAGGGTTTCGCAAGATCACCTTTTATCCCGACCGCCCCGACGTGATGGCGCGTTTTCACGTCCGGATCGAGGCTGACCTGCCGGTTCTGTTGTCGAACGGCAACCCCGTCGCCTCGGGCCCGGGATGGGCTGAATGGGATGATCCGTGGCCCAAGCCCGCCTATCTGTTCGCGCTGGTTGCCGGCGATCTGGTGGCGCATTCGGACCGTTTCACCACCAGCGAAGGGGGTGATGTGGCACTGAACATCTGGGTCCGCGACGGCGATCAAGACCGCTGCGCCTACGCGATGGATGCGCTGAAACGGTCGATGGCGTGGGACGAACGGGTCTACGGACGCGTCTACGACCTGAATGTATTCAACATCGTCGCAGTTGATGACTTCAATATGGGAGCGATGGAGAACAAGGGGTTGAACATATTCAACTCCAAGTATGTTCTGGCGTCCCCGGCGACCGCCACGGACGATGACTTTGCCCGCATCGAGGCGATCATTGCGCATGAGTATTTTCACAACTGGACCGGCAACCGGATCACCTGCCGGGACTGGTTCCAGTTGTGCCTTAAAGAGGGGCTGACGGTCTACCGCGATCAGCAGTTTTCGGGCGACATGCGCAGCCATGCGGTCAAACGTATCGAAGATGTTCTGATGCTGCGCGCCCGCCAGTTCCGCGAGGATCAGGGACCGCTGGCCCACGCGGTCCGCCCCGAAAGCTATATGGAAATCAACAACTTCTACACGGCAACGATCTATGAAAAGGGCGCCGAGGTGATTGGCATGCTGCGACGCCTTGTCGGGGATGAAGGCTACCGCGCGGCGCTTGATCTGTATTTCGCGCGCCATGACGGTGATGCAGCCACTATCGAGAACTGGCTGGACGTGTTTCACGATGCCACGGGCCGTGATCTTTCGCAATTCAAACGCTGGTATTCCGATGCCGGCACGCCCCGGCTGAAGGTAACAGAAGACTTCAAGAATGGCACCTATACGCTTGCTTTTGAACAAGAAAACCTACCCACGCCGGGTCAGCCAGACAAGGGTCCGAAGGTCTTGCCGATTGCCGTGGGTCTGCTGGGGCCAAACGGCAACGAAGTGGTGCCCACGACCGTGCTCGAAATGACGCAAACACGGCAAGAGTTTGAATTCCGCGGCCTTTCCGCACGGCCCGTTGCCAGCATCCTGCGCGGCTTTTCCGCACCCGTTGTCCTTGAGAGGGAAACAAACGCCTCTGAACGCGCCTTCCTGCTCGCCCACGACACCGACCCGTTCAACAAGTGGGAGTCTGGCGGTGCCCTCGCCAAAGAGGTGTTGGGTGCGATGGTCACAACAGATGCGCCCGTGTCGCAGACGTGGATCGACGCCTTGGCGCGGGTGGCTCTGGATGCTTCCCTCGACCCCGCCTTCCGCGCCCTCTGCCTGCGGTTGCCGAGTGAGGACACTATGGCCCAGACGCTGCATGCGGCGGGGCAAACCTCTGATCCGGAAAGAATTTACGCAGCACGGCGGGTGATGGGAAATGCCCTCGCGACAGCCCTCGCCCCGGCACTGCCGGGCCTGCTGCGCGATCTGGAAGAGCCCGGCCCCTTTACACCCGATGCGCGCGGCGCGGGGCGCCGTTCGTTGCGGCTGGCGGCATTGGGGCTGTTGTCGCGGATCGATGCCGGTGAGGCCGCACGCGCGACGTTCGCGCGCGCGGACAATATGACCGAAGAGGTAGGCGCTCTGGCCTGCCTTCTGGACATAGGTGCCGGCGAAGATGCGGCCGCGCGCTTTGCGGGGCGCTGGTCGGGCGATGCCAATGTGATGGACAAATGGTTTGGCCTGCGTATCGGCATGGCGGCACCGGACCAGGCGGTTGCAACCGCGCGCGCGTTGTCCGCGCATCCGCTGTTTGCGTGGAAAAACCCCAACCGGTTCCGCGCTGTCGTGGGCGCGCTGTCGTCGCATCATGCCGGCTTTCACACCGCAGACGGATCGGGCTATGCCTTTGTTGCCGATTGGCTTTTGCGCCTCGATCCGTTGAACGCGCAAACGGCGGCGCGCATGTCGGGCGCGTTCGAGACATGGCCGCGCTATGATGCCGCACGGCAGACGCTGATGCGCAGCGCACTGGAGCGGATTCTTGCCACACCAAGCCTCAGCCGCGATCTGACCGAGATGGCGGGGCGCATGCTCGCGGGCAGTTAACTCAGCGATTTGAACCGGTTGGAAAGCGTCTTTAACTCTGTATCGAGTCCGTAGGGCGCGTTGATCATGAACAGGCCCGAACCAACCATGCGGTGACCTTCACGCGCGGCGGGAAAGCGGACCTCGTGGACAGTCGCTTCCGGGTGATCCTGTCGCAGGATGTTAAGCATTATGCGGTGCGCGGCATCGGTCAGTATCGGATACCACAGGGTGATCAGGCCCACGTTCCACTTGCGCGCGATCTGGCCGATGACGCGGGGGATGTCCTCATAGTCGGACTTGACCTCGTAGCTTGGGTCGATCAGCAGCAGGCCCCGGCGCGGGGTGGGGGGCAGGATGCTCAGCGCTTTGGCAAGGCCGTCCTCTTGGTAAACATGCGCCCCGAATGGGCTGGTTGCATAGTCAAGGGCCGCATGCTCCTGCGGATGCAATTCGCACAGGTGAATCGTATCGCCCTCGCGCAGGGTATGTCCTGCGATCAGCGGGCTGCCGGGATAGGCGTCAGGGCCGCGCTCGGCCCTCGTGGCGGCGATGGCGCGGGAATAGGGGTGGTTCTTGGCGAACCAGCCTTGCACCCGAGCGATACCCGCCGCGGCTTCGCCCGTCTTGACCGCCTCGGCGGCCGACAGATCATAAAGCCCCCGGCCCGCATGGGATTCCATATAGGTCAGGGGTTTGTCTTTTTGGATCAAGTAGTTGAGCGTCCATGCAAGGACCGAGTGCTTGTGCACATCCGCAAGGTTTCCCGCATGGTACTGGTGTTGGTAGGACAGCATGGGGGGTGTGTAGCGTCGAATGGACGTCGAGGGAAGAGCCGACGCGGAGCCCGCCCCGGCGGCAACGGACTGCTGATCGCCTAAACCAGTCGCGCGCCTTCAATTGCCGCCCGTATGAAATCTGCAAACAGCGGGTGTGGCGCAAAGGGTTTTGATTTCAGTTCCGGGTGGAACTGGACGCCGATGAACCACGGATGGTCGCGCACCTCGACGATCTCGGGCAGTCTGCCATCGGGGCTCATGCCGGAAAACATCAGGCCACATTTCTCAAGCTGGTCCTTGTACTGGATGTCCACCTCATAGCGGTGGCGGTGGCGCTCTTCGATGCTGAGGCTGCCGTAGACTGCGGCCGCCTTTGAATCCGGCGTCAGCGCGGCGGTGTAGGCGCCCAGCCGCATCGTGCCCCCCTTGTGATCGGCGGCGGTGCGGCGGACGGTGTGGTTGCCCTGCACCCACTCTTTCAGGTGGTAGACGACGGGGGTAAAGCGGCGGTCGCCGGAAACTTGGTCAAACTCTTCGGACCCAGCGTTGCCAAGGCCCACCAGGTTGCGCGCGGCCTCGATCACCGCCATCTGCATGCCCAGGCAGATGCCCAGGTAGGGGATCTTCTTTTCGCGCGCGTATTGCGCGGCCTTGATCTTGCCTTCGGTGCCGCGCTCGCCAAACCCACCAGGTACAAGGATGGCATGGAAGTTTTCCAGATGCGGCGCGGGGTCTTCGCGTTCAAAGATCTCGGCGTCGATCCATTCGGCGCGCACCCGGGTGCGGTTGGCCATGCCGCCGTGGGTCAGCGCCTCGGCGATGGATTTGTAGGCGTCCTCAAGCTGGGTGTATTTGCCAACGATGGCCACGCGCACCTCGCCCTCGGCATGGGTCAGACGGTCCATCACGTCTTCCCAGCGCGTCAGGTTCGGCTTTGGCGCGGGCGAGATGCCGAATGTATCCAGAACCGCCTGATCGAGGCCGGCCTGATGATAGGCAAGGGGGGCCTGATAGATGGTCTTCAGATCATAGGCGGGTATCACATGCTCTTTGCGGACGTTGCAAAACAGCGCGATCTTCTCACGCTCCTTGTCGGGGATCGGGTGTTCGCTGCGGCAAACCAGCACATCGGGCGCAAGGCCGATGGATTGCAGTTCCTTGACCGAATGCTGGGTCGGTTTGGTTTTCAACTCCCCCGATGCCGCGAGGTACGGCAGCAGCGTCAGGTGCATCAGGATTGATTGCCCGCGCGGGCGTTCGTGGATGAACTGGCGAATGGCCTCGAAAAACGGCAGGCCCTCGATGTCGCCGACCGTGCCGCCGATTTCGCACAGCATGAAGTCGACCTCGTCCTGGCCGATGCGCAGGAACTCTTTGATTTCGTTGGTGACGTGGGGGATGACCTGGATGGTCTTGCCAAGGTAGTCGCCGCGCCGCTCTTTCTCCAGCACGTTGGAATAGATGCGGCCCGAACTGATGCTGTCGGTCTGGCGGGCCGAAACGCCGGTGAAGCGTTCGTAATGCCCAAGGTCGAGATCGGTTTCCGCGCCGTCGTCGGTGACGAAGACCTCGCCATGTTCAAAGGGCGACATCGTGCCGGGGTCGACGTTCAGGTAGGGGTCAAGCTTGCGCAGGCGGACGGTGTAGCCGCGGGCCTGCAACAGCGCGCCGAGGGCCGCCGAGGCAAGGCCCTTGCCAAGCGAAGACACAACGCCGCCAGTGATGAAAATGAAACGCGCCACGCTGGGCCCCCGTGTTCAAAGCGCGATTCTGTAACGGTGGAATCACGGCACCACGGGATTGGACATATAAGGGCAGATTGTCGGCATGGCAACGCCCGACGCTAGATACTGCGGGAGATTGCAGAAAAAATCCAAGCGATGGTGTCGATCAAGGTGTGGTCGCGGGTGCAGTCTGTGGCGCCGTCTCTGGCGCTGTGTCGGCCGCAGGCTCCTCGGCGCGGGGCAGGGTGGCCGGGGCGTCGGGCGCTGA
>JBBRBJ010000049.1:0-24167 GCA_038205925.1 Rhodobacterales bacterium | reverse complement strand
TGGGACGCCATCCGCGCCAATCCGGGCGGAGCGTGGGTGCCGCGCGTCAAGATCTTCGGGGGCAAGGCAGCACCCGGTTACGCCGTGGCCAAGGAAATCATCCGCCTGATCAACGACGTGGCGCAGGTGGTGAACAACGATCCGCAGACGGGCGATCTGCTGAAGATCATCTATCCGCCGAACTACAACGTCAGCATGGCCGAGCGTCTGATCCCCGCCGCCGATTTGTCCGAACAGATCAGTACCGCGGGAAAAGAAGCGTCGGGCACCGGCAACATGAAGTTCATGATGAACGGCGCACCGACCATCGGCACGCTTGACGGCGCAAACGTGGAAATCCTGCAAGAGGTGGGGGACGAAAACTTCTTCCTTTTCGGGCTGACCGCGGATCAGGTGATGACCCGCCGCCAGAACCCCGACCACGCCCGCGCGGCGATCGAGGCCAGCCAGACCCTTCAGGATGTGCTGCAAATGCTGGCCGAGGGGCGCTTTTCCCCGGATGAGCCTGACCGCTATCACGGCCTTGTCCACCGCATCTGGCATCATGACTACTTCCTTGTCGCGGCCGATTTCGATGCCTTCCACGCGGCGCAGGGCCGGGTCGATGCCGCCTTTGCAGATCGTGAAACATGGGTCAGAATGGCGGCAATGAACACGGCGCGCTCGGGCTTCTTTTCGTCCGACCGCACGATCCGAAGCTACATGGATCAGATCTGGGCTGTCCCTTCGGCGCTGTAAGCGCGGTTGGGGAAAGAAAGGCGCGCTGAACTTTGGGAGGAGCCAGCATGACCGATGACATGTCCGATGGCCGGATTGAGGATGGTACCCCATGGGCCATTGCAGAAAGCGATGCCTCGGCGATCGTCGAAGGGCGTCATGGCGATCCGTTTTCGGTGCTGGGGCCACACAAGCGGGGCAATACCTGGGTTGTGACGGCCTTTGTGCCGGGCGCCGAGGCCGTGTCGCTGATCACCGGCAAAGGCGCCAAGGCCACGGACATGGCGCACTGGGGGCAGGGGCTGTTCGTGGGCACCTTGCCGCGCAAGGGCGCCTACCGTCTGCGCGCCCGCGGCAACGACGCCGCGTGGGAATTTTACGACGCGTTCGCCTTTGGCCCTGTCTTGGGCGAGTTGGACGAATACCTGCTGGGCGAGGGCACGCACAAGCGACTGTGGAAAGTGCTGGGCGCGCACCTGATCACCCACGAAGGGATTGCAGGCACGCATTTCGCCGTATGGGCCCCCAACGCACAGCGTGTGTCGGTGGTGGGCGATTTCAACATCTGGGATGGCCGCCGCCATCCGATGCGCCGACGCGGGCCGACAGGCGTGTGGGAGATATTCATCCCGCAACTGACCGAAGGTGCCACCTACAAATACGAAATCCGGGGCGCGGACGGGCGCCTGCTGCCCCTCAAGGCCGATCCGGTGGGCTTTGGGTCCGAACATCCGCCCGCCAATGCATCGGTCGTGCGCAGCATCGCGGGCGCGTTCCATGATGCCAAGTGGATGGAAACCCGCCACGCAGCGCAAAACATCGACGCCCCCATTTCGGTCTACGAGGTGCATCTGGCCTCATGGCGGCGGGCACCGGGGGACCGGATGCTGTCGTATCTGGAACTGGCCGAGCAACTGGTCGACTATGTGGCCGACATGGGCTTTACCCATATCGAGTTGATGCCGATCAGCGAATATCCCTTCGACGGATCATGGGGGTATCAGCCCGTGGGTCTGTTCGCGCCCACCATCCGGCACGGCACCCCGGATGAATTTCGCGCCATGATAGATGCGGCCCATGCGCGCGGGATTGGTGTCCTCCTCGACTGGGTGCCCGGCCATTTCCCGTCAGATGCGCACGGCCTTGGCCAGTTTGACGGAACGCCGCTTTATGAACACTCCGACCCGCGCGAGGGGTTTCATCAGGACTGGAACACCCTGATCTTCAACTACGGCCGCGTCGAGGTGCAGAATTATCTGGTGTCCAACGCCCTCTACTGGCTGGAGGAATATCATGTCGACGGGCTGCGGGTCGATGCGGTCGCCTCGATGCTGTATCGCGACTACAGCCGCAAGGACGGTGAGTGGGTCCCCAACCGCGACGGGGGCCGCGAGAATTACGAGGCCATTGCCATGCTGCAACGCATGAACATCGTGGCCTATGGGTCGTGCCCCGGCGTGATGACGGTGGCCGAAGAAAGCACCGCCTTTCCGGGCGTGTCGCGCCCGGTAAACCACGGCGGCCTTGGCTTTGGTTTCAAGTGGAACATGGGCTGGATGAACGACACCCTGTCCTACATGCAAAAAGACCCCGTCCACCGCAAACATCACCACCACATGCTGACTTTCGGGCTGCATTACGCGTGGTCGGAAAATTATATCCTGCCCATCAGCCATGACGAGGTGGTGCACGGAAAGGGCAGCATGCTGGACAAGATGCCGGGCGCGGGGGATGAAAAGTTTGCCAACCTGCGGGCCTATTACGGGTTCATGTGGGCGCATCCGGGCAAGAAACTGCTGTTCATGGGACAAGAGTTTGCCCAGGGCGCCGAATGGAAGCACACCCAAAGCCTTGACTGGCATCTGCTGGACGCGGCGCCGCACAAGGGCATGCAGGCGTTGGTGCGCGATCTGAACCGTGTCTACCGCGACACGCCCGCGCTGCACCGCAACGATACCCGCCCCGAGGGGTTCGCGTGGATCGAGTCGAACGACGCCGACGCCTCGACCTATGCCTGGGTCCGCAAAGGCGGGCCTGCGGACAAACTGGTGGTGGCGGTGGTGAACATGACCCCGGTTGAGCGCCGCTACCGCCTTGGCCTGCCCGCCAAAGGGCATTGGGCCGAACTTCTGAACACCGACGCCGCCGTGTATGGAGGGGGCAACCGGGGAAACGCGGGTGGCGTTCAGTCTGAAGATGTGCCGTGGCACGGGCGCACGCAATCGGCGCTTGTCACAGTGCCGCCATTGTCGGCAGTCTATTTCATAGAAGATGCGCAGCGGTCAGACCGCAACCTTGGGGGGGACACATGAAAGCACGACCGAACACCAGACTGTCAAGTCAGGCCATGGCCTTTGTGTTGGCAGGGGGGCGCGGCAGCCGCCTGAAAGAGCTGACCGACACGCGGGCGAAACCGGCGGTATACTTTGGCGGCAAGACCCGGATCATCGACTTTGCGCTGTCGAACGCGCTGAACTCGGGCATCCGCAAGATGGCGATTGCCACGCAATACAAGGCGCACAGTCTGATCCGCCACATGCAGCGCGGCTGGGGCTTTTTCCGCGCCGAGCGGAACGAGTATCTGGATATCCTGCCCGCATCTCAGCGGGTATCGGAAAGCAAATGGTATCTCGGCACTGCGGATGCCGTGACGCAGAACATCGACATCGTGGACAGCTACGGAATCAAATACGTCGTGATCCTGGCGGGCGATCATATCTACAAGATGGATTACGAGATCATGCTGCAAGAGCATGCCGCGTCGGGCGCCGATGTTACCATCGGCTGTCTGACCGTTCCGCGGATGGAGGCCACGGCCTTTGGCGTGATGCATGTCGATGCCGACATGCGCATTACACAGTTTCTGGAAAAGCCCGCGGATCCGCCCTCCATTCCGGGCGATCCGGACAATGCGCTGGCCTCGATGGGCATCTATGTGTTCAACTGGGATCTGCTGCGCGACCTTTTGATCCGCGATGCCGAAGACCCCAATTCCAGCCATGATTTTGGCAATGACATCATTCCGCAGGTTGTCCGGGACGGCAATGCGGTGGCACACAAGTTCGCCGACAGTTGCGTGACAAGCGGGCTGGAGGACGAGCCCTACTGGAGAGATGTGGGCACGATCGACGCCTTCTGGCAGGCAAACATTGACCTGACCGATTTTGTGCCCAAGCTTGATCTTTATGACAATTCCTGGCCAATCTGGACCTACGCCGAGATCGTCCCCCCCGCCAAGTTCATCCATGACACTGACGGGCGCCGGGGGTCTGCCGTGTCGTCGCTGGTGTCGGGCGATTGCATTGTGTCAGGCTCGGCGGTGACCAACAGCCTGCTGTTCACCGGCTGCCGGACGCATTCGTTCAGTACGCTCGATCAGGTGGTGGCGCTGCCCAAGGTGATCGTGCACCGCAAGGCCGAGTTGGCCAAATGTGTGATCGACCGTGGGGTCGTGATCCCCGAGGGGCTGGTGGTGGGCAAGGATCCGGTCGAAGATGCCCGCTGGTTCCGGCGGACCGAGTCCGGCATTGTGCTGATCACCCAGGATATGGTGAATGCGCGGACGGCCAGGCTGGGCTGACCGATGTGACATGCCGACACAGGCGGTCAGCCCGTGCCGGACCCGACCCGAGGACAGTTCTGGACAGAAAATGCGCAAGGATTTCAAGGGACAAAAGGGTGGCAGGGTGCTGTCGGTGGCATCGGAATGTGTGCCGTTGATAAAGACGGGCGGCCTTGCCGATGTGGTGGGGGCGCTGCCCGGTGCCCTTGGCGCGCAGGGATGGGACATGCGGGTGCTGATCCCGGCATACCGGCCGTTGCGCAAGCATCTGGACGCGATGGAGGTGGTGTGGTCAGACCCCGCATTGTTTGGCGGGCCAGCAACCGTACGGTCTGGCATGGTCGCGGGCGTGCCCCTGTTGCTGCTGGACGCGCCGCATCTTTTTGACCGCGAGGGCGGGCCCTATTCCGGCCCGGGGGGCGACTGGTGGGACAATCCGCAGCGCTTTGCCGGTCTGTGCTGGGCGGCGGCGGCGATTGCGCGGACTGGTGCAGGGGGCTGGAAACCGGATGTGCTGCATGCGCATGACTGGCAGGCGGGGCTGGCGCCGGCGTATCTTGCCTATCATGGGTCGGGGGGCGTGGCCTCGGTGCTGACCGTGCACAACATTGCGTTTCAGGGCTGGGCGCCGGTGGGCCTGATGGGCGCATTGCGGCTGCCGGCGGATCAGTTCCATCCGGACGGGCTGGAGTATTACGGCAATCTGTCCACGCTGAAGGCGGGTCTGGTGACAGCGGACTGGGTCACCACCGTCTCGCCCACCTATGCGCAAGAATTGATGCGGCCCGAGTTCGGGATGGGCCTGCAAGGCGTGATGGCGGCGCGGGCGGCCCGTGTGTCGGGCATTCTGAATGGGGTGGACACGGCCGTGTGGTCGCCCGAGGCCGAAAGCCCGGGCTTTTCATCTGGTGCGATGGAGGGCAAGGCACTGGCACGGGCCGCGATCTGCGCCGAATTCGGTCTGGACGTGCCGGGGCCGCTGGCCATTGTGGTCAGCCGGCTGACCGATCAGAAGGGCATTGATCTGTTGGCGGCGGTGATCCCCGATTTCGTGGTGGGTGGGGGGGGGCTGATCGTTCTGGGCTCGGGCGATGCGGGCCTCGAGACGGCGATGAACACTCTCGCCGCGCGCCATCCGGGGCGGGTGGCGGTGCGCATCGGCTATGACGAGGCGCTGAGTCACCGCTTGTTTGCGGGTGCCGATGCCGTGTTGGTGCCCAGCCGGTTTGAACCTTGTGGCCTGACGCAGATGTATGGGCTGCGGTATGGCACCCTGCCGGTGGTGGCCGCAACCGGCGGGCTGGCAGATACGGTGATTTCCGCCTCGCCTGCCACACTGGCCGCAGGGGCGGCCACGGGGATTGCGTTTCATCCCACCGATGCCATCGCTTTCGGGCAGGCGCTGGGGCGGTTGGTCGAACTTTATGCCGACAGGGCTGTGTGGGGCCAGATGCAGCGCAATGCGATGATGCATCCGGTGGGCTGGGCACCCTCGGCGGCGGCCTATGGCGCCCTTTACGCAGCGTTGGCCCGGTGAACGCGGGGCGCACGGATCTGCCGCAGCGGCTGTCGGGCCATGCGGTAGGCCCCGGCCGCGCCTGGCCGATGGGGGCCAGCTTTGATGGCGACGGGGTGAACTTCGCCGTCTTTTCCGGCCATGCCACGGGAATCGCGTTGTGCCTGTTTTCCCCCGATGGCCGCAAGGAACTGGCCCGCATCCCGTTTCGTGAACGGGACGGCGATATCTGGCACATGCATCTGGGTGGTCTTACGCCGGGCAGTGTTTACGGCTTTCGCGCCGACGGGCCCTATGCGCCGGAACTGGGTCACCGCTTCAACCCGCACAAGCTGTTGCTTGATCCCTATGCGCGCGCGCTGGAGGGGCGTTTGCGCTGGTCGGATGCGCTGATGGGGTACAAGATCGGCAGTTCGCGGGGCGATCTGTCGTTTGATGTGCGCGACAGTGCCTTTGCGGTGCCAAAGGCGGTGGTCACGGACACGTCTTTCACCTGGGGCAATGATTTGCCCCCCTTGCGCCCCCGGTCGGAAACCGTGATCTACGAGGCGCATATAAAGGCGCTGACCGCCCTGCACCAAGGCATCGACAAGCGCTTGCGCGGCACCTATCTCGGCCTGTGTTCGGACCCGATCCTTGAGCATATGCAACGCCTTGGCATCACCGCGATCGAACTTTTGCCGATGCAGGCTTTTGTCGACGACCGCTTTCTGGTGGCACGCGGGCTGCGCAATCACTGGGGTTACAACACGCTGGCCTTCTTTGCGCCCGAGCCCCGCTACATGTCGAAAGGAGCGCTTTGGGAGTTTCAGACCATGGTCCGCCGCCTCCATGTCGCGGGGATCGAGGTGATCCTCGACGTGGTCTACAACCACACCGCCGAGGGTGACCAGTGGGGCCCGACGCTGTGCTACCGGGGGCTCGACAACGCCAGCTACTATCGTCTGGCCGAAGGCGGGCGCACCTATGTGAATGATACGGGCACCGGCAACACGCTGGATCTGACGCATCCGATGGTGCTGCGGATAGTGATGGACAGCCTGCGCTATTGGGTTGAGGTGGGGCATGTCGACGGCTTTCGCTTTGATCTGGCCACGGTTCTGGGGCGAGAGCCGCACGGCTTTGACCGCAACGGCGGCTTTTTCGATGCCATTCGTCAGGATCCGACGCTGGCGGGCGTGAAGCTGATCGCCGAGCCTTGGGACATCGGCCCCGGCGGCTATCAGCTTGGCGGTTATCCGCACCCGTTTCACGAATGGAACGATCAGTACCGCGACGGGTTGCGCCGGTTCTGGCGCGGCGATCCGGGCATGACCTCGGGCCTTGCCAACCGCCTGCTGGGATCGTCCAGCCAGTTCGACCATTCGGGGCGCAGCGCCACCAGTTCGATCAACTTCATCACCGCGCATGACGGCTTTACGCTGGAAGATCTGGTCAGCTTCACCGTAAAGCGCAACTTCGCCAACGGAGAGGACAACCGCGACGGCCATTCGGACAACCACTCGGACAATCTGGGGATCGAGGGGCCGACGGACGACCCCGCGGTGCTGGCCGCACGCGCCTTGCGCAAGCGCAATTTGCTGGCCACGCTGATGCTCAGCCAGGGCGTGCCGATGCTGCTGGCAGGCGACGAGATCGGCCACAGTCAGGGCGGCAACAACAACGCCTACGCCCAGGACAATGCGGTGACGTGGCTGGACTGGTCGCGCGCAGATACTGCGCTTGCTGCCTTTGTGGCCCGGCTGGCGGCGTTGCGCGCGCAGAACCCGGTTCTGCGCCAGCGTCGGTTCCTGCACGGCGCCAAACGCGGGGCCGATGGCCAGTCCGATGTGATGTGGCTGCGTGCGAATGGCACGCCGCCCGCCCCGCATGACTGGCACGATCCGGCATTCCGCGCGCTTGGCGTGGTGATGCGGATGTCCGCCGAGGGGATGGATCCGTCGCCCGACGCGGTGCTGATCTATTTCAACTGCGGCGGGGCGGTTCCTGTTACGCTACCCGCAGGGCACTGGACGCTGGTGCTTGATACCACGCAGCCCGAACTGACCAGGGCGCCTGCGCCAAACGTGCTGCCCGCACATGCGGTTTTGCTGCTGCGCGCCCATCACGACCCTGCCACGCCCGAAACCACCCAACCCGAAATCAACAGGGGGAAGCCATGATCACCACCGTCGCCACAACGCCTATCGAGGGGCAAAAGCCCGGAACCAGCGGCCTGCGCAAGAAGACGCCGGTGTTCATGGGGCGGCACTACCTGGAAAACTTCGTGCAGGCGATTTTCGATGTTGTGGGGGCGCGGCACGACGATGGGTCGGGCAAGACCTTTGTTCTGGGCGGCGACGGCCGCTATTTCAACGACCGTGCGGCGCAGGTGATCTTGCGAATGGCTGCGGCGAACGGGGCGGCGCGCGTGATCGTGGGGCAGGGTGCAATCCTGTCCACGCCTGCGGCCAGCCACCTGATCCGGCTGAACCAGACCGATGGCGGCATCATCCTGTCGGCCAGCCATAACCCCGGCGGCCCCGAGGAAGACTTTGGCCTCAAGTTCAACATGCCAAACGGCGGTCCCGCGCCCGAGGGCGTGACCGAGGCGATGTTTCAGCGCACATCCCAGATCACCGAGTACAAGATGCTTGAGGCGCACGACATCGACCTTGCCACCGTCGGCCGCCAGCGTATGGGCGCGATGATTGTCGATGTGGTTGACCCTGTTGCCGATTACGCCGACCTGATGGAAACGCTGTTTGATTTTCCCGCCATCCGTTCCCTGCTGGCGGGTGGCTTCCGGATGCGGATGGACAGCATGTGCGCGGTGACCGGCCCCTACGCGGTCGAGATTTTCGAAAACCGCCTCGGTGCCGTCAAGGGAACCGTGACCCATGCCACCCCCTTGCCCGACTTCGGCGGCATGCACCCCGACCCGAACCCGACCTGGGCGCATGAATTGATGGCCGAGATGATGGGCCCCGATGCACCCGATTTTGGCGCGGCCAGCGACGGGGATGGTGACCGCAACATGGTGGTGGGGCGCGGGATCTATGTCTCGCCTTCCGACAGTCTGGCGGTGCTGGCGGCACATGCGCATCTGGCCCCGGGTTATGCGGGCGGAATTGCGGGTGTTGCCCGCTCGATGCCGACTTCGGCGGCGGTTGACCGGGTGGCGGCAGAGCTTGGGGTGCCCTGTTTCGAGACGCCGACAGGCTGGAAATTCTTTGGCACCCTTCTGGATGCGGGTCGCGTGACCATCTGTGGCGAGGAAAGCTTTGGCACCGGGTCTGACCATGTGCGTGAAAAGGACGGCCTGTGGGCGGTGCTTCTCTGGCTGAACATCCTTGCGGTGCGCCAGCAGTCGGTGGCCGGTATACTCGCCGATCATTGGGCCAAATACGGCCGGAACTACTACAGCCGCCATGATTTCGAGGTCATCGCCAGCGACAAGGCCGATGCGATGATGGCGGCCTTGCGCGCGCGGTTGCCCGCATTGGCGGGCCAGGTGGTCGACGGCCTGACCATCGCTGCCGCCGATGATTTCGCCTATACTGATCCGGTTGATGGATCCATCAGCCGGGAGCAGGGCGTGCGGATCCTGTTTGACGGCGGCAGCCGGATCGTTCTGCGCCTGTCGGGCACCGGTACCTCGGGCGCCACCTTGCGGCTGTATCTGGAACGCTACGTTTCGGGCCCCGAAGATCTGGCGCATGACCCGCAAGAGGCGCTTGCCCCGATCATCCGCGCAGCCCATGTCCTGGCAGACATCGAACGCCACACGGGCCGCGCCGCACCTGATGTGGTAACCTGACGCGCGTCAGAAGCGGCATCCTGCCTCAGCAAGGCACCACTGCGCTGATTTGCTGCTTTCCAAACACTCCCGCCGGAGGCTCGGCCGGCGCGTTCGGACAGAAAGGTCAGTCGGGGTCGCGGTAGTCGTGCGCGATGCCCTGCCAGTCCGTCACGCGCCATGTACCTGACCCTTCCGCAGTCAGATACTGCGGCCCGACCGGCACCTTGCCATACCCGCCCGGAATATCCAGCACGTAAGTCGGAAGGCATGTTCCCGACAGCCGCCCGCGCAAGGTGGCCATGATCGCCTGCCCTGCCGCAAGCGTCGTGCGGAAATGCCCGGCCCCGCGCGCCATGTCGCAATGGTGCAGGTAGTAGGGCTTGACGCGCAGCACGACCAGCGCCCGAAACAGCGCCTCCAGCACAGCCGGATCATCATTCACGCCGCGCAGCAGCACTGTTTGTGACAGCAGTGGCAGGCCTGTGTCTGCAAGCCGTTTCAAACCGGCACGGGCCGCAGGCGTCAACTCATCCGCATGGTTGACATGCACCACAAGCCACGTGCTCAGCCGCGTGTCGAGTGCCGCGATCAGGTCCGCAGTCACCCGCGCGGGCGCCACCACAGGCACCCGGGTGTGAAAGCGCACAACCTGCACATGGTCGATCGCTGCCAGCCGTTCCATCAGATCGCCCAGCCTGCGGGGCGACAGGACCAGCGGATCGCCCCCCGTCAGCACAACCTCCCAGATCGCGGGCGTGGCGGCGATGTAGTCCAGCGCCGCTGTCAGTTCCGCCTCGGGCAGATGGCCTGCGTCGCCCACCGTTTCGCGGCGAAAGCAAAAGCGGCAATAGACCTCGCAGGTCTTGGTCACGTGCACAATCACCCGGTCAGGATAGCGGTGGGTCAGGCCAGGCACAGGGGCGTGGGCGTCATCGCCGATGGGGTCGGTCAACTCTTCCGGACAGGTGTCCAGTTCTGCGCCCGTGGGCAGGAATTGCCGCGCCACGCCCGGCGACTGCATCGCCGCGTCCCGCATCTCTGGCGTCAGGCGGATACGGAAATCCTGCGCCACACGGTTCAGCACGTCCGCACCGTCGGGAAGCGCAAACCCATCACGGATCAGATCGGCCACCGAGACACTGGCGCGCCCCGCCCCGCCACCCGTTGCGTCCAAGGGTGCAAGATCACTCACGTCCGCAGGCCCGTTTCTTCCAGCATCCCGCGCCGCTTGGCCTCATAGTAGTATCCTTTGGAATACCACATCACGGCGCGGTCCTCGGACCCGTCGGCCACCAGCCACGCGCCGCGCAGATATCGGCCCGCATATTTCAGGTTGGTCTCGGCATCGAGCAGGCTTTGCGCCGACCCGCGGTGGCCCATGGTGGCCGCCGTCTGCGGCAGGATCTGCATCAGCCCCCAATAGGGCCCGTTGCGCGCGCCCGGATTGTAGCCGCTTTCGCGCTTGATCACGCGGTGCAGCAGGCTGGGGGGTATCTGATATTCGGCGGAATACTTGTTGATCAGGAACCGCAGTTCCGGCGTCTCGCCGGCGTAAAGATCGCCCGTCACTGCCGGGTAGGCGTCTTGCCCCCGGCGCGGTCCGGTGCAGGCGGTCAGGATCGTGGCAAGGCCAAGGGCCAGAACGGCGCGGCGGGGCAGGGTCATGGGCATCCTCTGATCTGCCAGCGGCGCTCCGCCCCGAGGGCAGGGTTTTGCGGGCGTGCTTTTTCGTGCCTTTTATCCGAACCTGCGCCGACGCTCCAGCCCCCTTGGCGCGGTCGGGCCGGTTCGGCCCCCGGCTTTTGACCGTTCCGTTTCTGACGCCACGATTTCTCACACATTTTTTCGTAGCCGACTGCCCCTGGCCGCCCTAGTGTCTGCGTGTGAGGGAGAAAATAACCAATGCAGATGTCCGGCAGTCGTCAGATCAACGCCCCTGCGTCTGAGGTATGGGCAGCTATCCTCAGCCCCGAAGTCCTGAAAGAATGTATCCCCGGTTGCACCGAAATATCCGGCTCGGCCGAAGACGGGTTCGAGGCGACGGTGGTGCAGAAGGTTGGCCCCGTGAAGGCCACGTTCAAGGGCGTTGTCACCTTGTCCGACATGGTTGCGGGCAAGTCGCTGCGTATCACGGGCGAGGGCAAGGGCGGCCCTGCAGGCTATGCCAAGGGCGGGGCCGTGGTGACAATGGCGCCGTCGGAGACCGGCACGCTGCTGACCTATGATGTCGAGGCCAACGTGGGTGGCAAGCTTGCCCAGCTTGGCAGCCGCATCATCGACGGTTTTGCCAAGAAGATGGCGGATGATTTCTTCACGCGCTTTCAGGATGCCGTCGAGCCGAATGATGCGCCGGACACTGCGCCACAAGACACAGTTGCCGACGGTGAAAGCGACGGCAAGGATACAAAGAAAGAGGGTTGGTTCAATCGGCTGATCGGCTGACCGGCTGATGTGGGATCAGGAAAACAACACAGGGAGGAAAACCATGACGAAAGTCACGATGACCGTGAACGGCAAATCCGTCTCGGCCGAGGCAGAGGGGCGCACCCTTTTGTCGTCATACTTGCGCGAAGGGCTGGGACTTACGGGCACCCACATTGGCTGCGACACCTCGCAATGCGGGTCGTGCGTGGTGCATGTCGACGGGCTGGCCGTCAAGTCGTGCTCGGTTCTGGCGATGGATGCGGCGGGCGCCGATGTGCGCACCATCGAAGGCATGGCCAACGCGGATGGCAGCCTTGGCGTGATGCAACAGGCCTTTCAGGACCATCACGGCCTGCAGTGCGGTTTTTGCACGCCGGGCATGGTGATGGCGGCAAGCGCGCTGCTGGCGGAAAACCCGACGCCCACCGAGGCCGAGGTGCGCCACGGGCTTGAGGGCAACATCTGCCGCTGCACCGGATACCACAACATCGTCAAAGCCGTTCTGGCCGCCAGCGGACAAGACATGCCCGCCGTTGCCGCTGAATAAGGGAGGAACACTATGCCCAAAGATACCGGAATTGGCGCCTCGACCAAGCGCCGCGAAGACATCCGTTTCCTGACAGGGAAGGGTGCCTTTACCGACGATATGACGCTGCACGCGCAGGCCCATGCGGTCATGGTCCGCTCGACTGTGGCGCATGGGCGGATCGTCAAGATCGACACCGCCCGTGCGGCAGCGATGCCCGGCGTGCTCGCCATCTTCACGGGCGAGGATTTTGCCGCCGTCGGGGGCAATCCCGCGGGCTGGCTGATCAACAGCCGTGACGGGACGCCGATGCGCGAGCCCAAGCGCCCGGTGCTGGCCCATGGCAAGGTGCGCCACGTTGGCGACAACTACGCCGCCATCATCGCCGAAACCTATGAGCAGGGCCGCGATGCCGCGCAAGTGCTGGCCGATGACACCCAGATTGACGAGTTGCCCGCGGTGATCGACATGAAGGCGGCCATCGCCGACCCGTCGAACCGCGTGCATGATGAAATCCCCGACAATCTGTGCTTTGACTGGGGCTGGATCGAGGATAACCGCGCCGCCGTAGACGCCGCGATGAAGGCCGCCCCGCATGTGGTGACGCTGGAGCTGACCAACAACCGCCTTGTTCCCAACGCAATGGAGCCGCGCGCCAGCATTGGCGAATACAACACCGGCACCGGCGATTACAAACTGACCACCACCAGCCAGAACCCGCACCTGACGCGGCTTCTGATCTCGGCGTTCGTGATGGGCATTCCGGAAAACAAGCTGACGGTCGTGGCCCCCGATGTAGGCGGGGGTTTTGGGTCGAAGATCTATCACTACGGCGAAGAGGCGCTGGTGCTGGCCGCTGCCAAGAAACTGGGCCGCCCGGTGCGCTGGACGGCAGAACGTTCGGAATCCTTCCTGTCGGATGCCCATGGCCGCGATCATGTGACCAAGATCGAGATGGGCTGCACCAAGGAGGGTGACATCCTTGCCATCCGCACCGAGACGCTTGCCAATGTCGGCGCCTATCTGTCGAACTTCTCGACCGCGACGCCCACATTTCTGCACGGCACGTTGATGTCGGGCCCGTACAAGGTGCCGCACGTCTACGTGAACGTGAAAACCGTGTTCACCAACACCGCCCCCGTTGATGCCTATCGCGGCGCGGGCCGCCCCGAGGCCACCTACAGTATCGAGCGGGTGGTTGACATGATGGCGCGTGAGTTGGGCCTCGACCCGTTCGAAGTGCGCCGCCGCAACCTGCTGACACCAGACCAGTTCCCATACCAGTCGCCCGTAGGCCTGATGTATGACACCGGAAACTATCAGGCAACACTGGACAAGGCGATCGAACTTGGCGACGTCGCCGGGTTCGGGGCACGGGTGGCTGCCTCGGCCGCCAAGGGGCGCCTGCGTGGCATGGGGCTGTCCACCTGGATCGAGGCCTGCGGCATCGCGCCCTCGAACCTCGTCGGCGTCCTTGGGTCGCGCGTCGGCCTTTATGATGCGGCTACAGTGCGCGTGAACGCGACCGGCAACATCAGCGTGATGGTCGGCGCACATAGCCACGGGCAGGGGCACGAGACGGTCTTTGCCCAGATCGTCGCCGACAAGCTGGGGATCCCCGACAGTTCGGTCGAGATCGTCCATGGCGACACGTCGAAGATCCCGTTCGGCATGGGGTCATACGGCTCGCGCAGCCTTGCCGTCTGCGGCTCGGCCATGGACCGGGCGATGGACAAGATCATTGCCAAAGGCAAGAAGATCGCGGCCCATATGCTGGAAGCTGCCGAAGGTGACATCACGTTCGAGGATGGCAAGTTCAGCGTGGCGGGCACCGACAAGGCCAAGACCTTTGGCGAGATCGCCTTTTCGGCCTATGTGCCCCACAACTATCCGCTGGAAACACTTGAACCGGGGCTTGAGGAGACGGCGTTTTACGATCCGGCCAACTTCACCTATCCCGCCGGCGCCTATATCTGCGAGGTCGAGGTTGACCCCGATACGGGCCGTGTCGAGATTGCCCGCTTCACCTGCGCCGATGATTTCGGCAATGTGATGAACCCGATGGTCGTCGAAGGGCAGGTGCATGGCGGTGTCGGGCAGGGCATCGGTCAGGCCCTGCTGGAAAACACCACCTATGATGAAAACGGCCAGTTGCTGACCGGATCCTTCATGGATTATGCGATGCCGCGCGCCGATGATGTGCCGTTCTTCGCGGTGGATCATTCGTGCAGCACGCCGTGCACCCACAACCCCTTGGGCGTCAAGGGCTGTGGTGAGGCAGGGGCCATCGGCTCGCCGCCCGCCGTGATCAACGCGGTGATCGACGCGCTGCACCGCGGCGGCATCACCCATGTGAAACACATCGACATGCCCGTCTCGCCCAACCGGGTGTGGCAGGCGATCAACGCGTAATCGGGGGAAACACCATGCACACCTTTGACTTCACCAAACCCTCCAACATCGCTGACGCGGCCCGTGCCATGGCCGCCGAAGGGGCGCAGGCACTCGCAGGCGGGCAAACCCTTCTGCCCACGATGAAACAGCGGCTGGCCCAGCCCGATGTTCTGGTCTCGCTGACCGGTATCCCCGAGATGAAGGGCGTCTGCATGGGCGAGGGGGGGGTGCACATCGGTGCCTCCACCACCCACGCCGATGTGGCGCGCGAGGTGGCCCGCTACTACCCCGGCCTTGCCCATCTTGCGGGCGGGATCGGCGATCCTGCGGTGCGCAATCGCGGCACCATGGGCGGTTCACTTGCCAACAACGACCCCGCCGCCTGCTATCCGGCGGGCGTTCTGGCCTCGGGCGCCACGATCGTGACCAACCTGCGCAAGATCGCGGCGGACGATTTCTTTCAGGGCATGTTTGCGACCGCGCTGGATGAGGGCGAGATCATCACCAGTGTCATCTTCCCGATCCCCGAGAAGGCGGCCTATGTGAAGTTCAACCAGCCCGCCAGCCGCTTTGCGCTGACAGCGGTGTTTGTGGCCAAACATGCAGAGGGCGTGCGCGTGGCGGTCACGGGCGCGTCCAACAACGGCGTCTTTCGCTGGGCCGAGGCCGAAGCTGCCCTCTCGGGCGATTTCTCGGCCAACGCCCTCAAACCCTTGACCGTCGATGCGGCCGACATGATTTCCGACCTGCACGGCAGCGCCGCCTACCGCGCCAATCTGGTCAAGGTGCTGACCGGTCGCGCCGTCACCGCCGCCGCCTGACGCAATGCGATGGCCCCCCGACCTATCAGGACGGGGGGCCATCTTTATCCGCGCTGGCCTTCAAATGCTGTGTCCGAAACGGCTCCGAAAAATCGGGCGCTATCAGCAGAATTGCTTGGCAAGCTTCAACCCCTGACCCTGATAGTTCGACGCGATCCCCTGCCCATACAGCGCATCGGGCCGCGTGGCCATGCGTTCATACACCAGCCGACCGACGATCTGCCCGTGTTCAAGTACGAATGGCGCCTCGTGGCAGCGCACCTCCAGAACCCCGCGCGAACCTGCCCCTCCCGCCGCGGCATAGCCAAAGCCGGGGTCGAAAAACCCGGCGTAATGCACGCGAAACTCGCCAACCATCGCAAGATAGGGCGCCATTTCGGCGGCGTAATCGGGGGGAATGGTCACCGCCTCGCGGCTGACAAGGATGTAGAACGCGCCGGGATCAAGGATGATCTGCCCTTCGCGGGTGCGGATTTCCTCCCAGAACCCGGCGGCGGGATAATGGCCGATACGGTCCAGATCAATCACGCCTGCATGGGGTTTGGCACGGTAGCCCACCAGATCACCCGCCTCGGGGCGCAGATCCACCGAAAAGCCCAAGCCTTCCGAGATGACGGCCGTACCTGACACCAACGGTTCGCTTGCGTTCAGGGCGGCCAGTTCGTTGTCGGACAGCACGGCTTGCCCGGCCCGAAAGCGGATCTGGTTCAGCCGCTGCCCCGCACGCACCAGCACGGAAAAACTACGCGGGCAGACCTCGGCATAAAGTGGTCCGTCATAGCCATCCGGAATGCGGTCAAACTCGACCCCGCCGTCGGTGATGGTGCGCGTCAGCAGATCCAGCCGGCCAGTGGATGACTTGGCATTTGCCACCGCCGACACCCCGGGGGGCAGGCGCAACCGTTCCATCAGGGGCACCACGTAGACGCAACCCTTTTCCAGCACGGCGCCGGCAGTCAGATCCATGCGATGCATCTCGAACGCGGCCAGCCGTTCGGCCACCGGGCGGCCCTTGCCCGCCAGAAAAGAGGCGCGCACGCGGTAGGCGACAGAGCCCAGCCGCAGATCAAGGCTGGCAGGCTGGACCTGCGCCGCAGCGATCGCGGGCACGGCCGAAATCGAACCATCGGCGATCATCGCCCGCAACGCCTGTGCGGGCAACACCCCTGTACCCGTCATGGACCAGCCCCCCTGCATGGCCGCCGTTTCAAACGAAACCGCCCGCAAGGCCGATGGCCAAGCGGGCGGTTTCGGTGTTGGTCGGGCCGGAGAGATTCGAACTCTCGACCTTCCGCCCCCCAGACGGACGCGCTAACCAGGCTGCGCTACGGCCCGACACTGGGGGCGATACATACTGTTTTTCAGGCCCGGCACAAGCCTCAAAGCGCATGCAATCCCCGGCCTTTCTCGCCATTGTCAGAGGCCGGTTCGGGGCTGGTTACCCAGTCGGCCGCGCAGCGACCGGGCCTTGGCGCGAAGGATCGCCAGGGTGGCACGGTCCGAGGGCGACAGATCCGCCACCAGGGTAGCGCGCAGGCGCTGCGCCATGCCAGGCAGGGTGATGTCCGGCGTGGGGGCAGGAATGCCTGCCGGCGGAGGCGGCACGCCGATGCGGGTAATCCTGAGGGCAGGCACAACCGGGGCCGGGTCGGATATGGGGTCGGCCTCGGGTGCCGGCTCGGGTTCGGCCCAGACCTGCATGGGCGCCTCCTCGACGGGAGGTTCAACAGATGCGACCTGTTCCGGGACAAAATCCGTATCTGTTCCGGATGAAGAACGCTCGGCAGCCTTTTCAAAAGGTTGATTTTCCGCCGGGGTTGTCTCAGACTCGACGTCTGCTGGCGCACTTTCCGGCGCGTCCTCGGGTGCGGTCGCCCGGGCCAGCCGCGCAAACAGGTCATCATCGGGTTCGGGCACCGCCTCGCGGCGGTCCTCTGATTGCCCGAGGGCCGTTTGCAGCGCGATGATCTGCGCGGTTTCCGCCTCGGCAGGGGGCAGGGCTTCTGGCGGATCCGACGGGCCGCCAGAAGCCGCCAGAGCGGCCTCAAGAGCGGTGTCATCCTCATTTGCCGCAGCGTCGTCGGACACGCCCGAGACATGGCGCACGCCTTGCTCACGCAAGATCTTCTGCACACCGCGGATCGTCATCCCTTCATCGTGCAGCAAGTGCTTGATCCCGGTCAGCAGCGCCACATCGGCCGGCCGGTAATAGCGCCGCCCCCCTGCACGTTTCACCGGCCGGATTTGTGGAAAGCGGCTCTCCCAAAAGCGCAACACATGCGCGGGCGTTTCCAGCACCTCGGCAACTTCGGAAATCGTGCGAAAAGCGTCGGGCGATTTGTCCATGCGTCCCGCTTCCCCTTGATGGTCAGGTTACTTTTTCTTTCCCGCGGCCACCCGGTCGCGCATCAGATGCGAAGGGCGAAAGGTCAGCACCCTGCGGGGGCTGATCGGCACTTCGTCGCCGGTCTTTGGGTTGCGACCCACACGGGCGGATTTGTCGCGCACCGAAAAGGTGCCGAACGAGGATATCTTGACCTGATGCCCGGAAGCGAGCGCATTGGACATGTGCTGCAACACTGATTCGACCAGCGAGGACGATTCATTGCGGCTTAGCCCAACTTCCCGGAAAACGGCCTCCGACAAGTCCATCCGCGTCAAGGTTTGTTCGCCCATCTGTCAGCCCCTCCCACCAGTGCGCACCCGCATTTTGCACGGCAGCATGCGCCGGGTGTATTTGCGAGTCAATATCAGAGACTTGGAAGGCGTTGTTAAATCAGGCTTACCAGCGGAGAACCACCGACCCCCAGGCAAGGCCGCCGCCGATGGCCTCGGTCACGATCAGATCCCCATCCTTGATCTGCCCCCGCGCGCGCCCCACCGACAGCGCCAGCGGAATGGATGCGGCCGACGTGTTGCCATGATCCTGCACCGTCAGCACCACGCGGTCCATCGGCACCTGCATGCGCTTGGCGGTGGCCTCGATGATTCGGATGTTGGCCTGATGCGGCACGATCCAGTCGACATCGGCGCTGGTAAGCCCGATCTTGTCGAGCGCCGTATGTGCGGTTTCCGCAAGCTTTTCAACAGCATGGCGGAAGACCTCTTTGCCTGCCATGCGCAGATGTCCGGTCGTTCCGGTGCTGGTGCCGCCATCAACGTACAAGATGTCCTTGAAGCGCCCGTCAGAATGAAGATCCGTCGCCAGAATGCCCCGGTCGTCGGTCGTGCCTGCGCCGGTCGCGGCCTGAACGATCAGCGCGCCTGCGCCATCGCCAAACAGCACGCAGGTGCTGCGGTCAGACCAGTCCATCAGTCGGCTGAAGGTTTCGGCCCCGATCACCAGCACGCAGTTTGCCTGGCCCGACACGATCAGGGCATTGGCATTTGCCAACGCAAAGACGAACCCCGCACAGACCGCCTGCACGTCGAAGGCAAAGCCGCTGGTCATGCCCAGGGCTGCCTGCACCATGGTGGCGACAGACGGAAACGTCAGATCCGGGGTCGAGGTGGCCACGATGATTGCATCGATATCAGCGGCCACCATTCCGGCATCGGCAAGCGCCGCGAGCGCGGCCGTGGTGGCCAGATGCGAGGTCATCTCGCCCTCGGCCGCGAAATGGCGACGTTCAATGCCCGAGCGACTGCGGATCCACTCATCTGTGGTATCGACCAGCGTTTCGAGCTCAGTATTCGGGACGATGCGCTGGGGCAGGCAGTGCCCCACGCCCTTGACGACGGCGCGTATGGTCATTCGTTCGGTTCGCTTTCCGGGGCGCCGGAAGCGGCCCCATTTTCTAGCTCGGCGTCGTTTGTCCCCGTGCGGCCCGTCGAGGCAATGCGCGCCGCCAGCCGTTCGACAAAGCCTGTGCGCGCCAACTGGATTGCAAGTCGGATGGCCGAAGCCACGCCGGTTTCATCCGCCGAACCGTGCGATTTGACCACTGTGCCGTTCAGCCCCAGAAACACGCCGCCATTCACGCGGCGCGGATCAATGCGCTTTTGCAGGCGTTTCAGGGAATTGAGCGCCAGAAGCGCCGCGAATTTCGACAGTATTCCCGCGTTGAACGCCTCGCGCAGCAACTCGGCGATCAGCTTGGCTGTACCTTCGCCGGTTTTCAGCGCGATGTTGCCGGTAAAGCCGTCGGTCACGATCACATCCACGCGGTCCGACGGGATGTCGCCGCCCTCGACGAAACCCACGAAATCAAACCCTCCCGCCTCGGCGGCAAAGGCCATGCGGTCATGCGCGGTCTTCAATTCGGCGCGGCCCTTGTACTCTTCTGTGCCGACGTTCAGCAGGCCGACACGCGGGCGGGCCAAGGCCAGTCCGTTGCGCGCATAGGATGCGCCCATGGCGGCGAACTGCAACAGATCTTCGGCCTCGGCTTCGATCCCGGCGCCCACATCAAGCATCACGTTGAACCCGCCCTGATTGCGGCTGGGCCAAAGGCAGGCGATGGCGGGACGGTTCACGCCCGCAATCTTGCGCAGGCGCACCATCGCCACCGCCATCAGAGCACCGGTGTTTCCGCACGATACCGCGGCCTGAGCGTCGCCCGATTTGACTGAGTCGATGGTGGACCACATCGAGGTGCCCATCCCGTGGCGCATCACCTGGCTGGGCTTGTCATTCATGGTGACGACCCGGTCGGCATGAACCAGGGTCACGCGCCCCGACAGATCGGGCTGACGGTCCAGCAGGCGCGACAGGGTGGCGTAATCCCCGTGCAGGATGAAGTCGACCTGCGGATGACGTGCGGCAGAAATGGTCAGACCGGCGACAACCACCGCCGGTCCCCGGTCACCGCCCATCGCATCGACCGAAATCACTGTTTTTTGCGTCTGGTCAGCAGCCAAGGCTGCTTCAGCACCGCCCGTAAGGCCGCCGGTCACCGGAGTTTGAGGTCCGTTCGGCATGGGAGGTGAGTGCGCAGGAGCGCGGCTTACGCCGCGTCCTCGTCCAGGTCGACGGTGGAGGAAGAGGCGACAACTTCGCGCGCATCATAATGACCGCAGGCGCCACACACGTGGTGCGGACGCTTCAGTTCGCCACAGTTCGGGCAATCAGCGGGGTTGCCTGCAACCAGCGCATCATGTGCGCGGCGCATGTTGCGCTTGGATTTGGTGACTCGGTTCTGCGGGACAGCCATGTCGCGACCTCGGGGTAGTGGGGACAGGCCCCTGATTTCCTTGACTATTCTTCAAGCGCGATATGGGCGCCGGGGGCGTTTGTCACACCCCGAATGAGGCGCGAAACATAGCCGGATTTGCGCGCGGTGCAAGCCCCTTTTGTAACATGGCCCGCAGAAGGTGTGCCTCACTCGGGTGTGTCATCGGCCAGACGCCCGCGAAGGGCTGCCAGACCGGCAAAGGGCTTCAGGTCGTCATCTTGCAGCGGGGCTACGCCTTCGGGCGCGGCTGAAACCGGCGCCCATGCCACCCCCGGTGCACGCGGATAAAGCGGCAGCGCGAGAGTAAGCGCCTCGACGGCGACGGCGGCCACGTCAATCACCTCGGGCAAAGGGTCTGTGGTGTCATCGCCTGTCATCTGGACGTCATCCCCGGTGGGGTCTGACCACTCGAAGAGATAATGGCGGATCACATCCTCGGCGACGGCCGTCGTGACCGGCGCCAGCGTCAACCCACATGGTTGCTCTACCGTCGCCTCCAATCGGGCTTCAAGCACGAAATCGCGCGCGCCGCTTGGGCGCAATTCGCCCTTGAAGATCAGATGTGACAGGGTCAGCAGGCCCAATTCCGCGGCCACAGCCGCCCGCGCGGCGGCATCGGGCATAAGGGCAAAGCGCGTGGGTTTGCGGCTGGACAAGGCGCCGGTGCGCAAGGGATGGCTGAACGCGGTTTCCGGCGCGGGCGTGGCCGCGTCGGGGCCGGGCGCTGGAACAGGCTGGGGGAACTTGGTCATCTGCTTCCTTTCCGGACGCGGGGCCTTGGCTATGGGCAAGCTCATGCGTTCCATTCTTGAACCGGGGCGCATCCTTCTGTAAGCCTTTGCACAAGGACACGGCCCCGTACCTGGCACGTAAGCGTGACGCACACGCTTGGCAAGACCGGACCGGGGCGGGTGGGCCGCAAGATCGGGGCGCAAGGTGGGGCGGCAATGACAGGCAGAACACGGGCGGGTCGGGGGATGCCGGGGAGGATCAGGTTGGCAAAGGCGTTTGTGGCGGGCTTGCTGGTGCTGGTCATCGCCGCATGCTCGCCGATCTATCGCAACCATGGCTATGTACCCGTGGCAGAGGATCTGGCCTTGCTGGAAGTGGGGCGCGACACGCGTGAGACGGCGGCACCCAAGGTGGGGCGGCCATCAACCTCGGGGCTTCTTAACGACACCGGCTGGTTCTATGTACAAAGCCGCTGGGAATACAAAGGCGCCCTGCCGCCGCGCGAGCTTGATCGTCAGGTCGTTGCCCTGACCTTCTCGGACACAGGGACGCTGACCAATGTAGAGAAATTCGGGATGGAACGTGGGCAGATCGTGCGCTTGTCGCGCCGGGTGACCGAGACGAACGTCAAGGGCATGAGCGTGCTGAGCCAGCTTTTCTCAAGCTTTGGCCGCGTGACGGCGGGGCAGATTGCCGGCCAATAGCGGCATGTTCGCGCAAACGCAAAAAGGCCCGCGCTGTCGCGGGCCTTTTGTTCTGGCGAATTTGGGGCGTCAGGTCGCGCTCTCAGGCCGCGGGGTCAAAGGTCAGTGCGACGCCGTTGATGCAATAGCGCAGCCCGGTAGGCGCGGGTCCGTCGGGGAACACATGGCCCAGATGGGCCTCGCAACGGTTGCAGTGCACTTCGGTGCGGCGCATGAACCAGCTGTTGTCAGACTGCTCGGCCACCATGTCGCCTTCCATCGGGGCATAGAACGACGGCCAGCCGGTGCCTGACTCGAACTTGGTCGCAGCATCAAACAGCGGCGCATCGCAGCACACGCAACGATAAGTGCCAGCCGCCTTGGGGAAATCGTCATACGAGAACGCGCGTTCGGTGCCATGCTTGCGCGTCACGCGGTAGGCCTGATCCGACAGTTGTGCCTGCCATTCGGCTTCGGTTTTCGTTATTTTGTCCATTCAAGCCTCCGGTATGCCGGGGGCGAAGACGCTTGCCAGCGCCGCCCCGTCTGGCCAGATGTAGGCGGTGGGGCGCAAATCGCCAAGGGAAAGTGAGTTCACGGTGAAGGCATTGGCGCAAGGGCGTCTGCAGGTGCGGATGGCGCGGGACGAATGCGATGTGGCGCGTGCACAGGCGTTGCGGCATCTGGCGTTTCACAGGGCGCGGGATGGCGACGGGCGAGATGTCGACCGGTTTGACGCCACGTCCCGCCATGTGCTGGTAACCGATGCCCCGACGGATGCGGTTCTGTGTTGCTTTCGTTTGCAAACCTACCAGGCCGCGGCAATCGAGAGCAGCTACGCCGCGCAGTACTATGATCTGCACCGGCTGGCGGCTTTTCCCGGCCCGATGCTGGAATTGGGCCGGTTTTGCGTAAACCCCGGGTGCCATGACCCCGATGTGGTGCGGCTGGCCTGGGCCGCGGTGACGCGCATCGTTGATGCCGAGGGGGTGACGCTGCTGTTTGGTTGTTCCAGCTTTGCGGGCGCGGATGTGGCCCGCCATGCGCCTGCCCTTGGCACGCTGTCGGGGCATCTGGCGCCAGACCACTGGGCGCCCGGCCGCCGCGCGCCCGAGACCGTGGATCTGGCCCCGCACGCGTCGGTTCGCTCTTCGCCCGCGATCCCCGCCGCCAAACCTGCTCTGCTGCGCACCTATCTGGGGATGGGGGCCTGGGTCAGCGACCATGCAGTCATCGACCGCGAGATGGACACACTGCATGTGCTGACCGGGCTTGAGATTGCAGCCATTCCGCCCGCACGGGCGCGGGCGTTGCGGGCGCTGGCGGGCGATCGAACTGTCGATTAAACTGGGGTAACATGATACCACTTTTACAAGCCTCTGATATTGAAGTATTTTAAGTTCTTCATGGGCCTTGACCCGAGCCCAACCTTGCGCGATAACCCGCCATCTTCAGACCGCGAGGGCGCCGCCTTCGCTTTTCCTTGTGGGACACGACCGATGAAAACCTTTACCGCTACTCCGGCGGACATCGACAAGAAATGGATCCTGATCGATGCCGAAGGCATCGTTCTGGGCCGTCTTGCCTCGATCGTCGCCAACATCCTGCGCGGCAAGAACAAGCCGACCTTCACACCGCACATGGACATGGGCGACAACGTGATCGTCATCAACGCCGACAAGGTGCAGATGACCGGCAACAAGCGCAACGACAAGATCTATTACTGGCACACCGGCCACCCGGGCGGCATCAAGCAGCGCACCGCGCGGCAAGTGCTGGAAGGCGCGCATCCCGAGCGTGTCGTGGTCAAGGCGGTTGAACGCATGATCACCCGCAA
>JBBRBJ010000048.1:0-24830 GCA_038205925.1 Rhodobacterales bacterium | reverse complement strand
CAGCCACTGCCATAGATGCCGGTGGGGTGAAACTGCACGAACTCCATGTCCTGCAAAGGCAGACCCGCCCGCGCCACCATGCCGCCGCCATCGCCGGTGCAGGTATGCGCCGAGGTGGCCGAGAAATACGCGCGCCCGTATCCGCCCGTGGCAAGCACCACCATCTTGGCGTTGAACACATGCATCGTGCCATCGTCCAGCTTCCACGCGACGACGCCGGTGCAGCGGCCATCGGTCATGATCAGATCAAGCGCGAAATACTCGATGTAGAATTCGGCGTTGTTCTTCAGACTTTGACCATAGAGCGTGTGCAGGATGGCGTGCCCCGTGCGGTCGGCGGCGGCGCAGGTGCGCTGCACGGGTGGGCCTTCACCATACTCGGTGGTATGGCCGCCAAAGGGACGCTGATAGATCTTGCCATCTTCGGTGCGGCTGAAAGGCACGCCGTAATGCTCAAGCTCATACACCGCTTTCGGTGCCTCACGCGCGAGGTATTCCATTGCGTCGGTATCGCCCAGCCAGTCAGACCCCTTGACGGTGTCATACATGTGCCACTGCCACGAATCTGGCCCCATGTTGCCAAGGCTGGCCGCGATGCCGCCCTGCGCGGCCACGGTATGGCTGCGGGTCGGGAAAACCTTGGTCACGCAGGCGGTGCGCAGACCCTGTTCGGCCATGCCGAGGGTCGCGCGCAAGCCCGCACCCCCCGCACCCACCACGACCACGTCATAGTCATGCATTTCGTAGGGATAAGCAGTCGTCATGTTCTTTCCTTCACAGCGCCATGCGGGCCAGGGCATAAAGCCCCGTGGCGGCAACCACCCAAGACAGGCTGGTGACGGATATCACCAGCGCCTTGCGGGCCGTGCCCTGGGCGTAATCCTCAATCATCATCGTCGCGCCGCTGGCAAAATGGCGCATGCCAACCACCAGCAAAAGCCCCGTCAAAATGGCCGGAAACGGATGCCCGAAGGTGGCTACCACCGCCTCACGTGATCCGCCCAGTGCGCTGCCAAAGACATAAAGCCAGGCAGGCACAAGGAAAGCCAAAGCGACCGAGGACACCTGCATCGCCCAGTGATGCTCGGTCCCGGTACCGGATGCGCCCTTGCCGACGGCGCGCTTTCGATCGGTCAGATACCGCATGATGCCCTCACTGAACCAGAATGACTGTGATCACGGTCAGGACGACCGAACCACCAATGACGCCCCAGCCCAGCTTTTCTGCAGTGGGGACATCAAGACCGCGACCAGCGTCGAAATACAGGTGCCTCAAACCGGCCAGATAGTGATACCACACCGCCCAGAGCGAGCCCGCGAACACCAGATCGCCAAACCAGCTTGTCGCCACCGCATTCGCTGTGGCGAAATACGCATCTGACGTTGCCGCTGCGAGAAGCCACCAGACCGCAAGCACCGTGCCCACAATCAGCGCGTTCCCGGTGATACGCGTCAGAATGGAAGTGATTGAGGTCAATTGCGGGCGGTAAATCTGCAAATGGGGAGAGAGGGGGCGTTCGATCCGCTTGGCATCGGCCATATCGGTTTCCTTCTTCTTTGCGGGCGGGCACGCGTAGCGGCGACCAGTGCATCAGTCTTTGCCCCTAACTATCAAGATTTTCACCCAAGTCACGCGCTGCAACGCCGCATAGGCTGCAAATAGCGCTAACAGTACGGAAATCTGGGCCTTGTGATCACGAATTTTCATGCTGTGATCACACTATGACGCGGTTGCCGGCGCGGATGGGCAATGTCCCTGTCCCGTGCAGATCGGATCAATCCGACACCGTGCAGATTGCTGGGCCGCGCAACAAGACCCCAACCCCCTGCGCCGTCAGAGCGGCATCAGCGCCCAGTAATCAAGGTCAAGCAAAACCTCGGGCAGATAGGCCCCCGCCGCATCGCGCAGGGCGAATGCAGCGCCCTTGGTGGCAACCGTGCGCAACCTGATCGCGCCGACACCCGGAGCGCCGGTTTCGGCACGGTCCAATACCTCGGACCACGCCCGCACCGTATCGCCGGCAAAGCATGGGTTCACATGGACGCCTGCGTTCAGCGCCACCAACATTTGCGCATTTGCCAGCCCGTTGAACGACAGCGCGCGGGCAAGGCTGATCACATGCCCGCCATACACCAGTAGCCGCCCGTCTGGGCGCTGGGTGACATCGAAATGCACTCTTGAGGTGTTTTGCCACAGGCGCGTGGCCATCATGTGCCCGGCCTCATCCAAGGTGATGCCATCGGCATGATCAATCTGCTCGCCCAGAGCATAGTCGCCCCAACGATGCGCGTCGCCCGACAGGGAAAAGTCATAGCGGCGGAAATCCAGACGCGTCGGAACCACCAGTGCCTCGGGCACGACCGAAATGCTGAGTTGCGGCACCACGGACGGCGGCGGGGGGGCCGCCGGATCTGACTTGCGCACCATCACCCAGCGCACAACTTCCAGCACCGGATCATCATTCTGGTCCACGCCGCGCGTGCGGACCCAGACCACACCGGTCTTGCCGCTGGAATTTTCCTTAAGCCCGATCACGGTGCTGGTCGCGCGCAACGTATCGCCGGGATAAACGGGCCGAAGCCAGCGCCCCTCGGCATAGCCGAGATTGGCTACTGCGTTCAGGCTGATGTCGGGCACGGTTTTGCCAAAGACTGTATGAAACGCAATCAGATCGTCCAGGGGTGCGGCCGGCAATCCACAGGCTTGCGCGAACGTGTCCGAGGAATAGAGCGCATGCCGCGCCGGATAAAGCGCGTGATAGAGCGCGCGCTCGCCCCCCGAAAGGGTGCGCGGAACGGCATGGGTGATGGTCTCACCCAAGGTAAACCCCTCATAAAACCGTCCCGGATTGGTCTTCATGGCACCCTCAATGCTCGGACAGAACGGTGTCGGGCCCGTAGTAACCCGGCACATCCTTTGTCATCGCCTGCCCGCAGCGCATAACCCCATGCGCCGTGTCAAAAGCATAGGCCGGCCCTCCATGCAGCGCCCATCCCTTGTTCAACGCCGCCGTGACCTTGTGGCAAAAGGCAGACGTATCGTCGTCGGACAGAAAGCGGTACAAGATCATTCTGTTACCCCCAAGGCTGCACGCCAAGCCAGTTGTGGATCAGCATCACCACGATGACCACCACCACCGTGGCCACCACCGCCGTCACCTCTTTCTTTGCGGGGCGCGGTTCGGGTCGCACCCAGACAGGTTCGGCCCGGTTCAGCACGATTATACTGACCACGGCCCACGCCAGCAGACCGCCGAACAGCACCACCGCCGCCAGATCGCCATTTACCAGCAGATGCGCCACGGCCCAGACCACCACGGCCGTCAGCTGTGGATGACGGATCTTGCGCGTGATCCATGTCTTTGCGCCCGAGGCCGCATAGAGGTAGAATGCGAACACCATCAGCAGGTTGTTGATGCCGACCAGAAAGCGGGGCGCAGACCACAGGTCTGTCTGTGGTGCGCTGCGATAGCCGATCACCATCAGCACGACCGAGCCGACGATCAGGAGGGCCACCAGCCCCTTGCCCTTGTCGCCCAACGCCGCGCGCTGTGCGGGCGCTGCGCGTTTGAACAGATGCGCTGCCCACCACAGCGCCAGTCCCAGAACCAGAAGTGTCATCCCATGCCCCTTCAGCCATTTTGCGGCACCTTGGCTTTATTCCGTAAAAGCTGCAATCGCTTCGGCATGCGCAATCAGGTTGCGGGCGGTGGCGGCGTGCATGTTTTCGACGATGCGCCCGTCGACCACTGCCACCGCCTCGCCCCGGCTCAGCGCCTGCTCAAACGCCTCGATCTGGCGATGGGCCAGCACCACGGCAGCGGGATCGGGGGCAAAGGCTGCGTTGGCTATGGCCAGTTGCGCGGGGTGGATCAGGGTCTTTCCGTCAAAGCCCATGTCGCGGCCCTGCGCACATTCCGCGCGCAAGCCATCCTCGTCGCGAAACGCATTGTAGACGCCGTCCACAATCACCCGCCCGGCCGACCGCGCCGCAAGCAGGCACATGCCCAATGCCGGCAGCAGCGGCAAGCGGTCAGAACGGTCGCGGGCGCTCAGGTCGCGGGTCAGATCGTTGGTGCCCATCACCATCCCTTCCAGCCGCGGGTGCGCGGCGATGGCCTGCGCGTTCAGAATGCCAGTTGCCGTTTCCATCATCGCCCAAAGTGGCTTATCCGGCACCACTGCGGCAACCGCATCCAGACCAGCGGGTTCCGAGACCTTGGGGATCAGCACTGCATCCACCGCCGGATGGCCGCCAAGGATTGCCGCATCCTCGGCCCCCCAAGGGGTGTCGAAGCCGTTAATCCGGACAATTATCGCCCGATGCCCGTAATCATGGTGAAGCGATGCCGCCAGAGTATCACGCGCGCGTGCCTTTTCATCCGGCGCAACGGCGTCTTCCAGATCGAAGATGAGGGCGTCGGCAGGCAGTGTCTTGGCTTTTTCCAATGCGCGCTCTTTCGCGGCAGGAAGATACAGGACCGACCGCCAGAGGCGCGCGTGTGGGGGCATGATTCTGGCCTGTGGGTAATAAAGTTTCACCAAGGATCACATTCAGGTCACAAACCGCAAGCCCAAAATGCCGCACTGCAGCAGAAATTAGGCATGAGTCTTTGCAAGATCCTTAGTCAGCAAACGCATCCGGGCGCGAGGCACCAATCAAGTACCTCACGCCACGGACCTTCACCAAAACATCAGGCCGCCGGGCAGACGCACGCGTCAAACCGCTTATGCGGAGCTTTGTTGCCCGGACAGATAAACAGGTGCGACCCTGCGTGGGGTCCCACCTGTTGAAGCACGAGCTGCTAGAGCCAATAGCTCTGCGCCCGGTAGTGTTGATGAGTCCGTTGCTCCCAATCACGGTCGGCAAACCAATTGTCGCTGCGAACCGGAGCACCTTTGACTTCCTGTTCGGTGATATCCGTCACGAAACCGTTCTTTCCGGCGTCAAACTGCAACTTGCTCCACGGCACTGAGTAATGATCTTCACCCATCCCCAGGAAGCCCCCGAAACCCATCACAGCGTAAGCGACCTTTCCTGATTTCTTGTCGATCATCAGGTGGTCGACAGAGCCGATGTGCGAACCGTCGCGGCTATACACCTCGGTTCCGGTCACGTCACTTGAAGATACGAGGCTGCTTTGTGTCGCGTTATCCATTTGTCTTCTCCTTGATCAGTCAAGAAGACAACTTGCAGATGTGCAGATCGGTTCCCTGGCAGTGCAAGACGCTCTCCCCGCAAGCGTTGAACCTGCCTTCTGCTTATCCTCGGCCGACCGGCGGAACCATTCGTGCTGAGCCGGGTTGTACTGGTATCTTCAACCAGACCGAAAGGCTCGCACATGGGCAGTAGTTCCGACAAGATCAAAGGCGCCGCCAACGAGGCCGCCGGAAACGTCAAGCAAGGCATCGGCAAGGCAACCGACAACAAGAAAATGCAGGCCGATGGCTTTGCGCAAGAGCGCAAGGGCGAGGCCCAGCAGGCTGTCGGCAAGGCGAAAGACCACGTGAAAAACGTGGTCGACAAGGCCTGAGCGCCGTCGCAAAAAGAAGCGGGCGCCCCAATGCGGGCGCCCTTTTGCATTGCACCCGGCCTCATTGCAAAAAACGGACGGCACATCAGATCAGGTGCTTTGCTCCGTCCCAGAGCAGTTTCACTGAGATCAGCAACAACGCCCATGTGACGATGCGAAAGAACAGCGCTTCGGGCAGGCGCCTTACCAGCCACAACCCTGCAAACACCGCCATTGCCGCCACAGGCATCAAGAGCGCAGCCACACGCAAATTTCCAACCGATAGCTGCCCCAGCGCGTAATAGGGGATCAGCTTCACCGCGTTCACATAGGCAAAGGCAATCGTCGCCGTGCCGGCAAAGGTGATCTTCGGCATTTGCAGCGGCAAGGTATAGATCTGGTAGGGCGGCGCGCCCGAGTGGCTGACAAAACTGGTGAACCCGGTCACCGTGCCCCAGAACAGCCCCGGCAATACCCGCGCGGGGCGGGCTTCAGGCACCAGACCGCGCTGCAACAGGCGGCTCAGGGCAAAAACCACGCCAATCGCCCCCACCAGCGCCGTCACCGCCCACTCCGGCACCAGATGTGCCGTGGCCCAGCCCACGCCCACACCCGCCGTCATTCCGGGCAACAAGATCGCCAGCACCCGGCGGTCAAACGCGTGGCGGTAGGCATAAAGACCGAACATGTCGGACGCTACATAGACCGGCAGCAAAAGGCCCGCAGCCGTGACAGGCGATGTCACCAGCGACAGGACCGGCACCGACAGCATCCCCACGATAGGCAACCCGCCCTTGCCCATGCCAACCGCGACCGCAGCAATCAGCGCAGCGACCCAAAAAACGACGTCGCCCATCTGGTCTTTCCCTTCGCGCGCGGCCCCTGCTGGGTTAGCGCAAACACGTCCACGCTTCCAGCAAGATCCCGCGAATACTGCACACAACTGTATACCGCACTCTGCACAACGCTTGCCACGCAGCGCCCAAACGGCTACGCAATGCCCCAAATTCACCAGACGGGAGCACGACCCATGCCACGACCCAAGATCGCCCTTATCGGCGCCGGACAGATCGGCGGTACCCTCGCGCATCTTGCCGCCATCAAAGAGCTTGGCGACATCACCGTGTTCGACATTGCCGAAGGCACGCCTCAGGGCAAGGCATTGGACATCGCGCAATCGGGCCCGTCCGAAGGTTTCGATGCCGTGATGAAGGGCACCAATTCCTATGAGGATATCGCCGGCGCCGATGTCTGTATCGTCACCGCAGGCGTGCCGCGCAAGCCGGGCATGAGCCGCGATGACCTTTTGGGCATCAACCTCAAGGTCATGAAATCCGTGGGCGAGGGGATCAAGACCCATGCCCCGAACGCATTTGTGATCTGCATCACCAACCCGCTTGATGCCATGGTCTGGGCGCTGCGCGAATTTTCAGGCCTTCCGCACAACAAGGTGGTCGGCATGGCGGGCGTGCTCGATTCCGCCCGTTTCCGCCATTTCCTCTCGGTGGAATTCGGCGTGTCCATGCGCGATGTCACGGCCTTTGTGCTGGGTGGGCACGGCGACACGATGGTGCCCCTGGCGCGCTACTCCACTGTTGGCGGCATTCCGCTGCCCGATCTGGTGGCCATGGGCTGGACCACGCAGGACAAGCTGGACGCGATCATCCAGCGTACCCGTGATGGCGGCGCCGAGATTGTGGGTTTGCTGAAAACCGGTTCGGCGTTTTACGCCCCCGCTACCAGCGCCATCGAGATGGCCGAGGCGTACCTCAGGGATCAAAAGCGCCTGCTGCCCTGCGCGGCTTACGTCGATGGCGCGCTTGGCTTGAACGGCATGTATGTGGGCGTGCCCACGGTGATCGGCGCGGGCGGGGTGGAACGCGTGGTGAACATCCAGATGAACCGTGACGAACAAGCCATGTTCGACAAGTCGGTCGAGGCCGTGAAGGGCCTTGTGGCTGCATGCAAGGAAATTGACCCCTCGCTGGCCTGACCCGTCGCTTCGACACCGGACGCGCGCGGGCATCCGCCCGCGTCCGCAGCCGCCAGATGCGCCTGGCCTTGGCGTGGACTGCCAGACAGACGCCAAGGTGGCCGATGCGGTACACGATTCCCTTTGTGCGGCTGCCTACCTCTGGGATGCTGCGCACATTGACACCAGACCCCATCCGCCGACACATCGCCCCGGAACCTCAGAGGCACCCATGTCACACCTGACCGACGAATTGATCTCGCGCCTGATCCGTTATGCCGCCATCGACAGCCAGTCCAATGGCGACAGCCGCACGGGCCCTTCGACTGAAATTCAGTGGGATATCCTGCGCCTGCTGAAGACCGAGCTTGAAGAGATTGGCGCCGGGGATGTGGTGCTGACCGATTACGGCACTGTGCTGGCCACCATTCCGGGCACCGCGACAGGGCCGACCATAGGTTTTCTGGCCCACGTCGACACCGCGCCGCAGTTCAACGCCACGGGCGTCAAGCCACGGGTGATCCACGGCTACAACGGCGGCGATATCACATTTGCGGACAATCCAGACCTGACCCTGTCTCCCGCTGACTATCCCTATCTTGCGACGAAACAAGGCCACGACATCGTCACCGCCTCTGGCACCACCCTGCTTGGCGCCGATGACAAGGCTGGGGTCGCCATCATCATGACCGCCGCCAGGCACCTGCTTGCCACACCCGGCCTTGCACATCCCCCCATCCGCATCGCCTTTACCCCCGATGAGGAAATCGGCCGAGGCGTGAATGCCCGCCTCCCCGCCGATCTGGCGGCCGATTTTGCCTACACGTTCGATGGCGGCGCCGTGGGCGAGGTGGAGTATGAGAGTTTCTCCGCCGACGGCGCCGTGGTGCGCGTCACCGGCGTGTCGATCCATCCGGGACTGGCCAAGGACAAGCTGGTCAGCGCCATTCACCTTGCCGCGAAGATCATCGCCACACTGCCACAGGCGACAATGACGCCCGAAACGACAGCGCACCGTGACGGGTTCATCCACGCCACCGAAATGCGCGGCGATGCGCATGAGATGACCCTCACGTTCATCTTGCGGGATTTTGAGCGTGATGGTCTGGCCGCCAAGGGCGCGCTGCTGCAATCGGTCTGCGCTGCCGTCGCCGCAACCGAACCCCGCGCCCGGATTACCTGCACCATCACGCCGCAATACCGCAACATGCGCTATTGGCTGGAAAACGACATGACGCCCGTCGATCTTGCCCGTAACGCCTGCGCGCGTTTGGGGATCGAACCGGTCAGCGTGCCCATCCGCGGTGGCACCGATGGCTCGCGCCTGACGGAAATGGGCATCCCCTGCCCCAATCTGTTCACGGGGATGCAAAACATTCACGGGCCGCTGGAATGGGTGTCCGGTCAGGATATGGCCGTGGCGACCGAATTGATGCTGGCGCTGGTCGGGGAAGCCGTGCCCAAGTGATTTCGCCCTACCTTGCGCCCGGTTTCTACGAAGATGCCCTCGCCAAGGGGCGCCACCGTGAGATTGTGGGCGGGCGTTGGGAGGAAACGGGCCGCATCCAGATGCAGATCCTGCGCGCCGAAGGCATGGCGCCGCATCACTGCCTGCTGGATATTGGCGCGGGCGCGATGCGGTTGGGGTGCAAGGCGGTGCCGTATCTGGATCCCGGCCACTATTGGGCTACCGACGCAAACCTCGCGCTGTTGCAGCGCGGGCGGGATGTGGAACTGCCCGACCCCGCCACTCTGCGCCAAGATCACCTGGTGCAGGATTCTGTCTTTTCCTTTCCCGGCATCCCGCCTGTCGATTACGCGATTGCCTTTGGTGTCTTTACCCATCTGCCGCGCGCGGCGCTGATACAGGCACTGCGGAACCTTCGTGTGCGCCAACCGGGGCTGAAGGTCTTCTTGTTTACCGTTTTCCTTGCCCCTGATCCCACACGATCCTGGCGCCAGCCCGACGGTGTCGTGACCCATCCGGACAGGCCGCCATGGCACCTGTCGGCGCCCGACGTGGCCGCTATCGCTGACGCTGCGGGATGGGGGATAGAGCGCCGCGACGTGATGCTGCCGCGTGGACAGGCCCTTTTCGCTGCTGCGCCTGCGCGCGCCTGACTGATGCGAATCACCCGCACGGGCATGCCTTTCAGGGGTTGGCACTGGTGGTGTGATCACAGAATTTCCACCCGTGATCACAGCCACAAATTCTGTGATCACAAACGTCGGATTTCCCCGTAAAATCCCATATTTTCAGCAGTTGGGGTTTTGCTTGACCCCGTTTTCATGGCATCACCCTACAAAATTTCCGACCCAAAGGACAAGGCGCAATGAACATTCACGAATATCAGGCCAAAGCCCTTTTGCGGTCTTACGGCGTTCCGGTTTCGGACGGACGTGTCGTCACACGCGCCGAAGACGCAAAAAGCGCCGCGGGCGAGTTGGATGGCCCGCTCTGGGTGGTCAAGGCGCAGATCCACGCCGGTGGCCGAGGCAAGGGCCATTTCAACGAGGCCGAGGCCGGTGAAAAGGGCGGCGTGCGTCTGGCAAAATCGGTCGAAGAGGCCAACCAGTTTGCCCGTCAGATGCTGGGCCGCACGCTGGTCACGGTGCAGACCGGGCCCGCGGGCAAGCAGGTCAACCGCATCTACATCGAAGACGGCAGCGACATTGCGCGCGAATTGTATCTGGCCATCCTGATCGACCGCCAGTCCAGCCGCATATCTTTCGTCGCCTCTACCGAGGGCGGCATGAGCATCGAAGATGTCGCCCATGACACGCCGGAACTGATCCACACCTTTACCGTTGATCCGGCAACCGGCCTGTCGGATTTTCATGGGCGCGCCGTGGCGTTTGCCCTGAAACTGGAAGGGGCCCAAGTCAAGCAATGCGTCGGCATCGTCAGGAAACTCTACCAGATGTTCGTCGACAAGGACATGGAAATGCTGGAGATCAACCCCCTTGTGGTGATGAAGGACGGCAACCTGAAACTGCTGGACGCCAAGATGAGTTTTGATGGCAACGCGCTTTATCGCCACGCCGATATCGCCACGCTGCGCGACGAGACCGAAGAAGACCCCAAGGAACTGGCGGCCTCGAAGTTCGACCTCAACTACATTGCCCTTGATGGCGAAATCGGCTGCATGGTCAACGGCGCAGGGTTGGCGATGGCCACAATGGACATCATCAAACTTTATGGCGCCGAGCCTGCCAATTTCCTTGACGTGGGCGGCGGGGCGACGAAGGAAAAAGTGACAGAAGCCTTCAAGATCATCACAAGCGATCCAAATGTCAAAGGCATCCTTGTGAATATCTTCGGCGGCATCATGCGCTGCGACATCATCGCCGAAGGCGTGATTGCGGCCGTGAAAGAGGTTGGCCTGAAGGTGCCGTTGGTGGTGCGGCTTGAGGGGACGAATGTCGAGTTGGGCAAGGATATCATCCGCAACTCGGGTCTGAACGTGATTGCCGCAGACAACCTGTCGGATGCGGCACAAAAGATCGTCAAAGCAGTAAAAGGGTAACGTTCATGCGCATAACGCTTGTCTCTGGTCTGGTCGGCTTTTTGGCGCTTGCAGGCTGTGGGGGTGGCTATGTAGACACCGCCCACATACCTGTCTGCCAAGAGCAGTCGGACATGGCGCGGCTGGGAAAGGTCCCGACCGGAGAGATTGCAATTTCGTGCCCTGCACATGGGATCGGCGACTATCGCTGACGCCTCAGCCCGGCACCTGCGCCTGCATGAAGCCGCGAGCGGCCCTGAATTCTGCCTTCCGTAAACTTACCCAAGATTGGAACAGCGTTTGAATCGTTCTGCCATTGCCCCACCCACCGCCGTTGCCCTTTCGGGCGGTCGGGCCGGTGCGGGCGCGGGCACGACGGGCCCGCGCCACGACACGCCTGACCAACTGGGACGCAAACTTCTGGTCCGGATCGACTATCAGGCAAACGATTCGCTCTTACAGCTTTAATCCGCAAGGAGGCCCCCATGGCCGTACTCGTCAACGAAAACACACGGCTGATCTGCCAGGGCTTTACCGGCAGCCAGGGCACATTCCATTCGGAACAGGCCATTGCTTACGGGACCAAGATGGTCGGTGGCGTGACGCCGGGCAAGGGAGGGTCGATGCACCTTGATCTTCCGGTATTCAATACGGTGGAGGAAGCACGGGCCACGACCCAAGCGAACGCCACCGTGATCTACGTGCCGCCACCCTTTGCCGCCGACAGTATCCTTGAGGCGATCGACGCCGAAATGGAATTGATCGTGTGCATCACCGAAGGCATCCCGGTGCTGGACATGATGAAGGTGAAACGCGCCCTCGTCGGATCGAAATCACGCCTGATCGGGCCGAACTGCCCCGGAGTAATGACCCCCGGCGCCTGCAAGATCGGCATCATGCCGGGTTCGATCTTTTCCAAGGGTTCGGTCGGTGTTGTGTCCCGCTCGGGCACGCTGACCTATGAGGCGGTCAAGCAGACCACTGATGTGGGTCTGGGTCAGACGACCGCAGTGGGCATCGGCGGCGACCCTATCAAAGGGTCCGAGCACATTGATATCCTTGAGATGTTTCTGGCCGACCCCGACACCCATTCGATCATCATGATCGGTGAGATCGGGGGTGCCGCCGAGGAAGATGCGGCCCAGTTCCTTGCCGATGAGAAAAAGCGCGGCCGCTGGAAGCCGACTGCCGGCTTCATCGCCGGGCGCACTGCCCCCGAAGGCCGCCGCATGGGCCATGCGGGTGCCATCGTCGCGGGTGGCAAGGGCGATGCGGAATCGAAGATCGAGGCGATGAAGGCCGCAGGTATCATCGTCGCGGACAGCCCCGCCACGTTGGGCGAGGCCGTCTTGCAAGCCATCAAGGGCTAAGGCGGGAACCCCCGACTTGCCTCCCATCCGCGCCAGTCAACAGGTGAAGACATGACCGAGCAATCCCCAACCGCAGCCTTTACCGCCTCGGGCTTCCTCGATGGCGCGAATGCTGATTACATCGACCAGTTGCAGGCGCGCTTTGCCGCCGATCCTGCATCGGTCGATGCGCAGTGGGCCGCGTACTTCAAATCACTGGGCGAGTCCGAGGTGGATGCCAAGCGCGCCGCCGCAGGCCCGTCCTGGGCGCGCACCGACTGGCCGCCGCAGCCCATGGACGATCTGACCGCCGCCCTCACCGGCGAATGGCCCGCCGCCGCCCCGCGTGAAGCGCGCACCGCTGGCGCAAGGATTGCTGCCAAGGCCGAGGAAAAGGGCGTCTCGCTGTCGGATGCGCAGTTACAGCGCGCCGTTCTGGACAGCATCCGCGCGCTGATGATCATCCGCGCCTACCGCATTCGTGGCCATCTGATTGCCGATGTCGATCCGCTGAAGATGCGCGACACCAAGGTTCCCCCGGAACTCGACCCTCGTTCCTATGGGTTTGCCGAAGCCGACATGGACCGGCCGATCTTTATCGACAAGGTGCTGGGCCTTGATACCGCCTCGATGCGCGAGATCATGGAGATCGTGAAGCGCACCTATTGCGGCACCTTCGCGCTGCAATACATGCACATCTCGGACCCCGAACAGGCAAGCTGGCTGAAAGAGCGGATCGAAGGCTTGGGCAAGGAAATCGCCTTTACCCGCGAAGGGCGCCGCGCCATTCTGAACAAGCTGGTCGAGGCCGAGGGTTTCGAGAAGTTTCTGCATGTCAAATACATGGGCACCAAACGCTTTGGCCTTGATGGCGGCGAGGCGCTGATCCCCGCGATGGAACAGATCATCAAGCGCGGCGGCCAGTTGGGCCTGCGCGACATCGTGATCGGCATGCCGCACCGGGGCCGCCTGTCGGTTCTGGCCAACGTGATGCAAAAACCCTACCGCGCGATCTTTCACGAGTTTCAGGGCGGCAGCTACAAGCCAGAAGATGTAGACGGCTCGGGCGATGTGAAATACCATCTGGGTGCATCCAGTGACCGCGAATTTGACGGCAACAAGGTGCACCTGTCGCTGACCGCGAACCCCAGTCATCTTGAGGCGGTGAACCCCGTCGTGCTGGGCAAGGTACGCGCCAAGCAAGACCAGTTGAACGATTCCGACCGCACCGCCGTTCTGCCCATCCTGTTGCACGGCGATGCGGCCTTTGCGGGTCAGGGCGTCGTGGCCGAGGGCTTTGGCCTGTCGGGGCTGAAAGGCCACCGCACCGGGGGCACCATGCACATCGTGGTCAACAACCAGATCGGGTTCACCACAGCGCCTTCCTTCAGCCGCTCGTCCCCCTACCCCACCGACATCGCCCTGATGGTAGAGGCGCCGATCTTTCATGTGAACGGCGACGACCCCGAGGCCGTGGTCCATGCCGCCAAGGTGGCCATCGAGTTTCGCCAGAAGTTCCACAAGGATGTCGTGCTCGACATCTTCTGCTACCGCCGCTTTGGTCACAACGAAGGCGATGAGCCGATGTTCACCAATCCGTTGATGTACACCACCATCAAGAAGCACAAGACGACCTTGCAGCTTTACACCGAGCGTCTGGTAAAAGACGGCCTGATCCCCGAAGGCGAGATCGAGGACATGAAAGCCGCTTTTCAAGCCCGGCTGAACGAGGAATTCGAATCCGGCAAGAACTTCAAGCCGAACAAGGCCGATTGGCTGGACGGCCGCTGGTCAGGGTTTGAGCGTGAGAAAGACGACTACCAGCCCGGCGAGACTGCCATCAAGCCCGAGACGATGAAACAGGTGGGCGAGGCGCTGACCCGTGGTCCGGACGGCTTTGATCTGCACAAGACCGTTGCCCGCCTTTTGGATACCAAGGGCAAGATGTTCTCCGATGGTGTCGGTTTTGACTGGGCCACGGCCGAGGCGCTGGCGTTTGGCAGCCTTGTCACCGAAGGCTTTCCCGTGCGTCTGTCCGGTCAGGACTCCAGCCGCGGCACGTTCTCGCAGCGCCATTCAAGCCTGATCGACCAGACAACCGAGGAACGCTACTACCCCCTGAACCACATTCGTGCGGGTCAGGCGCGGTATGAGGTGATTGACTCCATGCTGTCGGAATACGCCGTCCTTGGCTTTGAATACGGCTATTCCCTGTCGGAACCCAATGCGCTGGTCATTTGGGAAGCCCAGTTTGGCGATTTCGCCAACGGCGCCCAGATCATGTTCGACCAGTTCATTTCGTCGGGCGAGGCCAAGTGGCTGCGCATGTCAGGCCTCGTCTGCCTTCTGCCCCACGGGCATGAGGGACAGGGACCAGAACACTCCTCGGCCCGTCCCGAGCGGTTCTTGCAGCAATCTGCGAACGACAACTGGATCGTCGCCAACGTCTCGACACCGGCCAACTATTTCCACATCCTGCGCCGTCAGGTGCACCGCCCGTTCCGCAAACCGCTGATCCTGATGACCCCCAAATCGCTGCTGCGCCACCCGATGGCCGTGTCTGATGCCGCCGAGTTCACGACCGGCAGCCATTTCCACCGCGTGCTGTGGGATGATGCCCAAAAGGGCCACTCGGCCCTGACCCTGAAACCCGACGCCGACATCAGACGGGTCGTCATGTGCTCGGGCAAGGTTTACTACGACCTTCTGGCCGAGCGCGACAACCGCGAGGCGTCCGACATCTACCTTCTGCGGCTGGAACAATTCTACCCCTTCCCGGTTCAGTCGTTGAACCATGAGTTGAGCCGCTTCAAGGACGCCGAATTGATCTGGTGTCAGGAGGAACCCAAGAATCAGGGGTATTGGACCTTTGTGGAGCCCAATCTTGAATGGGTTCTGAACAAGATCGGCGCCAGGCACGGTCGTGCCCGCTTTGTCGGCCGCGCTGCCGCCGCGTCGCCCGCCACGGGTCTGGCCAGCCGCCACAAGGCCGAACAAGAAGCCCTCGTCTCCGAAGCGCTCAGCTTCTGAACCGCCAAAAGACCGCCCCCTGCGGCGAAAAGGATGAAGAACATGACCGATGTGATGGTGCCCGCCCTTGGCGAATCCGTATCCGAAGCCACCGTTTCCACCTGGTTCAAAAAGGTCGGCGACGCAGTGAAACAGGACGAAATGCTGTGCGAGCTTGAGACCGACAAGGTGTCGGTCGAAGTGCCCGCCCCCATGGCGGGTGTGCTTGCCGAAATTCTGGTGGCCGAGGGCGAGACCGTCGCCGCTGGCGCGCGCCTGGGCATCATCACCGAAGGCGCCGCCGAAGAACCAAAGATCGAAGAACCAAAGACCGAAGAACCAAAGGCCGCAGAACCCAAAACAAAAGCGGATCCCAAGGTTGCAAGCAGCGAGGCAGTCAACTCTCCCGGTGCAGGGCCCGAACAGCCGACCCCTCGTGACGACGTCGAAGATGCACCTTCCGCAAAGAAGGCCATGGCCGAGGCGGGCGTCACCCCTGATCAGGTCAAAGGGACGGGCCGCGATGGCCGCATCATGAAGGAGGACGTGGCGCGCGCCTCTGCCAACCCCGTGCAGGCCCCCGCGCCCGCGCCCGCCCCGGCTGCAGTTTCGCGTGGCCCCGTCAATGCCGACGACGCCGCACGCGAAGAGCGCGTCAAGATGACCCGCCTGCGCGCGACCATCGCCCGCCGCTTGAAAGACGCGCAAAACACGGCCGCCATGTTGACCACCTATAATGAGGTGGACATGTCCGCCATCATGGCCCTGCGCACCGACTACAAGGACGCGTTCGAGAAAAAGCATGGCGTGAAACTCGGCTTCATGTCGTTCTTCGTCAAAGCCTGCTGCCATGCGCTGAAAGAAGTGCCCGAAGTCAACGCCGAGATTGATGGCGGCGACGTGGTCTATAAAAACTACGTCCACATGGGTGTCGCCGTTGGCACCCCCAACGGGCTGGTCGTTCCGGTCGTGCGCGATGCCGACCAGATGGGTTTTGCGGCGATCGAGCGGAAAATCAGCGAACTGGGCCTGCGCGCCCGCGACGGCAAACTGAGCATGGCCGAGATGCAGGGCGGCAGCTTCACCATCTCCAACGGCGGCGTCTACGGCTCGTTGATGTCGTCCCCCATCCTGAACCCCCCGCAATCGGGTATCCTTGGAATGCACAAGATCCAGGACCGCCCGGTTGTGGTCGGCGGCCAGATCGTGATCCGCCCGATGATGTATCTGGCACTCAGCTACGATCACCGCGTGGTGGACGGCAAAGGCGCGGTGACCTTCCTCGTGCGCGTGAAAGAGGCGCTGGAAGATCCGCGCCGGTTGTTAATGGATTTGTGAAATCTACCAAGGCGACCAGAGGATTGGTCCTCAGTCGTCGGGCCGTAGACTAATCTGCCTCAATCGAGCTGTCCCAAACAAGGCCCAGAAATGACCCCCGAACTCACAGCCCTCGCCCTCGCAGGCCTGCTCCAGGCCGTCCAGTTCATCCTCTTCGCCGTTCCCGCGAACCGTGATCTTGGCACCGGCTACACCTCATCGGCCCGCGACCGCCCGCCATCGCGTCCCATGACCCCCCTCACCGGCCGTCTGCAACGCGCAATGAACAACCATTTCGAGGCGCTAATTCTGTTCGCCCTTGCTGTGGTCGTCGTCACGCTTGGCGGCCAATCCAGCGGGCTGACGCAGACCTGCGCCTGGGCCTATCTTGCCGCGCGTGTCCTCTACATCCCTGCCTACGCCTTTGGATGGCGCCCCTGGCGGTCGGTCATCTGGGTGGTGGGGTTTTTCGCGACCCTGATCATGATCATGGCAGCGCTTGTCTGACATCTGGTATGTTCGGTGGGTGCACGATGGGTGCACAGCCAGTGTGCCGTTAAAATTCGAAGGAAAAGACCATGGCAGAGTTTGATGTGATCGTGATCGGTGCCGGTCCTGGCGGCTATGTCTGCGCCATCCGTTGCGCCCAACTGGGCCTGAAAACTGCCGTGGTCGAAGGGCGCGAAACCCTTGGCGGCACCTGCCTGAATGTCGGCTGCATCCCGTCCAAGGCGCTGTTGAACGCCACCCACCACGTCCATGAAGCCCACGAGAACTTTCAGAAAATGGGCATCATGGGCGGCGATGTTACCGTCGATTGGCCCAAGATGCTGGGCTACAAGGATGATGTGGTCGGCCAGAACACCAAGGGTATCGAGTTTCTGTTCAAGAAAAACAAGATCACCTGGATCAAGGGCTGGGCCACCATCCCCGAGGCAGGCAAGGTCGCAGTCGGGGATGAAGTGCACACGGCAAAAAACATCGTCATTGCAACGGGGTCCGAGGCATCAAGCCTTCCCGGCGTCACCGTGGATGAGGCAACGATCGTCACCTCGACCGGTGCGCTGACGCTGAAGACCATCCCAAAGTCGCTGATCGTGATTGGTGCGGGCGTGATCGGGCTTGAAATGGGTTCGGTCTACGCGCGGCTGGGCACGCAGGTGACCGTGATAGAATACCTCGACGCGATCACCCCCGGGATGGACGCCGAAGTGGCGAAGTCTTTCCAGCGCATCCTGACGAAACAGGGGTTGAAGTTCATCCTTGGGGCGGCGGTGCAAGGTGCCGAAACCACGGGGGATGGCGCGTCCGTCACCTACAAACTGCGCAAGGATGACAGCGAACACACGCTTGGCGCAGACACCATTCTGGTTGCGACGGGGCGGAGACCCTATACTGCCGGGCTTGGGCTTGATGCCCTGGGGGTGGCGCTGCTGCCGCGTGGGCAGGTTCAGACGGACGAACATTTCCAGACCAACATCAAGGGCTTATACGCCATTGGCGACGCCATCGCAGGCCCGATGCTGGCCCACAAGGCCGAGGACGAAGGGATGGCACTGGCCGAGATCATGGCCGGCAAGCATGGCCATGTGAATTACGGGGTCATTCCTGGCGTTATCTACACGACGCCCGAGGTGTCGAACGTCGGCGCCACCGAAGAGCAACTCAAGGAACAGGGCCGCGCCTACAAGGTGGGCAAGTTCAGCTTCATGGGCAACGCCCGCGCCAAGGCGGTGTTTCAGGGTGAGGGCTTTGTCAAAATCCTGGCTGACAAGGAAACCGACCGTATCCTTGGCGCCCATATCATCGGCCCGATGGCGGGCGATCTGATCCATGAGATTTGCGTGGCCATGGAATTTGGCGCCTCGGCCCAGGATCTTGCGCTAACCTGCCATGCGCATCCGACCTACAGCGAGGCGGTCCGCGAAGCGGCGCTTGCCTGCGGCGACGGTCCGATCCACGCCTGAGGACAGGCCGCTGACCTGCATGCCGGGGGGCCAACCGTCCCCCATTTGCGCCGCTATCCGGCCAGATGCCGCAGCCCTTGGGTCACGTCCGTGCGCACAGCCAGACGCAGGCCCGGCTCGTCCCCTGCCTTCAGCGCGGCCAAAATCATGCGATGGTGTTGCGGCGGCTCTTTACGGCGCAGCCGCGCGTACAGCGCCCGCATCGTCGGCCCCAGTTGCAGCCACACCGTCTCGCACATCGCCAGCATCGCGGGCGCCTGCGCGCGCAGATAAAGCGTGCGGTGAAACTCAAGGTTGGTGCGCACATAGGCGACTGCGTCTTGCCGCAGCACGGCATCGGCATTCAGCGCATTGATTGCCGCCAACCGCTCGATCAGCGCAAAATGGGCCCGTGGCAGGGCGCGACTGGCCAGTTCCGGTTCAAGCAAGGCCCGGATCGCGGCCAGTTCCTCGATCCGCTCGGGCGTAAGCGCGGGCGTCGACACCCGCCCCGAGGACGAGATGGTCAGCGCCCCTTCGGCCACAAGCCGCCGCACCGCCTCACGCGCGGGGGTCATCGACACGCCAAAATCGCGCGCAAGGCCACGCAACGTCATCGGCTGGCCAGGCGGGACCTCGCCGTGCATCACCTGCTGGCGCAAGGTGCGGTACAAACGCTCATGCGCGGCAGCGTTGGGGTCGGTCAGGCGCGGGGTGATGGGCATCGACTAGTCTCCTCCGCCTGCCACGAACCGATAGCCGTGCAGCGTCTGCCCCTGCCCGTGCAGCCAGTTGCGGCGCGTCTTCCACCCGGGATACAACCGCTCAACCACGGCCCAGAAAGCAGGTGAGTGATTCATCTGCGCCAGATGGGCCACCTCATGCGCGGCAACGTAATCGAGCACCGACGGCGGTGCCATGATCAGGCGCCACGAAAACATCAACGCCCCGTCGTGCGCGCATGACCCCCAGCGCGACCGCGTGTCGCGGAGCGTCAGGCGTGTATAGGGCCGGCCCAGGGCCGCTGCATGGCGGTCACAGGCCACCGCCAGACGCTCACGCGCCAGCACCTTCAGCCATGCCTGCACCCGCGCGCCCGCCGCGTCCGGATTGCCCGGAACCAGCAGCGAATCACCCTCGATCCGCACCGACCGGCCTGCCCCGGGTCTTAGCACCAGCACACGCCCCTCGACCGGGATGGCATCCCCCATTCCCACCACACGCACCACCGGCATGTCGGCCAGAACCTTGCGGATCCAGCCTTCTTGCTCGGACGCAAAGCGCAGCGCCTCGGCCTCGCGCGCGCGCAGCGGCATCGACAGCGTCACCCGCCCGTCAAGCCGCGACACGCGCAACGAAAACCGCCGCGTCCGGGGCGACCGGCGCAGGGTGATCTCGACAGGCGGGGGGCCGGGAAGGACGGGCATCATGGTCTCTTGAAACGCAAATGCAGCATAGCCACCTTGACAACGGGCACAATGGGGCCAAAAGCCTTTGACAAGGGCATGGGCCTATGGCACCTGCCGCTCTTAGAAATTTTTCCAGACTTTAGGGGAACACGAATGCCCAAGAAAGAATGGGGTACAAAGCGTATTTGCCCGACGACCGGCAAACGCTTTTATGACCTGAACCGCAGCCCGATCGTCAGCCCCTACACGGGCGAGGTCGTGGACATCGAAACGCACCGCCGCAAGATGGCTGCGTCGGTCGTGACACGCGTCGTGCCCGAAAAAGACGACGAACCGCTGGTCGATGACATCGAGGCGGATGACGAGTTGCTGGAAACGGCATCGGATGACGCGGATCTGGACGATGATCTGCTGGAAGATGATTCCGATGACAACGTCTCGCTTGACGATCTGGCAGACGTCGCGGGCGACGACGAAGAGACCTGAGGCATGTGGGTGCAGGGTACGCAGATTTCCTCTTGCACCCCTGCGCGGCCTCGCCTAGATACCGCCCATCAGCGTGGAAACGCGCTGTCCCTGCGATACGAAAGTGTCGCCCCGGTGGGGTCATAGCTCAGATGGGAGAGCGCTTGAATGGCATTCAAGAGGTCGGGAGTTCGATCCTCCCTGGCTCCACCAAACTATCTTCAAGGCCGCCCTCGGGCGGCTTTTGTTTTTTCGATCCAGCGTCAGTTCATGTCTTTCAGCAGCCGACCGTGGCGCCGGACCTCGGCCAGAACGGCGCCAAAGGTGCCAAGCCCCCGGCCTTGCAGCATTGCCAGCAGTTTCAGGAACGCCTCAGCCGTGGCCAGCGCATCGCCAATGGCCGTATGGCGGGCCTCTTCAGGGATCGTGATACCCAGCCTGCGGGTCAGCGCATCCAGAGTGTGCACCTCATGCTGGCCAAACACCACCGCCGAAAGAAGGACCGTGTCCAGAACGGGGTGATCAAAGCGCGGCCCCCCCCGCGCGCCAAGCCTGCGGAAAAACGCCATATCAAACGGGGCGTTGTGCGCCACCAACACGGCACCTTGGGCAAAGGCATGGAACCGGGCGGCCACACTGTCGATCATCGGTGCATCGGCAACCATCGCCCCGGTGATGCCATGCACTGCCGTCGCCTGGGGTGGAATGGCGCGGCCGGGGTTCACCAGCGTGTCAAAAACCTCGCCCTCTACCCTGCGGCCGTTCACAATGCGCACGGCCGCAAGCTGCACAATCTCATCGCCCTGATCAGGTAAAAGGCCCGTGGCTTCGGTGTCGAACACCACAAAGGTCAGCGCGCCCAAGGGGCTGTCATCGATACTGGCGCTGCGGGCGCGCGACAGAAGGTCAAAATCATAGACCACGGGGCGCGGAACCGGGGTGGGGCGTGCCACAGCGCGGCGGGCCTGCACCACCGGCAGGCACAAGGTCTGCCAACCTCCGGCCGCCGTTTCAGGCCAGACATCGGTTGCATGGGCTGCAAGAACTGCGGCTCTTGTCACATCGCCAAGACCAGGCTCCAGCGGTGCGGCCAACCAGTCCTCCAGCAACGCCATCGGCAGCGGCGCCCCCTGCCAGCCCAGCCGGACCATGGCACCGCTGCCATCCTCGGCCACGGTCAGGGCAAAGGCGCGGGCAAGCCCGGCACGCGCGATCTGGTCGGCAAGGCCCGCAATCAGGGCGATCATCTCGAACCCGTTGCAATTCAGCAGCAGATCTGGGGCGTTGAGTGTCAGGGCCAGACCATCCGCCTCGATCCGGGCGCGGACACCGTCAAGCAGGTCCGAAGCGCGCGTGTTGGCACGCGGCATCCCATCGGCACGGCCCGCCTCATGGCGCTGCGACAGGGCGGTAACAGATTGCACCAGCCGCGCAACCTCGTCTCGCAGGGCGGCGTCAAGCGGGAGAGGAACTGCCTCACCCGGTGGCAGCGCGGCCATCAGCGAGGCAAGCGTTGCCGCCGGGCGACGCATCTGATCCACCATTTCGGCCAGCAAGCGTTCGCGCCTGGCGTGTGCCGCGAGATCGGCGGTCACATCGCGCAGCGTCAGCACATATCCCCCCGCCCCCGGGCGCAAGCGCATACGCGCGGAAAGCACCTGATTGCCATTGCACGTGGTGGCCAGCAGGTCTGATGCAGCATCCGGGTCGCCGGTGGCAGACAGTCGGGCGTGTGCAAGAAGTATGGGCCCTTCGCGCAGAAAATCGAAAAGGCGCCGATCAAGGCCCGGATCCCCCCCTCCTGCACCGATCATGTCCACCGCCGGGCCATTGTAAAAGGCCAGAAGATGGTCGTCCGAGCACAAGAGCACCCCTTCAGGCACATCGGCCAGCAACGCCTCAAGTCGGGTCTTCTCGCCGGTCAGGCGGGCTGTCTCACGCGCCACGGCCTTGGCCAGGGCGCTGCGGGTCTGAATCAGATCTGCGGCAAGTACCGCTGCCGCAGGGCCCAGATCGCCCAGATGGCGCCCGATCAGGGGGTCTATCGGGTCTGTCACGTCCCCATGCGCCCGTGCCCTCAACGCGCCCGCCAGCACATCGACAGGCCGCGCCAGATGCGTGTCCAGCACGAACCACAGCGCCGCCACCAGCCCGAGCATGCCAAAGCCCGAAATCACGCCCGTCAGCACAAGGCCGCTCTCGGCCCGCGCAGCGCCCGCCCAGAGGGCCGCGCCCAAAACCAATGCAGCCCCAGCGGCAAAGGCTGTAAACACACCCAGCACCCGGACGCGCAATGTCAGGCGGCGGGTCAACAAGTCGCGCCTACCTTTCTTCGGCCAGAAGGCGCCGCACTTCGTCGCGCAACTCTTTCAACTCGAAGGGTTTCGAGATGAACCCGTCGGCCCCCAGCGCCAGCCCCTTGCGCCGCTCGATCGCCGAACCCCGCGCCGTCATCATCAGGATCTTCACATCGGCCAGCGCCGGGTCCAGCCGCACCCCCTGACATATCTCGTAGCCCGACACCTCGGGCAGCATCACGTCAAGCAGCACAAGGTCGGGGCGGGTGTCGCGAATGCGGGCAAGCGCGTCCGCGCCGCTGGCCACGCGATCATGGACATAGCCTTCGCGCGTCATCAGGTAGTCAAGGGCAACGGCGATGTTGTCCTCGTCCTCGACGACAAGAATCCGGTGCTGCTTTGTCGCATCGGGCATATCCGCCACCCCCCCTTAACCGGCCGAACAAGCCGCTGTCTGAAACCCGTCATCCGCGCCGGGCATAACCCAGTCGGCGCCTTTCAAAGCGCCTTCTGACGTGATCTCGACCCCTGCGGTGATCAACACCTGCCGGCCGCCGGCACAATCGATCACCATCAGCCCGTCACGAACCGCCTGCCAACGGGCAAAGTTGTAAAGCTTGGCCATCTTGAGTGCCGGGTTGGCGGGATGCTGCACCAACTGGGTCAGATCCATTGCCACGAACTTGGTTGTAATCGGAGCGAGATAGGTCCAAGGGCGCAGCGGCATTGCGGTTTCACTGCTCCACACGATCTGAACTCCGGGCGGCAGTTCTGCGCTGACACGGCTGAACCAGTCGTATTCCGACCAGATTGTAAAGCCGATCAGCCCCACCGCTGCCGCCACCGTGACCAGCCACTTTGGCAGCCGCCCGCCAGAAAGTTTGCGCGCAATCAACGCGATGCCGCCAAGGGCAACAGCGGCGACGATGGCGGCGATCAGTTCAAGGGCCATAGAAACTCCGGGTTGTTAACTGCGGGCACCGCGGGCCTGACCCACGGCAGATTGCATGGTGCGCACGACGACAAAGGCGTCGCGCAGGTGGCTACGCTCAAAATCCGACAGGTCATAAGGCGCAAGGAAGTTGTCGGGCTTGCGCCCCGACCGCACCAGCCGTGCCTGATTTTCCAGCCGGGTCTGCGCAATCAGATCATAGGCCTCGATCAGATCGCGCGCACCCGAGGTCGATATTACGCCCGACGCTTCCGCCACGTGCAGCCTGGCGCGGGTATTGGCCGCCACCCCCTGCCCGATCAGCGCGTAAATGCGGCCCAGATCTACCACCGGCACAACACCATTGTGCTTCATGTCGATGTGATTGCGATGCTCGCCCGAGCGGATGGTGGCAAAGCCGCGCAGAAGGCCAAGCGGAGGCTTATGCTTCAGGCTGTTGGCTATCATGTGCGCCACGAAGATCGAGTTTTTCGCGGCCGCCGCCAGCGTTTCGGCCTGAATGTCGCGGAACAGGCGCGCGTCGCCGCCGATGGGGCGCAGATCAAACATCACGCTGGCCAGCATCTGTGCTTGTGGATCCGGCACGGCTATCCAATGACGGAAATAGTCGCGCCAGACGCGGGCGGGCTGGCACCAGCGCGGGTTGGTCGCCATCATGTCGCCGGGGCAATAGACATAGCCGCAGGCGTTCAGCCCGTCGCTGACCCGGCGTGCAAGGTCGGCATACCAGCCGCGCGTATCCTCGGGGGCCGCATCGTCGAAGATCACGCAATTGTCCTGATCCGAAACGCCGGTCTGCTCCTGCCGCCCCTGACTGCCGCAGGCGGCCCAAAGCCAGGGTGCAGGTGCCGGCCCAAGCTCGGCCTCGGCTAGCGCCACCAGACGGCGCGTCACGGCATCGGCGATATCGGTGATCATCCGCGTCACCACCTGCGGCGCATGACTGGCAGCAACCATCTGCACCAGAAGCTGCGGAATGCGCGCGGTCACCGCCGCCAGGCCCGGCACATCCGCCGCCTGCAACGCCTCCTGCGCCAGCCCGGCCCCTGTGACTGCCTGAAACCGGGTGATGTCGGTCTGCGTGATGATCCCCAC
>JBBRBJ010000047.1:0-25933 GCA_038205925.1 Rhodobacterales bacterium | reverse complement strand
GCTGAGCGATCTGCACGAAATGCTTGAACCCGTGGCCGAAGATATGGGCCACCGCCTGAGCTGCCAGACCCTGTCCATGACGGTTTCCGGCGACCGCGATCTGCTGGGGCAGGCCATCACCAATATCGTCGAGAACGCCTTACGCCATTGCCCGGCCCCCGCAAATATCCGCCTGTCGCTCGAAGATTCACTGGGGCAGGCCCTGTTGACCGTGACTGACAATGGCCCGGGTATTCCGGTGGCCGAGCAAGAGGCCGTGTTCCGCCGCTTTTACCGGCTGGAGCGCAGCCGGAACAGTGAGGGAAGTGGGTTGGGTCTCAGCCTCGTCGCGGCGATTGTCCGGCTGCACGGAGGCTCGGTCGAGCTTGGTGACGCACAGCCCGGTCTGATCGTGCGCATCCGGCTGCCGCTCGTCTGAGTCAGATCGCTGCTGCCGATGACGCCGACACGGCGCGATTTGAAGACGAATTCCATATGGGCATTGGCGAGACGGGTCTGGTTTCGGTAAGAGAGCGGCGTCAAGACTTCCGGGACTTCGAAGCCGCTTAACCTATGAACCTTCGGCGAAAGCCTGCCCCCAAATCGTTGCAAACCGGCTTCCGGCAGCGGAACCAAACCTGTGAAAGATGCGTTTCCATATCGAAATGAAGGGAATGGTCGTGATCGTAAGATGCACTCGAATGATTTTCTCGAATAGACGCTTTGATGGGATGTGCCGATCTGCGCTGGGGCTTCTTATCATTCTGGGGTCTGCCACGATTACCAGCCAAGCGGCCGCGCAGGTATCGACACCGCCGGTAACTCAAGATGAAATCGTCGTTCCGATCGAGATATTCATTGATACGCTCAATGGCGAGGCGCAGTGCGGCCCACCCAAGGTAAGGCTTCCTTCCTTGCAACCTGTCGAAATTGAAGTGATCAATCGCTCTCCCACCCAGATCATGTTTTTCGCACCGGATTTCTTCGTGTCTGCCGAGATCGTGGACACCACCGGTCTGGCTCTGCAAATCCTCGAGGGGGGTTTTCAGGTCGAAGCGGAAAGTGCTGTGCGAGTGGTCATGCAGACGCCCTCAGCCGGTGAATATGGCTATGCCTGCCACAAACCGGGGGCCCTCCCGACACCTGAATCCACTGGCTTTTTTGTCATCGTCCCAACTGCGGACGAAACCTAGAACCAATCTTGATCGGGTTTGCGCTTTGTCAATCGTCCGGATGCCAATGGCATGCCATGACACCGGCGAGGTCAGAGGGCCGTTTATCGGCGCCGGAGCGACTCGCAAAAGAAAAAACGCAAGCTTGCCAAGGCGTTTGCGTCAGGCGGGGGCCGCGTCTTCGAGGCGCAGTTGCACCCGGGTGCGGCCGTTCCAGTGGTTCAACTCCAGCCGTCCGCACAAATGAAAGCGGCGGTGGCCGGGGGCCTCAAGTGCAGGACCAAGGGGGGTGTCGAAGGCGCCAAAGGCCATCGCGTCGATTTGGGCTCCCATGCCATCGCCAAAAGCCAGCTTCAGATGCCGCTCGCCCACCCGGCGCGGCGTGATCGCCACGTCGGCAAAGGCAAAGCGGGGGGCGGGCGCGCCCATGCCAAAGGGGCCGGCGGCCTCGATCTGTTCGATCAGATCGGGGGTCGCGGCCGAGGGCATCAGCAGGCTGTCGATCCGCAGTTCGCGCGGGCCGATCATGCCCGCACCCTGACGCGCGAGCAACGCGCCCAGACGGGACATGGCGGGTTCAAGTTGCGCGCGCGACAGCGACAGTCCGGCCGCCATTCTGTGGCCTCCGCCTTTTTCCAAAAGTCCTTCGGCGGCCAGCAGATGCACGGCGGCCCCCAGATCAACCCCGGTTACCGACCTGCCCGAGCCTTTGCCGACATCCCCCTCAAACCCGATCACCACGGCGGGGCGGTTCGCGGCCTCTTTCAGGCGGGCGGCCACAATGCCGACCACCCCGGGGTGCCAGCCCTCGGACGCGGCCCAGACCAACGGGCCGTCCATGCCCCGCGCCTCGGCCTGTGCCATCGCCTCTTCGCGCACCCGCGACTCGATTTCGCGCCGCTCATGGTTCAACTGGTCCAGCCGTGCGGCAAGGGCGGCTGCCTGGCCCGGATCATCCGTGGCCAGAAGGCGGGCGCCGATATCGGCCTGACCAATGCGCCCGCCCGCGTTCACCCGGGGGCCCAGAACAAAGCCGAGCGCATAGGGCGTGGGTGCCTGATCCATCCGGGCGACGTCGGCAAGGGCGACCAGACCGACCCGCTCACGCCGGGCCATCACCCGCAGACCCTGGCGCACGAGGGCACGGTTCACGCCGATCAGGGGTGCCACATCGGCCACGGTAGCAAGTGCTACCAGATCCAGCATGGCCATCAGGTCAGGCCCCTGCACGCCGTCGGTCCGCAGGCGGCGGTTGGCCTCGACCAGCATCAGAAACACCACCGACGCCGCGCACAGATGGCCCAGATTGCCGGTTTCGTCCTGCCGGTTTGGGTTCACCACGGCTACGGCAGGGGGCAGGGTATCCGCGCCAAGGTGGTGGTCCAGCACGATCACATCACACCCCGCCGCGGCGATTGGATCGTGCGAAAGGGTGCCGCAATCGACGCACACGATCAGATCATGCGCCGCGCCAAGCGCCTGCATCGCGGGCACGTTCGGACCATAGCCCTCGTCAATGCGGTCGGGAATATACAAGGTGGCCTGCCGCCCCATGCCGCGCAACCAGATGATCAGCAGCGCTGCCGACGCGCCGCCATCCACGTCATAGTCGGCGAAAACGGCAATGCGCTGGCGGTTCTTCACGGCATGCAAAAAGCGGTCTGTGGCGGGGCCCATGTCGCGCAGGGTCAACGGGTCAGGCAGCAGATCGCGCAGGGCAGGCGCCAGAAAACCTGCCGCATCCTGCGGTGCCACCCCGCGTTTTACCAGCGTCTGGCACAGCGCCATCGGCAGGCGTGTGGCTTGGGCCATCGCCTCGGACAGACGATCCTCTTCGATCGACGCGCCAGTCCAGCGCCGGCCCATCACCGAAGCCTCGACATTCAAAAAAGCGCGCGGTGTCATGCCCGACGTATCCGACACCCGAAGGGCGCGCGCAAGGGCCACGGCCCTATCGCACGGGGTTGCGGTAAATCATGCGCCGGACGGAGCCGGTCTTTGACCGCATCAGGATGGTTTCCGCCGTCAGGTGCCCGACTTCGCGCTTGATCCCGGCCAGAAGGCTGCCATCGGTCACGCCGGTTGCGGCAAAGATCACATCGCCCCGCACCAGATCATCGCGGGTGTAAACACGGTCGAGGTTCTGGATGCCGGCCTTGCGCGCGCGCGCGATTTCATCGGCGTTGCGAAACAACAGCTTGCCAAAGAACTGCCCGCCCATGCATTTCAGCGCCGCTGCCGCAAGCACGCCTTCGGGTGCCCCGCCCGAGCCCATGTAGATGTCGATGCCGGTCAACTCTGCCTCGGCGCAATGCATCACGCCCGCCACATCGCCATCGGTGATCAGCCGGATCGCCGCCCCGGTCGCGCGGATTTCGGCAATCATCTCCTCATGCCGGGGGCGTTCGAGCACGCACACGGTGATGTTTTGGGTGGAGACCCCTTTGGCTGAGGCAAGGGCCGAAATGCGTTCCGAAGGGCTCATCGCCATGGTCACGGTGCCGGGTTTGAAGCCCGGGCCGATTGCCAGCTTTTCCATGTAGACATCGGGCGCATGCAGCAAAGTGCCACGCGGCGCCATGGCGATCACGGTCAGGGCATTGGGCATGTCCTTGGCAGTCAACGTGGTGCCTTCCAGCGGATCGAGCGCGATATCGACGGCGGGGCCGTTGCCTGTGCCCACCTCTTCGCCGATGAACAGCATCGGGGCCTCGTCCCTCTCACCCTCGCCGATCACCACGACGCCTTTGATATCAAGCATGTTCAATTGGTCGCGCATCGCATTTACTGCGGCCTGATCGGCGGCCTTTTCATCGCCGCGCCCGATCAGCCGGGCCGAGGCAAGGGCCGCCGCTTCGGACACGCGGGCAAGGCCCAGGGAAAGAAGGCGGTCCTGGAATTCGGCAACATCGGCCATGATTTGTCCCTTGGGTTGCAGGTGCTGTGCGCCCGCATAGCGCGGGGTGTCACGCACAGCAAGGATGGTCGCGCTAACGGGGAAATCGGCGGGCGGCGTGCGCCCTGGCGATGCACCAAAACCGTGCGATCATACCTCTTCGATGCGGATGGCCACGGGTGCGCCCAGCAAAACGCGCGTGTCGCCAAAGCGTGTCATCGCGTGGGCGATGTCGGAGGGGGCGGCCTTGTGCGTGACGATCAGCACGGTTGCCTTGTCATCGGCATCACCGGGCGCGTTCAACTGGCGCATCTGATCTATCGAGATCCCGGCGTCGCCAAGGCAGGTGGCGATTTTCGCCAGCGCACCGGGCTTGTCCAGCAGCGACATGCGCAGGTAGTAGGGCGCCGGTGTGGCGACTTTGGCGGGGGTGGCAGGGATCAGGCTGGTCGCGGGGCGGCCAAAGGTTGCAATCCGTGTGCCGCGCGCGATGTCAATCACATCGGCCATGATGGCGCTGGCGGTCGGTCCCATTCCGGCACCCGCGCCGCGCAGCACGATCTGGCCCGCGAAATCGCCTTCCAGCACAACCATGTTTGTGCCGCCCTGAAGTTGGCCCAGCGGGCTGTCGGCGGGTACGAGGCAAGGTGTCATGCGCTGTTCCAGCCCGCGGCCCGACATCTGCGCCACGCCCAACAGCTTGATATGATATCCCATTTCATCTGCCAGCTTGATGTCGTCGATCGAGACATTGCCGATCCCCTCCAACTCGACCGTGTCGAAGGACACACGGGTCCCAAAGGCGATAGCGGCGAGCAGGCTCAGCTTGTGGCCCGCGTCAATGCCGCCCACGTCGAGGTTCGGGTCGGCCTCAAGATAGCCAAGCTGGCGGGCCTCTTCAAAGACCGTCTCATAGGGCAGCCCTGCGTTTTGCATCCGGGTCAGGATATAATTGCAGGTGCCGTTCATCACGCCCATCACGCGGCGGATCTGGTTGCCTGCAAGGCCTTCGGTCAGTGTCTTGATAACAGGGATGCCGCCTGCCACGGCGGCCTCGAACCGGATCACGGCGCCTGCGGCTTCGGCGGCCTCGGCAAGCGCCTGACCATGGTGCGCCAGCAGCGCCTTGTTGGCGGTGACCACATCCTTGCCTGCCGCAATGGCCGCGCGTGTGGCGTGCAGGGCAGGGCCGTCATGGCCGCCCATCACCTCGACCAGCACATCCACATCGGCACGCGCGGCAAGGGCGGTGGGGTCTGCTTCCCAAGCATAGTCCGACAGGTCGGCATCGCGGTTGCGGGTGCGGTCGCGTGCCGAGACGGCCGTGATCTGAACCGGACGGCCCGCACGGGCAGCGATCAGATCTGCATGGGTCTGCACGATCTTGACCACGCCGATGCCCACGGTCCCAAGACCCGCAAGACCGATGCGAAGGGGGGCATTGGGGTCAGCTTTGCGGCGTGCGGGCATGGGGCGGCCTTGTGTCTGCGGGTGATCCCGCGCCTCATACCCGGTCTGGAAGGCCAAGGCAACGCGCGGACAAGCGCACCTCTACGGGCCCTGCCCTTACCTTTGGCGCAAGCGCGCGGCGCGGGCCCGCAAGGCAGCCGCCCGCCCCTGAAGCCCGCCAACCGCCGCCCCCATTGCGGGCAGGGCATCCGCCTGAGCCAGTATCCCGTCGATCGGCACCAGCCGGGGCGCAGGCCCGAGGGCCGCGCGGGTGGTCGTCCCGACCTCGGGAAACTCTGCGCAGGCCGTCAGCGATGCGAAGCCAAGACACACGATCAAAAGGGACTTCCATCGGAACAAGAGCGCATCCAGCGGTAAAGGCAGGCCGTCACAGCACGATCTTACGGGCGTGCAGGGCCAAGGGCAAGGCGCCGCTTGTGCCGAGCGGCAGAGCCTTGGGGGCATGGGTGCGGGGCAAGATGCCGGAGGGAAGGCCGGCGCGGGTGGTCAAGATGGTGTTTCGGGGAATTTGCCGGGGGGCCGGGCCCGGCGGCGCGCGGTTTGAGCCGCTTGGGCGCGGGGTTTTCCTTTCGCCGGGCCTCGGCTACACCAAGGCGCACGCGGGCATCTTGTTCTGCGTTTGACGCAAAGGGATCCCCCGCGATGACTGCGCCCGATACGACCCCGACGGTGCTGGCCCAACTGCGCCCCTCGTCACCCCGGCGGGTATTTGGCACGGCCGTGCTGGGCACGCTGGCATTTGTGCTGATCTACATGGCGCTGCGCTATCCGGCGGCGGCATTCGGCTGGACGTTGTTCCTGCTGGCGATGGGGTTTGGCACGCTGTGGATGGCATGGCGGCTTTGGCACGCCACCGCCCATGGTCTGATCCTGACAGCCGAGGCGTTGGTTGCCACCGACGGGCAGGTCCTGGCCCACATCAACGACGTCACCGCAATCGACCGGGGGGCGCTGGCGATCAAGCCTGCGGGCGGGTTCACCCTGGTGACACGAACCGCCGGAGTGCGGAACTGGGCGCCGGGTCTGTGGTGGCGGGCCGGACGGCGTGTCGGCGTGGGTGGCGTCACCCACCGGCACGAAGGGCGCTTCATGGCCGAGCAGATTGCCGCACTGCTTGCGGCACGGTCACCGCGCGACTGACGTCAGCTGCAGACAACGCCCGTCAGACACACCTGCGGCACAAACCGCGGACGCGTGGCGATGAACTGCCTGAAATCCTGGGTATCAAGATACATGCTGAACATGTCTGCGCGGGCATATGCCGGGCGAAAGCGGGTCGTCGTCTCCATCAAAATGATTGTGTCACCATCTGCCAGGATCGGAATGTTGGGGACCAGCGGCTGCAACGTGGTGGTGGTCAGTACCGGCAGCGCGTTGTTGGGCGAACGGGACCACTTCACCTCATAGCGGTTGCGCACGGCACTCCACGTCACGCTTGTGACGCGCATCGACACGGGAAGGTTGTCGCCCACCATGTATTGCATCGTATCGCGCAGGCCGGCCAGATAGGCATTGTTCACTGGCTGCATGGTGCGGGCAATCATGTCCGACACGGTGTAGCTCGCCTTTTGCGAGCTGTTGAGCGAGCGGTAGGCATCCCAGTAGGTGTACATGCCGACGATGCAGAAAATGAAGATCGGCAGCACCAGCACAACCTCGGCCGCCATGATGCCGTCATTGCGGCGCCAGAAGCGCGCGATCAGGGATCTCAGATGCTGTGTCAGCGGTTTCATCGTAAGCAGTGCCCCAATTCAGGAAGGTTCATTCACAAAGGCCGACATGGCCACCATGCCAAAGCCGCCGTCTGCATCTTTTCGCAGCATCGCGCCGATCCCGGTTCCGGGAAACAGCGGGTTTACGATGACGCAGGCGCGCACCAGCATGATCTGGTTCTGCTGACCTATGGTAAAGGACACCACGGGCTGGATCGGCTGATCGCGGTCCTGGCAGGCCACACTGCGCTCTGGCAGCGTCCAGGTGGCGGTGTTGACCGGCTGCAGGTCCAGCATGATGGTGCCGCGGCAGTTATCAACGATGCGGGCCCGTGTGCAGATGGCATCCTTCAGCGTGTCCGACGTGGGGTTCACCATCCGCCCCAGCCGCAGATCGCGCATGGCCACATCCAGCGCATGTTCCAGCATGACCGACTTGGTCATAAGGATGCCCAGTTCGACCGCCCAGATGAACAGAAAGAAGATGAACGGGAACAGCAGCGCAAACTCGACCGCTGCAATCCCGTCCTCGCCGCGCCCGAAGGCGCGGAGGTGTTTGCGTAATGCAAGTTTCACTGCGTCAACCGAAGCTGACTGATATTGTTGGCAATCGCCCGGAAGGCCGTCTGAATCTCAAGCCCGTCGGCGTTGAAGAAGTGGCCCGGCGTGCTTGAGCAGTTCTGGATCAGCGCAGCACCCGCCGAAGGGGCCTCGAAAGCGATGCCATAGACGATCACCTTGCTGTCTCGGGCGCGGTCACACACGGTCTCCAGCTGCGAGTCCATGCTCGATGTCGGCGTTTTCGTGCGGAAGTCATTCATCGTCGAGGTATAGACCGATGATGAGTTGCCATTTGCACGGGCATAAAGCTGCCAGGCCACCCAGGAAAGTCGCTGGCGCTCCCACATCTGGGGCCAGGTTTGCTCGCTTGTGCCCGCGCCCGAGTTCCACGCGGCAGTCCGCCATTCGCTGCGGTGTGGCACCCACCAGTCAGATGTGGTGTTCGAGCGGTCGACAAAGCGCGAATAGTTGCCGTCGCCACTGCTGCGCCAGATGCCAGAGTTCCCGGCACGGTAGCCTGCGTTCACCCGCTCTTCCGCAAAATGCTGGCCGTCGGTCATCAAAACGATGACCTTCATGCTGTCTTCGGTCGTGTAGTCAAAGGGGCGGCCGCCAAAGTAGGATGGCGTGGTGCCTTGTGCGATGGATGAAGTGATCAGGCTGCGCGAGCCGGGATCCAACAAGGCCATGCCCCACTTCATGCCCGCGTTGACCGATGTGGCGCCAATGGCCGACAGACCGTCAATGGCGTTCTTCAAAGTGGTTGGGTTGTTCGTCGGTGGGCGCAGCACGTTGGCGCTCGAATCCGGGCACCAGCGATTGCCAGCCACTGGCGCGCCGCTGCTCAGCGAGACAAAGCTGCCTGAGGTTGATGTTGACGAAAAAGTGTCGGCGTTCGCCGTGACCGGCAGCGCCGTGTTCGTGGGCAACCCAAGACCCGAGTAAACACTTGCCGGCAGATCGTGGCAGTTGACGTTTGTCACACCATGATCATCGACCCGGTTCGTGAACAGGTTCTGGAACGACTGGGTCATGTTGACCTGGCCGTTGTAGGGCACGATGCCGATCGAAATCTTGTTCTCGCTGTCGGTGCCCAGCACGGTGTCGATGAATTCCTTGGCCGAGGTCTTGAGATCGGAAAGCTTGGTTCCCGCCATCGACCCCGAGACGTCAAGCACCAACATGATCTCCACGTTCGAGATCCGCTGTTCGGCCACAGACAGCGCGTTCGCCTCGATCTGGGGGGTGGCGCTTTGCGAATAAAGCCGCAGGAAGATGGGGTTGGTGTTTGCACGCGCCTCGGTCCGGACATTGCGGAAGTTCAATCCGCCGGTGACCACCACCGAAGTCAGGTTGTCGCGCAGCCCCGCCTTGTCGAAGTAGTCGTTCACCACCGCCACCGGCGAAAGCGCTTGTGACAGCGAGGTCGCGGCAAGCGTGGCACGGTCGGCGGTCTGCTGCAGTTCGGTCCGCGTGGATTCGAAACGCATGATGTCAACACCCATGCCCGCAAGCATGAACATCACGATCATCATGATGACGGCAAAGAACAGGATCGTTCCATCTTCGTCACGCATAAAGGATCTGCGAGGAGTATGCTTGTGTTTGGCAGCGGTTTTGGTCACTTGGTCCATCATCATCGTTCCTCAATGCCAGGAAAGCGCCGCCCCCACGGTCTTTCGGCCAATAGTCATACGCTCGACCAAACGGGTTCAGGAAGGCAAAATTGTGGCAGATGCATCCCGCACGCCTGACGCGGGGAAAGATGGAAACGATCCGCGTCGCACTGGTGAATTGTCGCAAGTCCGGTAACGACGTCTCAGAATGCGGCCGGGCAACGCCGACCGTCCGACCGGAATTGAAATTGATTCGATTCGGATTTTCGCGACTGGAAATCAGGATTAACGGGTGAAATCTTTACGCATCGCCCCTAGGCTTGCCCCGGGCGCGGATCTGCGCCTTGCCTGACAGGGAGACATGGCATGCAACAGAGCGGAGAGCCGAGCTTTCGGGAATCAGTGGACCTCATGTTCAATCAGGCCGTCCGGCTGATGGATCTGAGCCCGGGGTTGGAGCAGAAAATCCGGGTCTGCAATTCAACTTACACGGTGCGCTTTGGCGTTCGTCTGCGCGGCAAGATCGAGACCTTCACAGGCTATCGGTCGGTCCATTCCGAACACATGGAGCCGGTCAAGGGCGGCATCCGCTATGCGTTGTCGGTCAATCAGGACGAGGTTGAGGCACTGGCGGCGCTGATGACTTATAAATGCGCGCTGGTGGAGACGCCGTTCGGCGGGGCAAAAGGGGGGCTGTGCATCGATCCGCGCGCCTGGGACGAGCCCGAGCTTGAGGCGATCACCCGCCGTTTTGCCTATGAGTTGATCAAGCGCGACCTGATCCACCCCGCACAAAACGTGCCCGCCCCCGACATGGGCACGGGCGAGCGGGAAATGGCATGGATCGTCGATCAATATGCCCGCATGAACACATCCGACATCAACGCCAAGGCCTGCGTGACCGGCAAGCCGCTGAACGTCGGTGGAATTCAGGGACGGGTCGAGGCGACGGGCAGGGGCGTGCAATACGCCTTGAACGAATTTTTCCGCCATAAGGAAGACAGCGCCAAGGCCGGACTTTCAGGCGGTCTGGATGGCAAGCGCGTGGTGGTTCAGGGTCTGGGCAACGTGGGCTATCACGCGGCCAAGTTCTTGTCCGAGGACGACGGCTGCAAGGTCATCGCGGTGATTGAACGGGACGGCGGCCTGCACGATGAGGCCGGTCTGAACATCCAGGATATCCACGACTGGATGATCAGGACAGGCAGTATCACGGGCTATCCGTCGTCCGCCTTTGTCGAAAATGGCACCTCGTTGATGGAGCTGGACTGTGACATTCTGATTCCCGCGGCGATGGAGGGCGTGATCCACAAAGGCAATGCCGCCCATATCAAGGCGCCTCTGATCATCGAGGCCGCCAACGGCCCGATTACCTTTGGCGCGGACGAAATCCTGCGCGCCAAGGGCACGGTGATCATTCCCGACATGTATGCCAACGCGGGCGGCGTGACGGTGTCCTATTTTGAATGGGTCAAAAACCTCAGCCACATCCGGTTTGGCCGCATGCAGCGCCGGGCCGAGGAGAGCCGACATCTGGCGCTGGTGCAGGAGCTTGAGCGTCTGTCGGCCGACAAGGGGCTGGGCTGGACCCTTTCACCGGGATTCAAGGAAAAGTATCTGCGCGGCGCGGGCGAACTTGAACTGGTGCGCTCGGGTCTTGATGACACCATGCGCGGCGCCTATCAGGCCATGCGCGAGGTTTGGCACAGCCGCGGCGAAGTCGACGATCTGCGCACCGCGGCCTATATCGTTTCAATCGGGCGGGTGGCGCAGACCTACCGCAGCAAGGGGTTGTGAACGGGCGTCGCAGCGCAGCAGAAGTGCGTCAAAAGGGGCGACGTTCCGTGGCGGATCGGTCTGGCACGGGCACGCAGCCTGTCGGCGACACCTTCTGTCGCAGATGGCAATGGCGGCGTGCGCAGATATTGCTTATCTGCGCCTGACCCGTTTGAATGCCCGGGGGTCGCAGAAAGGTCATGTCGATGCGCTATTCCGGCTTGCGGGTCATCACCGAGGGGCTTTTTGGCAACAAGGGCTGGACCCCAGCCTGGCGCAATCCGGCGCCAAAGGACGTGTATGACGCGATCATCATTGGCGGCGGCGGTCACGGTCTCGCCACTGCCTATTATCTGGCCAAGAATCACGGGCTGACCAATGTGGCTGTGCTGGAAAAGGGTTATCTGGGCAGCGGCAACATCGGGCGCAACACCACCATCGTGCGCGCCAACTATTTCCTTCCCGGCAATTCGGAATTCTACAGCCATTCGATGAAACTGTGGGAGGGGATGGAGGCCGATCTGAACTACAATGTGATGCATTCTCAGCGCGGCCTGATCAACCTGTTCCACTCGGACGGTCAGCGCGATGCTTTTGCGCGGCGCGGCAATTCCATGATCAACCAAGGCGATGACGCGATCTTGCTGGACCGTGAGGGGGTGCGCGACCTGCTGCCCTATCTTGATTATGACCAGACGCGCTTTCCGATCTACGGTGGCTTGCTTCACCCGCGCGGCGGCACGGCGCGGCACGATGCGGTGGCTTGGGGCTATGCGCGCGGCGCCGACAAGCGGGGGGTCGACCTGATCCAGAACTGCGAAGTCACCGGCATCGACATCGAGAACGGCATGGTGCGGGGCGTGCAGACCACACGCGGTCCGATCCGCGCGAAAAAGGTGGGAATCGTGGTCGCGGGCCGGTCGTCGCAGGTGGCGGCAATGGCCGGAATGCGCCTGCCGATCGAGTCGCACATTTTGCAGGCCTTCGTGACCGAGGGGCTGAAGCCGGTCATTGACCATGTGGTCAGCTTTGGCATGGGCCACTTCTACATCAGCCAGTCCGACAAGGGCGGCCTTGTGTTCGGCGGTGATCTCGATTTCTACGCGAGTTATGCCAGCCGCGGCAATCTGCCGATGGTCGAGCATGTAATGGAGGCCGGTATGACCCTGATGCCGATGATCGGGCGGGCCAAGGTGCTGCGCGCATGGGGGGGGATCATGGACATGTCGCCCGACGGCAGTCCAATCATCGACAAGACCGAAACAGCGGGCCTGTTCATCGACTGTGGCTGGAACTACGGCGGGTTCAAGGCCGTGCCCGCGTCGGGCTGGTGCATGGCGCATCTGATGGCCACCGGCGATAGCCACCCCGTTGCCACCCGCTTCAAACTCAACCGTTTTGCGACCGGCCATATCCTCGATGAGGAAGGCACAGGGTCGCAGCACAACTTGCACTAAGGCAACATCATGCGCCTAAATTGTCCCCATTGTGGCCCCCGCGACCGGCGAGAATTCTACTATTACGGGTCGGACGACTATCTGACCCGCCCTGCGGCCGATGCGCCGCCAGCGGCCTGGGATGATTATCTGCACAACCGCGACAACCCGGCAGGAATATTGCGTGACCTTTGGTATCATGAACAGGGCTGTACCGCGTGGCTGCGCGTGACCCGCAATACAGTGACGCATGAGATCATGGCCGTAGAAGATGTGGCCGCGCTGCGTGCGGGGGCCGCAAGATGAGGATTGACGGCAAGGGCCGCGTGGACCGCTCAAGACCCGTGACCATAACGTTCGATGGCCGCAAATTGCCCGCATACAAAGGCGACACGCTGGCCTCGGCTCTGATTGCAAATGACGTGCGGGTGGTGGGGCGCAGCTTCAAGTATCACCGCCCGCGCGGCATCCTCACCGCAGGCTCCGAAGAGCCGAATGCGCTGGTCGAGGTGATCGGCCATGCGAACCAGACGCCCAACACCCGCGCGACCGTGCAAGAGGTGTTCGAGGGGCTGGTTGCGCAGAGCCAGAATCGCTGGCCGTCGCTGGCCTTTGACGTGATGGCAGTGAACGATCTGGCAGCACCCTTTCTGTCGGCGGGGTTCTATTACAAGACCTTCATGTGGCCTCGCCGGTTCTGGGAGGGCATTTACGAACCGCTGATCCGTCGCGCGGCGGGCCTTGGGCGGTTGTCGGGCAAGCATGATGAAGGCGTGTATGAAAAGGCCTGGGCGCATTGTGACCTGCTGGTGATCGGTTCGGGGCCAGCCGGCCTGATGGCCGCATTGACGGCAGGGCGGGCCGGGGCGGATGTGATCTTGTGCGAGGAAACCGCCGAAGTGGGCGGGCGCCTGCTGTCGGATGACGGTCAGATTGACGGCGCCCCCGCCGAAAACTGGGTTGACCTGGCCGTGGCTGAGCTTGCCAGCCTGCCGAACGTGCGCGTGATGGTGCGCACCACGGTGACGGGTGCTTATGACGATGGCACGTTTGGTGCGCTGGAACGTGTAGGTCTGCACCGCAGGCCCCGTCCCAACCTGCCGCGCGAGTGTTTCTGGCGCATCGTGGCGCGCCGGTCGATCCTTGCCGCTGGCGCGCTTGAGCGGGGGATTGCCTTTGAAAACAACGACCGTCCTGGGATCATGATGGCGTCGGCCCTTGGCACCTTCCTGAACCGCTACGGCGTGGTGCCGGGGCGGGAGGTGACACTTTTTGGCAACAACGACAGCACCCGTCTGACCGCGCGCTGCCTGATGGCAGCCGGGGTGTCCGTGGCCGCAATCATCGACGCGCGGGCAGACGCGCCGGATGAGGCGGGGACAACGGTTCACAAGGGCGCCGTGGTCATAGGTACCCGCGGCCGCATGGGACTGCGCGAGATTGCGGTCCGAAAGGGCAGCACTGAATTTCGCGTAGCCACCGACGTGCTTGGAATATCGGGCGGATGGAATCCCACGGTGCATCTGACCTGCCACATGAACGGACGCCCGCAATGGTCGCCTGACCTTGCAGCCTTCGTGCCATCCGGGGGTGCTATTCCGGGCATGCTTGTGGCGGGTGCTGCAAATGGCACGTTTTCCACCCACGGCTGCCTTGCAGCGGGTGCGCAGGCCGCGCGCGTCAGCCTGACGGCGCTGGACCGGGTCGCGCCCGATGTGGCGCTGCCGCAGGCAGAAGATGCACCTTACCGCATTGCGCCGCTGTGGGCCGTGCCGGGCACGGGGCGGGCATGGCTGGATTTTGCCAATGATGTCACGGTCAAGGACGTGGCCCTGTCGGCGCAGGAGGGCTTTGCCTCGGTCGAACATATGAAGCGATACACGACCCAAGGCATGGCACCCGATCAGGGCAAGAACTCCAGCGTCGCAGCACTTGCGGTGCTGGCCGATGCCACGGGGCGGGGCATTCCCGAGACGGGCACCACCACATTCCGCCCGCCCTATACACCCGTGTCGATTGCGGCGATGGGGGCCGGGGCCCGGGCCGAGGGGTTCGCGCCGCAGCGCTTCCTTACCTCGGATCAGGCCAGCCGCGACCGGGGTGCGCCGATGATCGAGGCGGGGCTTTGGTATCGCCCCAGCTATTTCCCCAAGCCCGGCGAAACCACCTGGCGGCAGGCCTGCGACCGAGAGGTGACTATGGTGCGCACGTCCGTGGGCGTGGCCGATGTGTCCACCCTTGGCAAGATCGACATTCAGGGGCGCGATGCGGGGCGCTTTCTCGACTTCGTTTATACCAACACCTTTTCCACTCTGCCAGTGGGCCGTGTGCGCTATGGGCTGATGCTGCGCGAGGATGGGCATGTGCTCGACGATGGCACCACCACCCGACTGGCCGAGGATCATTGGCTGATGACCACCACAACCGCGGCGGCGGGTCTGGTGATGCGGCACCTCGATTTCGTGCATCAGGCGTTTTGCGCATCGATGGACGTGCGGTTCATCTCGGTGACCGAACATTGGGCGCAGTTTGCGGTGGCGGGTCCGGGCGCGCGCGACCTGCTGGCCTCGGCGCTGGGCCGCGCGCCGGGCCTGCCTTTCATGGGGGTGCAGGCCGTGACCATTCAGGGCGTGCCGGGACGCCTGTTCCGAATCTCGTTTTCGGGCGAAGAGGGGTATGAAATCGCCGTGCCCGCCCGCTATGGCGAGGCGCTGTTTCGTGACCTGACCGCACGCGCCGAGACGATGGGCGGCGGCCTTTACGGGATGGAGGCGCTGAACGTGCTGCGCATCGAAAAGGGCTTCATCACCCATGCCGAGATTCATGGCCGCACCACGGCCTTCGACATCGGAATGGATCGGATGGTCAGCGCCAAGAAAGATTGCATCGGCAAGGCCGCCGCTGCGCGCCCCGGCATGGTCGGGGCGGGCCGCGATCAACTGGTGGGCCTGAAACCCCTGACTGATACGCCCATCACTGCCGGGGCGCATCTGTTTGTGCAAGGCACGGCCATCACGCGCGAAAACGATCAGGGCTATGTCACCTCGGTTGGCTATTCGCCCACGCTTGCCAGTTGGCTCGGCCTCGCATTCTTGCAAAACGGCCGGGCGCGGCATGGCGAGACGATCCGCCTTGTCGATCACCTGCGCAAGGTCGATGTGCTCTGCTCGGTGACAGACCCCGTATTCCATGATTCTGAGGGAGCGAAATTGCGTGCCTGATCTCATCGCCAAACCTGCCTTGGGGACAGCAGCCGTCACCATCGCCGCAACAACTCTGGCCGAGGCTGCGCTGACCACGATCACAGCCATCGCCCCGTATCCGGGCGGGGAGGCGGCGGTGACACGGGCGCTGCACCCGATGGGTCTTGCCTTTCCGGCCCCCAACACCGCCCGGACCGCAGGCAATGCGACCCTTGTCTGGACGGGCCGGGCACAGGCTTTCCTGATCGGCGCGCCGCCGCCGGCCGATCTGACTGCCGCAGTCACCGACCAATCCGATGCCTGGGTTACACTTACCCTGAGCGGCCCGCAGGCCCGTGCCACCCTCAGCCGTCTTGTGCCACTGGACCTGCGCCACGCAACCTCTGGTCAGGCCTTCCGCTCGGCCCTGAACCACATGCCGCTGATCCTGATCGTCGATGGCCCCGAGGCGTTCCGGCTGATGACCTTCCGCTCGATGGCACGTACTGCCTGGGCTGAGGTGTCGCACGCTTTGACGCTGATCGGCGCACGTAGCGCCCTCGGCTGACCGCCACCCCCTTCGCTTACCGGGCGGCCTGACTTACCAGGTGCCAGTGCTTGGCATGCTCACCCATGGCTCGACAGGTGTCAAAGCCTCGCCCGCCTGCAGCAATTCGACCGAGATGTTGTCGGGGCTGCGCACAAAGGCCATACGGCCATCGCGCGGCGGACGGTTGATCACTACGCCCGCAGATTGCAGATGCATGCAGGTATCGTGGATATTGTCGACCGCATAGGCCAGATGGCCGAAGTGGCGGCTGTCGCTGGGCAGCCCCTCATCTCCGTCCCAGTTGTAGGTCAGTTCCACAGGGCACTCGGGTTGTCCCGGGGGGGCCATGAACACCAGCGTGAACCGCCCGCCCTCGCTCTCATTGCGCCGCGTCTCTTCGAGGCCCAGAAGCTTGTAAAACGCGATCGAGGCGTCGAGATCTTTTACCCGAACCATGGTGTGCAGATAGCGGATTGTCATTTGGGCTCTCCTGTCCGTCAAAATCGCCGCCAACCTAGTGCGATGCCTGGCCGATGGCCAGCCGGAAGCGTCAGAACGAGGATTTGATCCGGACCTCCAACCCCAGCGATCGGGTATCATACCGGCTGATGTTGGACTGCGTCTTGCTGCCCTGCAGCGCCACGACAGGCTCAAACCCGAAGGCGCCCATCTTGGGGAATGCCATCTCGACCGAGGAAGACACGGTCAAATCCTCGCGCCCGGTGCTGCTGAACAGCCCGCCAAAGAACACCGGATAATCCACCGCCGACACGCCGAGGCTGGCTGAAAGCCGCCCCCCGGCAATGGGTGCTTCGCGGACGTAGCGGGCCTCGGCACCAAGGCGGGTGTTTTCCTGATTGCGGTCCGCTGACAGGGTTTGCGCCGCCATCAGCCGCAGCCCCACCACATCGCCCGAAGCCAGCCGACGCTCGACCGTTCCTTCCAGCGTCAGTGCCGTCGCAAACGCCAGATTGGCGGTGCGCCACTGCCGGTCTGCCGCTATCGAGATGCGCGATTGCATCGTCTGGCCCAGCGGAAAAGCCAACGCCGCATCGACCCTCGCCTGCTGCGACCAAGGCGTGCCCCCCAGCCAGTTCTGTGTCAGCGTCACCCCGCCCCGCAGCGCTTTGCGCGCGTCCAGTTGTACCGTATGCGCAAAGGTCAGATCGACCGAAGTGCCCGCATAGTCGGCGGCCCGCGCAGCAGGGGCCTGCCGCTTTGCCGCGTCACTCAGCATGACGGCGCGCTGGCGCACTCTCAGACCCACCACGCTGCCCGCGTCCGCCGTGCCCGCCAGGCGGTAGCGCAGCCCAAAGGCCACCGACGCTTCTACCCCCGACAGCGCCATGGCACTGCCGCCAAAGACAAAGATCGTGGGGCGCCCGTCAATGCTGAGCACCCGGTCGCGGCTGCCATTGTTGACGTTGTCTGATGGTGAGATCGCCGCTTCAAGGCTGAAACTCAACCGTTGCTCCCGCTGCAGGGCCTTGATGTCATTGATGGCAGATTGGCGTGATGCGGGGTCCGGCGCCATGTGTACCGCGCGCCGGAGCCAAAACTGCGACGCCAACGGCGCGCCGTCATCATGTGCCGCCCGCGCCGCGAGCCGCGCCGCGACAAAGCCCAGTTCGGGCGTAGTCGCCGCGGCCCAGGACCGCCGCGCATCGCGCCGTGCCGAAAATGAATCGCCCTGCGACAAGCTGACCGCCGCCAGCACGGCACGGGCAACGGGGTCTTCGGGCGCAGCTTTCAGCGTGGCCTTGGCCAGCGTCGCGGCCAGGGCCACGTCGCCCGCCGCGAGCGCAGCCTCGGCCGGTGTCTGTGCCCCGGTGGCCGATCCGCCCCCCGTTGTCACAAGCGCCGCCATCAGCACAAGGGCCGCCACCTTGCGCCCGCGCATCATCTGCCGTGCCCTGACATGTCTGGTCACCGCTTATGGCGGGCAGGGCGTGGGATCACCGGGGACGCACAGGTCACCCACGAAAACGCCGCGTTCAAGCAAATCGCCGTCGCCCGATATTGGCGTGATCTCGATGGCACCCACAACAGCCGAGGCGCCTGTGCCGGCAAAGGTGCCGCCGTAGGTGCCTGCACTTGCGAGGTCGGGAAACACCACCGTTCCGCCAAAGGTGCCATCGCTGTTGATCGTGCTGATCTGCAAGAACACGTTGGACAGGCCTACGCCGGTCTCGACAATACGTCGGTTGCGGATGCCGCCTTCGACCGCATTGTTGGTGAAGTCGGCGCTTATCATCACATCGCCTTCGGTGCGCAGCGACTGGCCGGGATCAAATGGCGTGCCCGGACCGGGCACCGAAACGCCCGAATTCAGAATGCCCGCATAGCGCCCGGAATAGGTGGCCAACCCACCCTCGGTCGGTTTTGCAAAGGCCTCGTTGGCCGAATACGTTGACCCCCAGACCGTTTCACTGAACTGGCCGCTGCCCGCCACACCCGCGCTGCCCGCCCCTGACCGCGAGGTGTCAAACAACGCCAAGATATAGCGGTTCGACGAGGTTTCCTGACGGGTGAACGCCTGAAACCCGTTGGTGTCGAGGGCCGGGGTGCGATCGAAGGTGAATTCGGTCGCGGGTGTGGTCGTTGATGCGCCAAGCGGTGTAATGGCCACACTCAGCGTTTCTGTGGTCTTGTTGTAGGTTGCGCTTTTCAGGTTGCCTGCAAAGGCTGCGGGAATGGTCGCCCCGGTTCCGGTGCCACCTCCCGGCGGCACGGGCGGTGTGGTCGGTGCATTGTCGAACGGATTGCCGCCGCAGCCAGCAACGGCAAAGCAGGCCGAAAGGGCCAGGGAAAGACGCCAAGTCATGTGTACCTGCTCGATCTTGAGTGTTATTTTTTCGATAAAGGTGCCTGCCGATCACCAATCTGTCAATGAATCCAACACTTGCCGCGTCGCATTGATGCAGATTTGCCGCGCCCCTTGCCCCATGGCCGCAACCTCTCGTATCTTGGGGCGACGCACCCCCCAGATGTCGTTTTCCTGTCCCAACGAAAGGCCCCGCCCATGCCGCTGACCCCCGACCAGATCGCCGAGATCGAGGCCGCCCGCGCCACCCCGCAGCCCACGCTACGCGCGGTCTCGGCGGGGATGGAGGCGCATCTCTACCGCGCGCACCCGGTTCTGGACCACGGTTTTATCCGTGTGATCGACTATATGGGTGACGATGCAGCCATCGTTCAGGCCGCCCGCGTGTCTTATGGCGCGGGCACCAAACATGTGCAGAACGATGAGGGGTTGATCCGCTATCTCATGCGCCACTGGCACTCGACCCCGTTCGAGATGTGCGAAATCAAGCTGCATGTGAAACTGCCCGTGTTCATCGCGCGCCAGTGGATCCGCCACCGCACCGCCAATGTGAACGAATACTCCGCGCGCTATTCGATCCTGGACCGCGAGTTCTATATCCCCGAGGCGGGACAGCTTGCCGCGCAATCATCGGTCAACAACCAGGGGCGGGGTGAGGTGCTGTCGGGTGCAGAATCGGCGCGCGTGCTGGCCCTGCTGAAATCCGACGCGGCGCAGATGTATGACCATTATCAGGACATGCTCAGCCAGGACGGCCAGCAGGGCCTCGCCCGCGAACTGGCGCGGATGAACCTGCCCATGAACATCTACACCCAGTGGTATTGGAAGGTGGATCTGCACAACCTGTTCCACTTTCTGCGGCTGCGCGCAGACACCCACGCGCAATACGAAATCCGCGTCTATGCCGAGGCGATTGCCGCCTGCGTGAAGGACTGGGTCCCTTTGGCCTATAGCGCGTTCGAGGATTACCGGATGGGCGGGGTGAATCTTTCCGGGAAAGCCGTCGCGGTCCTGAAGCGCCGCTTGAAGGGCGAGGTTGTGGGGCAGGCGGACAGCGGGATGAGCAAAGGCGAGTGGCGGGAATTTGAGGGGGTCTGGGGGTGATGGGTTGGCTTTGACCGAACAGCGCGCCTTTCCTGAGTGATCAGGCGCAAGGGGTGCCATGGTCATATTCTGGGTGGCACCGATGCCGTCAAGCAGGCAATCTGCCATCGGCAAAGCATTGTCTATCGCGACATTTCCCCTATCTCTCCTCGTGAAAGGATTTACCATATGCAAATCGCAATCCTCTACGCCTCAACCGCCCTCGTCTTTCTGATCGTTGATGCGATCATGCTCAGCCTTGTGATGAAGCCGCTGTTCACCCGCCACATCGGCGCGTTGATGGCCGAGCCGATCCGGTTTGCCCCTGCGGTGGTGTTTTACCTCGCCTATGTGGCGGGCTTGGTCTACCTGATCAGCCTGCCTGCGCTGAAGACCGGAGCGCCGATCCTGATTCCGGCAGCGATCATCGGGGCGATGGCCTACGGTACCTATGAGTTCACCAGTTACGCGATCATGAAGGATTGGCACTGGCAGATGGTGGCGACCGATACGGCCTGGGGTACGGTACTGACCGCGTTTGCCGCCTGGGCCGGGGTAACGATTACCCGCGCGCTGACGTAGGGCTGGATCGGGGCGGCCCGCCGGTGTAAGGGTGCGCAAAAGGGGGCGATCATGATCCTGTACGGAATTCCGACCTGCGACACATGCAAGAAGGCGCTGAAGGCTCTGGCCGCGGCGGGACATGAGGTGGCCTTTCGCGACATCCGCAAAGACCCGCTGACCGCGGCCGAGGTTGACCGGATCGTGCACGAGTTTGGCGATGCTGCGGTCAACAAGACCTCGACCAGTTATCGCGCCTTCGGCGACTTTCTGAAGGCCAGCGATGCGGACGCACAGATTTTGGCCCAGCCAGCGGTGATGAAACGCCCCGTCATTCAGAAGGCCGAGGTTTGGACCATCGGCTGGGACGACGCCGTTCAGGCGCGTTGGCTGTAACGCTAGAGCAGTCGCAAATCCGACGCCGAAGCGCGGCCATCGCGGCCCGCCTGCATTTCATACGCAATCTTCTGGTTGTCGTTCAGGCCCTTAAGCCCGGCCTGCTCGACCGCCGAGATGTGCACAAACACGTCCTTGCCGCCGTCATCAGGAGCGATGAAGCCAAAGCCCTTTGTCGGGTTGAACCATTTCACGGTGCCTGTGGCCATGCCGTCTCTCCTTTCCAGTCCCCCCCTGCGGCGGTATTGCCGCAGGCCGTGCATTCAGGGTCTTTCGGGGCCTTCCAGTCGAGAGGCGTTCAGAAAGTCTGTCGTCACTGAAGAAAAGGATGCCCCAGATTGCCTTTAAATCAAGCCGAATCAGGATCCACGGATGACCGGTCGCGCCATGCCCCGCAGGATTGGCTAGTTTTTGCGCAGCTTGGCCAGAACCCGGTCGACCGACAGTGGCCCGGCCCCGAGGACAATCAACACGGCCAGAGGCAGCAGCCACAGCGCCCGCTGATCCATGATCAGCGCATCGGGCACCCGGTCAAACCATTGGCCGATGGTGGCTGCGTCGGCGTTGTGGCCGATAATGTCGGTGGCCGTTTGCACCACGACGAAGCCGATCATGCCAAGGGCCGACAGGCGGGTCAGCAGACCGATCACGATCATCAGCGGAAGCACCATCTCGGCCAAGGCCCCGGCCATCACCACCAACCACGGCCAAAGGCCAAGCTGGCTGGTATCATAGCCCACCGACTCGAACAGACGGGGAAAAATCTGGGCGAAGGCGCCGGTCGACGGCGTCAGGGGCCCGTCGAATTTGGTCAGCCCCGAAGCCCAGAAATAGCCAAGCAAGACCCCAGCAAAGACCAGACGCGAAAGAGTTGGCAGCAGGACGGCCGCCGCGGCATCAAGCGTGCTCGCAGCGCGATGATGCAAGGCGAAAATGCGGTTCATGATACTACCCGGGCTATGGCGCGGCCTTGGATCAACAGACCCAGCAGCGCTGCGGGATCACAATCGGGTGCCGCGTCCAGTGCCTCTGCCAGCGTCAGGTTGCGCATCAGGGCCGCGATGGCTGTGCCCGCACCCGGGCCAAGCAGGCAGGGTTCGGGATCAAACCCGGGGCGCGTGATCAGGATACTCTCGGGACGCATCACGGGCGCGGCACCACCCGCCACGTTGGCACGCCAGATGCCATGGATCGGCCAGTCCGAGGTCAGCAGTACCACCGGCTGCCCAAGGGTCAGTCGGCTGCGCATCAGGATATCTGGGTCGATCCCGCGCAGGTCGGCTGTGGCGCTGTCAGCGGCGTGATAGCTGTGGCGCAGGGCAAGATCCAGACGGGCCGTGTCGGGCAGGTAGCCCAGACGCAGCACAGGTGGAAATGCCGCCAGAAAAGCTGGAAAGTCACCACCATAAAGGGTCAGAATGGGCGAGCGTGGCGGGTGCGCGCGCAGAAACGCGACCGCCATGGCGGCAAAGAACACCTCGCCCACTACACGGCGCACGATGGGAAACCCGTCTTCCATCGCGCGCGTCAGGCTGGCTGCCACGTTGTTGCGGTAGACGGCAAAGCGCCTTGGCGCGGGGCGCCCCGACGGGTCGATCAGACCGGGGGGCACAGCGGCGTCAGGGTTCAGAAGGGCTTCGGCAAAAACGGCGACTTGCATCACGCCACCTGCAAGATGCGGTTGGCGGCGGTTGCTTCGGCAGCGAGGACCGGCCAATCGGGCACGTCATTGTCCCATTCGATCAAGGTCGGACGTGGCCCCCCCTGCGCGACAACAGCGGCATAGAGCGTCCAGACCGGATCCGCCACAGGGGTGCCATGCGCGTCAATCAACAACGGAGTGTCATGGTCAGCCGTGTCCGCGGCATGCCCCCCCAGATGAATTTCGCCTACCATATCAAGCGGAAAGCGCGCGATGTACGCCAATGGATCGCTGCTCTGATTGATGGCCGAGACGTAGACGTTGTTCACATCCAGCAGCAGCCCACATCCGGTGCGCTGCGCGATCTGGGTCAGAAACGTCACTTCGCCCATCTCGGCTTCGGCAAAGGCAAGATAGCTTGATGGGTTTTCCAGCAGTATCCGGCGGCCTAGGGCGGTTTGCACCTGATCCACGTGGTCGCAGACGCGGGCCAGTGTGGCCGCAGTGTAAGGCAGAGGCAGAAGGTCATTCAGGTAGACCCCATCATGCGTGGACCACGCCAGATGTTCGGAAAAGCTGGCTGGTTGCAACCACGCGCACAGGGCGCGCAACCGCGCCAGATGGTCAGTATCCACAGGATCGATGCCCCCGATCGACAGGCCCACGCCATGCACCGAGATGGGAAAGCGGTCTGCCAGGTGGCGCAGTTGCGCCAAAGGCCGCCCGCCATTTCCCATATAGTTTTCGGCATGAATCTCAAGCCACTGCACCGCGCCGGGATCGGCCATGATCGCCGCATAATGCTGGGGTTTGTAGCCAACGCCCGGCGCATCTGGCAGCCTCTGGAGGGTCTGATCAAGCATGTCGTTCGCCCTTTTTTCATTGTTCGCTGGTCTTGCGGGGGCAAGAGGCACGCGCGTCCCGTGGCCAGACTGCCGGGGTGCGCGTGCGAAAAGCCCCCCGACAGGCCCGGTTTCATGCCGGCAGATCGCGCTCCAGCGCCTCAAGGCTGCCCATCCGGCTTTCGGGCAGTTCCATCGTGGTGCAGGTGCCGGCCGGCACCAGCGTCCATGCATTGCCCTGATAGTCCACCTTCGAAGTGCCAGCACAGGTCGTACCCGGCCCGGCCGCGCAATCATTTGCCCCTGCAAGCGAAACGCCAAAGCACTTTTCGTTCGCTTGGGCGTGGGCAGGGGCGGCGAGTTGGGCGGAAAGTGCGGCCGCAAGGGCGCCCGCCACGGCGAAGGTTCTGGTCTGATAGGTCATGTGGATCAATCCTTTTTTGCTGTAAGCACCCGCCGCGCTGTGCGACGATGAGGGAACTGTAGGCATATCCAGACCCCGTGACACAATCACGGACGCGTGAAGGCAAAGCTGTGTGAGGGGTGTAACGAAACGCGCGTTTCGTGCCCGATACGCAGAAAAAGCGCCTAAACCGGCGCTTTTTGCATGATTTCAGGGGGTTGAAACTAACGCAAGTCTGGCGGCAGCGCCTCGGCCGTAAGTTCGGCCACGATCTGATCAAGGCCGCTGCTGCGGGTTTGTGTTTCACCCAGACGGCGGACTGAAACAGTCCGGTCCCCTACCTCTTTCATCCCCACGGCAAGGATTACCGGAACCTTGCCGACCGAATGCTCGCGGACCTTGTAGTTGATCTTTTCGTTGCGCATGTCAGCCTCGGCCCGGATCCCAGCACGGGCCAGCGCCGCGACCACCTCACGCACGAACGGGTCCGCATCCGACACGATCGAGGCCACGACAACCTGGCGCGGCGCCAGCCACAGGGGCATTTTCCCGGCATGGCTTTCGATCAGGATGCCGATGAACCGCTCGAACGAGCCCAGGCAGGCGCGGTGCAGCATCACGGGGCGGTGCTTGGCGCCGTCTTCGCCGATGTAGGTCGCATCCAGACGTTCGGGCAGAACAAAGTCCACCTGATGCGTACCGCACTGCCAGTCGCGCCCGATGGCATCGGTCAACACAAACTCAAGTTTCGGGCCGTAGAACGCGCCTTCGCCGGGGTTCAGTTCGTAGTCAAAGCCAGCGGCGCGCGTGGCGTTTGCAAGGGCTGCTTCGGCCTTGTCCCACGTCTCATCCGAGCCGGCCCGCTTGTCAGGGCGGGTCGAGAACTTCACGCGGAACGACTCGAACCCCAGGTCGCGGTAAACGGCGCTGAGGAAGTCGATGAACTTGCGTGTTTCAGCCTCGATCTGATCTTCACGGCAGAAGATATGGGCATCATCCTGTGTGAACCCGCGCACCCGCATGATGCCGTGCAGCGCGCCGCTGGGTTCATAGCGGTTGCACGAGCCGAATTCGGCCATGCGCAGCGGCAGGTCGCGGTAGGATTTCAGACCCACATTGAAGATCTGCACATGGCAGGGGCAGTTCATCGGCTTCAGCGCGTTGACCGTCTTTTCGCGCGCATGCTCTTCGTCCACTTCGACGATGAACATGTGATCTTGATAATTCGCCCAGTGCCCCGACTTTTCCCACAGGACGCGGCTGACGACCTGCGGTGTGTTCACCTCGACGTAGCCATCGGCGCGCTGGCGGCGGCGCATGTAATCTTGCAGCGTGGTGTAGATCGTCCAGCCGTTGGGGTGCCAGAAGATCTGGCCCGGCGCCTCTTCCTGCATGTGGAACAGGTCCATCTCGCGGCCCAGCTTGCGGTGGTCGCGTTTGGCCGCCTCCTCCAGCCGGTGCAGATATGCCTTGAGGTCGTCCTTGGACAGGAACGCCACACCGTAGATGCGCTGAAGCTGGGCGCGCCGCGAGTCGCCGCGCCAGTAGGCACCGGCAATCGACATCAATTTGAAGCAGTCGGTGGCGATCTGGCCTGTATGCTGCAGGTGCGGGCCGCGGCACAGGTCCTGCCAGTGACCGTGCCAGTACATCCGCAGGGGTTCGTCGCCCGGGATCGCCTCGATCAACTCGACCTTGTAGGGCTCGCCGCGCCCTTCATAGAACGCGATGGCCCGCGCGCGGTCCCAGACCTCGGTCCGGACCGGGTCGCGGGCGCTGATGATCTGGCGCATCTTCTGCTCGATCACGCCCAGATCCTCGGGCGTAAACGG
>JBBRBJ010000046.1:0-27751 GCA_038205925.1 Rhodobacterales bacterium | reverse complement strand
CCCAGAACGGCCAGATCCGCCAAAGCAACCTGCGCTGTCAGATCGCTCAGCCCCCGGCTGAGGCGACCCTGAATCTGCGCCGAAAGCGAGCGGGCGTTTACCGCAAGTTCTTCGATCTGAACCGCGCCCTCGGCCACATTTGCCGCCAGCCGCACCGAAGAGGCCCCGGCCAGAAGGCGGTCCACCTCGGGGATGCCAACGGCCAGATCGGTGCCGTCCAAGGTGGCCGTCAGGCGCCCCGTTCCCCGGGCGATGGATCCGACAAGTTGCGCCTGACCCTTGGCCACGCCGCCATAGTCTGCGCCCAGAACCCCCAGGTCGGCCATGCTGAACGCGAAATCGACATCGGCACTGTCAGACGAAATGGCGCCCTTGCCCGATGCTGACAGGCCGGTTGCGCTGACGGAAAAGCTGCGGATCTTGGTTCCCGTGGCGTCGCGGACGACATCGGCCGTCACTGCGGATGCGCCGCGTAGCAGATTGTCCACCTCGGCTACGCCAACAGCCAGATCGGTGCCCTCAACGCGCGCGACGATATCGAAATCGCCACCCAGCGGGCTGCCCTGCCCCTCGACCGAAACCGTACCGCTGCCCGACAGCGGACGTCCGGCAAGGGTGGAAAAGCGCGCCATATCCTGGGCCTGAACCGCGGCCATGCCCACAAGGCGAAAGGCGGATTCAAGGCCCGAGACGGTGCCTTCCAGTTGCGCGGTCACACCACCCGCGTCAATCTTCAGCGGGTCAAAACGCACCTCGCCCGAGGCTTGCGACCACGAAAATCCCGTCTCGACCCGTTGACTGGCGCCAATGGCCTGCGCCAGTCCCGCATCTTCCAGCGCCACGCCTGACGTTTGCGCCGTGATTGTGCCGTCCACCAGACTGCCTTCTGCCGTCCGCAAGATCCGTCCCGAACCGTTCAGATCAAACCCTTCGACCGTGCCATGCAGCGTGGTCAATTCGCGGCCCGCAAGCGTGGCGCGCCATGTCTCGTCCGTGCCTGCATCATAGCCGATATCAAGGTCTGCTGACTGCAGCGTCACGGTGCCATCAGCACCCGGCAGCAGCACCGGGCGCCCATCGGGGTCGGCCAGCGTGCCCGTCAGGGCGAACGCCTCGGGCAGACCATCGGGCGCAATTCGCGCCGAGCCGTTCAACTGCACCGACGCCGCCGACAGCGATAACGCCGTCACATCGAGGCGCCCTGTGGCCGCACGCTCAGCCTGAAGGTTAAGCGCTACCCGGTCGCCGAAGAAATCGCGGTATTGCGGCAAGAACAGCGGCGAAAGGTCGCCGGAAATTGCAGTTTCAAAGCGCGTGGCGCCGGTATCCTCGTCGCCCACAACTGCCAGTGTGCCCGACAGACGATCCGCACCATCGGTGTTCAGATCAAGGGTCGCGGCGAAATCCGATAGCGGGCCACTGCCTTCGACCGTCAGATTCACCGAAGGCCTGCCCGGCAGGTTCAAAAGTTCGGCCGTGATCCCATCGGCGCCTTCTGCAGCCTTCAGCGACAGCGTCAGGGTCTGGTCCGCGACGACATACCCCACCGTCAGATCGACTATTCCATCGGGGCCATCATCGGTGCGTTCGATCTGAAGCGAGGCATTGCCATCGCCATCGTCCAGCTTCAGTGCCGCAAAGATCGTGCCCTCGACTGCTTGTCCCAGCAGACTTTCGCCCAGCACGACACGCGTCGCCTCGATCCGCTCGATGTTGATCGCAACGGGAAGGTTCGGCAGCGAAAACCCCCTGGCTTCGGGCGCGGGCAGCGACGGGTCGGCCACAGGCGCGCGCGCGATGATGATCTCGCCGGCGGTAAGATCAGTCACCGACACCACGCCGCGGAACAGCGCCGAGCGGTTCCAGTCAAGCGTGATGTCGTTCAGCGTCAGCCAGATACCTTCTGCGTCGGCAATGGTCAGCTGCGTGGCCGTGGCCTGCGATGACAAGGCGCCCTCAAACCCGCGCAAGATGACTTCGCGCCCCGCACCAGACAGGTTTTCCTCAATGAACGCGACAATCGTGCCACGGTCATCGCGTTCCTCTGGCGTCATGGCGGCGTCATCTTGTGCAAGCGCCGTCAGCGGCAGGCAAGCCAGAAGAAAGATCAGGGCGGCGCGCATCAAAAGGCCTGCCCGAGCCCGACGTAGATTTGAGCCCCCTTGCCCGTCGTGCCGCCCACCGGTGCTGCCACATCCAGCCGGATGGGGCCAAAGCCCGTGTCATAACGCACCCCGATGCCCGCACCGGCATGCCAGTCGCCTGCCGGGTCGAAGAAGCCGCCGACATCAATGCGCCCGGCATCGACAAAGCCCACGACACCGATCTTGGGCGTGACTTTGGCCCGCGCCTCAAGCGACGTGCCGATGAAGTGCGTACCGCCGATCTTGAACGTATCCCCCGCGCGGGTGACGTTCACGCCCAGCGACTGATAGGGCTGGCCCCGCACCGTGCCGCCCCCGCCTGAATAGAACAGATCATCGCGCGGGGTTTCCAGCAGACTGGCGCCGAATATGGCCCCGACCTGCAGACGACCTGCCAGGACAAAGCGATCCTCGGCGCCAAAACCGCGATAGGCGCGCATGTCTGAATAAAGCCGTACGCCCGAGGCGGAATTGCCAAAGCCATAGAACGGCTTGACCTCGGCATCGACATAGAAGCCCTTCTTGGCGTCGGTCTTGTCGTCACGACGGTCCCAGGTGACCCCCAGTGGCAAGGAAAGACTGCGGTTGATGAATGCAAACGTGGTGGCGCGTGTGGTCGAACGGGCTGTGCCGTTTTCATAGTCATAGGCGATGTCGCCCCGAAACGTCAGCGTGTCGCTGTAGTAGTGGGTGACCCCCACATTCACGCTGAACGTATCGGCCCGGAAATCCTGTTCGTCCAGGTGATCCAGCCGCGTGGCAAAGCGCAGCGTCGTGTCGGGCGTGAATGTCGCGGGCCGGTCAAGCGACAGCCCCAGTCCGTAATCCACGCCACTGTCGGGCGCACCCAGATTGCGCACCTCGCCCTCGACCTTGAACCGCTCGGCCCCGCCAAACAGGTTGCGGTGCATCCATGAGGCCCGCAACTCGGCCCCCTCAAGACTGCTGATTTCGGCGCCGAAACTGACACGGCGCAGCTTGTCCTCGACCACGGTCACGGTTGTGCCCAGCAGATCGGGCGCGGTGATGGTGTCGGCCTCGGTGATGCTGACCGATTGGAAGGTGCCCGTGCGGCGCAAACGGTCGGTGGCGCGCTCGATCTCCATGGGGCTGAACACCTCGCCCTCGGGCAGGCCTGCAATCTTGCGCACGCGGTTTTCGCGTGTCCGTTCATTCCCCTTGATCGCAACCGAACCAAAGCGCAGGCGTGGCCCGGGTGTCAGCTGCACCCGGGCCGCCAGCGTTTGGGCGGCGTGATCGGCTACGACATCCTGGGCTGCGACCGCGACCTTGGCGTGGCCCACATCCCGCCACCCTTCGACCCCGGCGCCAACCGCCTGGCGCACGATGTCGCTGCGGGCGACAGCGCCGCGCTGAAACGTATCGGGCATTTCTGTTCCCGGCGCCAAAGGTTTTACTTCGGCGGCCGAAAACGCGAACTGCGGCCCTGGATTGACGGCGATGGATACGTTCTTCACGACTCTGGGCACGTCCAGCGGCGCAATGGACGAGGCTTCGCGCCCATCGATCTTTACCGAAATTACGGGCGAGTAATATCCAGCGGCGTAAAGCGCGCCAATCAAGCGGCCATATTCGGCCCGCGCGGCTGCCAGAACCTCATCCGAAGCATCCCGCCCCTGTTCCAGCGCCAAAAGGCCCGATGCCCCGCGCAACCGCGCCGTCAAATCCTCGTTTTTGCCTGCGACAGAAAGATTTACCCGTTCCAACGCGAACGACCCATCGGCAACAGAGCCCACCCCCACCAGCACAACGGCAGTGGATAACAGGACATGGCGGATACGATATTCAGGCAAGGACTACTCCGGACCGGCTGTCTTCAGTATCGCAACCATGGGGGGTCTGCGCAATGGATTTAAGGTGTGGGGAGATATGGAATCACGCAGTGCAGAACGCGCACGCGGGGCTTTGGTTCCGTCGATTTTGTGGGAACTGCGATGCGCCCGAGTGCAGCGCGCTACTGCGCGGCAATATCCCGATTGGCTGAAAGCAGACTTTCGCTGACCGCACCCAACGCCAAGGCAGCCGCCCCGTGCGCCCACAGAAGATCTCCCCAGGCGTGAATTTCGATCGGTGGCCGGGGACGACCGGAATTGATGCTCAGATTGTCCATTTCGGCCAGAGTTTCGGCCGCATAGAGATAGTCATAGCGCATCCGCTCGCCCGACAGAATGATAAGCGCAGGGTCGAACAGGTTCACCACATTCGACAGCCCCACCGCCAGATAACGCCCTGCCCGCCGAAAGATCGACCGCGCGGTCGCATTTCCTGCCTTGGCATGGTCATACAGGCTTTCCAGCAGGACACCGATACTCTGACCCTGCTTGTGACCCCAGTTCAATGCGGTTGTGGCCTCTCGGGCAAGGGCATAGTCGGCCACATAGGCTTCAAGACAGCCGCGCTGTCCGCAGCGGCACAAGGCGCCATCCAGTTGCACCTTGGTATGGCCAAGTTCCAGCCCCAGCCTCTGCGAGCCACGATAGATGCGATGGTTCAGCACCAGCCCCATACCTACGCCATGCTCGATGGTCACCACCGCGAAATCCGCAAGCCCCCGGCCGGCGCCGAACCACAACTCGGCCAGCGCCACCAGATTGGCGTCGTTGTCGATCCATACCGGCAGCCCCAGCCGTGACGCGGCGGCGGCCGCCAGCGGCACCCCCCGGTCATGCAGGATCGACGACCACAGGACCACCCCCTCGACCGTATCGACAAACCCCGGCACGCCGACGCCCACAGCAGACAAATCGGCGCGCGTAAGCCCGGCCTTGGTACAGACCCGGTCCAGCAACTCTTCGACCGCGGCCAGCAGCGCGGGCAAGGTCATGGGGCCGGGCTGGCGCGGAACAGAATCGTCGGCAATCAGATTGCCCGCGAAGTCAACGATAACGGCAGTATGTTCCCGGTCCGAAATCTTCATTCCCGCCACCCGGTGCGCCCCGGCGCGCACACCCAGTGCCACGGCGGGGCGGCCACGCCCGCTGTCGCCATCACGGGCCGTCACAACCTCTTCGATCAGCCCCGCCCCGATCAGTTCGGACGTGATCGTGGTGACCGACGCCGGGCTGACACCCAGATCCTTTGCCACCTGAACGCGGGCGATCATGCCGGCTGCGCGCACATGCTCAAAGATCTGCTGGCGCAACGGGCGTAGGTTATCGGCAAGCGGGGGGATCAGCGGCCCCACACCCTTGCGTCCAGCTGACAACCCGGTCCCCGCGTCTTGGGTCTGCATTTCTTTTGTTTCCAAACTAATAATTGGCAGCAATCTTTGCAAACCGCCCGGAAATTGCTGCAGGGCAGCGAAAACCGGCGCCCGATTTGCCCCGACGCAGAGTTGCGCACCAAATTTATTTTGACAACTGAAATTATTAGGGGCAATTTCCACGCGTACCGGCGAATCTGTCGGACCGGCCATTCGCAGGCCGCATCCATAGGGAGGATACACATGCGTAACGCAATCGTGCTCGCCGTCATCGCGGCGACTGGTTTTTCGTCCGCCGCACTTGCCGAGGGCAAGAAGATCGGTGTGTCGTGGGGCAGCTTTCAGGAAGAGCGCTGGAAGATCGACGAAGCAGCCGTGAAGGCCGCTCTGGAAGCCGCTGGCAACGAATACGTCTCGGCTGATGCCGAATCGTCCTCGGCCAAGCAGTTGACCGACGTCGAAGCGCTGATCGCACAGGGCGTTGACGCCCTGATCATCAACGCCTGGGACAAGGACGCCATCGGGCCTGCCATCGACAAGGCAGCCGCCGAAGGTATCCCGGTCGTGGGCTATGATCGCCTGATCGAAGATGACCGCACGTTCTATCTGACGTTCGACAACGTTGGCGTTGGCAAGATCATCGCGGAAACCGTGTTCGCCGCGGCCCCTAAGGGCAACTACGCCATCATCAAGGGCGATCCGGGCGATCCGAACGCCGGCTTCCTGCTGCAAGGCATGATGTCCGTCATTCAGCCGGCGGTAGATTCGGGCGACATCGTCATCGTTGGCGAGGCGTTCTCGGATGGCTGGAAGCCTGAAAATGCGCAAAAGAACATGGAGCAGATCCTGACTTCGTCGAACAACGACGTCGGCGCGGTTCTGTCGCAGAACGACGGCATGGCCGGCGGCGTTGTGGCGGCACTTGCTGCGCAGGGCCTGACCATCCCCGTCGGCGGCCAGGACGGTGACCTTGCGGCCATCAACCGTGTGGCACGCGGCACCCAGACCGTTTCGGTCTGGAAAGATGCGCGCCAACTGGGCAAGGCTGCGGGCGAAATCGCCTCGGCTCTGGCCGCAGGCGACTCTCTGGACTCGATTGCCGGTGCAGGCAAGTTCTCGGGCGGCGAGAAGGGTATCGAGATGAATGCCATCCTGTTGGCGCCGACCCCGCTGACCAAGGACAACCTGAACGTCGCCATCGATGCAGGCCACATCACCAAGGAAGCGGCTTGTGAAGGTGCTATGGCAGGTGTCACTGGCTGTGACATGTAAGGTCTGAAAACTATTTCCGGCGCGGGTCCCAGTACCTGCGCCGGAACCTTGTTATTTCTGATCATCAGGCAGAACATGGCGGGCGGCTGGTGCTGCCCAATGGCAAAGTGGCCTCGGCATGCAAAGGCATGCCCATGCGCCTTGCGCCCGTTTTCGCCCCGCAGCGTTGGATGCAAAGATGACCGACACCCGATCGACCACCACCACGACGGATGAGACCGGACCCGTCAAGCGGTTCTTGCAAGCCACAGAAATCGACACGCGCCTTCTGGGAATGATCGGCGCGCTCCTGTTGATCTGGATCGGCTTTCATCTTTATGGTGCCATCTTCAATGGCTCCGGCGCGTTTCTGACACCACGAAACCTGTGGAACCTGTCGGTGCAGACCTCCTCGATCGGTATCATGGCCACGGGCATGGTGCTGGTGATCATCACCCGCAACATCGACCTGTCGGTCGGATCGCTGATCGGGGTGACGGGAATGTTGATGGGCATTCTGCAGGTTGATATTCTGCCACAATATCTGGGCCTCGGGCACTGGTCGATCTGGATCATTACAGCGGCCGCAGGAATGATTCTGGGCGCCTTGATCGGCGCATTGCACGGCTGGCTGATCGCCTTTCTAGCCATTCCGTCCTTCATCGTCACGCTGGGCGGGTTGATGGTCTGGCGCGGCGCCGCCTTTCTGGCCAACAACGGCAAGACGATCTCGCCGGTGGATCAGACCTTTGCCCTGCTGGGCGGCGGGCCATACGGGTCTGTCGGAGCCATGGGAAGCTGGATCGTGGGCATCATCGCCTGCGCAGGAACGCTTTATCTGATGGCCACAGGCCGCGCGCAGCGCCAAAAACATGAATTCAAGATGCGCCCGATGTGGGCCGAAGGGGCGCTGGCGGCAATCACCTGCGGCGCCATCATCGGCTCGGTGATGCTGGTAAACGCCTATCCCTGGCCCATTGGAATCGTGAAAGCCTATGTCGCCAAGAACAACCTGACCGCAGCCCCCGAGGATCTGTTCATCAGCCATGGTTTTGCCATTCCGGTGCTGATCCTGATCGGGGTGGGCATCGCCATGACGATCCTGATGACACGCACCCGCTTTGGCCGCTATGTCTTTGCCATCGGGGGCAACCCCGAGGCCGCGGCCCTGGCCGGCATCAACACCCGCATGATGACGCTGAAGATCTTTTCTTTGATGGGGATGCTTGCAGGTCTTGCTGCCGTGATTGCCAGCGCGCGCCTGAACTCGGCCACAAACGCGCTTGGAACTCTGGACGAGTTGTATGTCATCGCGGCCGCCGTCATCGGGGGCACGTCGTTGGCAGGCGGCATTGGCACCATCTATGGGGCGATCCTTGGGGCGCTGGTGATGCAATCCTTGCAGTCAGGGATGGTTCTGATCGGGTTCGACGCCTCGATCCAGAGGATCGTCGTGGGCCTCGTGCTGGTTCTCGCGGTCTATCTTGACAACGTCTATCGCAAAACCACGAAGTGAAGGGGGCAGACATGACCGACAAAGGGACACCTCTGGTTGAACTGCGCGACATCTCGATTTCCTTCGGGGGCATCAAGGCCGTTGACCGTGTCTCGATCGATCTTTTCCCGGGCGAAGTGGTGGGTCTGCTGGGCCACAACGGGGCGGGCAAATCGACGCTGATCAAGTGCCTCTCGGGCGCCTACAAGGCCGACAGCGGCGAGGTTTACATCAACGGCCAGAAGGCCGAGATCAACAACCCGCGTGACGCGCGCACCTACAACATCGAGACGATCTACCAGACGTTGGCGCTGGCCGATAATCTGGATGCCGCCTCGAACCTGTTTCTTGGACGAGAACTGGTCACGGCCACCGGCATGCTGGACGACGCCCAGATGGAGGCAGAGACACGGAAGATCATGGCGGGTTTGAACCCGAACTTCCGCAAGTTCAATGTTCCCGTCAGCGCCTTGTCGGGGGGTCAGCGGCAGTCGGTCGCCATTGCGCGGGCGGTGTATTTCAACGCCAAGATCCTGATCATGGACGAGCCGACCGCCGCCTTGGGTTTGTAAGAAACCCAGATGGTGGCCGAACTGATCCAGGAGTTGAAGCGTCAGGGCCTTGGCATTTTCCTGATCGAGCATGACATCCATGCGGTGATGGATCTGTGCGACCGCGCCGTGGTGATGAAAAACGGCGAGAGGGTTGGCTGTGTCAACGTGGGCGAGGTTACCGACGAAGATATCCTTGGCATGATCATCATGGGGAAAAAGCCGGAGAAGGCCTACTGATGTATATCGGCCTTGATCTCGGAACGTCCGGGCTGAAAGGCGTGTTGATGAACGAACGCCAGATCATTCTGGCCGAAGCCACAGCCCCCCTTTCCGTCAGTCGCCCCCGTGAGGGGTGGAGCGAGCAGGCACCAAACGATTGGATTGCGGCCGCCGAGACCGTGATGGATGCGCTGGCCGCGCACGGCCTGCAGTCGGTGCGTGGCATCGGGCTTTCGGGCCAGATGCACGGCGCGACACTTCTGGATGCAAGCGATGAGGTGCTGCGCCCGTGCATTCTGTGGAACGATACCCGCAGCCATGCCGAAGCCGCCGAGATGGACGCAGACCCGATGTTCCGGCGCGTGACCGGCAACATCGTGTTTCCCGGTTTCACCGCACCCAAGCTGGCTTGGGTGCAGGTGCATGAACCTGCCGTTTGGGCGCGCGTGGCCAAGGTGCTGCTGCCCAAGGATTACCTGCGCCTGTGGCTGACCGGTGATCATGTCAGCGAGATGTCGGATGCGGCGGGCACTGCGTGGCTGGATACCGGGGGGCGCGACTGGTCGGACGATCTGCTGACCGCGTGCGGGCTTTCGCGCGGGCACATGCCACGACTGGTAGAAGGCTCGGCCCCGTCGGGCGTTCTTCGTGACGCCCTGGGTGCCCGCTGGGGCCTGCCGCGCGGCGTCGTAATTGCAGGCGGGGGCGGCGACAATGCCGCAGCCGGCGTGGGCGTGGGCGTGGTCCGCGCAGGCGAGGCATTCGTATCGCTTGGCACCAGCGGAGTGCTGTTTGCCGCAAATGATGGCTATCAGCCCGATCCGGCCACGGCTGTGCACACCTTTTGCCATGCGCTGCCAGACACCTGGCATCAGATGGGGGTCATCCTTGCCTGCACCGATGCGCTGAATTGGTTTGCGGGGCTGGTGGGGCACGATGCGGCCAGCCTGACAGGTGGCCTTGGGCCGTTGCAAGCGCCCGGAAAAACGGTGTTCCTGCCCTATCTGGGCGGCGAGCGGACGCCGCTGAATTCGGCAACGATCCGGGGAGGGTTTGTCGGGCTGGAACATGCCACCGACCGCGCCGCCGCCACCCGCGCGGTGCTGGAAGGGGTGACCTATGCCTTTCGCGATTGCCGCGACGCGCTGGCGGCCACCGGCACGCGGCTGGAAAACCTGTTGGCCGTGGGCGGCGGGTCAAAGTCAGATTATTGGTTGCGGGCCATTGCCACGGCACTCGATTGCCCGGTTCAGGTGCCTGTATCGGGTGATTTTGGCGGGGCCTTCGGTGCGGCGCGCCTGGCGCTGATGGCCGCCACAGGGGCCGGTGCCGAGGTGGCCACCTTGCCCAAAATTTCCCGCGTGATTGATCCCGACCCCGCCCTGACCACCGCTTTTGACGCGGGCCATGCCCGTTTTATTGCCGCCCAGGCGGCCATCCGAGGCCTGACATGACTGATTTCTTCAAGAACATACCCGCCATCACCTATCAGGGCCCGAACGCCACCAGCGAATTCGCCTTTCGCCACTACAATCCCGATGAGGTGCTGCTGGGCAAGCGGATGGAAGATCATCTGCGCTTTGCAGTGGCGTGGTGGCACAGCTTTGCCTGGCCAGGCGGTGACCCGTTTGGTGGGCAGACTTTTGAGCGCCCGTGGTTTGGAGAGGGTATGGCGTTGGCCAGGCTGAAGGCCGATGTGGCCTTTGAGATGTTCGATATTCTTGGTCAGCCGTTCTATGCGTTTCATGACGCCGACATCCGCCCCGAAGGCGCGACATTCGCCGAAAGCAAACGCAATCTGGACGACATGGTAGACTACCTTGGCCAAAAGCAGGAAAGCCACAAGGCCAAGCTGCTGTGGGGCACGGCCAACCTGTTTTCGCACCGGCGCTGGATGTCGGGGGCGGCCACCAACCCCGACCCAGATGTTTATGCCTACGCCGCCGCGACCGTGCAGGCGAACATGGACGCCACGATGCGTCTGGGCGGCGCGAACTATGTGCTTTGGGGCGGGCGCGAAGGCTATGAGACGCTTTTGAACACCGATCTTGCCGCCGAGCGCGCCCACGCGGGCCGGTTCTTGCAGCAGGTGGTGGAATACAAGCACAAAATTGGCTTTCAAGGAGCCATCCTGATTGAGCCAAAGCCGCAAGAACCCAGCAAGCACCAGTATGATTACGACGTGGCAACCGTCTACGGCTTCTTGAAGGAATTTGGGCTGGAGGGCGAGGTCCAGACCAACATCGAGCAGGGCCACGCCATTCTGGCGGGCCACAGCTTTGAGCACGAGATCGCGCTGGCATCGGCCCTTGGCATCTTCGGCTCGATCGACATGAACCGCAATGATTACCAGTCGGGCTGGGATACCGACCAGTTCCCTAATAACCACGCCGAAAAGGCGGTGGCATTCTACGAAATTCTGAAAGCCGGGGGCTTCAAGACAGGGGGCGTCAACTTTGACGCCAAGATCCGCCGCCAGAGTCTTGATCCCGAAGATTTGATTCTGGCCCATGTGGGCGGCATGGACACTTGCGCACGTGCCTTGAAGGCAGCCGCCGCGCTGATCACGTCTGGCGAGATGGAGGCCGCGAAAGCTGCACGCTATGCCGGGTGGGAGACGCCGCCGGCCAAGGCAATGCTGGCAGGCAGCCTTGAAGACGCCGCCGCCCGCGTGACGGCCGAAAATCTGGAGCCAGAGCCGAAATCGGGCCGTCAGGAGCGGCTTGAAAACCTGTGGAACAAATACATTTGAGTCGCATGTTGCGGGTCGCCGGGGGTTTCACGCCCCCGGACCAAGGTGGCATATTTACGAAGCAGCAATTGGCGGGTCTTGCAATGCCTTGCGGCGTTTTCGTCTGTAAACCGAAAGCTCGGCATTGATCGCGCCCCCGAACAACACCGACCAGACCGAAAGATACAGCCACATCATCAGCGCAATGACGGCGCCGATCGAGCCATAGATCCGGTTGTAGCTGTCAAAGTTCGCAAGGTAGGCCGAGAAGGCAAAACTGACGAGCGTCCAACTGATCGATGCCACCAGCACGCCGATAGCGACGTGCGGGCGTCCTTCCTTTTCGGGTCGATGCGGGCCAAAGCGGTAAAGGATGGCAAGGCATGTCATCACCAGAAGCATCATCGCTCCCCAAGGTAGAACCGACAGGAGCCACGCGTTCAAGGGCCCCATCTCTACATAGCGCAGCACAATGGGCACCACGATCACGGTGACAAAAGCGGCGAACAGGGCGAAGATCAGCGCCAGTGTCATGATTATGTCGACGGCAAAACCCCAGAAGAACCCCCGCGGCACGGCCCGGTTGACGACCATGATGCCTTCGATGATGGCGGCCACGCCGGCACGCGCCGAATAGACGGCGATGGATACCGACACGAATGTGGCCCAACCCAGCGTGGCGCGGGGTGTGGCCAGCAAGCCCATGACCTGATCGTGAATCAGCACCGCTGCATCGGAGGGCAGGAATTGCTCGGCCACATTGAGGTATTGCGCGATGACTGCGGGGTCGGAGACCAGACTCCAGATCGCGACGGTGGCGGCAAGGCCGGGAAAAACGGCGAACATGGCATAGAACGCCACCCCCGCCGCTATCAAACCGAAATGCCCGTCACCAATCCGCGCCCAGACGTCGACGGCAAAGTTCTTGAGGGCAAAAAAGGTTTCCATCATGCCCCATATATGCGCCGGAAAGGGCGTGGTGCAACTTGCACCCTGCCGTTTGCGGTGAAAAGGTGGCGCAAAGCAGGAGAAGCCGATGCGATATACGCCTGACCCAGACCGCTATTCCCGGATGATCTATCGCCGCTGCGGCGCTTCGGGGCTGAAGTTGCCCGCAATCAGCCTGGGGCTGTGGCATAACTTCGGCCACGATACGCCGCATCAGTTGAAGCGCGACATCTGCCGTGCGGCCTTTGACCATGGCATCACCCATTTCGATCTGGCCAACAATTACGGCCCCCCGCCAGGCAGCGCCGAAGAGGCATTTGGCGAGATTCTGAAGACCGATTTTGCAGGGTACCGCGATGAGCTGATCCTCAGCTCAAAGGCCGGATACCTGATGTGGGACGGTCCCTATGGCGAGTGGGGCAGCCGCAAGAACCTGATCGCGTCCTGTGACCAGAGCCTGAAGCGGATGGGCGTCGATTACGTCGACATCTTCTATTCGCACCGCTTTGACCCCGACACCCCGCTGGAGGAAACCATGGGCGCGCTGGACCACATTGTCCGCTCGGGCCGCGCCCTTTATGTGGGTATTTCCAGCTATTCCAGCGCCAAGACGCGCGAGGCGGCCGCGATTTTGCAAAGGTTGGGTACGCCGTGCGTGATCCATCAGCCAAGCTACAACATTCTGAACCGATGGGTGGAAAAGGATGGTCTGCGCGAGACGCTGGCGGATCTGGGCGTAGGGTCGATCGCGTTCACGCCTTTGGCACAAGGCATTTTGACCAAGAAGTATCTTGGTGGCATTCCCGAGAGCAGCCGCGCAGCCCAAGGGAAGAGCCTTGACCCGTCCACGATTACCCCCCGCGCCATCGAAAGTGTGCGCGCGCTCGACGCGATTGCCGCGGCACGCGGACAGACGCTGGCGCAGATGGCCCTCGCCTGGGTGTTGCGCGACGGGATGATCACTACGGCACTGATCGGCGCCTCGCGGCCCGAACAAGTTGTCGATTGCGCGGGCGCAATTGGAAACCTGACGTTCACTGCCGATGAGTTGGCAAAGATCGACACGGTATCGGCCGAGGAAGACATCAACCTGTGGGCCCGGTCGTCCGAGGAATAGTCGGTAAAATCCGGAACTTTAAACCCGTGTTCACCCTGCTTGTCTAAAGATGGGCGTGGGTGAACTGAATGGGTGTGTGAATGGCAGGGCAATCAAATGCCGCGCCAGTCATTATCAAGCGTAAGAAGAAGATCATTGCGGGTGGCCACCACGGGGGTGCGTGGAAGGTTGCCTATGCAGATTTCGTGACGGCCATGATGGCCTTCTTCATGCTGATGTGGCTGTTGAACGCGACGACAGAGAAGCAACGTAAGGGGCTGGCGGATTATTTCGCCCCCACGATCCCGATCAACCGTGTGTCAGGGGGCGGGGATGGGGCTTTCGGCGGCGATTCGTCGCTGTCGGAAAACACCCTGGCCCAGAACGGCACCGGTGCCTCTTCCAGCAGGCCGACGACCGCCGATCGCGCACAAGGCGACGACAGCGGCAAGGCAGCGGCTATTCGGGCGCAAGAGGAACGACTGGCCGAGATAGAGAAATCACTGCTGGCACGCAGTGGCGAAAGCATGACGATGCAGCGCCTTTTGCGGCATGTCGTGACCCGCGTGACCGATGAAGGGCTGGTGATCGAGATGTTCGATCTGCCCGGTGTGCCGCTCTTTAATGCCGAAACCGCCGTCCCGACAGCGACCTTGCGCACCCTTTCAAAGGTGCTTGCGGGCGTGCTCGACAGCACCCTGAACCCTGTCGCGGTGAACGGGTATGTGCGCAGTTACCCCTTGATGATGCGCGACAATCCGGTGTGGTCACTGTCATCCTCACGCGCCGGGGTGATGCGCGATCTTTTGCGGCGCGATGGCTTGGGCGACGCACGCTTTCAGCGGGTGTCGGGTTATGCAGACCGCAAGCCGCTGACCCCGGATCCGACCGTGATCCGCAACAACCGTCTGGAGGTGATCCTGCTGCGCACCGACCGGTAGGCAGATCGGTCAAATTGGAAATGTTAGGCGGGCGTTAATCGGCTTGATGCAGGTTGAGGGCACATTGCGGCATCTACCTGTAGAAAGGCGGTATCGATGACAATTTCTTCCTCGCTGAATGCGGGTTTGGCTGGCCTGAACGCGAATGCGACCCGGCTTGCCACAATCTCGGACAACATCGCGAACTCTTCGACTTTCGGATACAAACGGGCCTCGACCGAATTTGAGAGCATGGTCATGTCGGGCTCTCGTGGCGGCGGAACGTATTCTGCCGGCGGCGTGCGGGCCTCGACCAACCGTCTGGTTGAGGAACGGGGCGGCATTGTCGGCACGGCAAATGCGTTGGACCTTGCGGTATCGGGGCGCGGCATGCTTCCGGTCATGTCTTCGATCGGATTGCAGGCAGGGGGCGGTTCGGAACCGCTGATGATGACACGGACCGGCGCGTTCCGCACCGATGCCGAGGGTGTCTTGCGCACCGAAGCCGGCCTTGTCCTGATGGGGTGGCCAGCCGACAACAACGGCAGTATCCCTACCTTTCCGCGCGACACGATGTCGGGGCTGGTGCCCGTCGTGATCAATGCCAACCAGACCGCAGGTGACCCTACAACTGTTGTGGGTCTTGGCGTCAACCTGCCCGCAACCGAGACCGAGGCGGGATCTTCGGGCGATACATTGCCGCTTTCGGTCGAGTACTTCAACAATCTGGGCACGTCAGAGACGCTGGATGTCGCCTTTACCCCTGTCGTTCCGGCCACCGGGTCGACAAACAGCTGGACCATGGTAATCCGCGATTCTGCCCAAGATGGCGCCGTGATTGGTGAATACACGCTGGTCTTCGACGATTCGCGCGGCGCAGGTGGAACGCTGGCATCAGTGACCACAGTGTCGGGCGGGGCCTATGATCCTGCGCTTGGCACCTTGGCGCTGACTGTGGCAGGTGGCCCGATCACGATGACCGTCGGCAGGGCAGGCAATCCGAACGGTCTGACGCAACTGTCGGACAGTTTTGCCCCGGTTGCGATCACAAAGGACGGCTCGCCCGTCGGCAACCTGACGGCTGTCGAAGTGGATGAAAACGGCTTCATCATGGCGACCTATGACACCGGCTTCATCCGCCGTCTCTATCAGATTCCTCTTGTGGATGTGCCCAATATCAACGGGCTGACCGCCCTGAACAACCAGACCTATCAAGTGTCCTTGCAGTCAGGTTCATTCTATCTGTGGGACGCAGGCGAAGGCCCGACGGGCGGCGTCGCAGGCTATGCCCGCGAAAGCTCGACCACCGACGTGGCGACCGAACTGACCGCCCTGATCACCACCCAACGCGCCTATTCCTCGAACGCCAAGGTCATCCAGACAGTGGATGAGATGCTTCAGGAAACCACGAACATCAAGCGCTGAGGGGGGGGCTGACAGATGAGCATTTCCGCGACATTTTCTTCTGCCCTCTCGGGGCTTGCCGCCACGTCGCGCATGGCGGAGGTTACCGCGTCGAACATTTCGAACGCCCTGACCGAAGGGTATGCCCGGCGAGAGGCGCAGGTGTCGTCTCGGGTGGTCGGGTCAACGGGAGTTGGCGTCACGATAGATGGCGTCACGCGCCACGTCGACAAATCACTGTTGCAGGATTTGCGCCAGTCAATCGCAGGCCAAAGCTATCAACAGGCAAGATCGGGGTTCCTGTCGGCGGTCGAAAAGACCTATGGCACCCCCGACGCTGCGGGGTCGCTGTCAGCCCGGATATCGGGGTTTGAACGCAGCCTGATCGAAGCCGCCTCACGGCCGGATTCCGACGCCCGGCTTGCCACTGTTGCCGACAGTGCCAACGCGGTTATCCGCAGTCTGTCCGACGCGTCACGCACCATTCAGGAACACCGTCAAAGGGCCGACACCCGCATTGCGCTCGAGGTCGGTCAGCTGAATGATGCCCTCGTCCGCGTAGCCAACCTGAACATCCACATCCGCGAAGCCACCGCGACCGGGCGGGAAACTGCGGCCCTGATGGATCAGCGCCAGCAACTGGTCGACACGATCGCGGCCATCGTACCGGTCAAGGAAATTCCCCGCGGGCGTGACGAGATCGCACTCTATACCTCGGGTGGGACGGTACTGCTGGAGGGCCGCCCGATGACGATAGCGTTTGATCGTTCAGGCGTGATCACAGCCGACATGACCTTGCAAGGCGGGGCTTTGTCAGGTCTTTCCATCAACGGCCAGCCTGTCACCACAGGTCCGAACGGTGGGCGGCTTGGCGAAGGCAGTCTGACCGCCCAGTTCGAGATCCGTGACCGGATCGCACCCGACGCCCAGGCGCAACTTGATGCCGTTGCGCGTGATCTAGTTGAACGCTTTGCCGCACCCGGCCTTGACCCTACGGTCGCCCCCGGCGCGCCTGGCTTGTTCACCGACCGCGGACTTGTGTTTGCTCCCGCTAACGAGCCTGGCCTCGCCGGGCGGTTGGTCATGAATGCGGTGGTCATGCCCGAACAGGGCGGCGCCTACTGGCGCTTGCGCGAGGGCCTTGGTGCAGCGACCCCACAAGCGCCAGGCGCCGCGGGCCAGTTATCCGCATGGACCGGCGCACTTGTTGCCAAAAGGGTGCCAGTATCAGGAAGTTTCGGCGCTGGCGGGCGCGGTTTCGCGACCCTTGCGTCCGAATTGATCTCTGGCCTGTCCGTCAAACGCCTGTCGGTTCAGTCCGAGGCTGCCTTTGCTGCCGCCCGCAGCAGCGACCTGAAATCTGCCATGCTGCGCAACGGGGTCGATACCGACACTGAAATGCAGAACCTGATGCAGATTGAAAAGGCCTATGCCGCCAACGCGAAAGTCATAAAGACCGCAGACGACATGCTGCAAGTGATTTTGGGGATCTGAACATGACAATGGTATCGTTCGGTGATCTTGCGCAGTCCTTCCTGCTCAAGTCGCAAACATCGCGTCTGAAGGCGGAAACGGGCCGTATCACGCAGGAACTGTCTTCGGGCCGTCTCAGCGATGTTGCCAAGGCGCTGTCGGGCGACCTTGGTCGCCTGACAGCGCTGACCCGCTCGCAGGATCTGGCAACGGGATATCTCACCTCCGCACAAGAGGCGGCCTTTCGTGCCAGCGCCATGCAAAGCGTGATTGGCACCATGACAGACAGCGCGCAGGCCCTGGCCCCTGAACTGCTGGCGACGACGCAGAACGGAAATGCAGCGGCCCTTTCGCGTGCCGCCATGCAGGGTGCTGATCGTCTTGCCACGGCGCTCTCCGCCCTGAACACCACCGCTGCAGGGCGCAGTCTTTTTTCAGGCGTCGCTGTCATCGCCCCTGCCGTAGCCCCCGCCAGCAACATCCTCGCGGCCTTGAGGGCCGAGCTTGCAGGCGCGAGCAGCGCGGATGAGGTTATGACGCGGATATCGGCATGGTTTGACGCGCCCGCGGGATTTGCTGCCGTTGCCTACACCGGCGGCGCGCCGGTGGCAGACCTTGCCGTGTCAGCAGATGACACGGTCTGGCTCGGTGCAACAGCCAATGATCCGGCATTTCGCGAAACGCTCAAGGGTTTTGCCGCCGCCGCCCTGATCAATGACCCTGCTTTGGCGCTTGCCCCCCCGGACATGCGGATCTTTGCCCGACTTGCGGGCGAAAGTCTGATGGGCGGGACAGATGCGCTGACCTATTTGTCTGCCAGGCTGGGCGTCAGTGAAGCGCGGATCGGCACGGCGGTGTCGCGCAACGCCGCCGAGAAGCTTACGTTTGAGATGGCCACCGCCGATATCGTGCAAAGCGACCCGTTCACCCTCGCCATCGAACTTGAGGCTGTTCAGACGAACCTTGAGACGCTATTCGCCGTGACCGCGAGGGTGTCGCGCCTGAACCTGACGGATTTCATCCGATGATCCGCGTTCTGATGCTGGCGCTTTCGCTTGCCTGCGCCCTGCCCGCACTGGCCGATGAGGTTCGCCTCAAGGATCTGGTGGAATTCGACGGCGTGCGCGGCAACGATCTTGTCGGCTACGGACTCGTCGTCGGGTTGAACGGTACGGGCGACGGCATCCGCAATGCGCCGTTCACCGAAGAGATCATGTCGAACCTGCTGGAACGCCTCGGCGTCAACGTCGCGGGTGAGGCGTACCGTCCAAAGAACGTTGCCGCCGTTTTCGTCACCGCCGAATTGCCGCCCTTTGCCCGGAGTGGCGGACGGATCGACGTGACGGTGTCGGCCATTGGTGATGCGAAAAGCCTTTTGGGCGGTACCCTGGTTATGACACCCCTGAACGGAGCCGATGGGCAGATCTATGCCGTCGCACAGGGCACGATCATCGCGGGCGGGGTGGCCGCCGAAGGCGACGGTGCGCGTGTTGTGCAAGGCGTGCCCACAGCGGGTGTGATACCTTCCGGAGCGCGGGTAGAGCGTGAGATTGATTTTGATTTTACCACGCTGCAATCCCTGCGACTCGCTCTGCGCAGCCCCGACTTCACGACAGCCGCCCGGATCGAGGCCGCGTTGAACCGGGAGTTGGGGCGCGGGGTTGCACTGATGCTTGATTCAGGGACGGTCGAGTTGAACGTGGCCGCTGCCAACATGCGCTCGCCCGCGCACGTGATCGGGCGGATCGAGAACCTTGCCATCAGCCCGCAAAGCAAAGCCCGGGTCGTCGTCGACCAACGGTCGGGCACCATCGTGATCGGCGAGGATGTGCGCATCAGCCGGGTGGCTGTCGCGCAGGGCAGTCTGACACTGCGCATCCAAGAGGCGCCTGTCGTGGTGCAGCCGAACCCCTTTGCAGAAGGCGAGACCGTGGTGGTGCCCCGCACCCGGGCCGAAATCAATCAAGAGCCGGGGACGGGTCTGGCCGAGGTTACAGGTGGCACGTCTCTGTCAGAACTTGTGGCAGGGCTGAACGCCCTTGGCGTCGCCCCACACGACATGATCGACATCCTCAAAAGCATCAAGGCGGCGGGAGCGTTGCATGCTGAGTTCGTGGTGAACTGAATGTTTCGATAAACCCTTCCGTCTGAAAAACAGGGCAAAATGGTCGGTGCGAAGCGCAGCCTGCCCCCGTTTCAAACCGTCGTGGGCCAAGTGGGGTGGAACATACCTGCCGGAGAAAGCGTAAAGATCTCGCAGCCCGCGGCCGTGACCCCGACCGAATGTTCGAACTGGGCCGATAACGATTTGTCCCGGGTCACCGCCGTCCAGTCATCCGAGAGAACTTTTGTCTCGGGCCGGCCAAGATTAACCATAGGCTCGATGGTAAAGAACATTCCCTCTTCCAGCACCGGCCCGCCCCCGGCGCGGCCATAATGCAAGACATTGGGGGGGGCGTGAAATACGCGGCCCAGACCGTGACCGCAGAAATCGCGCACGACGCTCATCCGGTTGGCCTCGACAAACGACTGGATGGCAAAGCCGATGTCGCCAAACGTGTTGCCCGGCTTGACGGCCGCAATCCCGCGCATCAGCCCCTCATGCGTCACCTCGATCAACCGCTCTGCCTTGCGCCCGAGGTTGCCGGCCACATACATCCGGCTGCTATCTCCAAACCAGCCATCAACGATCACCGTGACGTCGATGTTCAGGATATCGCCGTCGGCGAGAATCTTGGCGCCCGGAATTCCATGACACACCACATGGTTGACCGAAATGCACGAGGCATGCTGATAGCCCTTGTAGCCGATCGTGGCCGAGGTCGCGCCAAGTCGCGCAATTTCGGATCGGATGACGTTGTCCAGATCGGCTGTGGTTGCGCCCGGTACGACAAGAGGTGCCACCATGTCCAGAATTCTGGCTGCGACCGCGCCCGCTGCACGCATGCCGGTGAAATCGGCATCCTCATAAATGCGGATTCCATCGCGCGTGATGCGTCCGCGCATCTCTTCATCCCGTGTATCTGGCACCAAAAACTCTCCTGCTGTTCCAGACAAATAGGAAGATTCCGGCGCCTTGACCAGACCCGCATCGCGCGGCACCGGTCACAAATCCCGGCAAAATGGGCGGTACAAGGGCTTTGAAAGCCCTTCCGCGCGTCCTATACCGCAGTGGCGGCCATGAAAGAGGGTTCAGGATGACACAACCAACGGCGGCGATGCTGGTGATCGGGGATGAAATCCTGTCGGGACGAACCCGCGACTCCAACATGCATTTTCTGGGCACGGCTCTGACCGGCCATGGCATAAACCTGCGCGAAATGCGTGTGGTGGCTGACGAGGCGCAGGCTATCATCGCCGCCGTCAGGGCGCTGGGCGCTGCCCACGACCATGTGTTCACCAGTGGCGGCATTGGCCCCACGCATGATGATATCACAGCCGAGGCGGTTGCCACCGCCTTTGGCATCCCGATCACGCGCCGCGCCGACGCAATGGCGTTGCTCCAGGGCCATTACGACCGTGCTGGCCTGCACTTCAACGATGCCCGCCAGCGCATGGCCCGCATTCCCGACGGTGCAACGCTGATTGACAACCCGATCAGCGCAGCCCCCGGCTTTACCCTTGGCAACGTCCATGTGTTGGCGGGTGTGCCCAAGATCTTTGAGGCGATGGTTGCCAGCGTGCTGCCCCTTTTGACGGGCGGCCCCCCGCTGCTGAGCCAGACCTTGCGCCTCGACCGCGGAGAGGGCGATGTGGCCGAGGCGTTTGGCGCGCTCGCTATGCAATATCCGGATCTCTCCATGGGGTCCTATCCGTTCAACCTGAACGGCGCGCACGGTACCAACCTGGTGATCCGTGGCACGGATGCGGGCCGGCTGGATCAGGCCATGGTCCGTCTTGCAAAGTTGTTTGGGTGACGCCCGACGCCCTTGGCGCCGTGATGCAGGGCACATGGCCCGCTGCGGCCCTGCATCGCGTGGGGCCATGGACCATTCGTGAAGGGCGGGGCGGCGGCAAGCGTGTGTCCGCCGCCACCGCGGATGCAGCCTGGGCCGAGACCGACATCGCGCAGGCCGAAGAGGCCATGACCGCCTTTGACCAGCGCCCGCTGTTCCAGATTCGCGCGGGCGATGACGCCCTTGACCAGGCGTTGCAGTCCCGGGGTTACCACGTGGTCGATCCGGTCATCGCCTATGCAGTTCCGAGCGCCGAGCTGGCACAGCCGCCCGTTCCGCCCATGGCCGCCTTCGCGCACTGGCCGCCGCTTGCCATTTGCACCGCCCTCTGGGCCGAGGGAGGCATCGGCCCCGCCCGTCTGGCCGTCATGCAGCGTGCCAACGGCCCGAAAGCCGCCATTTTGTCACGCACAAATGATCGCCCCACGGGCACTGCCTTTGTCGCCGTCCACGACCAGACAGCGATGCTGCATGCGTTAGAGGTGTCTGCCGCCGCCCGTCGCCAAGGTTCGGCGCACAAGATCTTGCGTGCGTCTGCGCAGTGGTCACTACAAAATGGCGCGACCACACTGTCAGTCGTGGTCACCCGCGCGAACGCGCCTGCCTGCGCGCTCTATGCTTCCCTGAACATGCAAGGTGTGGGACACTACCATTATCGGCAGCGATAAGCCCGAAGCGGGCATCCAGAAGGCGACCGCACAGGTGAGACGAGCCACCATCACGCTTTGCACCACCCTTTTTCTGGGTATGGCGGCCTCTGCCGGATTGGCGCAGGCAATCACGCTTGACCTGCCCGCCACCGCAAAAACCGCCGCAACACGGGCCGAGGCGCTGACAAGTTATGCCTTGCCAATTGCTGGCTTTACCGATGGCAAGATGCAGACCCACCGGATCGAAGGGCCTATGGTGCAGACCGCCTGGCAGATCGACGCGCCGGGGCAGACCACGTTGCAGCTTCTGTCCCCGTTGCGCGCACAACTTGTTCAGGCGGGTTACGCGGTGGTGTTCGAATGCGACGCCGCCGACTGCGGTGGATTTGATTTTCGCTATGGCACCCCGGTCTTGCCCGAGCCCGAAATGCACGTCGATCTTGGCGATTACCGATTTGTGTCGACCCAGAAGGGCGCCGAAGCGATCAGCCTGCTGGTCAGCCGCAGTGCGGCCATCGGCTTTGTGCAGATGACGCACGTGGGAAGTGCCGCTGGTGCGCAGCCGGTGCTGACTGCCTCGACCAGGACTGCGACCGGGCAGGTTGCCTTGCCACGCCCGTTCGCCGGCGCCATTGATCAGGACGCCGCGCCTGCGGATCTGGGCGCGCGAATCGCCGCGGGGGATGCGGTGGCGCTGGATGATCTGGTCTTTGCCTCGGGGGCATCGGCGCTGTCGGAAGGCGCCTATCCTTCGCTGGTGGCACTTGCCGATTGGCTGAAGGCCCATCCGGATCTGCGTGTGATTCTGGTGGGCCACACCGACGCGTCCGGGGGGCTGGATGGCAACATCACCCTGTCGCGCAAGCGGGCGGAGTCCGTGCGCCAGCGGATGACGGATCGCTATGGCATTCCTGCCGCCCAAGTGGACGCGCAGGGCGTAGGATATCTCTCGCCGCGCGCATCGAACCTGTCCGATACCGGGCGCGACCAAAACAGACGGGTCGAAGTCATGATGACTTCGACCCCAGTTTCACCTTGAGGGGGGTGTCGTCAGCAAGTTACCATTTGTCGGGGCCCTTGTCGGCATAGCGGCGGGCCAGAAAGTCGATGAATGCGCGCACTTTGGGCTGCGTGAACCGGCCGGGCGGATAGACGGCGTAAATGCCCAGAACCTCGGTCGGCAGGCCCGGCAGCGCCTCTTCGATCTTCCCTGATTTCATGACGTCTGCATAAAGAAAGCTTGGCAGATAGGCGATTCCAAGGCCCGATACGGCGGCATTCAGCAAAGACTGGCCGTCATTGACCGTCAGCCACCCCGCCGTGCGCACCTGACGCTTTTCGCCGGATGGTGCGGTGATCTTCCAAACGTTGCCGTTGGCCTGATTGGAATAATGCAAAAGCTTGTGATCGTTCAGATCGTCGATCTTCAGCGGACGCCCATGCCGCTGAAAGTACCCCGGAGAGGCAATCATGCGTTTGGTCGTTTCTGTCAGCTTGCGGGCGCGCAGGCTGCTGTCCTCAAGATCGCCCACGCGGATGGCCATATCGAAACCTTCCGAAATCAGTTCGACAAAGCGATTGTTCAGGACCATGTTCACGGTGATGTCTGGGTATTCCAACAGGAAATCCCCAAGGATCGGCGACAGCAGGTTCACGCCGAAATCCGTGGCAACGCTGATTCGAAGCAATCCCGAAGGCGCCGATTGCATCGACGTGACCAGCGCATCTGCCTCGCCCGCGTCATTCAGAACGCGTCGGGCGCGGTCATAATAGGCAAGGCCAATTTCGGTGGGGCTGACGCGCCGGGTGGTGCGGTTCAACAGCCGCGCCCCCAGCCGGGCCTCAAGCGCCGAGACGTGCTTTGAGACGGCCGATTTCGAGATGCCCATCTTCTTGGCCGCATCGGTAAAGCCGCCCTGATCCACGACAGTGGCAAAGGCTTCCATTTCAGTCAGACGATCCATTTTTCCCCCAGCAGACACATTACGGGTTTGTCTGCCTGTATTGATCCCGAATTCGGGCAAGATAGCGGCGCAGGCTTGTCCTATCCGGGGTAAAATCGCGGATCGTTGAAGGCGGGGAAACGGTAGCAAGCCCGGTACGACAGCGAAGTTTTCCTGTTCATGCAGCCTCCCCTCGCTAGTCCCACCCCATCCGGGCGAGATAGTTTTCGATCAGGGCAACGTCACTGAAATTGTTCAGTTCCCAGAAAACGGCACCGGGGGCAGAAACTTCAACAAGGCGCACGGGATGGCCATTTTCCAGAAATCGCAGCTGTTCCAGACCCTCAAGCCCCTCAAGCGGACCCGGAGGCCACGCGCGATAGGCATCGAGTGCGGCGCGGCGATAGGCGTAGACGCCGACATGGTGAAACACCGGCACCACGCCCTCGACAACGCCTTTGCCGTTGGTAAAGGGAATCACCTCTTTCGAAAAATACAGCGCGTCGCCACGTCGGTTTGCCACAACCGTGGTGGCGCCCACCCGCCCCGCCGCACGGTCAGCCAGCAGGTTCGAGACCGTTTCCGCATCACAGCGCAGCGCGGGCGTCGCCATCTGCAAAGTTGCCTCGGCCCGCATCGCATCGATCAACGCTGTCACGAAATGCGCAGGGGTCAGCGGCGCGTCGCCTTGCAGGTTCACGATGATGTCGGCGATGATGCGGGCTGTGGCGACAGCCTCGGCCACCCGCTCGGTCCCGTTGCGGCAGGTTTCCGACGTCATGATGACATCGGCGCCGATCCGTCTGGCCTCATCCGCGATGCGGACATCGTCGGTGGCGACATAGATCGGGACGCTCCCGCCCGAGGCCGCCCGCGCGGCCATCACCGATCGTTCGATCAGCGTCCGCGCCGTGCCAGACGCGCCGCGAAGGGTGACCAGCGGCTTACCGGGATAACGCGTGCTGGCGTAGCGGGCCGGAATGACGATCGCCGCGTCCATCACAGCCCCTTGGCCAGCGCGTCAAACGCCCGGAGTGTGCCGATCAGATCTGGCATCTGGTCCAGCGGGATCATGTTCGGCCCGTCGCTTGGGGCGCGGTCAGGGTCTTCGTGTGTTTCGATGAACAGGGCCGACACGCCAACCGCACAGGCCGCCCGGGCCAGAACCGGGGCGAACTGCCGCTGCCCGCCCGAACTGCCGCCAAGCCCGCCCGGCTGCTGCACGGAATGGGTGGCATCGAACACTACCGGCCAGCCGGTTTCTGCCATGGTCGGCAACCCCCGGAAATCGGTGACAAGGGTGTTGTAGCCAAAACTCGTGCCGCGTTCGCACAGCATGATCCGCCGGTTTCCGGTGCTTTCCACCTTGGCGGCCACATTGGCCATATCCCAGGGCGCCAGAAACTGACCCTTCTTGATATTGATCGCACAGCCGGTTTCCCCCGCCGCCAGCAGCAGATCCGTCTGCCGGCACAGGAAGGCCGGGATCTGCAGCACATCGACAGCCGCCGCCGCAATCGCGCAGTGGCCCGGTTCGTGCACATCGGTCAGCACCGGCACGCCATATTCGGCGCGGATGTCCGACAGGATGCGCAGGCCCGCGTCCATCCCCAGCCCCCGCTGGGTGCTGATCGAGGACCGGTTGGCCTTGTCGTAGCTGGCCTTGAAGATGAACTTCGTGCCCGTGGGCGCGCAAGCCGCAAGGATGCCTTCGCACATCATGCGCGCGTGGGCGTGGCTTTCCAACTGGCACGGGCCAAGAATAAGGCTGATCGGGGCCGCGCCGCCGATGGTGATGTCGCCGATGGTTACGGTGGTGCCGCTCATGTGGTCCTCACATCACGCCAATGCGCAAAAGGTCATGCAGGTGCAGAATGCCCACCGGGCGGGCGTCTTCGCAGACAAACAGGGCGCCGATCTTGGCCTTGTTCATCAGGGCCAGCGCCTCGGCGGCAAGGGTCTGGGGCGCGGCAGTCACCGGCGCGTGGTTGGCCACATCGCCCGCCACGCGTCCCATCAGCCCGGCCATGTTGCGCCGCAAATCGCCGTCAGACACCACGCCGATCAAGCGCCCGCCTGCATCAACCACCCCGGCGATGCCAAAGCCGAAGGCCGTCATCTGCAAGATCACCTCGGGCATGGGCGCGTCTGGTGCCACCAGCGGCACCTTTTCCGCGCCATACATGATCTGCGAAACGGGCGTCAGCTGCGCGCCCAGCTTGCCGCCCGGGTGGTAGCTGCGGAACTGGTCCGCCTCGAACCGCCGCGCCTCCATCAGGGCCACGGCAAGCGCATCGCCGAGACCCATCATCAGCGTGGTGGAGGTCGTGGGCGCCATGCCGATGGCACACGCCTCGGGCAGATCGGGGATGGTCAGCCGGTAATCCGCTGCCATCATAAGGGCGGACCCCTCGGCCTTGGACATGCCCACCAGCGGAATGTCGAACCGCGCGCAGTGCGCGATCAGGTCGCGCAATTCGCTCGTCTCGCCGCTGTTGGACAACAGCACGCACAGATCATCCGGCGTGACCATGCCAAGGTCACCATGGCTGGCCTCGGCCGGATGCACGAACATCGACGGCGTGCCGGTCGAGGCGAGCGTGGAGGCAATCTTGCGCGCCACATGGCCCGATTTGCCGATGCCCGACAGAACCACGCGGCCTTTTATGTCCAGAACAGCCTCGACCGTCGCCGCAAAATCGACGGGCAGGTGCGCCGACAGGGCCATCAGCGCCTCGGCCTCGATGCGCAGGACGCGCTGGCCTGCCGCATCATGGTTGGTCGCTTGGGCATCAGGCTTGGGCATCACAGGCTCCGGTCGTGTTGGCGCTGTGTGCCATGCGGGCAACCGCCTGTCCAGCATGGCCCCCTACCAATGCGGGGGGCGCTGATCGCCGGCGCCCTCGGCACCCATCGCCTCGCGCTCGGCCTCGCGGCCGGCCAACAGATCCACCATGCGCGTCAGCCGCGCCACTTCGGTCGCTTGCGCCGCTACGATGTCGGACAGATCATCAACCGCGCGCATCAGGTGCGCCACGCGTTCTTCCAGTGCCTCGACCCTGTCCATCATCCGTCCTGCTTGCCGCCCCGTCCCCCATCCGTTACAGCAAGCGCGCAACAGATCGAAGGGCTGATCCCGATGTCAGAGGCAAAAATCCGCCGTCCAAAGGCCGAAACGCCCAAGGGGTTCCGCGATTATTTCGGGCCCGATGTGACGGCCCGCCGCGCGATGCTGGACGCGATCACATCGGTGTATCACCGCTACGGGTTCGATCCGCTGGAAACATCGGCGGTTGAGACGGTTGAGGCATTGGGCAAGTTCCTGCCCGACGTCGACCGCCCGAACGACGGCGTGTTCGCCTGGCAGGATGAGGATGAGGGTTGGCTCGCCCTGCGCTACGACCTGACAGCCCCCCTCGCCCGCGTCGCCGCCCAATACCGCAACGACCTGCCCTCCCCCTACCGCCGCTACGCCATGGGACCGGTCTGGCGCAACGAAAAGCCCGGCCCGGGGCGGTTCCGTCAATTCTATCAATGCGATGCCGATACCGTGGGGGCATCTTCGGTCGCCGCCGACGCCGAGATCTGCGCCATGCTGTCAGACGCGCTGGAGGCCGTGGGGATCGAGCGCGGCGACTACGTCATCAAAATCAACAACCGAAAGGTGCTTGATGGTGTGCTAGACTTCGCCGGGATTGGGACGGACGAACAACTACGCAAAGACGTTATGCGGACGATCGATAA
>JBBRBJ010000045.1:0-28097 GCA_038205925.1 Rhodobacterales bacterium | reverse complement strand
AGAGAACCGTCCCGAAGACTACGCGGCAACCCTCGCGGCATGGGCAGACGGCCTCAAGGCAAACCGCGAGCGCGCGGTCGAGATCGTCGGCCCGGAACGATACAGGTTCTATCTGGAAAGCTGCAAGGGTGGGGCGCTTCTCTACCGCCGCAGACGATTTTACCTCTGCCGGTTTGTCTTCAAGCGCAGAGGGCGATGACGTTGGTCACTTCTCGGGGGTTGGTTGAGAATGGGGATCGACTGTAGGTTGGGCCCTCACCGATGTCCACCTTGAAAGCCACTGATCCAGGAAAAATGGTGCGACGCCCGCAGCAGAAGCGTATTTCAGGATGGTTACCGGGGCAGCTGTACCATTCCAAAAGCCTGGCATTAATGTTTGACCATCACATGCCGCACCACGGTATAGTCTTCCAGTGCATAGGCGGACATATCCTTGCCGTAGCCTGACTGTTTCAGCCCCCCATGCGGCATCTCATTCACCAGCATGAAATGCGTGTTCACCCAGGTGCAGCCGTATCGCAACCGGGCGGCCGTACCCATCGCGCGGCCCACATCGCGGGTCCAGACCGAACTGGCCAGTCCGTAATCGGAATCGTTGGCCCATGTAACCGCTTGATCCACATCGGTAAACGGAGTGATTGAAACCACTGGGCCAAACACTTCACGCCGCACAATCTCATCCTCCTGCCGCGCGCCCGCGATAACCGTGGGGCGGTAGTAAAAACCTGCGTCCATCGCCATGCCCCCCGCCGTCACCTCGATGTGCGGCAACTCGCGCGCCCGGTTGACGAAACTCGCCACCCTGTCGCGCTGTCGCAAACTTATCAAAGGCCCGATTTCATTGGCGGTATCATCCTCCAATCCCAAAGCGATCGACGACGCGGCCGAGGATAGATCCGCTACCAGCCGTTCATAAACCTTTGAACCCGCATAGATTCTGCAAGCCGCCGTGCAATCTTGGCCTGCGTTGTAATATCCAAACGCTCGCAAACCCTCGACAACCTGATCCACATCGGCATCGTCGAACACAAGTACCGGCGCCTTGCCGCCCAATTCCAGATGCGTCCGCTTCACAGTCTTGGCCGCCGCATCCAGCATTTTCTTACCCGTCGCCACGTCGCCGGTAAGCGATATCATGTCCACGCCCGGATGATTTATCAAAGCGTTTCCAACGGTTTGCCCTCGCCCAGTGATCACGTTGACAACGCCTTCCGGCAGTTCTTCGACCAAAATCCGCGCCAGTTTCAGCGCCGTGAATGGCGTCTGTTCCGACGGTTTGAACACCACGGTATTTCCCCCGGCAATCGCCGGCCCCAGCTTCCATGCCATCATCATCAGCGGGTAGTTCCATGGCGCAATCGACGCCACAACCCCCACGGCATCGCGACGGATCATGCTGGTGTGCCCTGCCAGGTACTCGCCCGCCAGGGCCCCCGTCTGGCACCGGACAGCACCCGCGAAGAACCGCCAACAATCTACGATAGCGGGGATTTCGTCGTTCAAAGCGGCGTTGATCGGCTTGCCGCAATTCAGCGCTTCAAGTGCTGCAAAAGCCCCGGCCTCGGCTTCAATCCGGTCTGCAATGCGCAGCAAGGCCGCCGAACGCTCGGACGGCGTCGTGCGCGACCAGCCCTCAAATGCCTTGCGCGCCGCGGCCACGGCCCGGTCGACCTGGCCCAAGGATGCCTCCGGCACCTCGACAATCAACGCGCCTGTGCGCGGGTTCAGCACATGCTCGCCCGTACCTTCGCCAGCCTCGAAATCATCGCCAATCAGCAGGTTGAGATCCATCTTCCCCTCCATTTTCATTTGCCCGCGCCTGCGGTTTCAGAACCGCCACGGGTCAGGTAATAAGCCAAAAGGATTGGCACAAAGGTGGCTGCAAACACCACAATGGCCACCACATTCGTAACCGGGCGCTGCCGGGGCCGAACCAATTCGTTCAGCATCCAGATCGGCAGGGTGCTCTGCTGACCTGCGGTGAAGGTGGTTACGATCACTTCGTCAAACGACAGGGCAAAGGCCAGCATCCCACCCGCCAAAAGGGCCGAGCCGAGATTGGGCAGCAAGATATAGCGAAACGTCTGGAAAGCATTGGCGCCCAGATCGGCCGAGGCCTCGGCCATTGCGCCCGAAACCCGGCGCATCCGGGCAACTGCGTTGTTATAGACGATCACGATGCAGAACGTCGCGTGACCCAGAACGATGGTCCATGTGGAAAACGGGATGTCCATGATTGCAAAGGCCGAGCGCAGACTCATCCCCGTGATCACACCGGGCAGGGCGATGGGCAGCAGGATCAGCAGGCTGATCTGCTCGCGCCCGAAAAACCGCGCACGAGACATTGCGCCTGCCACGAGCGTGCCCAGGATCAGCGCAAGGATTGTCGAAATCGCCGCAACCTGCAACGACAGGAACAAAGGGGGCCAGATATCTTCACGCCCCCAGGCCACGGCGAACCACTGCGTCGTAAGGCCGGGGGGCGGGAACTGATAGGTGCGCTCTTCGGTGGTGAAGGCGTACAGAAAGATCAGGACGATCGGCAGGTGCAGGAACAAAAGGCCCCCAACCGCCGCCATGCGAAGACCAAGGGATGCACGCTCAGAGGGCATCGAAGGCCCCCGCCCGTTTGGCAAGCGTCAGGTAGACCACCATCACAACAATCGGCACCACCGCAAAGGCCGCCGCCAGAGGGATATTTCCTGCGGTGCCCTGAAACTGATAGACCGCCATACCGATGAAATTGGCCGAAGTGCCGATGATCTGGGGAATGATGTAGTCACCCATCGTAAGCGAAAAGGTAAAGATCGACCCCGCAATCAACCCCGGCATCGCCAGCGGCAAGATCACCGTCCGAAACGTCTGCCCGCGCGTGGCCCCCAGATCGGCCGAGGCTTCGAGCATCGAGGTCGGCACCCGCTCCAGCGCTGCCTGCAACGGCAAGATCATGAAGGGCAGCCAGACATAGACAAACACCATCCACGTGCCCAGATAGCTGGTGGAAAGCGAGTTGCCCCCGATGCCCGGAATGGCAAGCACGGCCGCCAATACCGGGGTTGTCCCAGTGGCTTGTGCGGCCCAGCCGATGATCCCCTCTTTGGCAAGGATCAGTTTCCATGCGTAGACCTTGACCAGATAAGATGACCATAGCGGCAGCATGATCCCAAGATAAAACACGGCCTTCCAGTGACCCCGCGCATAGCGCGCGCCGTAATAGGCAATCGGAAAGGCAAGCACCGCACAGCCAAGCGTCACCGAAGCCGACATGATCAATGTCCGCAGGATTATGTCGAAATTCGAGGGTCGCAAAAGCTCGGCGTAGGTGCGCCAGGTAAACTCCTGACGCACTATGCCGGAAAATTCATCAATGGAATAAAAGCTTTGCAACAACAGGGCGAACAGCGAGCCCAGATAGACGACACCCAGCCAGATCAGCGGCGGCGTGACCAGCAGCCATAACAACACTTGGGGGCGGCGCCAGAACAATCCGGTCATCCGGTCGCCCGCTCCGCGCTCGGGCAAGATCGCGTTCATGCGCCCGTCATCACATGAAGGGCGGACGGATCGAACGAAAGCCCAACCCGCTCTCCCACCGCAGGTACCTTCGCGCCCGAAGGCATCAGCGCCGCCACCTCTATCCCTTCATCTGTATCCAGATATCCAGCGGGCCATGGCAGGGCCCCGGTTCCCGCACCGTCAAGGCGCACCGCTACCCGCGATCCTGCCCCCAGATAGCGCAGGCCCGATACGCGCCCCGCCATGACAGACCCTTCAGATCCCACCACCTGAATTGCCTCTGGCCGCAGGCTTGCCCAGGCCTCGGGGCCGCCGATGGCGAGCGTGACCGCTGGCGGAAGCACATTTGACGACCCCACGAAATCGGCCACAAAACGGGTGGCCGGGCGGGCGTAGATATCTTCAGGGGACCCGATCTGGGCGACTTTACCCTCGTTGAACACAGCCAGACGGTCGGCCATCGACAGGGCCTCATGCTGGTCATGCGTGACGAAAACAAAGGTAATCCCCAGCCGCTGCTGCAACGCCTTCAGCTCATCTTGCATCGCCTCGCGCAGCTTCAGATCCAGTGCGCCCAAAGGCTCGTCCAGAAGCAGGACCCGCGGCTCATTCACCAGTGCGCGTGCCAGCGCCACCCGCTGCCGTTGCCCACCCGAAAGCTGCGACGGCTTGCGTCCGCCATAGTCGGCCAGCTTCACCACCGACAGCATTTCTTCTGCACGCGCCATCCGCGCGGCCCTTCCCACGCCCTTGACCATCAGCCCGTAAGCCACATTGTCGGCGACGGTCATATGCGGAAACAGGGCGTAATCCTGAAAAACGGTATTCACATTGCGCAGGTGGGGCGGGGTTTCGCCGACATCCTGGCCAAAGATTCGAATTTGCCCCCCATTGGGTTTTTCAAAACCCGATATCAGCCGCAGACAGGTGGTTTTTCCCGATCCCGAGGGCCCCAGCATCGCAAAGAACGATCCTTCGGCAATCGCAAGGTCTACGCCGTCTACGGCGCGCACGCGGCCGAAATGCCGGGAAACGCGGGAAAATTCGACGGCAACCGACATTGCGCCTCGCAAGGGAGAGTTTTGGGGATACGTATCAGTCATGCACCCGGGCGGGTGCATGACTGATACCGACTATTGGCTGGCCTCAACGCCCACCGATCACCCCGATATAATCGCTGACCCAGCGATAGTAGGGCACGCAGGCCCCCTCACCTTGGGTGCAGTCAGACACGGGCGTGGTCCAGAACTTGATCCTCTCAAAGTCATCCAAGCCGTTGGCCGTACATCCCTCGGCGGTCTGCATTCCCCGACCATCGGTGCACGCCGCAGGGACGGCGGGGTTGGCGCCAAACCAGACAGAAAGATCTGATTGCAGGTTCGACGCCAGTGAATGGTCCATCCAAAGATACGCACAATTCGGATGCGCCGCGTCTGCATGCATCATCGTGGTGTCGGCCCAACCCGTCGCCCCTTCGGCGGGAATAGTCGAGGCAATCGGCTGCCCATCAGCCTTCAAAAGGTTCACCTGAAACGGCCAGGATCCACTGGCCACAACGCCTTCGTTCTTGAAGTCGTCCATCTGGATAAAGGCGTCATGCCAATACCGGCTGGTCAGGGTGCGTTGCACACGCAAAAGGTCCAGTGCCGCCTTGTATTGATCGCCGTTCAATTCGTAGGGCGATGTTATGCCCAGTTCGGGCTTGTGGGTCATCAGATACTGTGCGGCATCCGCAATGTGAATCGGTCCATCATAGGCCTGCACCCGACCCTTGTTCGATTTGCCGTCCGGCAGCGTCATCTCTTCAAACACGACATTCCATGAGGTCGGCGGCTCTTTGAACACCTCGGTGTTGTACATCAGCACGTTTGGCCCCCACATGTAGGGCACTCCGTAATGAACCCCATCCACCGTGTGCCAAGGTGCAGAGGCAAGGCGCGGGTCCACCATTCCCCAGGACGGGATCAGGTCCGGGTTGATCGGTTGCACCCGCTTGCCCGCCACCAGCCGCAACGACGCATCGCCCGATGCGGTGACCAGATCGAACCCGCCCTCGTTCATCAGCGCAACCATCTCGTCACTGGTGTTGGCGGTCTTGACGTTCACCTTGCAGCCCGAGGCTTCCTCGAACTTCGTTACCCAGTCAAAGGCCTTGTCGGTCTCTCCCCGCTCGATATAGCCCGGCCAGGCCACAATGTTCACCTCGCCTTCAGGCGCTCCAATTGCAGTCACTTGCGCCGCTACAGGCCCAAGCCCCAGAAGGATCGAAAGGGCTGTCGTACCCATCAGTCGCATGGCATTCATTCCAAAGCTCCCCATTTTGCATGTTCTTGTGAAGATGCCGTGCGCGACCCGCACACAGCGATTGGCCCAAAGTCTATGCAGACCCGGACATTTCGCAAATTCAAAACACAGAATGGTCGTATCGGAAAAACCGATGCCATATCCAGACGTGCAACATTCCCGTTACCGTCGACTGAGGCTGCCATGATCGGCCCTATGCCTAACGGTCCGGTACCGCGCCTTGTGCCGAGCGCACAAAATTCAGCGCCGGCCCCGTCAGCGGGGCACCCCGGCGCCACGCCAGCCCTACGTGCACCGTCGGCAAGTCGCCCGAAACATCGCGGATCTCGATCCGGTCTCCTTCCAGCGACCATGGCCGGTAGACCAACCCGGGCAGCAGTGCCAGCCCCGCCCCGGTTGCCACCAAAGACCGCACGGCCTCGACACTGCGGGTGCGGAAAGTAACCTGCGGTGGCGAGCCGATGCTGGCCATCAGCGCCCGCGTCGCCTCTTCGATCTCATCGACCATCAACTGTATCAGCGGATATCCAGCCAGTTCCTCGCGCGCAATCGCTTCTTGTTGGGCCAGTGCATGGCCCTGCGGCAGCCAAAGGCGAAAGGGTGAAACCAGCAGGGTTTCCACCTGCAACGCCAGCCGGTCCTTGACTGAACTGGTCAGCAAGACGGCCACATCCAATTCTCCGCCTATCAGCAGATGTTGAAGATACTCGCCGCTGTCTTCGATCACGTTCAACTCGACCGCAGGATATGCCCGGCGAAACCGCGCCAGAATGTCTGACAGAACATAACCTGCGACAAGGCTGGTCACCCCCAGCGACAGGCGACCCGTGGCCTGTGCCGCCTCGTCGCGAAAGGCATTGCGCGCGCGGGCCACCTCGGCCAGAATCCCGACGGCATGGCGCAAAAAGGCGCTGCCTTTGTGGGTGATCTGCACCCCGCGCGCCTGACGGTCGAACAGGGTAACACCCAGATCATCCTCCAGCGCGCGGATTGCCTCGGTAACCGACGATTGCGAGATCGAAAGAACCTTGGCCGCGCCCGAGACCGAGCCCTGCTCGGCAGCGGCCACGAAAAACTGCAATTGGCGCAAGGTGAACGACATGGTGCCAAACTAGGCCTTGGGGGCGGCGTGCGCCAGCGTTTCCCATGGGACGCCACGCGAACGGTATGGCCAGCGTCCTGGCTGACTTAACGCACCGGAGCGCGTGCCGAAAGCGGCGGCACCACAGATCGTTGGCACAGCGCTTGCGGCGTGGCCGTCGTTGCCTTCTGCACTGTCAATGTGGTGATGAGTTTATGGCGCGCTGAAGGAAACCTATGATGGTCTGCGGGTTCTGACGCGCGACCTCAAGGCCTATCCGCCCTGCGAAAGCGGCCGAGAAGTGCAGGGCTGGATGATAGCCTCACGCCTTTATCGCCACGACTTGTGGGTGCGCACGGGCCTGTTGGCGGTGGTCTGGGTGGTGGTTGGGGTGCTTCTCTTGGGGCCGGCGCCGGTCTTTGGCCGCGCGATCCTGCCCTGATCAGCGGCCGGCGCCGTCGCCCGCGATGAGGAAAGGCGCCCAGTAGGCCGGGTGGATCATGCGGGCGTCGGCGTCTGCATCGTCAAGGATAGCCAGCATCGACCTTTGCAAAGCCTCGGCCCGGCCGATGCGCGGATCGGTCTCAAGGGCGGCTATCATTCCGGAGGTCAGGCGCGTGGCTGCATCGGAATAGACCGGCCAGTGCGACACCAGAAGGCTGCGCGCACCTGCAAGGAAAAAGGCGCTGGCAAGGCCTGAAAGCCCTTCCTGCGCATCGGCCGACCCTGCGGCGCTGTTGCACGCGGAAAGGAGCACGAAATCGGCATCCAGCCGCAGCCCGGCAATTTCGGACGTGGTGAGCAGGCCGTCATCCTCGGCATCGGGGTTGCGTGGCGGGGTGAGCACGAGGCCTGCGTTGGCCTGCCCCAGTTCGCCCGCGATAAGGCCATGGGTGGCGAAGGTCAGCACGCGGTAGCGTTCGAGGTCGCCCGACGCGCTCATTGCCTTGATCCGCGTCTCGGTGGCCTCGCCCTGCAGGATCAGCGCCTCTGGCGTGCCAAAGAGCGCGGCCATCCGCGCCAGTTCGCAGCGCGTATCGGGCAGCGCTGCCATCGCGGCAAGTGCTGGGGCGTCCGCCACACCGCCGCGCAGGATCGGGCCTGTTGCCGATGCCAGGGCCAGCGCAAGCGGGCTGGCGGTGATGGAGGCGTCGCAGTCATAGGGGAGCGGCCCGTTTCGCGCCGCACCGATCAGCGGGTCACCGATCCCGAGGAACGGCTCCGTTGCCGTGCTGGGGCGCGCGTCCTTGCCGCGCAGCGCGGCGAGACCTGCAACTGTGGGCACGACGGTGACGGCCATCCGGCGGATCAGCCAGGGTGCGCGGGGCAGCGGGGTATCGGGCGCGGCCTCCTCGGTCAGAAGAAGGGGGAAGGGCAGAGAGGCGAGCGTGCGGTCGGGCACGACAATCAGCGAGCGTTTCCCCTGAAGCGCGCCAGCCACCGGCGCCAGAAGGGCGAGCCAGGCGCGATGTGCGAGGTCGAGATCAAAGGCCGGGCGGTCCCCGGGCGCATCGAGACTGAAAGCGCCGCGCGTGCCATATGCGCCGCCGCCACATGCTCGGTCGGTCAGGGCGGCGGCACAGCGCAGATCGCGGGCGAGGGCGGCGAGTTCAGCGCGGGGAGGGAGAGAGGCGGTGAGAAAGCCGTCATGGGTAATGGCAAAGACGGTGCCGGGAGACCCGGCCCCCGAAACCGGCTGATCGGCACTGGCATAAAGGACAAGCACTTCGTCCGGTGCCAGAAGGGCTGCGGTGGACAGAATGTCCACAGGCCGGGGGTCAGCGAAGGCCGCGTAGGCCGGGAACGTCGCGGCCAGATCGGCGGTCGTCGCGTCGAGAGACGCGCGCGCGGCATCGACGGCGCGGGCCTCGGCGCCTGCCTCAACCCCATCGGCGATGCGCGCGTAAAGGGTGGTGCGTGCGGCGGTGAGCGTGGCATTGGCGCTGTCGAGCCGACGCGCGAGTGCCGTCGCCTCGGTGCCGTCGCCCCGAAGGCGCGCGGTGGCGCGGCCGAGTGAGGCCCCGGCAGAGAGGTCGTTCACGCGCTGCGCCACCTGAAATGCCTCGGTCGTCAGGTTCAGCGCGGCGGTGCCTTCGGTCCGCTCGGCCTCGCGCAGGGCAAGGGTCATATGAAGCGGAAGATGGTCGCGGGCGCCCCGTTCGGACCGCCGGTCAGGCTGGGTGAGGATCGCGGTTGCCTCGCGTAGATCTGCGAGTGCCGCCTCCGTTGCGCCCGACGCATCTTCCACGACTGCCCGCCCGACCAGAATATAGGCGCGCATGGGATGCGCCTCTGGCAAGGCCGAAAAGGCACCCGTCATGAGGCGTCGGGCGGTGTTTCCGTCGCCTGCCGCTTGCGCAGCAGATGCGGCTTCCATCACCCCGATCAGGGTGGTCAGATCATTTCTGCGGCCTTGCGTGTCGACGGCGCTTTTCAAGATCGCATCCGCCTCGGCCCCGCGTCCGAGATGGTAAAGTGCCGACGCGCGCAAAACACCCATTCTGACGAGGATGGGGTCATCCGCGGCGAAGGTGGCGAGGCCCGGGGCGGCCCGGTCCAGCGTGGCAAGGGCCGCTTCGGGGCCGATCGTTGCCAGTTCCGATGCTGCCTGGTCTCGCAAGGCGGTCAGAAGGAGGGGCGTCGTGCCCGCGCTGCGGGAAGCGATTTCCTCAACCGCGCGCCGCGACACGGCAAGCGCATCTTCGGGGCGGCCCTCGGCCAGTTCGAAACTGCGTTGTTCGGCAAGGATGAAGGCCCAACCCTCCGGCCCGCTTCCCTCGTCGCTTTGCTGCAATATCGTCAGCGCGGCGGAATAGGCCTGCTGTGCCGCGATGGGGCGTTTCCTGTCGCGGGCCAGAAGTGCAAGGTCGGCCCAGACCTGAACCGAAAGGGCAGCTTCCTTGCCTTGCGGCGGGGTTTCGGTCGTCGCGAGGGCGCGGTTCAACGTTGCCTCTGCGTCTCCCAGACGGCCCGCATCGCGGTAGGCGGCGCCAAGGCGTGCCAGCGCCCGACCTACGGGAAGGCCTTTTGGACCTTCGCGGAGGGGGGCAAGGGCGACAAGAGCCTCGGAAAGCTCGATCCCCTCGTTCAACCGGCCTTGGTTCAAAATCCAGTCTGCGGCCTTTTCAAGCGGGGGCAACGGATCATAATCGAGTGTCGCGAGATACGCCGCGGGCATACCGCCAAGCCGCAGCGCCCAAGGGGCGGCGCAGTCGGGCAGGCCCGCCTTCTGACAGGCGAGGAGAAGGGCGAAGTAGCTGGTGCTGACCAGCGGATCGTCGGCCGCCACGGTGTCGAGGGCTGCACGCCCGGCGGCGTCGGCGGCGGGAGCGTCACCCGCAGCAAGTGCTTTCGCCATGGGCTCCAGCGCCGAAGTCAGGCTTGTATCTGCCGCCGCGTGTGCGGCCTCGCGCGCGGTGGCGCGGGCGAACCATGCGGCGGTTGCGGCATCATCGCCCGTATGTGCCTCGTCCTCGAAAACAGCGAGGATGTCAGAAGCGTCAGGAGCCATCGCGTCCGGGGCCACGCGCAGCAGGGGCATGAGACGCGCCAGCGCATCGTCAGGGTATCCGGCGCGCAAGAGTGCGAGGGCCCAGAGAGCGGCACCTTCCTGGGCGTAGCGGCCAATGGTGCCGTCTTCTGCGGTATCACGGATGACCATCTCGGCGGCCATAAGTGCGGCGGAGGCGCTATCCTCTGTGTCAATGCGGTCACGCGCAAAGTCGGAAAGGACGATCAGAAGGTCTTCGGCAGTACCTGCTATCCGTCCGATGCGGACGGCACGGCCAAGCGCGCGCGTGGAGGCCGCGTCCTCGCCCAGAACACCAAGACTTGCCCCCACCATGCGGAGCGCAGGAATAAGGCGGGGGCTGTCTTCGCCGAAAATGGCCTCGCCCTCGTCGATCAGCGGTTGCAGGGCGGCGACGGCCTCTTCGTCCTGCTCGCCCAGATGCGTGAATGTTGCGCGGGCTTCGGCGACGGTCCAGCGGTCTGCGGCTGTTCCGGCGGCCGCCTCTGCCTTGTCCAGAAGTGCGAATGCCAGATCGTCATCCCCGGTATTGAAGGCGTCGTATGCCGCTGACAGGTCGATGTCATCGGCATGCGCCTGAAGGGTTGGGCCAAACATCAGCGCAATAAGGATCACCCCGAGGGTTGAGGCTCGACGGAACCGGGCGCTGCGGCTAAATTTCCATGAAGTCGATTTGACCCATCCGGAGATTTCCCATGTTTTTTGCCACATCAAACTGCGTCCTCCGCCTTCTTTCCCTCGCCGGAGCGCTTGTGTTTGCGCCCGCTCTGGCCACGGCCGATCCGTTCACGGTGAACGACACCGAAGGTTTCGGCACCGAGATGACCGCGCTTACGATGGAGTTGCCGCCCGGTTGGAAAGGGCAGGGCCGGATAGCATGGACCAAGCCCTGCAGCGGCAACGAGCTTTATGAGACGATCCTGACGGCTACCTCGCCCGACGGGCAGAGCGGACTGCGGATCATGCCGGGGCATCAGGTGCAATGGTCCGACACGACGGTGGACCAGACCGTCGATCCGTCGATTGCGCAGATGGCCGTGGCGCAGGCCGAGGCCGCGCGCAACCAGATGCGCACGGCCTTTCAGAACTCCAACTGCCATGTCGGGCGGGTGGCGGGGACAGAGCAGATCCTCAAGACGCTCGTCCTGTCCAAGCGACCCGCGGGCGTTCGGGTGGTTTCGATGAAGGCGAACGAGCCGCTCATCGCACTTTACAAATCCGGGTTCGGCGCGGCGCAGCCGGGGTTGATCCAGCGCTACGATTCCCAGATCATCGAGCTGGCCTATACCGGCCCGGCAGGGCCAATGGTCGAGCGGTTGTGGCTGACCTGGTACCAGTTCGCCGATGACCCGCAGTCCATTTACATGGCCGGCGTGCCTTCGCTGCATTTTCAGAGCACGACGATTGAGTCCATCACCTTCGCCTACGCCCCCGCAGCACGGGCGGCAGATCTGGACGCGGCGGCGGCAGCACTGGTTTCGGTCAAGGCCGATGCGGGCTGGACGGCGCGGGTGCGCGAGGTGCAGGAGCGGATCAACGAGGAACGCCGACGCGCGCAAAAAGAGCGCAGCGATGCGGCCGACCGGCGGCACAAGGATTTCATCGACATGATCCGTCAATAAACGCGCGGGCAAGGGACCCCCTTCAGTTTGACATCATTCGTTGCACCACAGGGCGGATCGCGCCCAGAAGGTCGGGGTCCTGCACCAACAGGTCAACCGCGCGGGTGGCGGCGTCTGACGTCTCTACCCCTTCCTGTTGCAAGGTGCCGAGAACCGCGAGAAGGGCCGCCTCGGGGCAGGAACCTGGAAGGTAGCGCCATGTCGACCGGTTCGATCCCTGGGCCACTTGGTCGAGGCCACAGCGCCGGGCGGGGGCGAGGTTGCGCCAGAAGAGGGTTGCGAGGTCCACAAGGGCCGAGCGGTCATCCGCGAAATAGCCGTGGGCGAGCATGTCTTCGCCCAAGGCTGACATATCCACGCTGTCCACGGACGGGGTTGACAGCATATCGGCCCCGCCTTGCCCTGCACGGGCGAAATCGCCGTGCAGCTTGCGTGACGCCACCAGCGCCCAGTCATTTTCTGATGCATAGAGCGTAAGGCGGAGCGCGAGCGGGGCAATCGTCGGCATGATTTCCGTGAAGAGGCCCGCATCGACATCGGGCGCTGCGAACACGACCTGATCGAACAGCGGGGGCTTTCCCGCCGTTTGCTGCCGCCTGAGCGCCATCAGTTCGAGCGCGTCCGTCAGGGCGCGGTTCCCCATGGAATGCGCGACGAGATGGATGGTGGTGGCGCCCGAGCGGTCCACCAGATCGTCGAGGAAACGCGACAGCCTGCGCCCGGAAAGCTGAACCACGGCGGTGTCGGATATATAACCCATCGTGGTTCCGCGTGAGGGCCAGGAGTATAGGACGGGCACACCTCGATAGTGCATGTCATTGGCCAGTTGCGCCGCGCGTTTGGCCGCAGAGGCGAAGGTTACGTTGTAACCATGGACGAAAACCACGATATCCTTGCGCGGCAGAGAGCCCAGATCGCCCTGCATGTCGGCAAAGAAGGCCTCCTTGTCCAGGGGCGCGACGGAACGCAACATCACATGCTTTGCCGCTGATGGCCCGAATTCAAGTCGCCAGATCGAAGGGCTTTCGATGGCGCCGGAAATATGCGTGTCGGGCACAGTGACCTCGGTGACGCCATAGACGAGGGGCCCACGACCGGCGCCATAGAACGTCTCGGGATCGGCTTCACCGCTACGCGCGCGATCTGTTGCGTAAAACACCTTGATGCGGTGGAAGCCTTCGCCGGGCCCTCGTGAAGGCGCGGCGGTGGCGGCAAGGGCATTGGCGGCGGCGGTCTTCCAGTCGAGGGCAGCCGCGCCGTTGCCTGCGTCAGCCGCAATCTGCGACAGGCGCGTCATGGTGGCTGCGAGAACGTCTGACGGAAGGCCACCGTCGCGCTGTTCGGCAAGGATCGCCTCGGTGCTGCGCAACGCGCCGCGCGGATCGTGGGCCTTTTGATATTCGGTCACTGCCGCGTCCCAGAGGGGGATCGGGCTGAGGTCAAGCTGGCGATTGCGCGTGAGGAAGCTGCCCAGTCGCTCCAACCGGATTGCAGCCTCGGCGTGGCGACCCTCGGCGGTCAAAAGACCGGCGGCGAGGCGGGTCATATCATGGATGACGCGCGGTGTGGCATCGCCCGACGCCGCGAGGGCGGCCAGCAGCGCGTCGATCTCGGTCAGGGCGGCTGCGGGATCGCTGATGGCCAGCGCCTCTATCCCTGTCAGATCACGGATGTCCTGCGCAGTGGCGGGGACAGCCGCCAGCAGCAGCACGATCAATCCCGCGTTGCCCCAGTCCATTCCCATGACAATTCATCCCATCCGCCCGAAATTTGCGTCAGTCTCGCCCCTTGTGGCCGCTCCGTCCAATCAAAAAAGATTTTGCCAAGGATTGGATTGTGTGTAGCGTCCTAACCATTGCAAGGCCGCAGAACAGTGATTTCTGCGGAAATGTTTTGGGTTGGCGATGCGATTATTGAGTTTGATTTTGCCTGTTCTACTGGGGGTTGCTCCGGCGAGCGCTGATACACGCGCACTTTTGATCGGCGTTTCGGAATATGATGCGGGTGTGGGAATACCAAGCCTGCGCGGTCCGGCCAATGACGTGCGCGTGCTGCGCGATACGCTGGTCAGCCGGGGCGTGGCGGATATCACGATCCTTGCCGATGGGGTGGACGGAGGGGCGCGTCCGACGCATGCTGCCATCCTTGCGGCGTTTGCGGGCCTTGCAGCATCCAGCGGGCCCGGCGATCTGATCTTCGTGTCGATGAGCGGCCATGGCACGCGCCAGCCCGACGAGAACGGCGATGAGACGGACGGTCTTGATGAGGTGTTTCTGCCCGCCGATACCGGGCGGGCCGAGGTCGGTACCCGGACGATCCCGAATGCTCTGGTGGATGACGAAATCGGGGCGGCAGTAATGGCGATCCGTCAAACCGGAGCGGATGTGTTTCTGGTAATGGACAGTTGCCATTCCGGGTCGGGCCTTCGGGCCTCTTCGCCCGACACTGCGGCGCGCTATGTCGATCCTGCGATGCTGGGGGTACAGGGGGGTGAGGCGCCGGCTGCGGCAGCGGCCAGCGCGATGGACGAGAGCGGCGAGACACCGCCGGGCGGGGTGATCGCCTTCTATGCGGCCCGGTCGAGCGAGGTGGCGCGCGAGGTGAACCTGACCCCCGGAGCCGGCGATGATGCCGGTTGGTACGGGCTTTTTTCGCAGCGGTTGGCCGCCCGGATCGCGACCAGTGACGGGCAAAGCTATCGCCAGCTTTTTCAGGGTGTCCTGTCGGACCTGAATGATACCTCGCTACCGGGTGGCGGGCCGTTGCAGACCCCTTCGTGGGAGGGGAACCTGATCGACGCGGCGGTTTTCGGGGGGCGGGCCACGCTCGGGGTGCGGCAGTTTGCGGTGACGGGCGACGAAATCGCGGCGGGGTTGGTACAGGGGTTTGGCAATGGCACCCTTTTCACGCTTGTAGCCGATGCGGCTGCGTCTGCGGATGCGGTCATCGGGTTTGCCCAGATCGAGGAGGTCGGGGCCACGCGTGGCTATCTGCGCCCGGTCGCCTCCGGGTGCGAGCCACGCGCGGATGCGCCTTGCCCTTCGGTCGGCACGCTGCCGAGGGACGCGCGGTTCGCGCGGCTTGCGGCGCGGCCGGTGGACCTTGCCTTGCGCCTTGCCCCGTTGCGCGATCTGGCCACGGGACAGCTGTTGCTACCCGGAAATCCGGCGGCGGTGGCCCTGACAACTGCGGTGGCCGAGGTGAACGCGGCTGGCGGCATCCGGGTCGCGTTGGATGCGGGCCAGCCCGATATCGAGGTCGCAGTTGAGGATGGGGCGCTGTGGTTCGGGCGGCGTGTGGCCAATGGCACGACGCCGGTGGGGCTGAAGTGGCAGGAGGGCGGGCAACCGCTCACCACCCTTCTGGAGCGGATCGGTGCGGCCGAGCGGCTGGCGACGCTTCTTGATGCGGCGGCTCAGGGGGGATCGATCCTCAACCCTTCGCCGGTGTCGATCGAGGCGGATGTGCAGGCCAGCCGGGTGGCGGATCTCGACCCCCCGGGGCAGGGGGGAAATCCGGTGCGCGAATGTCGCCGGGCACTGGGCGCTGCTGCGGCGGCAAAGCCTCTTGATCTGGGCGAGGTGCCCGCGTTCAAGCAATGCGACCTACTTTCCTTCTCGGTGAAGGGCGAGGTTCAGGGCGCGCGGGATGTGAACCGCGTCCATATCGATTCCCGGTTCTGCGTTCATGCAGCACACACGCGGGTCGAGGATGCGCGTGCTGCCGCAGCACTCGGCGCGCCGATGGTGATGTGTTCGGATTGCCCCGATGGCTATGCAGCGGGCGATGAGCGACTGTTCGTGATCGTGACCGAGGCAGAGGCGAATTCGGACCAGTTGAACCTTGAAGGTCTGGTCGAGAATTGCGGGTCTGCTGACGCGCCCACACGCGGTGCGGGCGATCGCGCAGCACTGGATTTCCTTACAGCGCTGGGGCGCCGCCCTGATACGCGGGGCGCCTTTGGCGGGATTGCACTCTCGAATGTCTGGGTTTCGTCCTACCGGTGGGAGGTTGTTCCCAAGGATGAGGTGTTTGCGCGCGTCCAATCAACGGAAGGCAGGGTGTCAGAACCCCCTTTCAGCCCGTAATTGCAAAGAACATGGAGGCACTGATGTCACATAGGAATTCGATTGCCGGACTGGCCACTCTGGCGCTGTGCGCCGGATTGGTTGCGCCGGGGGCAATGGCCCAAAGCGGCCTTGATGCGGTGGCGCAGCCTGCGGGCGGTCCGTCCCTGATGTCGTACATGCAAGAGCAGCGCGCCCGCGCACAAAGCGTGGATGGCGATACGGCATCCCGTGTTTATGGCGGGCGCGCCGCACAGGACGGTGCATGGCCTTGGCAGGTGGCACTGATGGCCCTTGTGCCGCGCAAGGAAGGGGAAACCGAAGACCAGTTCTATCAGTTCTGTGGCGGCAGTGTCATTGCGCGGCAATGGATCCTGACGGCCGCGCACTGCGTTGTGGGGCCAGATGGCAACCAGACCGATCCCGCGACGATTTTCGTCGCGACGGGATCGACCAAGCTGTTCTACGGCGATCTTCGCCCTGTGGCCGCGATCTTTGCGCATGAGGCTTACGACGCGCAACTGATCGACAACGATGTGGCTCTGTTGAAACTGGCAGAGCCTATCGGGGAGTCGGAAGGGCCTGTGGGCGCCGTGCCCGTGCTGCCCGCCGGAGCGGCAGCGCCGGAAGGGCCTGCAATGGTCACGGGCTGGGGTTTGATCGACGGTGACAAATCCACCAATGACCTGATGGAGACCGATATCGACATCGTGGCAAATGCCACCTGCAACAAGGGCATGGCCGAACAGACCAAGCGCGATTTCGGATCGTTTCTGCTCGGCATGGGCAAGTCCAACCGCATTCCGCAAGACAAGCTGGAAGAGGCGTACATGATCCTCACCTCCAACTTGGGCAATTCGCTGACCGACAACATGATCTGCGCGGGTGTCGCGAGCGGAGCCAAAACCTCGTGCAACGGCGACAGCGGCGGACCCCTCGTCGTGCGGCAAGCGGACGGGCGCTGGTTGCAGGTGGGAATTGTCAGCTGGGGCCGGGTGCCGCTTGGATCCGAGCAACGGTGCGGGCATCCCGAGCTTTACGGCGTCTACACCCGTGTTTCGAATTACTTCGAGTGGATCGGCACCAAGATCCGCCAGAACTAGGGGCTGAGATATGGAAAAGCTTATGATGATGGGCAGACGAACAATGCGCACACGGCAGAGCAGAGCGGTGGTTTGTGCGGGGCTTTTGATGTTGGGCAGTGCAACATCAGGGCTTGCGCAAAGCGGCGACTTTGGAGGAAGCTTTGATCCGGGTCCCGGGACGGTTACGCCGCCACCGCCGCCGATCATCCCGCCAGCAGGTGGTGGCGACTTCGGCGGCTCGTTTGACGATGGTGGCAGCTTTCCGACGCCACCAGACGGTGGAGGAAACGTTCCCACACCCACACCTACACCCACACCTACACCTGCGCCGACGCCGCCAGTGGTCGGTGGCGATGATTTCGGTCCTGATGGCGGTTCCTTCGATCCGCCGGTTGTCGATGGCGGCGGTTCCTTCGATCCGCCGGTTGTCGATGGTGGTGGCGGCGGTGGCATTGTCGTCGCCCCAACCCCCCCGCAGCCGCCGCCTGTCCCCCCGACCCCCGCCCCGCAGCCGCCGCAGGTCGATCCTCAGATCGCGGCGTTCGAACAACGCGATTTTGGCGTACCGCCCACGGGCAATCTGAGGGCGGGCCAGTTTCATGGGCCAACACCAACCGCCGTGCCGGGCGCCAAGACGGTTGGAACCGGCGCACTGTCGCAAGCGATGAGCGGTGGCACCCGTATCGTCCTGATCGACGTTCTGGGTGGGCAGTACAGCCGTCCCGGTGCGATGATGGCCCCGGCGATGGCAAGCCCAGGCAGTTTCAGCGACCAGATCCAACAGCAGACCGCGCAGTGGCTGGTGCAACTGAGTGGTGGAGACCGGAACATTCCGATCGTGATCTATTGCAGCGGCCCCGAATGCTGGTTGAGCTATAACGCCGTGTTGCGTGCCGTGGCAGCGGGATACGGCAATGTCTATTGGTACAGGGGCGGGACGGATGCCTGGCAGATGGCTGGCCTTCCCTTGCGGCCTGCGGGGTTCTGAGCGACGGGCGCGCGCGCAGGTACTGTCAGCGCAAGTGGGCTTGATCGGGGCTGGGCGGACGCCTGGCCCCGGATCATGGTGTACGTGGTCAGGCATGATCCTCGTCATAGGCGCGCGGCAGAGCCAACTTTGGGATAATGAACAACACCGACTCTTCGATCGTCTCGACTGTCTGGGTCGCGGCGGCGCCTGTCAGGAAGCTGGCAGCATCGGTGATGATGCCACCCTCGTCGAAGAACTGACCGGTGCGCTCGTCGCCCGTTTCGGGATCGAGGTAGTAATAGCGCAAAAGGCCGCGGTGGATGCTGAAAAGGCTGTCCGCGACATCGCCCGCGCGCAGAACGGGCGTTGACCTTGGCACCTCGACGACCCGTCCGGCCGTCAGCAGGCGGTCAAGCGCCTCGCCCGCTGGCACCAGTGGGGCTGCGGTGGAGAGAAGAAGCTGTTCGAAGCACTGGCGCGGGGTTTGTGGGTCGGACATGCGGCTGGCTGCTCCTCAGGGCTGGCGGTTCGCATTGACATGATCGTCAGAAAGTATCGTCAGGGCGCGGCCCGGCAAGTCCTTGACCGGGCAAGGGCACGGGTCCGGCTTCAAGATGCAGACCGACCCTTTCGACAAAATTAAACTCGCGCCTTCGGGTGAAATGTAATCCCTTTGACATCGTTCACTGCAAAGTCTGCCGCAGTCGCACCGCGCGACGGGTCAGTCCTGTGCGCGAATGCGTGTCAAAGGGTCGCTCAGCCAGGGTCTCGGGCAGGCAATCCGAACTGACCCGTCTTGCCCAAGGTAATAGCCATCGCCATCCGCTTTTTTCATCTTTGTTCAAGGGTGGCCGATGGGCAGATCAGGAGGTAAGTCACGTCGCGCGCGGGATCGCTGTGGGGGCGCCGCCCTCGAACCTGTTGGCGTTGGAATAATCGCAGGGCGCTTCTTGCATCTGAAGGTGCAGCCCGTTCCCGGTATAGGGGTGGGCGCGGGCGACGTCTTCGTCGAATGTGATCCCAAGACCGGGTGCATCGGGGGGCAGGATATAGCCCCCCTCCCATGTGATCGAGTTCCGGATCAGCTTCAGGTGGAAAGCGCCGCCTGTTTCGATCGTCTCGGCAATCAGCAGGTTCGGGATTGATGCCGCAAAGTGCACGTTCGCCGCCCATTCCACGGGACCGGCATAGAGATGCGGCGCCATTTCGGCGTTGAACACCTCGGCCATGGCGGCGATTTTCTTGGCCTCCCAGATACCGCCCACGCGGCCAAGGGCAGGTTGCAGGATTTTCACCCCGCCATGGCGCAGAAGGGCGCCAAACTCGGCCTTGGTGGTCAGACGTTCGCCCGTGGCCAGCGGCACACGAACATGGCGGGCCACCTCGGCGAATTCCAGCAGGTTGTCAGGTGGGATCGGCTCTTCATACCACAGGGGGTCAAAGGGTTCCAGCGCGCGGCCCATGCGGATGGCCCCGGGGGTGGTGAACTGGCCATGCGTGCCAAAGAGCAGATCCACGCGGTCGCCAACCGCGTCGCGGATCGCGCGGCAGAACGCGACCGAACGGGTGATGTCGGACATTGCGGGCTGGTGCCCGCCGCGGATGGTGTAGGGGCCGGCGGGGTCGAACTTGATCGCCGTGAAGCCAAGGTTCATGAAACGGACCGCTGCCTCGGCTGCCGCATCCGGGGACGCCCAGAATTCGGGACTTTCCTGCCCGGCAGCGGGGTAAAGGTAAGTGTAGCTGCGGATGCGGTCGTTCATCTTGCCGCCCAGCAGCGCCCAGACAGGGCGGTCGCGCGCCTTGCCGAGGATGTCCCAGCAGGCAATCTCCAGCCCCGAGAACGCGCCCATCACGGTGGGATCGGGGCGTTGGGTGAAGCCCGAGGAATAGGCGCGGCGGAACATGAGTTCGATGTTTTCGGGATTGGTGCCCTGCATGTGCCGCTCGAACACATCCTCAATTACCGCCTTCATCGCTTTGGGGCCGACGGTCGAAGCATAGCATTCGCCATAGCCCACGATGCCGTTGTCGGTGGTCAGCTTCGTGAAAATCCAGTAGCGCCCGCCCCAGCCGGGATAGGGCGGGGCGACGATGAAGATTTCGAGGTCTTTGAGTTTCATGAGCAGGGCCTTTGTGACGCGGGAGGTCGGGGTGGACTTAAACACCCGGACCTGCTGCGGAGCATTCTGAAAGCAGCAAGGTAAAGGCACGTGCCTGCATCTGCCGCCTGTTTTGCGACATCAGGTGACGCTTTCAGTTGGGGTGGCGCCGCGCAGGCGCGGTCCATAGGTATGCAGGGTGACGCATGCCAGCATCATCACCGATGCCAGCAGAAACGGCGCACCGGGGGCAAAGACCGGCGCGCCGGGTCCGGTGAAGAACGAAAACACGCCCGTCATAAGCAGCGGTGCCGTGATCATGGCGATGGCCGTCAAACTGGCGAGCACGCCCTGCAACTCGCCCTGCGCATCGGCCGGGGCCGAGCGTGAGGCAATGGCTTGCAATGCAGGCGTCACCGCACCGCCAAGGGCCGTCAGAGGCACGATCATCAGTGCAAGCGTTGGTGAGGTGACAAGCCCGAGAGCCGCGAGCGTGGTGACGTCGACCCACATCCCGTATTGCGCAGCGCGATGTTCGCCCCAGCGGCGGATCATCGGGCCGACCAGCAGCGCCTGCCCCAGCGCAAAGCTGATGCCGTAGACCGCGAGCGAGATGCCGACCATGCCGCTGTCCCAGCCAAAGCGGGCCTGCCCATAATAGGCCCAGATGCTGGGATAGACGTTCATCGCGATGCCAAGGATCAGGAAACACGCGAGCGTCAGGCGCACGCCCGGCAGTCTGGTGACAGCACGCAGGGCGCCAAGCGGATTTGCGCGCCGGATCGAAAAGGCGCGGCGCGTGGCGTCGGTCACCGTTTCGGGCAGGATCAGCGCGCCGAAGATCAGGTTAGCGGCGGCAAGTGCGGCCGCTGCATAAAACGGCGCGCGCGTGTCGATGCCGGCAAGCAGGCCCCCGATGATCGGCCCCAGAACAAACCCCACGCCAAACCCGGCGCCGATCAGGCCGAACCGGGCGCCACGCTGATCAGGCGGGGTGATGTCGGCGATATAAGCAGTGGCAGTGGAATAGGTGGCCGCAGCAATGCCCGCGACCACCCGTGCGGCAAGCAGCAGCCAGATCGTATGCGCCACCGCCATCACGAGATAGTCCAGCACCATCACCATCAAGGACACCAGCAGCACAGGGCGGCGGCCAAACCTGTCGGACAGTGACCCCAGTATGGGACCGAACAGAAACTGCATCACCGCAAAGGATGTGGCCAGAACGCCGCCCCAGATTGCCGCATGCGACAGGTCATTGCCGGTCACCTCGCGGATCAGATCGGGCATGACCGGAAAGATAAGCCCGATTCCGATCGCATCCAGCGTGACCGTGAACAGGATGAAGGCAAGTGCCAGTTTGGGATTTGGGGGCATCATCGTGTCCAGTCAGGGGTGGAAAGAGGTGTGTCACGCATGGCCGATGCTGTCCGAGGCGCCGTGGCCGCGCATGTCCAGTGCCAGGATCCGGCAGGTGGGGGGCAGCAGGGGGATCACCCCATCCCAGATGCGCAGGCGGGTTCCAAGGACCTGCGGAAACACGACCGGAGGGCCGTTTTCCGGGCCGTGGACCTCGGCGTTCAGGCGCAGGTCGGGAAAACAGGTCAACATCTCAGGCATACCGGGCAAGGGAAGCGGCAAACACCGCCGGATCGACATTGCCGCCGCTGGCCGTGCAGATCACTGTGGAGGATGTGTCGCGAAACAGCGCGGCGGCAAGGGCGACAGCACCCCCCGGCTCCAGCACCAGCCGGAAATGGGCGAACGCAAGGGCCATGGCCTGCAAAGCCTCGGCATCGCTGACCACAAGGCCGGGCCCGGCGAGACGGTGCAGGATGGGAAAGGTCAGCTCTCCGGGGGAGGGCGTCAGGATCGCGTCGCAGATAGAGCCGGTGGCGGCGGCGTTCCCCAGCCGCACCCCTGCGGCAAGCGACCGTGCCATGTCGTCAAAGCCTTCGGGTTCCACCGTGCGCACCCGCAATCCGGGCGCGTGCGCCGCAAGGGCGAGGGCCACGCCCGACGACAGGCCCCCGCCACCGCAGCAGACCAGAACATCAGCCGCATCAAGGCCGATAGCAGTGGCACCATCGGCGATCTCAAGCCCCAGGGTGCCCTGGCCCGCAATCACTTCGGGGTGGTCATAGGGCGGGATCAGGGTCAGACCGTGTTCGGCGCACAGTGCCGCCCCGATGGCGTTGCGATCATCCGCCGCGCGGTCATACAGCACCACCCCGGCACCATAGGCGCGGGTGTTGGCTATCTTGACCGCAGGCGCATCGGCGGGCATCACCACCATCGCGCGCAGGCCATGGCGCGCCGCCGCAAGGGCCACGCCCTGCCCGTGGTTGCCGGAAGAAAACGCAAGCACCCCGCGCGTGCCCTTCGGCAGTGCCGAAACGGCGGCCCATGCCCCGCGAAACTTGAAGCTGCCGGTCAGTTGCAGGCATTCGGCCTTGAGCCAGATTTGCTTGCCAAAAGCCGCATCCAGAAGGGGCGCATTCAACAGCGGTGTCACGCGGGCATGACCGGCAAGGCGTGCCGCGGCGGCAATGATCGCGTCGAAGTTCATGCGCAGGCCTTTACAAATCGGTTCAGGGCGGCCACGGCCCCGGGTTCGTCAAGAAATGGAATGTGCGCCCTGTCCGGCACCTCGGCAAAGATCATGTCGGGGCGACGGCGGCGCATCTCTGTTGCCACTTCGGGCGACAGCAGGTCGGAATTGGCCCCCCGGATCAGGCCAAGCGGCAGGCCCGCGCAGGCATCGAACAGCGGCCAGAGGTCCGGTGCCTCACCCTGAAAGGCCGCCAGAAACGCGTCGCGCAGAGCCGGGTCATAGGTGATGCGCAGCCCCTCGGCCGTCTGGGTGTAGTGGTGCTGCGCCTCGTCGCGCCAGCGCGCGGCGGGCACGCCCACAAAGCCGGGCATCAGGCCGGGCAGGGCCTGCGCCATCTCGGCATGGGTGCGGGCCGCGGGGTTGCGCCCGACATAATCTACAATCCGCGCCAGCCCCTTGGCCTCTATCACCGGGCCCACGTCGTTCAGCATCACGCCGCGCAGCCGGCTTTTGGCCATCGCTGCCAGCAACATCGCGATCAGCCCGCCGCGTGAGGTGCCGATGACGGCGACCCTGTCCACCCCCAGATGATCCACCAGTGCCAGCACATCGCGCGCCTCTTGCGGCACGGTATAGGTGGCGGCCCCGGTCCATTCGCTGGCGCCCCGGCCCCGGTAATCCATGCGGATCAGGCGGCACGGCGGCAGATGCGGTGCCATATAGTCGAAATCCGACATCGCCCGCGTCAACCCGGCAAGCGCCAGCACGGGCATACCCGCGCCATCATCGCGGTAGGCGATCCTTGCGCCGTCGGGAGTAGTGAAAACGTCTGTCATGCTGGATCTTTCGGGCCGAAACGGGGTCGTTCAGGCAAACTCGGGCAGGCGGGTCAGGTCGGGCAGAATATGGGCGGGACCGTGTGGCAGGCGGTCGATCGGATGACCCGTACGGTTGATCCAGACGCTGGTAAAGCCAAAGCGCGTGGCCCCGGCCACATCCCAGCCGTTGGACGACACGAACATCACCTGACCCGGCGGCACACCCGTGCGCGCCTCGACCAGCCCGTAAACCCGTGCCGAGGGTTTGAAGACGCCGACCTCCTCGACCGAGAGTGTGGCCTCGATCAGGCTGTCGATACCAGCGGCCAGCGTCGCCCTGCGCAGCATGTCGGGTGCACCATTGGACAAGATCGCCAACCGCGCGCCCCGTGCCCGAAGGGTTGTCAGCACGTCGCGCACACAAGGGTAGGCAGGCAGATCGTCGTACAACGCCAAAAGGCGCGCGCGCAGGTCGCGTTCGGTGCCAAGCCCCTGCGCCTCAAGCGCCCAATCCAGCGCGTCGGCGGTGACGGTGGCAAAATCCGCATGTGCGCCCATGATCGCGCGCAGCCAGCTGTATTCCAGCTGCTTGCGCCGCCAATCCTCGGCCAGCGCCGGCCAGTGGCTGGCCAGAAGGGCGCCCCCGGGTTCGCCGGCGGCCAGGCGTGCGGCGCCTGCGACGTCGAACAGGGTTCCATACGCATCGAACACAAACAGGCTTGGCCGCATCGCTTGCCCTCCTGGGGTTGTGCCGACCGTGGCACGAAGTGCGCGGCGCGGAAAGGGGGCGCGGCAATCGGGGCGCTTGCCCCCGGCGGCACAGGCCCCTAAACAACCGACCAAGCAAAGGAACGTCCCCAATGGCACAACCGATGACAGAAGAGCGTCCCGCGTCCCGACAGGTCGGCGCACTGCGGGGCTTGCTCCCGTTTCTGGCGCCCTACCGGGTGCTTTTGATCCTGGCGCTGGTGGCGCTGGTGCTGACGGCGGCGGTCAGTCTGGTGCTGCCCCTTGCCGTGCGCCGGGTGGTGGACAATTTCAATGAAGGCGGCGCCATTCTGGACGTCTATTTCGGCGCGGCACTGGTTGTGGCGGGGCTGTTCGCCATAGGATCAGCCATGCGGTACTACCTTGTCACGCGGCTGGGCGAACGCGTGGTTGCCGATATCCGCCGCGCCCTGTTCGACCGGGTTCTGGGCCTGTCGCCCGCGTTCTACGAACGCATTCTGACGGGCGAGGTTCTCAGCCGCATCACCACCGACACGACGCTGATCTTGTCGGTCATCGGGTCGTCCGTCTCGATCGCTCTGCGCAATGCGCTGATCCTTCTGGGCGGGCTTGTGCTGTTGATGCTGACATCGGGCAAGCTGACGGGGATGGTGCTGTTGATCGTGCCCGCAGTGGTTGTACCGATCATCGTGCTGGGACGGAAGCTGCGCCAGTTGTCCAAGGAAAATCAGGACTGGATCGCGTCTTCGTCCGGGTCTGCGTCCGAGGCTTTGTCCTCGGTGCAGACGGTGCAGGCGTTTACCCACGAAGACCGCACCCGCGCCGCCTTTGGTGCTGTTACCGAGAAATCCTTCGTCTCGGCGCGTCAGCGGATCAAAACCCGCGCGATGATGACCGCCATCGTGATCTTCCTTGTGTTCGCGGGCATCGTGGGTGTCTTGTGGATGGGTGCCCGCGACGTGCGCGCAGGTGCCATGACGCCGGGTGAACTGATCCAGTTCGTGATATACGCGGTAATGGTGGCGGGTGCCGTGGGGGCGCTGTCAGAAATATGGGGCGAGTTGCAGCGCGCCGCAGGTGCGACCGAGCGTCTGGTCGAACTGCTCAATTCCACGGACCCGGTCAATGATCCCGCCGTGCCCAAACCCCTGCCGCGGCCCGTGCGGGGAGAGATAGCGTTTCAGGGCGTGACTTTTCGCTATCCTGCGCGGCCCGAAACCTCGGCACTGGACGGGATTGACCTGGTGGTGCAACCGGGTGAGACGGTGGCGCTCGTTGGCCCCTCGGGTGCTGGCAAAACGACCATTTTTCAGCTTCTGATGCGGTTTTATGATCCGCAGCAGGGTGTCGTCCGGCTGGACGGCGTGGACCTGCGCGACGTGGAGCGTACTGATTTCCGGGCAGAGATCGCCATGGTTCCGCAAGATCCGGTGATCTTTGCCACATCCGCGCGCGAAAACATCCGCTTTGGCCGCCCCACCGCAACTGATGCCGAGGTCGAGGCCGCCGCCCGTGCCGCCGCCGCGCATGCATTCATCAGCGACCTGCCGCAAGGCTATGACAGCTATCTGGGTGAGCGCGGGGTGATGCTGTCGGGTGGGCAAAAGCAGCGCGTGGCCATCGCCCGTGCCATTTTGCGCGATGCCCCCGTGTTGCTGCTGGATGAGGCGACATCGGCGCTGGACGCCGAATCCGAGCGCCTTGTTCAGGCTGCGTTCGAGAAGTTGTCACAAGGGCGCACGACACTGGTCGTCGCGCACCGGCTGGCAACGGTGAAACGCGCCGACCGGATCGTGGTGTTTGACCATGGCCGGATCGTAGCCATCGGCAAGCATGACGATCTGGTGGCCGAGGGTGGACTATACGCCCGGCTGGCGCGGCTGCAATTCACCGATGGCGCGGTCTAGGGGTTATCCGCGCGCCCTTCGCCCCACCCCTGCTGGCCGGAAAAACTCTGACGTAGCGTTTCACGCTTCGGCATGGCTTGGCAAACGCGTCAAACCTGCCCATCTTTGCCCGCAACGCAATAAGGTCCCCCATCAACGGGGCCATAGGGGAGGAGATACCATGGGACAGTTCGCAACGCTGGCGGACGTGAAGGCAATCGAGGCCGAGATGCCTTGGGCCGACCGGCCGCTGCCCAAGACGCTTTATGATTTCATCACCAGCACCAAGGACCGCCACGCGGGGCGCCCGGCGATCAGCTTTCAGTTGCTGTCAGACCCTGCATCGAAATCCGAGACGCTGACCTGGGGCAGCTATCACACGCAGGTCACGCAGGCTGCCAATCTGTTTCGCAGTCTTGGCGTTGGGCCCGGCGATGTGGTGGCCTACGTCCTGCCGAATGCGCTGGAAACGGCGGTCACCCTTGTGGGCGGGGCGGTCGCTGGTATCGTGAACCCGATCAACCCGTTGCTTGAGCCCGAAAAGATTGCCTCGATCCTGCGCGAGACGAAGGCCAAGGTCGTTGTCACCCTGAAACCCTTTCCCAAGACCGATCTGGCGCAAAAGGTGGCGCAGGCGGTGGCGCTGGCCCCCGGCGTGACCACAGTGCTGGAAGTGGACCTTGTGCGCTATCTTTCGGGGCTGAAAAAGCTGATCGTGCCGCTGGTCCGGCCCAGGAACACCGTCACACACAAAGCCGCGGTCAAGTCCTTCGCGGCCGAATGCGCCCGCCAACCCGCCGACCGGCTGACCTTTGCCGACCCCAAGGAAGACCGCGTCGCCGCCTTTTTCCACACCGGCGGTACAACCGGCATGCCGAAGGTGGCGCAACACAAGGCGTCGGGGATGATCTACAACGGCTGGCTGGGCCACCGCATGTTGTTCACGGAAGAAGACGTGGCCATGTGCCCGCTGCCGCTGTTTCATGTCTTTGCCGCCTATCCGATCCTGATGTCGATGATCGCATCGGGCGCGCATGCGGTGTTTCCCACACCCCAAGGCTATCGCGGCGAAGGCGTGTTCGACAACTTCTGGAAGCTGATCGCCCGCTACAAATGCACCTACATGATCACCGTGCCCACGGCCCTGTCAGCATTGATGCAGCGCCCGATCGATGCCGATGTCAGCAGCCTGAAGAATGCCTTCTCCGGCTCGTCCCCGCTGCCGATCGAACTTTACAACCGGTTCAAGAAGGAAACCGGGATCGAGATCGTCGAGGGGTATGGCCTGACGGAATGCACCTGTCTTGTGTCCATCAACCCGCCCGAAGGCCACAAGAAGATAGGTTCGGTCGGTCTGCCATTTCCCTATACGCATGTGCGGATCCTTACCCAAAAGGGCGGGGCGTTCCACGAATGCGAAGTGGACGAGGTGGGAGAGATCTGCGTGGCCAATCCTGGCGTGTTCGAAGGATCGACCTATACCGAGATTGACAAGAACCATGACCTGTTCGCCGAAGGCCGCTTCCTGCGCACCGGCGATCTGGGGCGGATGGATGCGGATGGATACCTCTACATCACCGGGCGCGCCAAGGATCTGATCATTCGCGGCGGCCATAACATCGACCCTGCGGTGATCGAAGACGGGCTGATGTCGCACCTCTCCGTTGCTTTTGTTGGCGCGATTGGCCAGCCTGACAGCTTTGCGGGCGAGTTGCCCTGCGCCTATGTCGAGCTGGTCAAAGACGCCGATGTCACGGCAGAACAGTTGATGGATCACGCCAAATCCCACATTCATGAACGTGCCGCGATCCCCAAGCATATTGAGATTCTGAAG
>JBBRBJ010000044.1:0-28147 GCA_038205925.1 Rhodobacterales bacterium | reverse complement strand
AGCTTCACCGTCTGCCCGACGACATACCCGCCGCAGCCGGTGCCAGCCGGCGGTCCGCCCGCCTCGACACATTTCACGCCATTGAAACCGACGGCGACATAATCCTCGGGCCGCAGTTCCTCGGCGTGGAAATCGACCTCTTTCAGAATGTCGATCACCGTCGATTGCAACCGCCCGGTCAGGGTAAAGGTGCTGTCATGCTTGGGGTCACAGCCGATCTGCAGCACCCGTTTGCCCATCATCGAAAACGCGGCCGACAGGTTAGAGCTGGTGGTCGATTTCCCGATCCCGCCCTTGCCATAGACCGAGAACACCTTGGCCCCCTCGATCTTCACATCGCTGTCCTGATGCACCTGCACCGACCCGTCGCCATCAAGGCCTCTCAGGTTTGGGATCTCATCACGCGGGCTCATTGTGCCCTCCTTTCCAGAGGCGGGCGCGCCTCCATTTTCTGTCTGCAAGTATCCCGGGGTCCGGGGCAGAGCCCCGGTCCGAAGGCGAAATCAAGGAACCACATCGTCATTCTGCCGCGATCCCTTCCAACCGGTCTTCCATCTCATCCGCGGCCCGCTGCAACGCGGCCAGGGTCTCGGCATCGGGTTGCCAGTAGTTGCGGTCGGACGCTTCCAGCAGGCGCTGTGCCATCCGGTTGCTGGCCTCGGGGTTCAGCCCGGCCAGCCGCTTGCGCATCGTCTCGTCCAGCACAAAGGTTTCCGACAGGCGCTGATAGACCCAAGGGTCGACGTGTCCGGTGGTGGCCGACCAGCCAAAGGTGTTCGACACATGCGCCTCGATCTGGCGCACGCCTTCGGCGCCGTGCTTCAAGAGCCCCTCGTAGAACTTGGGGTTCAGGCTGCGCGACCGGGTTTCCAGCGCGATCTGGTCGCGCAGGGTGCGCACGGTGCCCGCGCCTCGGGTCTGGTCGCCGATGAACACCGGGGTTTCCTGACCGCCGCGCGCGCGCTTTACCGCGCGGGCAATGCCGCCCAGCGTGTCGAAGTAATGGTCCACCGAAGTGACGCCAAGCTCGACCGATTCCAGATTCTGATAGGCCAGATCGACATCCTTCAGCGCCTTTTGCAGCAATTGTCCGTTCTGAACCGGCTTGCCCGACCGGCCGTAGGCAAAGGATTTGCGCGACTCGTAGGCATCGGCCAACTCGTCCTCGGCCCCGAAAGCCGATGATCCGACCAGCACATTGACGTTCGACCCGTAAGCCCCTTCGGCATTGGAAAACACCCGCAGCGCCGCCACATCCATCTCGACGCCCATCTCGGCCGCATAGGTCAGCGCATGGGCGCGGACGAAGTTCTGCGCCACCGGCTCATCGGCGGTGGCAGCTTTCCACGCTGCCTCGGCCAGCATCCGGGTCTGCAGGGGCAGCAGGTCGCGGAAGATGCCCGACAGGGTCATCACCACGTCAATGCGCGGGCGGCCCAGCTCGGCCAGCGGGATCAGATCGGCTCCGCAAAGGCGGCCATAATGGTCAAAGCGCGGACGCGCGCCCATCAGGGCAAGCGCCTGTGCAATCGGGCCGCCATCGGATTTTATGTTGTCCGACCCCCACAGCACCAGCGCCACCGTGCGCGGCAGCCGGTCTGCCGCGGCCAGCAGCCGTTCGGCCTGCGCCGCGCCGTCCTGCATGGCGAAAGCGGTCGGCATGCGGAATGGATCGAAGGCATGGATGTTACGGCCCGTGGGCAGGATTTCCGGCGCGCGGATCAGATCGCCGCCCGGCACCGGGCTGATGAAACGGCCCGACAGGGCGCGCATCAGTGCGGGCAGTTCATGCTCTTCTTGCAACAGACGGTCAGCCTCGGCTTTGTTTGCCGTCTCTGGCATCAGGCTGATCATCTCTGCACGGGCTTCTGCACTCATCTTGCGGCCCACAACGTGGAAGCCATCGGTGATCAGGGCGCCCTCGGTTTCCAAGAGCTTGATCCACAACGTCTCAAGGTTGTTTGCATCCAGATCGACCGACTTCGCCTGCTCGACCACAAGGGTGGCCAGATCATCGCGCTCGGGCGCGTCCATCGGCAGCGCACGCAGACGGGTCAGCGTGTCCTTCACATCGGCCAAGCCCTTGTAAAGACCAGACTGTGCCAGCGGTGGAGTCAGGTGGGTGACCGTGATCGCCCCAGACCGGCGCTTGGCAAGGCTGGCCTCGGACGGGTTGTTGGCCGCGTACAGATAGATATTCGGCATCTCGCCGATCAAGCGGTCCGGCCAGTCGCGCGCGCCCATTCCGGCCTGTTTGCCGGGCATGAATTCCAGTGCGCCGTGCATACCAAAGTGCAAGACGACATCGGTGTTATAAGTGTTGCGCAGCCAAAGGTAGAATGTGACGAACGCATGGGTGGGCGCAAAGCCGCGCTCAAACAGAAGGCGCATCGGGTCGCCCTCGTAGCCAAAAGTTGGCTGTAATCCGATGAAAACATTGCCGAGGTCGCAGCCCAGCACGAACACGCTGCGCCCGTCGGTCTGAATCCGGCCAGGGGCGGGGCCCCATACGGCCTCGATCGCCTTGATCGGCGGGGTGGTGCGCACGATGGTTTCGGCATCGACCATTGCCGCCACATTGGCGGGCTGGCCGTACATCTTGGAATTGCCACCCAACACCGCTTCGCGCAGGTCTTCGACCGATGCTGGCACGTCAAGCTTGTAGCCATCGGCCTTCATCGCGTTCAGCGTGTTGAAAAGGCTTTCAAAAACAGATAGATAGGCCGCCGTCCCAGCCGCCCCCGCATTTGGCGGAAAGCCGAACAGGACGATGGACACCTTCTTGTCGGCATTGGCTTTGCGCCGCAACTGGCTCATCCGCAGGGTCTTTTCGGCCAGCGAGGTAATCCGCTCATGACAGGGCGACATGGCACGGCTGTCCGACGCCACCTGTTTGCACATATGCGAACACCCCGTGCAGCCTTCGGCCCCATGCCGCCCTGCAAAGAGCGTGGGCATGGTTGCGCCGTCGATCTCGGGCAGGGCGATCAGCATGGTTGTCTCGACCGGACCAAGGCCTTGCAGGTTGTCGGCCCACTGGCCCAGCGTCTGGAATTCCAGCGGGTGGGCGGCGATATAGGGCACGTCCAGCGCCTCGAGCGCGGCCACGGCGGCGGGGCTGTCGTTATAGGCCGGGCCGCCGACAAGCGAAAAGCCCGACAGCGACACCATCGCGTCGATCTTGCCGTTGAAGTAGGCGTCGATTGCGGGGCGCCCGTCCAAACCGCCCGCAAAGGCGGGCAGGACGGCAATGCCCTTTGCCTCAAAGGCGGCGATCACCGCATCATAATGCGCGGTGTCGCTGGCCAGAATATAGCTGCGTAGCATCAACAGGCCCACGGTCGCCACAGCCCCCTCAGGGCGCGGCAGATCGGCGGCGTTGGTGGTGATCCGCGCGGCGAGGCTTGGGTGATAGAGGCCCACATCGGGGTAGTCGATCGGGGCCGCGGCCTTTATCGCCTTCCACGCGCGGTTGCCCGAATAGCGGCTGACGAGATAGCGGATCATCGCCTCTATGTTGTCGTCCGACCCGCCCAGCCAATATTGCATGGAAAGGAACCAGGCGCGCATATCCTGCGCCTTGCCGGGAAAATACTTGAGGATCTTGGGCAGACGGCGCAACATCGCCATCTGCTTTTCGCCCGAACTCGCCGAAGGACCTTTGGTTCCGCGCAACTTTTTCAACAGTGCCATCGGGCCCGAAGCCGGAAGGCTCATGTCCAGATCGCCCATCTTGGTCAGCTTGACCACGGCTGGGTCGGCGATCACGCCGACGAAGGCATCCACCCTGTCGCGCGCCGCCTGAAGGTTCGGCAAGATCGCCGTGATGTGTTCTTCGATGAACAACAGGTTTGCCACGATAAAATCGGCGCTGTCGACAGCCGCCCGCGCTGCCGCCAGGGCCACCGGGTTTTCGGCCCATTCGGCGGCTGCGTGGATCGAGACCTCAATCCCCGGAAAATCCTTTGCCAGGCGTGGTGCGATGCGTGCCGCCGGACCTGCCGCATGGGCATCCAACGTCACCACCACAAAACGATAAACCCCGTCGCCTTTGACTGGAGCAGTCATTTCCGGCGATGTGTATCGATCATCGCGCATAATGGGCCTTTGCTTCGTAGAGGGTTTCAACAGTGATTGCAGTCACACCCTTGTCGGATGCGTATTTCTCGGTATTGCGCTTGGCCTTGCCGCGCACAAAGAACGGGATTTTTTTCAACTCGCGGTCGGCTTCCGGCAGCCAGTGCTGTGTGGCGGCCGCTTCGACGAACGGCGTGTTCGCCACGGCCAAAGTCGCGTCTGCCGCCGCGATTGACAGTTCGGGTCCGGAAACATTCCTGCCTGTGGGATCAGGCGTGTCTGTGGTTTCTTCCATCCGGGCTTGGGCCTTGCCGCCATGGTGGCTGGCACCCGCCGCATCATGAAACTCGAAATCTTCGCGGAACATGGTCAAGAGATGCTCTTCCAGACCCATCACCAAAGGGTGGATCCATGTGTCAAAGATTACATTCGCGCCCTCGAACCCCATCTGCGGGCTATAGCGCGCCGGAAAGTCCTGCACGTGCACGGGGCTTGAGATCACGGCACACGGAATGCCCAGACGCTTGCCAATGTGACGCTCTTGCTGAGTGCCAAGGATCAGTTCGGGGGCTGCGGCAGCGATCGCGTCCTCGACTTCAAGGTAATCATCGGTGATCAGCGCCTCGAGCCCGTAGGCTTTGGCGGCGGCCCGCATCGGGCGCGCGAATTCGCGGTTGTAGCAGCCCATGCCGACCACCTCGAACCCGATCTCGGTGGCGGCAATCCGTGCGGCCGCGATCACATGGGTTGCGTCGCCAAAAAGGAACACGCGCTTGCCCGTCAGGTAGGTGCTGTCCACCGATGCCGACCACCAGGGCAGGCGCAGCGAGGATTCGTCCACCTTGGGCGAAAGTCCCGTGATGGCGGCCACTTCGTGCAGGAAATCGCGCGTGGCGCCGACGCCGATAGGCACCACCTTGGTATAGGGCTGGCCGCAATTGCGCTCCAGCGCGCGGGCCGCGCTCTCGCCGGTTTCGGGGTAAAGAAGCACATTGAAGTGCGCCTGACCCATGCGGGCGATGTCGGCGGGCGACGCGCCCATGGGGGCTGCCACATTCACCGCGATGCCCATCAGTCCCAGCAGTTTCGTGACCTCGGCCACATCATCGCGGTGGCGAAAGCCAAGGGCGGTCGCACCAAGAATGTTGCAGGTGATCTGTTCCGTGCGGGGCATCGGTTTGGTCAGCGTGCGCACGATCTGGTGGAATGTCTCATCCGCCCCAAAGTTTTCCTTGCGCTGGTAGCTGGGCAGATCCAGCGGAATAACGGGGCACGGCAGGTCGAGCGCCTCGGCCAACCCGCCCGGATCGTCCTGGATCAATTCGGCGGTGCACGACGCGCCCACGATCATCGCCTGCGGCTTGAAGCGCGCATAGGCGTCACGGGCGGCATCCTTGAACAGATTGGCCGTGTCGCCGCCCAGATCGCGGGCCTGAAAGGTGGTGTAGGTGACCGGCGGGCGATGGTTGCGCCGCTCGATCATCGTGAACAACAGGTCGGCATAAGTATCGCCCTGCGGCGCGTGCAGCACGTAATGCAGCCCGGTCATGCCAGTGGCGACGCGCATGGCCCCCACATGGGGCGGGCCTTCATATGTCCAAAGTGTCAGCTTCATTCTGCTGCCTCTTGGGTGAGAAGGGCCTTGCGGCGCAACGGGCGGGCGAACAATGCGGCCAGATCGCCGGCCTGCTCGTAGAAATGCACCGGGGTGAAAACCAATTCGATCGCCCACTTGGTGGAATGGCCCTTGGCCTCCAGCGGGTTGGCAAGGCCAAGGCCGCAAACGGTCAGGTCCGGCTTTGCGGCGTGCTGGCGGTCCAATTGCTTTTCCACATCCTGACCTTCCGAAATGACCGGCCCTTCGGGCAGCAGGTCAAGGTCGGGGCCGTGGATGGCGGTGTGCAGATAAGGTGTGCCCACCTCAAGCGGGATCATGCCGCATTCGCGCGCCAGAAAGCGGGCCAGCGGGATTTCAAGCTGGCTGTCGGGAAAGAAGAACACGGTCTTGCCACGCAACGTGGTGGCGGCTGCCGCCACAGCCCTTTGCGCGCGGGCGCGCGGGGCGGCTGTCACGGCGTCAAAGTGGTCGCGTGCCACGCCAAAGGCTTGCGCAACCGTCCAGAGCCAGGCAGTCGTGCCCTCTTCGCCAAAGGGGAACGGAGCGGCCAGATGCTGGGCACCGCGCCGGATCAGTGCTGCATGCGTGTCGCCAAGAAAGGGCTGGGTCAGCGCGAACACCGTGTTGGGGCCGACGGCGGGCAGATCGCCCGCACGGCGTGCGGGCAGCATGCGCACCGGGCCCACGCCCAGTTGCGCCAGCAGCGACAGGCACTGATCTTCGACCACATCGGGAAGGGCGCCCACAACCATCAACTCACGGGCATCCGAATTGCTCAGTGTCGGAACCATGGCGGCAAGGCAGGCATCCTCGCCTTGGGTGAACGTCGTCTCGATGCCAGAGCCGGAATAGTTATAGACCCGCACATGCGGCGCATGCGTGCCCGAAAGACGTTCGGCCGCGCGGGCAAGATCCAGCTTGATCACTTCGGACGGGCAGGATCCCACCAGGAACAATTGCTTGATGTCGGGACGGCGCGCCAGCAGGCGGGCGACCTCACGGTCAAGCTCGGCATTGGCATCGGCAAGTCCGGCGAGGTCTTTTTCCTCCAGGATGGCGGTGCCAAAGCGTGGTTCGGCAAATATCATCACCCCCGCGGCAGATTGCAGCAGATGGGCGCATGTGCGGCTGCCCACCACCAGAAAGAATGCATCCTGCATCTTGCGGTGCAACCAGATGATACCTGTCAGGCCGCAGAATACCTCGCGCTGCCCGCGCTCTTTGAGAACCGGGGTGTCCCGGCAGCCGCGTGTCGGAGAATCAAGGCTCATGCGGAGGCCCCCTCAACCATGCGTCGGGTCTCGGTCGCCTCATCCTCGGAGGCGGCATCAAGCCGCGCCATGCGCAGTTTCCAGATGAACTGACCTGCGTTGACGACATATGTGACATAAGCTGCCAGCGCGACGAGCATCTGTGCAGTCGGGTCAAGGGCACCGGTCAACAGCCCGTACAGATAGAAGGTGTGCAGCGCGATCACGACAAAGCTGACCGCGTCCTCCCAAAAGAAGGCCGGGGCGAAAAGATACTGGCCGAAAACGACTTTTTCCCATATCGCGCCCGTGATCATGATGATGTAGAGAAACGCCGTCTTTATCAGGATCGACACGGTTGCGGCGGCGTAGCCCTCACCCGTCATCAAAAAGCGCACCACCAGAACCAGCGAAACGCCAAATGCCAGAAACTGTAGCGGCGCCAGAATCCCCTGTATCAGCGTCCAGCGCGTGGCATCACGGCGGGCGCGCTGATCGGCGGTGTAAAGCCTTTTTGGTGCGGCCGTTTCCGTCTTGCGCTGCATGTCTGACAGCCTCTCCCCTTGGTCCCTGTGCAACACAGGTTAAACCCGCGCGCCAAAGTGTCAATCTAAACTTACAATATTTCCAATGTGTCAGCACAGCCTGTCAGACGCATGGGTGGGGGGGGCTGGCAGGGCCTTGGGAAGGCAATTTCCTGCCTTTACAGCGTGTTGGCGTTTTCCGTCTGTGGCCGTCCCGGCGAAGGTGTCAATTTGATTTGACAACATTGCGCTGTTGGGTGACATTACAGGCAGGGCGTTTCCAAGCCGAAGGGCCGTGCCGACCACGGGCCTTTACACGCAAAACGGGCGCCGTCGGAGCTGACAATGCAAGATGGCATCTTTAGGGCGGCTGACCGCAGCGTTTCGAGTGGAATGGGCGGTGTGTCGCAATTCGCCACCGATGTCGTCGCGCGCCTTGTGGCGCGTGATGTGGCCGGAGGGGCCGTCTTGCGTGACAGTCTTGTAGTGCGGTTCATGGATGCAGTCCGATCGTCCGATCCCCGCGCTTTTGAGGCGCTAAAGCCCGAATTGAAGCGTGCCCGTATCTCGGCCGCCACGCTTGCCGATATCTATATTCCCGAGGTCGCCCGACGCCTTGGACAGGGATGGGATGACGATCGCATCTCGTTCGCCGAAGTGACGATGGGCGTGGCGCGTCTTCAGGCGATCTTGCGTGAGATCGGCGCCGCCTGGGTGGCAGACGAGGCAGGCCCCGAGGCCGGCATGACGCTGCTGTTCGTTCTGCCCTCGGGCGAGCAGCATACACTTGGCGCGCTTGTTGCCGCAGGCTGGTTGCGCAGGCGCGGCATTTCGGTGTGTTTGCGCATCGCGCCTTCGGCGTCGGATCTTGCTGATTTGTTGGCTACACGGAATTTTGATGGGGCCATGATATCGATTGCCTGCGAAGATAAGGTTGAAACCTGCGCAAGGACTGTGCAAACGTTGAAAAAAGCTACGGCCAATCGTATGCGCGTTGCCGTCGGCGGCGCGATCACGGAATGGGGCGCCGATGCCGTGAAAGCGACCGGCGCCGACATTGTGACGAATGACCTTAAGGCCGCCCTTCTGGCACTTGACCCGAAGCAGCGGAAGATGGCGCCACTCAGCGCTACATGAAACGCGGCGCTTGCCTTGGTGGGGCTTGCGCAAACCACGAACGGATAGTCCGGTGACAACCGATGGACGACACCTCTTGAACAGCGGAAAACTTCCGTTCATGGCCCCGGACATTCTAAGCGAACTCGTTGCTTCTGCATCGGATATTTCCCTGCTTGTCTCTCCCGCCCGCAAGATCGTTTCAGTGCTGATCAACCCCCAGACGGGACTTGAGCCCAAGGTTGCCGATTGGGAGGGCGCAAGTCTGCAATCTGTCGTGACTCCTGAAAGCTGGCGCAAGCTTGAGGCGCGTCTGGCCGATTTTTCCTTTGGCCGGCGCGCCGGCATGGCGATTGAGATCAATCACGCCGACCGCAGCGCCTGGGAATTTCCGATCAGATATACGCTGCACCGCATCGGCGCGGACAATTCTGTGATGCTGATCGGGCGCGACCTTCGCCCGATTGCCGAGGTTCAGCAACAATTGGTTTCAGCGCAGCTGGCGCTTGAGCGGGATTACGAATCGCAACGCGAGATGGACACGCGCTATCGGGTGCTGATGGAAGTGTCGCGCGACCCGATCCTGATCGTGTCGATGGCGACCGGCCGGATTGCCGACCTGAACGCGGCTGCGGCATCTCTCCTGGGGGGCAGCCGGACCGAGATGATGGGCGCTGCGATCGCGCAAGAGTTTGAGGGGCGTCGTCGTAGCGAGTTTCTGGAAAGCATGGCGAATCTGGCCGTGGCGGAAAGCGGGGGACCGATCGAGCTGTCGGCCCGCCGGTCACAGCGCCGTCTGCAAGTGACGCCCACGATGTTCCGCGCAGCCGGCGAGCGGCTTTTGATGTGCCAGCTTGACGCTGCTGACACCGCCGCCTCGCAAAACGACGAGTTGTCCGATAATCTGATCCGGCTTTATAATGAAGGCGTCGACGGAATTGTATTCGCTGACGCCGAAGGCACCATTCGTGCCGCGAATGAGGCGTTCCTGAACCTGACCGACAGCCCCAACATGGCGGCTGTGCGCGGCAAATCAATTTCCGATTACCTGGCCCGCGGGGCTGTGGACATGCGGGTTCTGCTCGACAACGTGAAGCGCACGGGACAGTTGCGGCTTTATGCGACGCGTCTGACGACAGATTTTTCGGGGCAGATTGCGGTCGAGATCTCGGCCTCGTGGCTGAACGACCGACCGAACCCGATGCTGGTGATGGTTGTGCGCGACTCCAGCCGTGCGGACGCGCTGCGCCGTCCGGCGGGCAACCCGCATGATGACGGCGTGCGCAATGTGATGGAACTGGTGGGGTCGTCGACCCTGAAGGACATTGTGGCGGAAACCACCGATGTCATTGAAAAGATGTGCATCGAGACCGCGCTGGAATTGACGCGCAACAACCGCGTGGCTGCGGCCGAGATGCTCAGCCTGTCGCGACAGTCGCTGTATGTGAAGCTGCGTAAATACGGGCTTCTGAACAAGGACAGCGACTAAGCCCCAAGGTCTGCCGCGGGCGGAAAGGGTGGTTTTTCCGCCCCGTTCTGACGTGTAAGTCCCCACGTCGCCGCCACCGAAACCGCTGCGGCAATGTGTAAGGGTGAATTTACATCTTTTGCAGATGTAAGCTCTTGAACGACTCTCGATTGTCAGGTGTAATTGACACATGAGTTCAAGCACAGCCATCCCGCCCCGCCTCTATCCGCAGCCATCAGCCATGCTGGTGCTGATCAAGCCGATCACATGGTTTCCGCCGATCTGGGCCTATCTTTGCGGCGCGGTGTCGTCGGGGGTGCCGCTTTCGGACAATTGGCCGATCGTGCTGTTGGGCATGGTGCTGGCCGGGCCCATCGTCTGCGGCATGAGTCAGGCCGCGAACGACTGGTGCGACCGCGACGTCGATGCCATCAACGAGCCGAACCGCCCCATCCCTTCGGGGCGCATTCCAGGCCGCTGGGGCCTTTGGATCGCGCTGGCGATGACGGTCTTGTCGCTGGCCGTGGGCTGGCTGCTGGGCCCGTGGGGCTTTGGCGCGACAGTGGTGGGGGTGCTGGCCGCCTGGGCCTATTCCGCCGAGCCTGTGCGCCTGAAGCGCTCGGGCTGGTGGGGGCCGGGACTGGTGGGACTGAGCTATGAGGGTCTGCCTTGGTTTACGGGTGCCGCCGTATTGCTGGCCGCAGCCCCGCGTTTCGAGGTGGTGATGATTGCGCTGCTCTATGCCTTTGGCGCGCATGGTATCATGACTCTGAATGATTTCAAGGCGTTGGAGGGGGATCGCCAGCATGGTGTGCGTTCGCTTCCCGTCGTTCTTGGCCCCGAAGTCGCGGCCAGAATTGCCTGCACGGTGATGGGCATGGCGCAAGCGGTGGTGTTTGCACTGTTGTTCATCTGGGGCATGCAGTTTCATGCGGTGGCGATTCTCGCCCTGCTGCTGGCGCAGATCGTGGCCATGAGCAAGCTGTTCACCGACCCCAAGAAATTCGCGCCCTGGTATAACGGCACCGGGGTTGTGTTCTATGTCTCGGGCATGATGATTTCCGCTTTTGCCCTGCGGGGACTTGCATGAAGCTGAGCTGGGCCCAGATCTTTCGGCTTGGGCTGGTTCAGATGTGTCTGGGCGCGGTGGTGGTGTTGACCACGTCGACGCTGAACCGACTGATGGTAGTTGAATTGGCGCTGCCTGCCGTTCTGCCGGGGGCGCTGGTGGCACTGCACTATGGCATTCAGATCACGCGGCCCAACTGGGGCTTTCGATCGGACACGCGGGGCAACCGCACGCTGTTCATCATCGGCGGCATGATGGCGCTTGCACTTGGCGGGTTTCTGGCGGCGGCTGGCGTGGTGGTTATGGCAACGGCCGCCACCATGGGTCTGTTGCTGTCCATCGTCGCCTATGCGCTGATCGGCGTTGGGGTGGGTGCGTCCGGCACCTCGCTTCTGGCGCTGCTGGCGACGGCAACCGATCCGCGCCGCCGCGCCGCTGCTGCCACGACCACATGGCTGATGATGATCCTTGGGATTGCGGTCACGGCGGGAACGGTGGGGCATTTCCTGGCACCCTACACGCATGCGCTGTTGCTTGAGATTGTGGCCATCGTCACGCTTGGCGCGGTCGTGCTGACCACCGTGGCGGTCTGGGGCATCGAGGCCCGCGTGATTGCCGAGCGTGAGGCCGATCCCGCCCCCTTTCGGCAAGGGATGGCCGAGATCTGGGCCGAGCCGCGCGCCCGGGCGTTTACGCTGTTCGTCTTTTTGTCGATGACCGCCTATTTCATGCAAGAACTTATCCTCGAGCCGTATGCCGGCCTTGTGTTCGGCCTGACACCCGGCCAGAGCACCCAGCTTTCGGGCGCGCAGAACGGGGGCGTGTTCGTGGGCATGCTGCTGGTTGGGATAGCCGCGACAGGGCTGCGGATCGGCAGCCTGCGCGGCTGGGTGGTGGCTGGGTGCCTTGGGTCGGCGGCGGCATTGATCGCGATAGCGGCACTGGGGCAGATGGCCATCGGCCTGATCGTGCCCGCCGTGGTGATCTTGGGCTTTTTCAACGGGATGTTCGCGGTGGCTGCCATCGGTTCGATGATGGCGCTGGCGGGCGAGGGGCGCGGCGCGCGTGAAGGTACCCGCATGGGCCTTTGGGGTGCTGCTCAGGCTGTCGCCGCCGGATTTGGCGGGTTGATGGGCGCGGTCGGGGTGGACCTGATGCGCACCTTTGCCGAGGCGCCTGCCGCCTATGGTTTTGTTTTTGCCTTCGAGGCCGGGCTGTTCGGGGTCTCAGCGCTGATCGCCCTTCGGGTGATTGACGCCCGTAGGGGCGGGTCCGCCCCTGTTTCCAACGCTTTGGCCATTCCGGGAGAGTGACATGACCTATGATGTATTCGTGGTGGGCGGCGGCCCGTCGGGTGCCACGGCCGCCGAAGATCTGGCCCGCGCGGGCCATAGCGTGGCGCTTCTGGACCGGGCCGGGCGCATCAAGCCTTGTGGTGGCGCCATCCCGCCCCGCGCCATCCGCGACTTCGCCATTCCCGATGACCTGATCGTGGCCAGGATCGGGGTCGCGCGCATGATCTCGCCCACCGGACGTGCGGTCGATATCCACATCGAGGGCGGCTACGTCGGCATGGTGGACCGTGAGCCTTTTGACGAATTCCTGCGCGACCGTGCCGCGATGCACGGGGCCGTGCGGCTGACGGGCACATTCCTGCGGATCGAGCGGGATGTGAAAGGCACGCACGTCATCTGGCGCGAAAAGGTTTCTGGCGAAGAACGGCGCAGCACGACGCGTCTGGTGATCGGCGCCGATGGCGCGCGTTCAGGCGTGGCGCGGGCCGAGGTGCCGGGAGGCGACAAGATCCCCTATGTGATCGCCTATCATGAGATCATCAAGGCACCCGAAGGGCTGGATGCGGCCAATTCCTCGTATGATCCGAACCGTTGCGACGTGATCTATGACGGCAAGATCAGCCCTGATTTCTATGGCTGGGTGTTTCCGCATGGCAAGCACGCCAGTGTCGGCATGGGGACCGAGGTGAACGGGGTGGACCTGAAAGATGCGACGTCGGCCCTGCGGGCGATGGCGGGACTGACCGGGTGCGAGACGATCCGCCGCGAAGGCGCGCCGATCCCGCTCAAGCCGCTCGACAAATGGGACAATGGCCGCGACGTGGTGCTGGCAGGGGATGCGGCGGGTGTTGTCGCACCCTCGTCCGGCGAAGGGATCTTCTATGCCATGGCCGGGGGCCGGGTTGCGGCCACGGCGGCGCAGGCCTGCCTGCGGTCGGGCAAGGCCCGTGATCTGGCCGTGGCGCGCAAATTGTTCATGCGTGAGCATGGCACGGTCTTCAAGGTCTTGCGCAGCATGCAAGATGCGTATTATCGCAGCGATGAGCGGCGCGAGCGCTTTGTCAGCCTGTGTCATGACATCGACGTGCAACGCCTGACGTTCGAGGCCTACATGAACAAGAAACTGGTGGCGGCGCGTCCGCTTGCGCATCTGAAGATCGGGTTCAAGAACCTGGCGCACCTGACGGGTCTGGTGTCACCAAAGTGGACATGAACGCCCGCGCCGCATCGCTGGACGAGATGATCCCCGCATGGGTGGGTGATCGGCTGACGCCCGTGGCCAAACTTGAGGTACACAAGCGCGGCCTGCGGCACAAGGCGGTGTCGGTCTTTGTGACCGACGGCCCGCGCGTGCTGATCCAGAGGCGCGCCTTGGGCAAGTATCACACGCCGGGTCTTTGGGCGAACACATGCTGCACACACCCCGGGTGGGATGAGGACGCCGCCGCCTGCGCCGTGCGCCGCTTGCGTGAGGAATTGGGGGTCAGCGGCCTGTTCCCGGCCTATGCCGACCGGGTCGAATACCGCGCCGATGTGGGCGGGGGGCTGACCGAGCATGAGGTGGTCGACATCTTCGTGGCCGAGGCGGGCCGCGACATGCCCCTTGCCCCAAACCCCGAGGAAGTGATGGATACCGCATGGGTCGATCTTTACGATCTGGCCGCCGAGGTGCAGCGCAATCCGGCGAAGTATACGCCCTGGCTGAAGATCTACATGACCGAGCACATGGGCCGCATCTTTGGTGCCATGGCGGGAATGACGCGCTGAGTGATCCGGTCTGCGCTATCGTCCGGGTTCGCGGGACGCAACCCATGGCAACAGCACCTGTGCCACCGCCTCGGGCGCCTCTTCGTGCACCAGATGCCCGAAGCCTGCGATTTCGGCATAGACAGCCACTGGCATGTGCGCCGCCGCATCGCGCGACACCGCCGGCGGTACCGCAGTGTCCTTGTCGCCGGTAATCAACAGGACCGGCAGCGCAAGCGAAGGCAGGCGTGCCATCAGCCCTTCCAGCCGCCACTGCGCCATCATGCCCAGCGTGCCATCGACATGGGCGGCATCGCGCACCAGCGTCAGGTATTGCGCCTGACCTGCCGCGTCGAGTGACGATCCCGTCCCCTCAAGCAACCGGCGCACGGTGGCGGGGTTTCCCCATATCTTTGAAACGGCCGAGGCGACAAAGGGCGTCGCCGCCAAAACCCGCGCCATCAGCGGAAACATCACCCCGGCCGCTCCGTCAAAGGTGCCAAGGGCTGCGTTTATGCCCACAACACCCCGCAGCGGCATCAAATCGGCCAGCCGCAGGGCAATGGCAGCACCCGCGGAATGGCCGATGGCCACCTGCGGTGCGTAGCCAAGGGTGGCGCACAGGCGGGCGATGTCTTCGGACATCGCATCCAATCCCAGCCGCCGCATGCCGCCTGCGCGGGTGCAGCCCTGACCGGGCAGGTCGGGCACGATCACCCGGTAATGGGCCGCAAGCAGCGGGATCAGCGTGCGGAACGAATGGCCCGATCCACCCGCACCATGCAACAGCAACAGCGCAGGCGCGTCTTTTGGTCCGGTGTCGATTACCCACCAGTCATGTGGCCGCACGCGCACCCGGCGCGCCTCGTCACGGTGGGGCCAGTCGGCGGGCAGGCGGGTCGGTTCCATCTCAGCTTCCCAGTGCGGCGCCAAGCACACCTGACAGACGGTAGGCATCGGCGCGGGGCAGGGCAAGATAGGGCGCGTTCATGGCCCGTGCCATCGCCTCCAGCCCCGGTTGCGGGCGGTTGGCGGTGTCGATCACGACGGCGGGCAGACCAAGCGCGCGGATGGCGCGCGCAAGCGTGCGGGCGTCATCTTCGGCGGCGGCACGGTCGGCGGTGCCATCAAGGGCAATGTTCCCGCGCCCGTCTGTCAGGATCGCGATGGTGGGGGTCATCCCGCGCGCGCGCGCCTGCAGGGCCGTCGCCATGGCCAGCTTCAAACCCGCCGCAAGCGGCGTGCCGCCACCGCCGGGCAGGCCTTGCAGACGGCGTTTGGTCTGCACAAGGCTGCGCGTGGGCGGCAGGATCAGTTCCGCCGCGCGCCCCCGGAAAGCCAGCAGCGCGACATGGTCGCGCCGGGCGTAGGCGGCGGCCAGCAACAATTCGATCGCGCCCTTCGCCTCGGCCAGACGCGCAAAGGCGGCCGAGCCCGAAGCATCGACCGCAAAGATCAGAACGCGGTCCGAGGTCTCGACAAACCGCTTTACCCGGATGTCCGAGCCGCGCACAAGCAGGACCGCGCCTTCGCGGTTGGCGGTGGCGCGCCGCATCGGCTGCCAGGGGGCGGCGGTGCGCAGGGTGGCGACAAGGTCGATCCGCGCGCCGCTGCCAAGACGTCCGGGACGCGAGGGCAGAGGCCGGCCGCGCCGGTTGCCTGCGCGCGCGCCGCCGGTGCCGCTTGCGCCCATGGCGGCACGCGCGGCGTAGCCTGCGGCCAGGCGGTCCAGCAAGTCTTGCGGAAGGGCGGCGCGCGCAGCCTCGACCAGCATCTCTTCGGGGACGGTCTGGCTGTCCTCATCGGCCTCGGTCTCGGCGTCGGGGGGGGTGTCGTCGGGTTCCGGGGGCGGTGGTTCCGGGGGTGCGTCCGGCTGCGGCCCATCAGCCAGCGACCGGGCGCGGTGACCATAAGCCAACTCGGCCGCCTGCATCAGATCGGTCTGGTCCACTGCATCGCGCCCGCCAAGGGCCGCAAGGGCGCGCGCGACAGCCACAGCCAGCAGGGGCGCGCGCATTGACGCGATGCCCAGTTCCGCCGCCGCCCGCGTCAGGGCCGCCACCGCATCATGCGGCACCGTGACCTGCAAAAGGTGCGCACGCGCAGCCGCCAAAACCTCGGGCGCCATGACGATGGCCTCGGTTTCCGACCAGACAACGTCTGAGAGATCGACAAACAGCCCCAACCGGTCAGCAAGCGCCGAGGGCAGGGTTTCATCGGCGTCCGCTGCCTCATCCAGCGCGATCAGGCAATGGCCTGGCCCGTCGAGCACCTGCGCCAGACGCGCGGCCAGCCCGCCGCCCGTGCGTTCGGCCATCGTCAGAATAAGTGCCGACGGCCGGTCCAGCAGCCCCGCCATCCGCACGACGCGGCCCGCCGACAGGGTTGCGGACAAATCGACGCCGCCAAACAGCGACTCGTCGCCCACCCCGGGGTGAAGGCGCACAAGGGGCAGGGGCAGGGCCGTCAGCGCATCGGTCACGCGGTCACGCACCGCACTGGCACGGGCCCGCAGCCACAGCCCCTTGATGCCGGCAGGATCAACGGCAAGGACGCTGAGTGCCGTCGCGGCACGGTCCCAGCTCATGTCGTGCGGGCCCGCCCCGGCGCAAGCAGGCAGGTGCGCGGAAGGCATGTCACGGCAGCACCTCGGACACGGTACGCGAGACGCGCACGCCCGAGCCTGCCTCGTCCAGCGGATCGCGGCGCAGACGGTGGCTGAGCGCCATCGCAGCCACTGCGCGCAGATGCGCCCGGCCCACGTCCGCAGCCCCTTCGAATGCGGCCAGCGCCCGGGCCGCACGCAGCAAGGTCAACTCGCCCCGCAGCCCGTCCGAGCCAAGGGCGATGCACAGCGCCGCACAATCATGCAGCACGGTATTGGGGGTCTTCAGGCCGGCAAGGGCCCCGCGCGCGATCAGGATCTTGTCGCGCAGCGCAGCATCCTCTTTGCGCCAGAAGCCCATGAAGGCGTCGTGATCGGACTCGTAGCCATCGCGGCGCATCATGACCTCGACCCGCGTTTCCACATCGCGGGGGCTGGCCACCTCGACCGAAAGGCCAAAGCGATCAAGCAGTTGCGGGCGCAACTCGCCCTCTTCGGGGTTGCCCGAGCCCACGAGCACAAAGCGTGCGGCGTGGCGGATCGACAGGCCCTCACGCTCGACCACATTCTCGCCCGATTGGGCCACGTCCAGCAGCAGATCGACGATGTGATCTTCCAGCAGGTTGACCTCGTCAATGTACAGATAGCCGCGGTTGGCACGGGCCAGAAGCCCCGGCTCGAACGCCTTTTCGCCGCGCGTAAGCGCGCGTTCAATGTCAAGCGCGCCCACCACGCGGTCTTCGGTCACGCCCAGGGGCAGGTCGATCACCGGGGTCGGTTTGCGCACAAGCGTGGTTGCGGTGACATGTGCCCACTCGGGGCACAACTCGGGCCTCGCCGAGTTGACAGGGCACCCCTCAACCGCCTCGATCTCGGGCAACAGGGCCGCAAGTGCCCGCACGGCGGTGGATTTGCCTGTGCCGCGATCGCCAAAGACCAGAACACCGCCAATGCCGGGGTCAACGGCCGTCAGCACCATGGCCAGTTTCATCGCTTCTTGCCCGACGATGGCTGAGAACGGAAACGGCTGGCGGGTGTGGGCGCGCACAGGCATGGCGTGCACCTTTGAGGCAGGTTCGGCGGGTGACATCAGGCAGCATCCTTTCGCACAGTATTTTTGGCGGTCTTTCTGGCAGTCAGCGAGGCCAGCGGATCGCCGCCGCCCCATTTTCCCACCGCACCCAGAACGGCAAAGCGGGCATAGAGTTCTTCGGCAAACCAGTCGCCTTCTCGCACCGCGCGGATCGCCGCGCCATGCGGGCCATTGCCGCGTGCAAAGGCGGCCATGGCCTCGGCATCGGGCCAGATCGAAAACGTGGCCTGATGCAACAGCGGCATCTCGCCAATGCCGATCTTGAAGACCACATTCGGGTCCGCCCCGATCGAGGCGGAAATGTCAGGCACGCGGTTCCAGAAGCGCAGGGCGCGGCTGGGGCGCAGCGTGGCGCGGGTCAGCGAGGCAAGGCCGAGCGGGCTGTCTCCGCGCGGCCCATCGGGCAGGAACGGGTTGACACCGGCCCACGATCCGCGCGCCGACACAGGGCGCAGGAACACCGTCCAATCCTCGGCCGAGGCCCCGCGCCAGCGCATCCATACGGGCGAATCGATGGTGCCGACGCGGGCCACTTCCTCATCCGCCCACACTGCCATGATCGCCCAGACACCCCAGTTTGGATTTGGCGTGAACCCTTCCCCCGTGCCTGATCCGCACAATTTCCAGAACAGGACCCGCCGCTCGCGCCGCATCTGGTGGCGCGCAAGGCCCATCAGCGCAAGCACCGACAAACGGGGCAGAAGACCGTCGAAACGAAAAAGGCTTAGCGAGGCCACGGTTATGGGTCGGCCCTCCGGTCGGGATTACTGTAAACCAAGTCTTACATTTTATGCACCAGTGGGGAAGCGAAAAGCATGGATTTTGCGGCGCAACTGGTCATATTGTAAATTTAACTAGACAGGTTATCATCCGCCCATGACACATACCCACGCACACCATTCGCAGTCACATGCCATCGTTATCGGCGCAGGTTTGGGCGGCCTTGCCTCGGCCATGCGCCTTGGCGCCAAGGGCTATCGTGTCACCGTGATCGATCGGCTTGACCGGCTTGGCGGGCGCGGATCGTCGATCACCCAAGGCGGGCACCGATTCGATCTGGGGCCCACCATCGTGACCGTGCCGCAGGGCCTGCGCGATCTGTGGCGCGCCTGCGGACGCGACTTTGACGCCGATGTCACGCTCAAACCCATGGACCCCTTTTACGAAATCCGTTTCGCCGATGGCGAGACGTTTACCGCCCGGCAAGACGATGCCGCCATCAAGGCCGAGGTGGCGCGCATCTCACCCGGCGATGCCAAGGGGTATGAGAGGTTCCTCAAGGACTCAGAGGCGCGCTATTGGTTCGGCTATGAGGATCTGGGCCGCCGCGCAATGCACAAGGTCTGGGATACGCTGAAAGTGATCCCGAAGTTTGCGATGATGCGGGCAGACCGGTCGGTCTATGCCCACGCCGCCGCCCGCGTGAAAGATGAGCGTCTGCGCTTTGCGCTGTCGTTCCATCCGCTGTTCATCGGCGGTGACCCGTTCAACGTAACTTCGATGTATATCCTTGTCAGCCATCTGGAAAAGGCCTTTGGCGTGCATTACGCCATGGGTGGTGTGCAGGCGATTGCCGATGCCATGGGCGGTGTGATCATCGATCAGGGTGGCGCAGTTGTGCACAACACCGAGGTTGATGAGATCGTGGTTGAAAACGGTCGTGCGGCGGGTGTGCGTCTGACGGGGGGCGAAGTGATCCCCGCCGATATCGTGGTGTCAAACGCCGATGCGGGCCACACCTACGACCGTCTGATGCGCAATGCGCCCCGCAAACGCTGGACCCCGGCACGGCTGAAGCGCGCGCGCTGGTCGATGGGCCTGTACGTTTGGTATTTCGGCACCAAGGGCACGCGCGACAAGTGGCGCGATGTGGGCCACCATTCCATCGTGGTCGGGCCGCGCTACCGCGACCACATCAAGGATATCTTCATCCGCGGCAAACTGGCCGACGACATGAGCTTGTATGTCCACCGCCCCTCGGTCACCGACCCAAGCTGTGCGCCCGAGGGGGATGACACCTTCTACGTCCTGTCGCCCGTGCCGCATCTGGGTCATGACAACGGTGTGGATTGGGCGGCCGAAGAAGAGCCTTACCGCGCCAAGATGCTGAAAATACTCGAAGAACGCCTGCTGCCGGACCTTGCCGCGCACATCACCGAAAGCCTGACCTTCACGCCCGAGACGTTCCGGTCACGCTACCTGTCGCCCCATGGCGCGGGCTTTTCGATCGAGCCGCGGATCCTGCAATCGGCATGGTTCCGGCCCCACAACATCTCCGAAGAACTGCCGGGCCTGTTTCTCGCGGGTGCCGGCACCCATCCGGGTGCGGGCGTTCCGGGGGTGATCGGCACCGCCGAGGTTCTGGGCACCCTCGTGCCCGCGCCCGCCCGCCCGATGGAAACCGCCGCCGCGCGCTCCTTGCGGATGGCCGCAGAATGAGCGCGCCGATGATTGCCCCCGCAGACATGGACGCCTGCCGCGCGATGATCCGCACGGGTTCGCTGTCGTTTCACGCGGCTTCGCGGCTGTTGCCGCCCCGCGTGCGCGACCCGGCACTGGCGCTCTACGCCTTTTGCCGCGTGGCCGACGACGAGGTGGATGAGGGCCCCGATACCCCCGACCACAAGGCCCGCGCCGTCCTTTCGCTGCGTGACCGGCTGGATGCGGTCTATGCGGGCTGCCCGCGCAATACCCCCGCCGACCGGGCCTTTGCCGCCGTGGTGGAAGGGTTCGCCATGCCGCGCGTGCTGCCCGATGCGCTGCTCGAAGGGTTGGCGTGGGATGCCGTCGGGCGCCGCTATGAAACCCTGTCGGGTGTCCTGGACTATTCGGCGCGGGTGGCCGCAGCCGTGGGGGCCATGATGTGCGTGTTGATGCGGGTGCGTGATGGCGATGCACTGGCGCGCGCCTGTGATCTGGGCCTTGCCATGCAACTGACCAACATTGCCCGCGACGTGGGTGAAGACGCCCGCGCGGGCCGCCTTTTCCTGCCGCTCGACTGGCTGGCCGCCGAAGGGATCTCGCCCGAGGCGTTCCTCGCCACGCCTGCGGCCACCCCTTCCAGCCGCCGCCTGACCGCACGCCTGCTGCGAGAGGCGGATCTGCTTTACACGCGGGCTGAGGCGGGGGTGCCCGCGCTTCCCATCGGGTGCCGCCCGGGCATTTACGCCGCGCGCCATATCTATGCCGGTATCGGGTCAAGCCTTGCCCGCATGGGCCATGACAACATCACCCGCCGCGCCCGCACCACGGGTCAGCAGAAGCTGGGCTGGCTGCTGCTGTCGGGCGCCCGCACCGCGGCCTCGGCCCTGATGCCGCGCGCGGCCGTGATCCACGCGCGACCAGCACCAGAGGTGGCTTTCCTCGTCGATGCCGCCGTGCGCCGCCGCCCGACACGCCAAAGGTCGGACGCGATGCTCGGTGTTCTGGCGCAGCTGGAGGCACGCGACCGTGGGCTTGCCTGAACCGCCCCGTTTTCTGTCTTTGAAGCTTGCCGCCGCAGGCTTCCCCGACTGATCGGAGGGGCGCGTGCACCAGAAACCTTGGCCCAAACCGAAGCCCGCGCTATGTGTACCGCTCACAACCGGAGCGCGCGCATGGATTTTCCGCTGTTCTTCACCTACCTCGCGGCCTGCGGTGCGGCCGCGGCCACGGGGGCGATGTTCCAACCCGGTGCGTGGTATCGTGGTCTGGACAAGCCGCGCTGGACGCCGCCCGACTGGCTGTTTCCGCTGGCCTGGATGGTGCTTTATCTTTGCATGTCAGTAGCAGCTGCGCGCGTCGCAGCCCGGTCGGATGCGCCGGGTGCGGGCATGGCGCTGGCGCTTTGGTCGGTTCAGATCACGCTGAACACGCTTTGGACGCCCGTGTTCTTTGGTCTGCGCCGGATGGGCGCGGGATTGCTGATCATATCGCTTTTGTGGTTGGCAGTGGCGGCCACGATGGTGGCGTTTATGCAGATCGACCGGATAGCGGGGCTGCTGTTTGCGCCCTACATCGTATGGGTCACGGTTGCTCTTGCGCTGAACCGCAGTGTCTACTGGCGCAATTCGCCCGAGCCAGCGTAGGCAAAACACGTTGCCGAGAGGATTTCTAAAGCAGCAACTGCCTTAGTCAGGATGCGTCCAGCCGGCCCGGCGGGGCACGCGCATTGCCAGCATGGGCATCAGGACGGGCTGGCGAAAGCGCCGCAGATCAAGGGCTTCGTGCACGCCGGTGGTATCTTCACCGTCAATGCGGGTTTGCACCAGACTGCGCGAATAAAAGGGCGCATCCAGCATGGCCAGCCGCTGGCGCGGCATCACGCCAGCGTCGGCGCGGGTTTCGCGGCGCACCTGCCACAGACTGCGGGCAAAGCGGGTGCGGCGAGGGGCCGAAACCTCACGCACCACACCTGAAGGCGTGATTTCCACAGCCAGGTCCAATGTGCTGCCGTCACGTCGGGTGGCGTCATAGATACACAATGCACGGTCCTTCATGGGGTAGCGTCCCCACGTCCAGAAATCGAAATCATCCTCCAACGCGCGGGTGCCGAAATTGGCGTCGAAATAGCCATGCCCCTGCCATCGGTGGCCTTGGCTGAGGTCCACTTCGATATGGGCGGTGGGGGCGAAGGGGCGCCAGATGTGGGCGCCGTCGGGGGTAAGCGTAACCTCCGCTTCGGTGACTGCCCGCGGCGTCAGGGTGATGCGTCCGCGCACGGGCGTAACCATGGGCGGCGCGCCCCATTCGTTGATGTCGATGATCAGCTGCCGCCCGGTCCAGTGCATGGAACTTGGGCCCACCTGCAACGTATCCGCCGATTGGCGCAGGGCAGCCTTGCCCCTGTCGGTCATGGTGAAGCGCCCCCCGGGGCCATAGGTGGCCACGTTGAGGCAGCAATGGTCTTGCGGGCATCTGCGCCCCGACCACCGATACCACGGCGAAAACACCGACCCGATGAACCCGATCACCGAGACGGCGCGCGTCCCGTCCGTGCTGACGCCATCGACATACCACCAAGCGTAGCCGTCCGGCCCCACCTCGACCCGGAAGTCCGGGCCTGCATGATCGCCTCGGCCGCGTGCCGCCCTGAGAGGGCTGCCATCGGCACCCCCGCCCCCGGATGGGCCCCCCCGCCGGCCAGATACAGCCCCGGCAGGCGCGTCACCGCCCCCGGCCGCTGAAACGCTGCCAGCAGCCCCTCGGGCGAGCGGCCGTAGATCGCGCCCTGCGATCCCGGATACAGCGCCGCCAGACGGGCAGGTGTGGTCAGCGCCTTGGCCTCCGGTGAGGGACTCAGGCGCAGATCGAAGGACTTCAGGCGCTGAAAGGTTCTGGTGTGGCATTGTGCAAAGTCCTCGGGCTGCGGAGACGCGCCCGAAGGCGCGTTCACGATGATCTCGAACCGCTCCAGCCCCGGGGGGCGGGCGGCGGTGGCGCGGTCTTGCGCGCAGATGTAAAGGCTGGGCTGCTCGGGCATCTGTCCGCGCCCTATGGGACCGAATTCGCCTCGCGGGTCGGCCGAGAAGAAGATGTTGTGATGGATCAGCGGTGCGCCGTGCGGTTTGGCGGCAAAGGCCCAGACCCAGGCCGACAGTGCACGGGGCGGTGCCTTTGCGGCCACGGCGGACCGAGCTGCCTCACCCAGGAGCCCGTCGCGCAGAGCGCCCGGATCGCCGTTAAAGACGCAGTGCGTGCAGGGCAGGATGGCACCGCCCTCGACCTCGACCCCCGTCACGCGACTGTCGTGCCGCACAATGCGCTGCGCGCGCGTGGCATAGTGGATGCGGACCCCCATTTCCGCCGCAAGCCGGGCCAGTGCTGCGGCCAGGCTGTGCATCCCGCCCGCAACCGCCCAGACTCCTGCCGCCTCGGCCCGCCAGATCAGCGCAAGGACCCCGGGCGAATGGCCGGGGCGTCCGCCGACATAGGTGGAATAACGCGCGAACAACTGGACGAGGCGCGGGTCGCGAAAGTGCAACCGCAAGAGCCGCTCGACCGTCATGCCGGGCATAAGGGCGGGCCAGATCCGGGGCCGCCGGACCGCAGCGCGGGCAATTGCGGGCAGATCGGGGCGGGGCGCGCGCATGACGGGGGCGTCAAACGCCGTATAAAGCTCGGCTGACAGACGGTCAAAACGGGCGAAGGCCGCAGCCTCACGCGGGCCGGCAAAGGCGCGGATCGCCTCGATGTTCGCCTCGGTCTCGGGGAACAGGTCCAGCGTAGGGCTATTGTCCCACCAGTGGCGCGCAAGGATCGGCTGGTGGATCAGGGTCACGTGATCCTCAAGCCGCTGGCCGCCAAGTGCGAAGAGATCATCGAACACGCTGCGCAAGGTCAGCACGGTGGGGCCCGTATCGACGGGGCCTGCCGCCGAGGGCACCGCACGGGCCTTGCCGCCGGGTGATTCCGCCGCCTCAACCAGCGTCACCGGCAGACCCATTGCTGCCAACCGGATGGCAGCCGCCAGCCCGCCCATTCCGGCGCCAATCACAACAGCATTTTCATTTGTGTCCAGAAGGCTGTCCATGACCGTCATGATGGCGCAAGCGACCGGACTGTCCATACCAAATTACAGCGTGGTGTAAGTTTTTATTTACACTTGCCAACCACGGTGCCAGTCTGCGGCAAGGCGGAGGCGTCGTGAAGGGGCGGAAACATGGCACTGGATGGGCGAATCGAGGCGGCAATGGCCGAGGCAATGTCAGTGGCCCAGTCTGGCACGGCCCCGCCGCGCCTCGGGGCCGCTCTGCCCTACGCGGTGTTTCCGGGCGGCGCGCGGATCAGGCCGACGATCCTGATGTCGGTGGCGCTCGCCTGTGGCGATGATCGCCCGCGCCTGACCAATGCCGCTGCTGCCGGGCTGGAATTGATCCACTGCGCCAGCCTGGTGCATGACGATCTGCCCGCCTTTGACAACGCTGACATTCGCCGTGGCAAGGCCACCGTTCACCGCGCCTTTGGCGAACCGCTTGCGGTGCTGGCGGGTGACAGCCTGATCGTGCTCGCGTTCGAGCTTTTGGCCCGTGCTGGCGTGGACGCGCCCGATCGCGCGTTGCGCCTTGTCAGCCATCTGGCCATGCGCACCGGCATGCCGTTCGGCATCTGTGCGGGGCAGGGCTGGGAGAGTGAAACAACCGTCAATCTGACCGCTTATCACCGCGCCAAGACCGGGGCCCTGTTCATGGCCGCCACCCAGATGGGCGCAATCGCGGCAGGGCACGAGCCTGAGCCCTGGGAAGAACTGGGTGCCCGCATCGGCGAGGCTTTTCAGGTGGCGGACGATCTGAAAGACGCGCTGATGGCGCCCGAAGAGATGGGCAAACCGGCCGGGCAGGACGAGATGCACGGCCGCCCCTCGGCCGTGGCCAATCTGGGCGTGTCGGGGGCGGTGCGCCACCTCAAGGATATTCTTGGCGGAGCGATTGCCTCGATCCCGTCGTGTCCGGGCGAGGCGATGCTGGCGCAGCTGGTGCGCGCCTATGCCGAAAAGATGACTCCCGCGCGGCTGACCTCGGCCCGGGGCTGAGCGCGTGGCCGACATGGGGCTGTCAGGAGCGGACCGTCCGGCCAAGACAAAGCGCCCCGGCCTGTTGACGCGACTGGCAATGTCGGCGCGTTTTCATCAGGTTATCGAAAAGATACCATTTTTGCGGTCGCATGCGCACGCCGAAGGGCGAGCGCTTTTCGATGTCGTCTCGGGCTTTGTGCAGTCGCAGGCGTTGATGGCGATTGTCGAGTTGCGCCTGTTGCACCGCCTGTCGCAAGGCCCCGCCACGCAAGATGCGCTTGCCCGGTCCAGCGGCGTTCCGGGCGAACGCATGGGCATTCTTTTGCGGGCTGGTGCCGCGATGAAACTGGTGCGCGAGGGGGGTGGCGTCTGGCATCTGACCCCGCGCGGCGGTGCGTTTCTGACCGTGCCGGGGCTTGAGGCGATGGTGCGCCACCACGATGTACTCTACCGCGATCTGTCTGATCCGGTGGCCTTCTTCCGGGGTGAGACGCAGCCAGAACTTGCCGCTTTCTGGCCTTATGTCTTTGGTGCGGGTGCGGCGGAAGACCCGGCCCGCGCCGCGCGCTATTCCGATCTGATGGCTGACAGTCAGGGCCTTGTCGCTGCCGATACCTTGCGGCTGGTGGATTTCGGGCGCTTTGCGCATCTGATGGATGTGGGCGGCGGAACCGGTGCCTTTCTGGCCGCCGTCGGGCAGGCGCACCCAAAGCTGGCGCTGACCTTGTTTGATTTGCCCGCCGTTGTGCCGGGGGCGGCCGCCCGCCTGGGGGTCTTTGGCCCGCGTGTCACGATCGTTCCGGGCAGTTTCCGCGACGATCCGCTGCCACAGGGCGCCGATGCGATCAGTCTGGTTCGGGTGCTGTACGATCATGCCGATGCGACGGTGTCCGCACTGCTGGGCGCCGTGCACGCGGCCCTTCCACCGGGGGGGACGCTTGTGGTGTCAGAGCCGATGTCGGGTGGCCACCGCCCCGATCCGGCAACGGATGTGTACTTTGCAATTTACACTCTGGCGATGCAGACGGGCCGCACGCGGTCTGCGAACGAGATATCTGCCCTGCTGAAGGCCGCAGGCTTCGCCGGGATCACACGAATCACCGGACCGCGCCCCTATGTGACCTCGGTTGTTACAGCAACCCGCGCATAAGCGAATTTCTTTTCGCTTCGCGTTCGAAAAAGTGTCCAATTAAATTGACACACGGGTTTGTCAGGTTAAGCTTACACCAAGCAGAAAAACCCTGCCGCTCGCGACTCTGTGTCGCGGAAGGGCAGGAAAGGGGAGAGACCAATTGAGAAGCACTGCCGTCATCCTTTCCGGGGCGCGTGATCTGGGCCTGGCCGAAGTGGGCCTGGTGGCACCGGGGCCGCAGGATCTGGTGATCGAGACGGCATACTCGGGTATTTCGACGGGCACGGAGAAATTGTTCTGGTCGGGCACGATGCCGCCCTTTCCGGGCATGGGCTATCCGCTGGTGCCGGGCTATGAGGCGTTCGGCGAGGTGGTTGAGGCGGCACCAGAGTCCGGCTTTAGGGTCGGTGAGCATGTGTTCGTGCCTGGCGCCAATTGTTTTGAGGATGGCGTTCGCGGGTTGTTCGGGGGCGCTTCGCGGCATCTGGTGACGCCCGCCGCGCGCGTCGCCCGTCTGGACCGCGGAATTGGCGCCGAGGGCGCGCTGCTGGCCCTTGCCGCAACCGCCCGTCATGCGATTGCAGGCTTCAATACCGCCCTTCCCGACCTGATCGTGGGCCACGGCACGCTGGGCCGCCTGATCGCCCGGCTGACGGTTGCGGCCGGTGGTCGTGCGCCAACGGTATGGGAAATGAACCCCGCCCGCCGCGATGGCGCAATGGGATATGATGTGATCGCCCCCGAGGATGACCCGCGCCGCGATTACCGCGCCATCTATGATGCAAGCGGCGCCAAGGGCCTGCTCGACACGCTGATCCCCCGCCTTGCGCGCGGCGGCGAGGTGGTCCTCGCAGGGTTCTACACCGAAGCGGTGTCCTTCGCCTTTCCGCCCGCTTTCATGAAAGAGGCGCGCATCCGCATCGCCGCCGAATGGAATGCGGACGACCTGACCGCCACGCGGGCCCTGATCGAAAGCGGCGCCCTGTCGCTGTCGGGCCTGATTACACACACCCGACCAGCCAAAGATGCGACAGGGGCCTATCAGACGGCTTTTGAAGATGCGTATTGCCTGAAAATGATCCTCGATTGGAGCGGCCAAGCATGACCCTCGACATTCCGAACCTCAAAGATTTCGATGCCCGCCTGCGCGAAGAGGCGCACGAAGAGCCAACCTTGGAAATCCCGCAGGGAGAGCCGACCAAGAAGACGCAGATCATCGCAATCTACGGCAAGGGCGGTATCGGCAAATCGTTCACCCTGGCCAACCTGTCGCACATGATGGCCGAGATGGGCAAGCGGGTGCTGCTGATCGGCTGTGACCCGAAATCGGACACGACCAGCCTTCTGTTCGGCGGCAAGGCGTGCCCGACGATCATCGAAACCTCGACCCGCAAGAAACTGGCGGGCGAAGAGGTGAAGATTGGCGATGTCTGCTTCAAGCGCGGCGGCGTGTTCGCGATGGAGTTGGGCGGTCCGGAAGTCGGTCGTGGATGCGGCGGACGCGGCATCATCCATGGCTTTGAGCTGCTGGAAAAGTTGGGCTTTCATGACTGGGATTTTGACTATGTGCTGCTCGACTTTCTGGGCGACGTGGTCTGCGGCGGGTTCGGTCTGCCGATTGCCCGCGACATGGCGCAAAAGGTGATCCTCGTCGGCTCGAAC
>JBBRBJ010000043.1:0-28177 GCA_038205925.1 Rhodobacterales bacterium | reverse complement strand
CAGGAACAGCCACTCCAGCTGGATGTGTGAGAGTCCGCCGCAATCCCTTCCAGATCCAGCTTCTGCGCCGCATCACCGCCGCGCGTCACCAGCAAACCACTGGCAATGCGTGCCGGGGTCTGCTTGGCGTCGATGGTGTAGTTCATCCATGTCGCTTCGTCCCTTGGATGTACCCAGCCGTCCTCCAAGGAGGTTTGCCCCGAAACCACGAGTTGGACGGCCAGTGCGGACTCTCCTGCTTTTCATTCACTGGTCCGCAGCACCGTTTCGAGCGCAACTCCGTTTGTGACCGGGCTTGGCCTTACCGCCGCTGCACCGCGTTCAACCCTGCCAGAATTCGGTTGATCAGCGCCGCCACGGCGGCGTGATGCCCGGGATTGTCGTCCGCTTCAGGCTTGTCCGCATGTGCCAGTGCCGCATCCGTCAGAAGTCCCAGGATCTCGCTCTCTGGCAGAACGTCGCTGTCAATCAGTGCCAGAAGCAGGGATTCCACGATCGCGAGCGCGGCGGCGCCCCGTACATCCAGGTCGATGGTCATCGCGTGAAACCTTTCCGATAGCTGGAGAGTGGAATAATCTCCGAACGCGCAATGCAAATAGTCTCTTGATCATGGCAGGAAGCTGCTAGCCTGCACTGATCGAGAGCAGCGTGCGCAGTCCCGTGCGCCGATTTGGTTGCCCTGAGCGGAGTCCGCCGTCGCCAGGATCGCAGAAGGGAAGGAATGAAATGCTCAAGCTGGTTCAAGACAGCCCACTGGCCCGAAAACTTGGCGCCTTCACTCACCTGTCTCCCGCAGACTTTGCCGTCCTAAGGAGACTGCACGAACGGCGGCGCAGTTTTCCGGTCGGTCGCGATATCGTCTATCAGGGGCAGTCCAACCGCGAGGCCTACATCCTGACGCGCGGATGGGTCTGTTCCTACAAGTTGCTGCCCGGTGGAACCCGCCAGATTGTCGACTTCCAGATCCCGGGCGACTTTCTCGGTTTGCGCAGCATGCTGTTCCGAACCGCCGATCACAACATCGAGCCGATTACCGAGATCGAGGTCTATGAGGTTGCCAAAGGCGACATGGCCGACACGTTCAGTCGGTCTCCGCGGCTGGCGACTGCGCTGCTCTGGGCGGTCTCACGCGACGAGGCGATGCTGGTCGAGCACCTGATCAACCTTGGCCGTCGCGACGCGCACCAGCGCGTCGCGCATTACCTGTTGGAACTGGGCGCGCGCTTGATGCTCGTGGGCCTTGGCAGCAAGGCGGGCTATGATTGCCCGCTGACACAATACCTGCTGGCCGACGTCATTGGCCTCAGCGCTGTGCATGTCAATCGGGTATTGCGGCAGTTACGCGACGAAGGCCTGCTGACCTTCCGCGATGGCAAGGTGACCTTCGACGACCACAATGGCCTAGTCGCGCTGGCGGAGTTCGATGTGAGCTATCTTGATCAGGAGGGCCCGCTGCTGCGAGAGTCCTCATTGCCTGATACGCGCGTGGTCCACTTGCGGGGCAAAAGCCTGCAGGAGGTCAAGGGGTGATGCCACCCCGGCAATGCCGATGGCGGCCGCCTTTACGGCACAACTGCCGCCAGGCTTTGCGGACACCCTGAACATTCGGGTTGTCATCCCGGATATTCTGGATCCTCAATCGTAACGTCGCTTCCCGCTGCTGGCGCTGGTTGAACACCCTCAAAGTTCTTGCGCCCTGATCGTTCATTGGCAAACGAATTGAAAATCGAGCCAGAACGGTGCGCCCTTGACCCGATCCATTCGACGCAAGGACTTAAAACACAAGACTTTCCGGCCATTCCAAATGCGTCACTCGCAATGCCGCTGCAGCAGGCGTTGAGTCCGTTCGATGTCATCTTGCAGAAGATCCGCCGCCCGAACGGCATCCCGGGAACGGATCGCATCGACGATGGCGCGGTGCCCAAGCATGAACGGTTCGTGCACGCCCATGCCGAGTTGCGGCCCCATGTGGTCCGAAAGCATCCGCATGAACGGCCCGTATCGAACCCATAGGATATCAATAAGTTGCAGCAATGTTGGCGATCGAGCAGCCCGGTAGATGCTGAAATGGAATAAGTGGTTTTTCTTGAGCATCTCGTAAACATTGTTGAGATGCGATGTCGCGGTGTGCTCTTGTTCCAGCAACTCGAGGGTGGCGATCTCTGCGGCGGTCATGTTTGTCACAGCCAGCCCGGTGGCCAGACGTTCCAACGCGATGCGAGCGCGGCAGATGTCGTCAAGGCTGACGCGGGTCACTTCTGGCACATGTGCCGTACCGTTGCTGCGCACCTCGACTGCGCCTTCGGCTCCAAGTCTGCGCATGGCCTCGCGCACTGGCATGTGGCTGGTCTGGAACGCCTCGGCCAAAGACGAGATCGTCAGCGTCTGGCCAGGGTCGAAGCGGCCGACAACCAGGGCAGTTCGCAACTCGTTATAGACGTTGTCGGCAATGGTCGCGCGCTGCGTGACCGGCCCGAAACCGCCAATTTCTGGAGGTTGGTCGTCCATTTTTCCATACTTCCCTTCAATCTTCGTCACGGCTTGGGCATCAGACTATAGATCGTTGAAAAAGGCTTGCAATCGGTCCATCGCCACTTCCAGAACCTCGGCGGACTGTGCACCAAAGCAGATTCTAAGATGATTTTCGCCTTGGGGACCATAGAAGCTGCCCGCCTCGACCACAACGCCGGTCTCGGTCATGATCCGTTCAGCGGCGTCCTGCGCTTTCAGGCCGGTACCGCTGATATCGGGAAAAGCGTAAATCGTGCCTTCGGGCATTGCGCAGGTCACCCCGGGCATCTGGTTGAGACGGCTGACGACAAGGTCGCGCCGTGCGCGGTCGCCCGCGATCATGCCGGCCAGTACTTCCGGCGGGCCCTGCACGGCGGCGAGCGCTCCGTACTGGATGAACGTATTGACGTGGGTCACTTCGGTCGTCGTGATCTTCAGAAGTGCCGGGATATAATCGGCTGGCGCCACGAGAAAGCCGATGCGCCAGCCATCCATTGCATAGGCCTTGGTAAAGGCTTGCATGGTAACGGTCCGCTCGGCCATTCCGGGCAAACTGGCGATGCTGATGTGTTGTGCACGATCAAAGACGATTGATTCGTAAACCTCGTCCGTAACGACAGTCAGATCGTGGGCAATGGCAAGATCTGCCAGTTCCTGCAATTCCTCGCGACTGTAGACACGCCCGGTTGGATTGCAGGGGTTGACCAGCACGATCATGCGCGTTCGTTTCGTCACATGCGGTTCGATCAGGTCGCGGCGGATCCGGAAGCCGGATGCCGCGTCGAGTGGGGCTATGACCGGCATGGCACCCGCCATTTCGATCTTGCCGATATGCTGTGGATAGTATGGAGCAAGCAGTATCGCCTCGTCGCCTTCATCAAGCAGCGCCATGAAAGTTGCGAAAGACGCCTGTGTCAGCCCGTTGGTCACGATGATCTGATCTGGCCCCACGGCCATTGCGTTCTTTTCGCCCAGACGTTGGGCGAGTGCGACGCGCAGTTCCGGCAACCCCTGAAGATCGCTGTAATGCACATGTCCGGCGCGCAGGGCGTCGATTGTCGCCTGCTTTATGTGGGCAGGGGTGTCGTCTACCGGGCGACCCAGTTCAAGGTGGATCATCGGCGCGTTGGGGTTGGTATCATATTTCAGGGCACGCGCGAACATGCCGTAGTCCTTGGGTGACGAACGGGTGATGCGTCGGGCGAAACGGGGCATTGTCATTCCTGTCGGTTTTGGATGTGGTGATAGGGAATTGTCTGGAACAAAAGGCGGCGATCCCATGACGACCCTGCGGGATATGGACAGAGAGTTTTCGCTGGATCGTGTTGTTGATCTGGAGGCGCTTTTTGCGCGGCGAAGTGTGGCAGCAAAGCACGCACTTCAGCACTTCGAGGTGCACCGAGGCCTGACCTATGGCCCCGGATCCGCAGAGACGCTGAACGTGTTTCCGGCCCGGCGTGGCGTTGCACCCGCCCCGGTGCAGGTTTTCATCCACGGCGGCTTCTGGAGATCGCTGGATGCCGATTTGTTCAGCTTTCTGGCTCCGGGCTTTGTGCCCGCCGGCGCTGCTCTGGTCGTCATCGACTATCCACTTATGCCCCAGGTTCGGATGCGCGACGTGGTGGCGTCGTGTCTGCAAGCGCTTGACTGGGTGGGGGCCAATGCTGCCGGTTTCGGCGGTGACCCGGACAGGGTTTTCGCATCCGGCAATTCGGCCGGCGGGCATCTTGTGGCCGAGGTCATGGACAAGATGTCCGGCACGTTTTTGCGCGGGGGCACAGCCATAAGCGGACTCTACGATCTGGAGCCTGTCACCCGATCGTTCCAGAACGATGATCTTCAGTTGACCGCCGAAGAACTGGCGACCTTCTCGCCGCTGTTGCGCGATTTGCGGGTCGACGCGCCGATGATCGTGGCCGTGGGTGCGGATGAAACCGACGAATTCCTGCATCAGTCTGATGCCTTTGCTGCCCAATGTGGTACAACGTCGATGCAGGTGCCGAACACCAACCACATTTCGGTGCTGCTCGACGCACTGGCAGTTCCCGGTCATCCGCTCAATACCGCCGTCCTGCGGCAAATGGGACTGAACCCCGGTGCCTGAGCCTTTGAACGTCATGCTTTGCGCCTTGAAGCGTGCCGGTCTGCCCAAAGCCCCCGCAACAGCACCAATGACGGTGCCCATTGTGCCAGGCTGCGCACTGGCAAAGGGCGGGATTGCGCCAACGGCAAGGGTGCCTCACGCGGGTCACAACCTTCGGCGATCCAGCGACCCACAGCCTCGCCCAAGACGGTCGCAAAGGCCAGGCCGCGGCCGTTGCACCCGACAGCGCCAAAGACGCCGTCGCCCAGCGTAGACAGCAGCGGCAGACCGTCGCCCGTCATCGCCGCCGTTCCGCGCCAGACGTTTTCGACCTGCGGCACGACAGCAAGATCAAGTTCGCGCGCAAGGCGTTCGACAATGCGACGTGCCATTCGGGCCTCGGCATTGAAGGGGATCAGCGCCATACCGCCTGAAACAAGGCGATTGTCGGCATCCAGCCGGTAGGTGAAAATATTGGTGCGCGTATCGGACACGGGCTGTCGGCGCTGCGCGATGCGGGTGACAATCTCTGCACTCACGGGCTCGGTCGCGATCTGATAGACAGACAGCGGCAATACGTTTCGTCCCATGGTCCGCGCAGCGCCAGTGGTTCCGGCGTTGGTGGCGAACAGAATGCGCCGCGCGTGCAAACTGGCACCGCCCGACAGGTGCAGGCAGTAACCATCGCCTACGCGCGCATAGTCCAGCGCGGCGGTCCCGGTGTGAACACGGGCCCCAGCGTCAATCGCACGCTGCGCCAGACCCCGCACGAATGCCAGCGGGTTGATAATGCCGCCCGACATATCTTCAAGCGCGCCATGATAGAACGTCATGCCAGTGCGTTCTGCCACCGTCTCGCGATCAAGCCATCTGACCGGGCGCTTGCGGGCCTGCCACATCTGGACGCGCCGCTGAAGGGCGTCGGCACTCTCTGGTCCATGTGCGGGTTGCAACCAGCCGGTCTGTTCGGCCTGCCGACCCATATTTGACTCTCGCGCGAGTTGAAAGACTCGGTCGGCCCCACTTTCCAGCAACGCCAGCATCCGCTCCGCAGCCAACTGCGGCAACCGTCGGGCCAGCGTTGCCGGGTCTGCGCGACTGAAATGCGGCACAACAAAACCCGCATTGCGCCCGCTTGCCCCGGCGCCGATCTCGCCAGCCTCCAGGACAATGACGCCAACGCCTCCGCTCGCCAGCGCGGCGGCTGCGGACAGGCCCAGAAAGCCCCCGCCGACAATCGCCACATCCACCGAGGCATCGTTGCCCAAAGGGCCGGTCAGCGGCCTTGGCAGAGAAGTCGCTTGCCACAAGGGGGTGCCGGCGGCGGCCTTCAGATGGGCGTCTCCGGGTCCGTCTGGTTGGGGGTTTCGCATTGGCAAAGCGTCGCGATCCATTCTTGTTGACGCAACTTTGATCGTATGATTATCTGATCAAATCAAGTCAATTCTTAGGGGATACCGCATGACGACGGAACGATGGGCGATAAACACCGGGTCGCGCTTCGAGAAATTGGCCGGATATTCACGCGCGGTCGTCGATGGCGACTGGGTGTTCGTGTCCGGAACCGCCGGGTTTGATCCGGCAACCGGAAAGTTTCCGGATGACGCGGAAGCGCAGGCCCGTCTGTCGCTTGGGCAGATATCAGACGCGCTGGAAAAGGCAGGTGCCACCCTTTCGGATATCGTGCGGGTGCGGGTCTACCTGTCCGACGCGGCCCATGTGATGCAGGCTTCCGGCGTTCTTGGGGCTGCATTCAGCGATCCGCGTCCGACGAATACGACGATCGTTTGTGGATTTGCCGATCCTGCCATCCTGGTCGAGATCGAGGCGACGGCGCTGGTCAGGCGCGGAACCGTCAGGACAGAGCAGGCCGGATGACCGGGGTCGCGCCGCTTCTAAGCGTTGACCGGGCGGTAAAGACGTTCGGACAGATGCACGCAGTCGACGGTGCCGACCTTTCGGTTGCGGCGCGGTCAATTACCGGCCTGATCGGGCCGAACGGTGCCGGAAAGACGACGCTGTTCAATGCCATAGCGGGCGAAGGTGCCCTGACGTCGGGCCGCGTTGTGTTTGATGGCCAAGACATCACCGGCTGTGCGCCGCATGAAATCTTTTCACGTGGTCTTGCGCGCACTTTCCAGATTCCCCGGCCTTTTCCTGCTATGACCGTCATCGAAAACGTGATGCTGGCGGCCCCGAACCAGGCCGGAGAAAGGTTCTGGAACACTTGGCTGCGCCCCGGTCTGGTTGCGCGGCAAGAGCACGAGGTTTTCGAGCGCGCGCGCGGGATCATACAGTTCTGCAATCTTGCGGCGGTCGAGCAGAATATGGCCGGCGCGATTTCAGGCGGGCAGAAGAAGCTGCTTGAACTTGCCCGCGTGCTGATGTCCGAGCCCAAGATGATCCTGCTTGACGAACCCGCCGCCGGAGTGAACCCCGCGCTACTCGATATTCTGGTCGAAAAGATATCCGAGCTGCACCGCAAAGGGATGACCTTCCTGATTATCGAGCACAATATGGATATGGTGATGTCGCTCTGCGATCCGATCATCGTTCTTGCCCAAGGCAAGGTTATCGCCGCCGGTGCGCCTGCGGTCGTGGCAGCAAACCCGGCAGTTGTTGACGCCTACCTGGGCGAGGTCACTGCATGACGGCGCTTTTGTCCGTTGCGGCACTGACAGCGGGCTATCGGCCGGATCTGCCGATCATCAACGGCATTTCCCTGACGATTTCCGCCGGAGAGTTGGTGACCATCATAGGCCCCAACGGCGCTGGAAAATCGACCCTCATCAAGGCAATCGCCGGGCTACTGCCGATCACGGATGGCACTGTGACGCTGGGTCATCAGTCACTGGTCGGGTTGTCGCCGCACCTGATGAGCGGGTTTGGCATGGCCTATGTGCCACAATCCGACAACATCTTTGCGACCCTGACAGTGGATGAAAACCTTCGACTGGGTGCACTGCCCCTGCCGCGCAGCCAGGCGCGCGCGCAGATAAGTGCAGCCTACGACCGCTTTCCCGACCTTGTGCGGTTTCGCAAGGCAAAGGCGGGCAACTTGTCGGGCGGGCAGCGTCAGATGCTGGCCGTCGCGCGCGCCCTGCTGACCGGGCCCCAACTGATCATGCTGGACGAGCCAAGCGCGGGTCTTGCACCGAAGATGGTTGAAGAGGTGTTCGGGCATCTTGTCACTCTGGTGCGGGGCGGTGTCGCGGTGCTTATGGTTGAACAGAACGCCAAGGCTGCGATGCGGATTTCTGACCGCACTTATGTGCTTGCCGAAGGACGCAACAGGCTGGACGGACCATCGGACCGCTTGCTCGAAGACCCCGAAGTTGCACGCATCTACTTGGGCCAGGCCGGAGGGAAACACTGATGCTGCAAGCTTTGGCTGATGGATTGTTGACGGGCGCGATCTATGCGTTGGGAGCGATTGGACTGACGCTGACCATGGGAATTCTGCGGTTTGCCAATTTTGCCCATGCCGAGATGATGACATGGGGGGCCTATATGGCGCTGGGTGTGCTGACGGTGTTCGGTCTTCCGACGGCACCGCTGGGCCCGCTGACGTTTGGTTGGCCATTGCTGTTGGCGACCGTGGTCGCCTGCGCCCTGACGGTGGCACTTGCGCTGCTGATCGACTGGCTGGTGTTTCGCCGGATGCGCGACCGTGTGGGTCATCTGACATTGGTGTTTGCGTCATTCGGGATTGCACTGCTGATCCGGAACGTGGTCCACCTGATCTTCGGCGGCCGCGCCACTTATTACACAACCGAACTTCAGATCGCAGTGCGTGTGTTGCCCGACCTGCGGATCATGCCGGATCAGGTGTTTACACTATCGCTTGCCGTTGTGCTTGTGATTGCGGTTCACCAATTCCTGCAACGTACCCCGCTTGGCCTGTCGATGCGGGCGGTGTCGGAAAATCCGTCGCTTGCCGTGATCAACGGCGTCTCGCTGGCAAGGGTGGTGCGGTGGACCTGGATCGTCGGTGGCGCGCTTGCCGCTGTGGCCGGGGTACTTTACGGCGTCACGGTCCAGTTGCGACCGGAACTCGGCTTCCATCTGCTTTTGCCGCTATTTGCAGCGGTCATTCTGGGCGGGGTCGGCAATGTGGTGGGTGCTGTGGTCGGCGGGGTATTGATCGGCCTGATCGAGTCGTTCTCTGTCCTCGTAATCCCGCCAGGATACAAACTGGCGATCCCTTTTCTGGTGCTTCTTGTGGTGCTTTATCTGAAGCCGACCGGACTTTTCGGCGGCACGAGCGGGGGGCGCTGATGCTGGGTTTGGCCGTCTATCTTGTGTTCTTTCTGATCGTCGTAACGATTTATGCCATCATGGTAATGGGGCTGAACCTGCAATGGGGGTTCACCGGGCTTTTCAATGCCGGGGTCGTTGGGTTCTATGCCATAGGCGCCTACGGTACCGCGATTCTGATCGGGCCGGATCGTGCCGCGCTGATCGGCGGGTTCGAGATGCCTTTCGTCGTCGGGCTGCTGGGGGGGGCAATCGCGGCGGGTGCCGCTGGTCTGGTCGTAGGGCTGGCGACGCTGCGCCTGCGAGAGGAATATCTCGCGATCGCAACCTTCGGCATCGGGATCACGATCCAGCTTGTCGCCCTCAACTTCGACGCGCTGACGGGCGGAGCAAATGGTCTGATCGGCCTGCCACGTCCGTATTTTGACCGCTTCGCTGTGTCAAACGCCTACAATCTTGCGTACCTTGTCGGTGTAATCCTGATTGCGGGGGTGATATATTTTGCTTTGGAACGTGCGGTCCAATCGCCCTGGGGACGGATATTGCGCGCAATTCGCGAGGATGTGACCGCAGCGCGTTCGCTTGGCAAGAACCCGACGCTGATCCGGTTGCAGGCCTTTGTGCTCGGCTCGGCGATCATGGGTTTGGCGGGGGGGCTGTACGTCGGGTTCATCGGGTTCGTCAGTCCGATCGACTTCCTGCCGATCCTGACGTTTCAAATCTGGGCCATGCTGATCGTCGGCGGGTCGGGCAACAACCGGGGTGCAATCCTTGGCGTGTTGGTTGTCTGGGGCATCTGGACGGCCAGTGGCTATTTCATCGGTCAGATCGTGCCGCCGGGTTATCAATCGCAGGCCGGATCCATACAGGCGATCCTGATCGGGCTGGTCATCGTCATGACGCTTTTGCTGCGGCCTCGGGGCCTGATCGGCGAAGAAGAGTCCGTTTCGTCCCACGCCCGGAAACAGGCACAACAGGCCTATAAGAAGAAGCCCGCGCCTTAGTGGGTCGGACCACCACCGGCCGGGGCAACCAGGCCTTCTCATCACTCCAACACGGGAAATCCGCAGATGAAACTGAAACGCATGAAACTTGCTATTGCTGCCCCCCTCGTTGCGGGCGGATTGATGATGGTCGCCGCACCGGCGATGGCGCAGGACGCGCGCGACTGCCAGATCCCGATCGGCGCTTTGGCGTCCCTTTCAGGGTCGATGGCAGCCATCGGCGGTGCCATCGGCGAGTCCGGGCAACTGGCGATCGACCATATGAATGCTGCGGGTGGCCTGTTGGGCTGCGATGCGGTTTATCGGCTGCGCGACGATCAGGGCCAGCCCAGCGTCGGTGTCGACGCAGCAAAGTCGCTTGTCGAAATCGAAGGTGTCGAAGTGATCCTCGGGGCCATCCAATCGGGGATCACAATGCCGGTCCTTACGTCTGTTTCGGTACCCGAGGGGGTCGTGCAGATCAGTTGCTGTTCAAGCGCGCCCAGCTTCACCGAGCTGGCCGTCGAGGGCGGCACCAATGGCTTTTGGTTCCGCACCCTGCCGACAGTGCGACCGCAAGGCCATGTCATGGCCGCCTTGGCGCGCGAGCGCAATTATGTGCGGACGGCTGTCATCTACGTCAACTCTGACTATGGGCTTTCGATGGCCAACGCCTTTGCCGAAGGCATAAAGGTCGGGGGCGGCGAAGTGACCGCGATGATTCCGTATAATCAAGAGCAGGCATCCTATCGCGCCGAGGTGACGCAAGCGTTGCGCGACGATCCGGACTCGCTGTTCCTTGTGGCTTTCCCTGCCGACGGTGCGACGGCCTTGCGCGAGTGGCTGTCGCTGGGCGGGCCACAGAACCTGCTGTTGTCGAACGCGTTGCGCGCCTCAGAGTTTGTTGACGCGGTGGGCGCGAAGTTCCTGACCACTGCAGTCGGGCTCGACAATGCACAGGTTGCCGGGCCGTCCGTCGACGCGTTCAACGCAAGCTGGCAGGAAAAGTTCGGCGAGCCGCCGGCCGGTCCGGGACTGCACACGATGTATGACGCGGCTGCGGTCGCCCTGCTGGCAACCCAGGCGGCGGGAACCTACGATGGCACGGCGATCCGTGACATGGTTCGCCAGATCACCGGACCGGGCGGAGAGGTGGTCAATCCCGGCGTTGAGGGCTTCAAGCGCGCACACGAGATACTGGCCGCCGGTGCCCGGATCACCTATGTCGGGGCGACAGGTCCGATCAGTTTCGACGAAAATGGCGACGTGACCGGCCCGTATCTGGTCTGGGGCGTTGATGAATCCGGCGCCCTTACGGAACTTGATACCTGGGATATCGACCGGGTGAATGTTCTGATGGGCGACGCCGAGTGACATTCTGCGAGCGGGCAGGGCAACCAGCCCTGCCCGTATCGTGGCCATGGTGGAGTTTCCAATGCTCATTCTCACTGCAGCCGATGTGCGCAAGGTACTTGATCCGGAGTTGGCCTTCACGGCAGTTCACAAGTGTTTTGTCGATCTGGCGGCAGACCTTTTCTCGCCGTTTCCCCGTCATCAGCTTTCCGCCGGTCCTGGCCGCGCCTTGCTGGGGCTTATGCCTGTTACCGGCACCGCAAGCGATGCGCCCTGGGCAGTGAAGGTCGTTTTGGTCAACCCGAACAACCGGGCCAGTGGTCTAGATAGTCATCAGGGCCTTGTGATGCTCGCCAACGGTCGAACGGGCGTGCCCGAGGCCATGATCGACGCCAGCGCCTTGACCGCGCTGCGGACCGCTGCGGCAAGCGCGGTTGCCACAGTTGCGCTTGCGCATCCCAATCCGGCGCGCATCGCCATACTGGGCGGGGGCACGCAGGCCCGCAGTCATGTCGATGCGCTCCGCCGGCTTTACCCTCTTGCCGAGTTCGTGCTCTGGTCGCGGGGCGGTGCCGGGGCGCTTGCCGAAGAATTGGGCACTTCCGCATTGGCAGATCTGGCCTGCGCGGTGCGCGGCGCGAACGTGATCTGCACTGTGACCGGAAGCCCTGTCCCGATACTTGGTTTGGCAGAAGTCTCGACGGGAACTCACATTAACGCGGTTGGCGCAAGCCGGGCGGACCGGCGTGAAATCGCTGCAGACCTTGTCGCCGCTGCCGACGTTTTTGTCGATTCACTCTCACAGGCAGAGGTCGAATGCGGCGAGTTTCTGTTAGCCAGAAGTGATGGTGCAATCGGGCCTGATCACATGATTACAGAGCTTGCAGAGGTCGTCGCGCAGCGGCATCACGGACGCTCGCGCGATGAGGCAATAACGCTTTTCAAGTCGTTGGGCATTGCTTCGCAGGATCTTGCCACCGCCGCAGCCGTCGCTACCCGCGCGAAAGCTTTGCACATCGGCACAACGATCGACCTGTGTGATACGCAACGCTTGCTGGCTGACTGACGCAAGAATAGAGCCGCAGCGGCCTTCTTTCCGAGGAGCCATGGCAAGCCGCGAATCGTAAGCGTGCGTTAGGCGGCACCGACTGCTCAGGGTGACGGCATGAAGTTCCACGGCAGCAAACTGTCGATCTGGCCTTGCGGGTGTCTTTCGGCTACCGGAGTCAGAGCGGCATTGAAACAGGCGAAGTATATGATGGCGCTGTCATGGCCAGCTTTCTGAGCGTCACCAACCTTTCTCACGATGTGGCACTCGTCCCAGACCCGAGCGGCGAGCGTGGCAGGTTCCATCACCTGTGCCTTTACTATCCTTCGGTACAGCACCTCTTCGATCTTGCTGAACTGTCGCGGGAGCATGGCATTCGGCTGGAACACGGCCCGGGTCGGCATGGAGTAGACGGAGCGACATTCCTGTTTCTTTTTGAGCCGGGGGGCAACCGGATCGAACTGATCGGCGATCCCGGATACATGATATTTGATCCGTCATGGCGCACGGTCGTATGGTCCGCATCCGATCTGGACGTGGCCGCCGCGTGGACCGGGGCTACGAATTAGGTGCTGATACCTTAATTATTGAGGATGGGAAGATCACCACACAGACCTTGACCCTCATGGTCGTCCCGAAACCATGAAGTCAATTTTGTTTTTATGGCGATGCCGCATCGTTCTGCGGGGCTGTTTGCTCTTGGTTCGGTTTTGAGAAGATTGGGCTAATGCCGGATCCGGACATCAAAGCCGTCCAAGCCTGTGCGCAGCGACTGAAAGCGCAGCTTCCGCCATCCCCCGTTTTGACTCCATTGCACTGCGCTACGACGCCTCGATCAAGTCTGTGTGGTCCAGCAGCGAAACTGTCCGGACCAGTCTCTGCGAGCGACCCGTGCGTTTTCTCCCTGGTAGAGAACGGTTTGGTGCGGTCAGGCGGCGCTGCGAAGAAAAACCAAGTTGCAGGTGTTATCCGTGCCACATCCATGGCGCGGATTCACTTTTGGGGAGGCGTGAAAGCGCAACCATGGCTGTCACCAACGGGTTTCGACTTGGCTGAAGCCCAAAGCTCTGACCATACTGCGACATGAGCGCATGCTGCAGAATGATCTCGGCCTGCCACGCGTGAATCACGCCTCGCCTCGAGGCAGATTCCACGGCCAGCAGTGTCACCCGGTCCTGAAATTGAAGACCAAACGCACTGATCTCGGCGACAAGCTGGCGGGTGAGGGGGGCCGCCATTGATGGCTAATCAAGTGAGACAAGCCTCACGTGGCCTGTGCGCTCTGCCCTGATGAAGTCAAGCGACCGCACAAACCGTGGCACAACAAAACGCGGATTGCCATCTTCATCGAAGCCGAGTCGAAGCCGAAAACGATCGCGCCCCTGCGTGCGGCGGGGAACCGGAACAGACCCGTGACAGGTCCAGTTTCACTCAAGTCAACCACATGATGACGCGCGACGCCAACGAAGTCTGGAGCCTACAATGCCTCTTCAAGCAGCCACTTTCGAAACAGCATGGCCGCTGGATTTTTGCGCTGCGCCAGTTTGGGCGTCACCACATATTGCGCCTCGTCTATATCCACGCCGTCGGCCAGCGGCGACATAAGTTCACCGCTTTCGATGGCCGCCTGCGCGTAGTAGTTTTGGACAAGACAGGGGCCGAAACCGGCTCGGGTGAGCTCAATAGCGGAGATCGAGTTGTCCGTTGTGACGTTTACCCGAATATTGCTTTCCGGCACACCATATTTTCTGGCCAACTTGATCCAGCGGTTTTCGCAGCCCATGATGTGAACGACGCCGTTGCCGATCAGCGCCTCGACGCAAGCTTTCTTATCTGGGGTTGGCACGATGGCATCGCGTCGTGCCACGACACGCGATTGCGCTTTCAAAAGTAGGGTGGAGTCAAATCCTGGCCAGTCGCCGGTCCCAAACAGAATGTCCACTTCGGTGGAATCGCTCGGCCCCGTCCAACTGCTTGCAAGGATGCGCACGCGTATTCCAGGATACGCTTTGTAAAAGCGCCCAAGCCTGGGTGCCAGCCAAGACCCCGTTAGCGTCACGGCCGCGCGGACGGTTATCTGGGCTTCACGCTCTGCACCGAACAGGCCGACAGTAGACACCAACAGATCGTCCAGTGCCTTGCTGACACTTGGCAGGTATGCATGTCCAACCTCGGTCAACTCAACCCCGCGGGCGAGCCGCTCGAACAGCTTGAATCCCAACTCCCCTTCAAGGGATCGGATCTGGTGGCTGACGGCTGCCGGAGTCAGCCCCAATTCGGCCGCAGCGGTGGAAAAACTGTGATGACGCGCCGCCGTTTCATAGGCCCGCAGCCATTGCAGAGGCAGAAGTGATCGCATCATGGGGAGGCCGGCCTTCAAATAAAACTACGCCTTTACCGATTAATGCTTTGTTTGACTTGCGGCAAGTCTCAAAGAGACTATGACTGCAAAGCGTAATCTTTGCCTGTTATCCCCCGATTGTGCCTTGCCACGTATGCTGGGTTATGACCCGCTGTCGTGACCTCGGACGGGGGGGGGTGAGGGATGCTGCCGCTAAGGACAATGACACCCACCCGGAGTAACCCGCCCATGACGAGGCGATTTGCGCGGCGCACCCTTATGACGGTAAGGATCTGCATCTGCAAATGAAGCAAGAGCCTTTGACGCAAAATGGCTGAGTTGCGCGCGCCTTACCTACAAATTTAGTAGAGCCCTAGGGCAATAAAGCTTTGTTTGACAGAGGCTAATCCGGAGCGCCATCCTGTGTGGAAAAGTGGACGCCAACCCGATCCACGCGCGCTCTGCCATCGTCGCCAGTTGCCGATCCGGCGCACTGCCGCGTGGCTTGGCCATCAAACCTGCAATGAAAGGGTCGCCGTTTGACCGAGTTTGACTACATCATCGTCGGTGCGGGATCCGCTGGATGCGTTCTGGCGGATCGTTTGTCGCGGGATGGCACAAGCAGCGTCCTTGTGGTTGAGGCCGGCGGCTCTGACCACAACTTCTGGATCCAGACACCCATCGGCTATGGCCGGACATTTTTTGATCCCCGGGTCAACTGGATGTATGAAACGGAAATTGACCCGCAGACCGGAACGCGCAGCAGCTATTGGCCGCGGGGAAAGGTAATTGGTGGCTCTGGCTCGATCAACGCGCTGGTTTATTGTCGCGGCTTGCCGGATGATTTCGCCGATTGGGAAGCGCAGGGTGCAACAGGCTGGGGCTGGGACAAGGTGCGGGCGCAATACGAGGCGCTTGAAACGCGCATCGGTGTAGACGGCAGCAAAATCGGCAACGGCCCGATGCATGTCAACAATGTGCGGCGCGAGATACATCATAGCAACCGGCACTATTTCGCCATGGCCAAGGAGATGGGCCTGCCCATCACCGACGATTGCAACGGGCCATACCCCGAGGGGGTCACCCATTACCGCATCACCACCAAAGGCGGTCGCCGCTGGTCCTGCGCCGATGCTTTTCTGCGTCCCGCGCTAAAGCGGCGTAACGTCACATTGGTGACCGGTGCCATGGTGGAGCGCGTTACCATGCTGGGCGGCCGCGCCACCGGCATTTCTGTGCTGCTCAAATCCGGCAGGCAGGCGTTCGCCGCCCGCAAGGAAGTGATCCTTGCTGCAGGTGCGGTCAACTTGCCCAAACTCTTGCAACTTTCGGGCATCGGCCCCGGCAAGCTGCTTCATGAACTGGGCATCGAGATCGTGCGAAACAACGACAATGTCGGCGGCAATCTGCAAGACCATCTCGGTGTCAACTACTATTACAAAGCGACCGAGCCGACCCTGAATTCCATGCTGTCGCCGTGGTGGGGCAAGCTGCTGCAAGGGATGCGCTATATACTGACGCGGCGCAGGCCGCTAGGCCTTAGCGTCAATCGATGCGGTGGTTTCGTGCGCTCAAGCACCGGTCTCGCAAGGCCCGACCAGCAGCTTTACCGCAACCCCGTCATCTATACGACATCGCCCACCTATAAGCGCGAGATCATCAATCCAGACCCCTTTGCCGGTCCGGTGTCCACCTGCCGGATGGGCCAAAGCGACGCGACCGCTGTCGTGGGTTCCGACCTCAAAGTGTTTGGTACACAAGGGTTGCGCGTTGCGGACGCGTCGGCGTTTCCCTCCATCACCTCGGGCAATACCAACGCCCCGACCATCACGCTCGCCCACCGTGCGGCGAGCCTTATTTTGCAAGATCGGTCCAGCGGGCCGGTTTTGGTCCAGTCCCGATAGATAGGCCCGCCGGTGAAGATCCGTAAGCTAGAGACATTCTGCAATAACTTCGTCGGTTTTGTCCGCGTCACCGCCGATGATGGCGCGACCGGATGGGGCCAGGTTTCAACCTATAACGCCGATATTACGGCAACCGTCTTTCATCGCCAGATCGCACCTTGGGCTTTGGGGCGCGGCATCATGGATATCGAAGACATCGTCGGCGATATCGCACGGCGTGAGCATAAATTCTCATGCTCCTACCTCTACCGCGCGATCTCGGGTCTTGATACGGCGCTGTGGGATCTGCGCGGTCGGCTGGAAGGTAAACCGGTGGTCAGTCTGATCGGCGGGAAGCCCGGCCGCTTGCGCGCCTATGCCTCTTCCATGCGCCGCGATATCACGCCCCAAGACGAGGCGGTTCGGTTCCAACGCCTGCGTGACACTTACGGCTTTGACGCCTTCAAGTTCCGCATCGGGTCCGAATGTGGCCGCGACCATGACGAATGGACGGGGCGCACCGAGGCCATCGTGCCCGCGATCCGCAAATCCCTCGGGGCCGATGTCGCGCTTCTGGTCGATGCGAATTCCTGCTACTCTCCGGCCCGCGCTATCGAAGTGGGTCGCATGTTGGAGCAAAACGGCGTCGAGCATTTTGAGGAACCCTGTCCCTACTGGGAGATGGAACAAACCTGCGCCGTCACTGACGCCCTTTCGCTTGACGTGACCGGTGGCGAGCAGGACTTTGATATGCAGCATTGGAAGCGGATGATCGCCATGCGCGCTGTCAATATCATCCAGCCTGACATTCTGTATCTGGGCGGCATGGCGCGTACGCTAGAGGTCGCCCGCATGGGGGCCGCAGCGGGTCTGCCCTGCACGCCGCACGCCGCCAACCTTGGGCTGGTGACGCTGTTCACCATGCACCTGCTGCGCACGATTCCCAATGCCGGAAAATACCTTGAATTCTCAATCGAGGGGCCGGAATATTACCCGTGGCAACAAGACTTGTTTGTCGAGGATCCCTACGAAGTCTCGGACGGAATGGTGACCGTGACAGACCGCCCCGGTTGGGGTGTCGAGATCAATCCGGAATGGCTGGCCAAATCCCGCTATCAGCACAGCGAGCTTGTGGCATGACCGGCGACGCCTTGGCCCTTGCAAAAGCCTATTTCACGGAAGGCAGGTTGCCGGATTTGCCAGATGGTCATTTCATCGGCGGCAAGATCGTCGCTAACAGCGACAGCGCCTATCTGGAAAGCCACGACCCCGGCAATGGCCGCGTTTTTGCACGCTTTGCCGCAGGTAAAAGCGAGGATGTGGCGCGCGCGGTCGAGGCGGCCGAGAAGGGTTTGGCTGTGTGGCGCGCAACCGCCCCCGGCGCACGCTGCCGCATCCTCAACCGGGCTGCCGAGGTGATCCGCACAAGAAGCGACGATCTTTCTGTGCCTGAAACCACCGATTCCGGCAAGACGCTCGCCGAAGCGCGCTCTGACGTGGCGGGCTGTGCGCGGCTTTTTGAATATTACGCGGGTCTTGCGGACAAGCTGGAGGGGCGCTCGATCCCACTTGGGGCAGGGCTGACAAGTTGGACAGAGCGCGAACCGGTCGGTATCACCGCCCAAATCATTCCGTGGAATTATCCGACATCCACCTTTGCAAGTGGCGTCGCACCCGCGTTGGCTGCCGGTTGTGCGGTGGTGGCCAAGCCCGCCGAGACGACGCCGTTCACCGCATTGGTGCTGGCGCAATGGCTGCATGAGGCCGGTGTGCCTGACGGTGTTGTCAACGTTGTCACTGGTCTGGGTCCAGATGCGGGTGCGCCGCTACCCGCGATGTCGGCAAGGCCCTTCGTCTGGCGCGATCAATCGACGCGGGACAAGTCACCATCAACGATTATTGGGCTGGCGGCTTCGAGGTGCCGTTTGGTGGTAACAAGAAATCCGGCTTTGGGCGTGAAAAGGGCATTGAGGGCATTGATGCCTATCTTCGGACCAATGCGATCACGATACGGCACTAACCGCTACCAACACATAACCAAAACACGAAAATAGGGAGTGAATTGATGAACGACCAGATGAAACGAGCCTTGGCCCTGGGCCATATGGACCGCCGCGGCTTTATGGCAGCGGCCCTGGGCGCGGGCGTCACGCTGTCGGCCGCCTCGCTGATGGCAGGAAAAGCCATGGCGTCCGAGCCAACGCAGGGCGGCAAGCTGCGCGTCGGTTTCCAGCAGGGCTCCACGTCGGATTCGATGGACCCTGCGACCTTCGACAACGATTTCATGTTTGCGCTCGGCTATGCCGTGTTCAACACGCTGATCGAACTTGGTCCCGACGGGTCTGCCAAACCCGATCTTGCCCAGACTTTCGAGGCGACCCCTGACGCCACGATTTGGACCTTTCGGCTGCATGACGGTGTGAAATTCTCGGACGGCAATCCACTGACCGCGCGCGACGTCGTGGCCACGCTTGCCCATCACATGGGCGAAAACAGCAAGTCGGGTATCAAGCCGCTTTTGTCGCAGATTGCCGACATGAAGGCGGACGGCGACACCACAGTTGTCTTCACGCTGAGCGAAGGTAACGCCGACTTTCCCTTTATTTTCAATGATTACCATTTGGGCATCCGCCCGACGCAGGCCGATGGCACGATTGATCCGATGACCATGATCGGGTCGGGCGGCTACACTGTCGAGATGTTCGAACCCGGCGTCCGCGCCGTGCTGAAGCGGCGCGGTGATTACTGGAAGGCGGACCGCGCTTATATCGACGAGGTCGAAATTATCGCCATTGCCGATGCCACAGCACGCATGAATGCGCTGATCACCGGTGAAGTCGACCTGATCGACCGTCCGGACCTGAAGACCATCCACCTGCTGAAGCGTATAGAAGACATCAAGATCCACACGCAAAACGGTACGATGCATTATGTGATGCCTATGCATTCGGATGTTGCGCCCTTTACCGATAACAACGTGCGCATGGCCCTGAAATACGCGATCGACCGCGAAGAGATCGTCAGCAAGGTGCTCAAGGGATACGGTTCAGTCGGAAACGATCAACCCATCGCGCCGTCGATGCCCTACTATAACGCCAACCTGCCGCAGCGGGCCTATGATGCGGATAAGGCGAAGTATTATCTGAAGCAATCGGGGCTGACCTCGCTGGACGTAGATCTGCACACCGCCGACGCCTCCTTCAGCGGGGCGGTCGATACAAGTGTTCTGTTTTCGGAATCCGCCAAGGTCGCCGGTATCAACATCAAAGTCGTGCGTGAGCCCGATGATGGCTACTGGTCCAATGTCTGGCTGAAGAAGCCTTTCTGCACCTCTTATTGGGGTGGCCGTCCGACGCCGGATTTGATGTTTACTTCGGCCTACTCTCCGGGCGCCGAATGGAACGAGTCACATTTCAACAACGCGCGCTTCAACGAACTGATGGTTCAGGCCAGATCACAACTGGATCAGGGCCTCCGCGCCGAAATGTATGGCGAAATGCAGGGGCTGGTGTCTGACGAAGGCGCTACCATCATTCCAGCCTTTGGCCAGTATGTCTCGGCCATGAACAAGCGGGTCCAGATGCCCGATGGCGTGACCCAGATGTGGAACCTTGACGGTCAGCGGTTTATCGAGCGTTGGTGGGTGGCATAGTCGCCAGCCTTGCATCATAATACTTGAAAACGTTGGTGCGCATCCCTGATGGCTTTGCGCGCCAACAGTTCGCCAAGAATGCGATTTTTCAGACCCATGATCCACCGTGCACAGCGTTGCCGAGCAAACCTCTGATATAGGAGCGATGTCCAAATTGCTGAAACTCATCTTGGGCAGATTAGCACTTGGGGTCGCCACGCTGCTGGTTGTTTCGCTGCTGATTTTCGTCGGTGTGGAACTCTTGCCCGGAGATCTGGCACAACAAATTCTCGGCCAGTCCGCCACCGCCGAAACTCTCGCTGCATTCCGACTGGAACTCGGCCTGGATCAACCGGCCTATGTGCGGTACTTCAACTGGGTGGCGGGCGTCCTTCATGGCGATTTCGGCACCTCTATGGCCAATGGCCGCGATGTTGCCACCTTGATCGCGCCGCGTATGGCCAAGACGATGTTTCTTGCGACTTATGCCGCCGCAATTGCCGTGCCCGTTGCCTTGTTTCTGGGCATTATGGTCGCGCTGTTTCGAAATTCGATCTTCGACCGGGCTGCCAATGTGCTTGCGATTTCAGCGATATCGCTGCCCGAATTCTTCGTGGCCTATATCCTGATCCTTCTTCTGGCTGTCAAAGCATCGTTGTTTCCATCGCTGGCCCGCATTGATGATACGGCAACGTTGGGCGAGGCGCTTTACAACACCTTCCTGCCCGCGCTGACACTTATTCTGGTGGTCATCGCTCACATGATGCGGATGACGCGCGCCGCGATTATCAACGTGCTGGCCTCACCCTACATCGAGATGGCGCGACTAAAGGGGATGCCGCCGATCAAGATCATCCTGCGCCATGCTTTGCCCAATGCGCTGGCCCCGATCATCAATGTGGTGGCGCTGACGCTGGCCTATCTGATCGTTGGCGTCGTGGTGGTTGAGGTGGTGTTTGCCTATCCTGGTCTTGGTCAGCTTTTGGTCGATGCGGTGGTCAAGCGCGACTTTCCGGTGGTGCAGGCGGTGGGGCTGTTTTTCGCGGCAACCTATATCGTGCTCAATCTGATTGCTGACGTGCTGTCGATCATGGCCAATCCGCGCCTGCGCGTTGGGCGATAAGAGGAAAAGCATGCTAAATGTCCTGAAACAGGCACCGCCCACCGCGATCTTTGGGATGCTGGTGATCGCGGTGACCATCATCCTCGCGGTTTTTGCGCCGTGGATTGCGCCCTATGGCGAAACCCAGATCGTCGGGGCGGATTACCTGCCTTGGGGTGACGGCTATGTGCTGGGCACAGATAATTTGGGCCGCGATATGCTGTCGCGGATGATTTATGGCACGCGCAACACGGTCGGTTTGGCGATGCTGACCACGGGTATCGCCTTTTTTATCGGATCGTTTCTCGGGATTTTTGCGGCGCTCAAGGGGCGGTGGATTGACCAGCTCATCAGCCGGATCATCGACGTTCTGATGGCCGTGCCGCCGCTGATCCTCGCCCTGATCCTGCTGGCGATACTTGGCTCGTCCATTCCCAATATGGTCGGCGTCATCGCGGTGATTTACGTCGCCCCGGTCTTCCGCCTTTCGCGCGCCGCCGCGATGGACATCGTACAGCTCGACTTTATCCAGGCGGCCAGGCTGCGCGGCGAGGGCGCGTTTTGGCTGATCCGGCGCGAGATACTGCCCAACATCACCTCGACGCTATTGGCCGAATTCGGGCTGCGCTTTTGCTTTGTGTTTCTGTTCATTGCGGCGCTGTCCTTTCTGGGGCTGGGCATCCAGCCGCCAACTGCCGACTGGGGATCGATGGTCAAGGAAAATGCCACCCTGATTTCGTTTGGCGATATCACGCCGCTGATTCCGGCGGCCGCCATCGGGCTAGTGACGGTGGCAATCAATTTTGTGGTCGACTGGATGCTTCACCGCGCCAGCGGCCTGAAAGAATGAGGCGGCGGCAATGACGGAGCTTTTGACCATTCGGGGCCTGAAGATTGCAGGCCGCAACGGCGCAAACTGGAGCGAGATCGTCAAAGGCGTCGATCTCGATCTGCAGCGCGGCGAAGTGCTGGGGTTAGTGGGCGAATCCGGTGCTGGAAAATCGACCCTCGGGTTGGCCGCAATGGGCTATTGCCGCGACGGCTGCCGCATCACCAATGGCACAATCTTGCTGAACGGCGAGGATTTGCGTCTTGCGTCACAGCGCCGCCTGCGCGACCTGCGCGGCCGTTCTGTCGCCTATGTGGCGCAATCGGCTGCAGCGTCCTTCAACCCTGCGCATCGGTTGATGGATCAGTTCATTGAGGGTCCACTGCAACACCGCACCAGTAATCGGCAAACCGCTGCCGCCGATGCCGTGGACCTTTACCGCCAGATGCAGTTGCCGCACCCTGAAGACATCGGCTTTCGTTATCCGCATGAGGTTTCGGGCGGCCAGTTGCAGCGCGCCATGACCTGCATGGCCATGGCCTGCCGTCCCGATCTGATCATTTTCGATGAGCCTACGACTGCGCTGGATGTCACCACCCAGATCGAGGTTCTGGCCGCAATTCGCAGGATCGTGGCGGACCATAACACCGCTGCGATCTACATCACGCATGACCTCGCGGTGGTTTCGCAAATGGCGGACCGCATTATGGTGCTGCGCCATGGCAAGATGGTCGAGGTGGCCGATACCGCGACCATGCTTTCCGCCCCGCAAGAGGCCTATACCAAATCACTCTGGGCGGTGCGCAGCCTGCATCGCCCGTCGCGCCCGCTGCCCGCAGGCGCGCCCTTGATTTCTGTCGAAGGTGTCACCGCCCATTACGGTACCGCCAAGGCGCTCGACGATGTCAGTTTCAGCATCCAGAGGGGGCGCACGCTGGCTGTCGTCGGTGAAAGTGGCTCGGGAAAGTCCACCGTGGCCAAGGTTATGACTGGCCTGCTGCCTGCGAGCGGCGGGGCCGTGCGCTGGAAAGACACGGTGCTGCCGCCGCGACTTGAGTCGCGCAACCGTGGCCTGCTTCGTCACATCCAGATGATTTATCAGATGCCGGATACCGCCCTGAACCCCAAGCAGACGATCCGCGAGATCATCGGGCGCCCGCTGACGTTCTATCTCGGCCTGCGCGGTGCCCAAAAGGAAGCGCGGCTGCGCAATCTGATGAAGCAGATCGAACTCGATCCCGACGTCTATCTGAATCGGCCCGTGACGGCCCTTTCCGGTGGCCAAAAGCAACGCATCGGCATTGCCCGCGCTTTGGCGGCAGAGCCCGAATTCATCATCTGCGACGAGATCACCTCTTCGCTGGACCAACTGGTGGCCGAAGGGATTCTCAAGCTCTTGATGAAACTACAGGCCGATCTTGGCCTGACCTATATGTTCATCACCCATGATCTTGCTACCGTCAAAGCCATCGCTGACGATGTCGTGGTGATGCAAAACGGCAAGGTCGTCGAGAAGGGCACCCGAGACGAGGTGTTCAACCCGCCACACCCACCCTATACGAAACTGTTGCTGTCGTCGGTGCCCGAAATGGATCCCGGCTGGCTGACGCGTCTGCTGGAAAAACGCGTGGGCGATCAAACAGCGGGCGATGGACCCATCGCAGTTTAGGGTGCTATCTTGCTCGGTCTGGCCTGTTCCATTCTTAGGCCATTGATTTTAGGTGTAAAAGTGATCCATTGCGCAAGAAGTTCTGCTATTTCACGCCACTTGCGGGGATTCAAAAACCGTTCTCGGAGATGTACTTTCTACCTTTGTCAGCGTCATATCTGCGGCGGTATCAGAACGAAATTGCCAACATGCGTTTTCTTCAAGAACTCCTGCTGAGCGATCGCGATCTCCTTTAAGGGGAAGGTTTTCGCCAAAAGCGGGCGGATTTCGCCACGCTCAATATAGGAGATCAGGTTGGGAAAGACAGACTAATCCCAACCGGTGCAGCCAATCAGGGTCAGTTCCTTAAGGTAAAACACCCGCATATCTAACGCGACGATTGGCCCGCTTATAGCACCCGAAGATACATATTTGCCGCTGCGTCGAAGGACCGCCAGCATCGCACCGAATTGCGATCCAGCGACATTATCGACCACTACATCCACCGAGTCTTTGCCCAAGGCCTCCACGGGGTCGGCGTCTCGTTCGATGACCCTATCGGCACCCAGCGCGCGCAGTTGATCCATCTTTGCATGGGCTGCAATGGCGATCACATATGCACCGCGTCGCTTGGCCAGTTGCACGACAGCAGAGCCGACCCCGCCCGACGCTCCGGCCACGAGAACTCGCATGCCTGTGCCGATACCCGCGCGGTTGACCATATTTTCAGCGGTACCATAAGCGCAAGGAATGGTGGCGAGTTCCGCATCGCTCCAATCGCAATCAATGGGGAACACTTCACATGCCGGAACCTTGAGGAACTGCGCAAAGGCGCCGTCGAAATCGGACCCCAGCCAGATATTGTCGGGCGACGAGAACCCATTCGGCCGCATGCAGGCCCTTACGAGAACGCGCCGTCCCATAAGGTGTTTATCGGTGTCGCCCGCCACCTCAACAACGATGCCGCAGCAATCTGTGCCTTGGATGAAGGGGAAAGGCGTTCCCGCGTTCCAGCCGCCGTCTGGCTTTTGGGTCGGGTCGTCCTGCGCTGTACTGGCTGCACCTTCTGTGCCTGCCGTAACAGACGAGGAATACCACCCGAGACGTGTGTTGATTTCGGTATTGTTCATCCCCGCTGCAAGCACTTGGACGAGGACTTCGGTTTGTGCGGGAACCGGTCGCGCGACGTCGCGGTAAACAAGCCGATCAGAGCCGCCGTTTCCGGCTGTCACCACGGCCTTCATGAAGGGCTGGCCCTGTTGCACGTTGAGCCGGTCAAAAGGACGCACGGTCATGCTTCTTGCCTCGCGTTGTTCGGATCCCAGACCGGTTCCGTCCGCCCGGGCCGTGCGGGGCAGCTGGCCGGACTGGCAAAGCGAGAATGAGCTGTTCGCGGGCGATATTTGCCGCGCACCTGCCACCATCGCGACCGACCAGAACCCCTTCGGTGTTCAGCCAAGGGTTCAATTCGCGGATGCGGTCGGGGGGGATGATCTCCATCTGAAAGCCGATATTGGCGGCAAAGCCCGCGACATGGCGAAACCATTCGATACCGTGCAGCGTGAGCTTGCGCCGGGTGCGGGCGATCACATCTTCGATCAGCGCGCGGGGAAACCGCAAGCGGCCATCGCCATCAACCGAACAGCCAGCCTCTACCGCGCGGGCTTCTAATGTGGGGGTGACTTGCGACAGGCCAAGGTCTTCAAGTAGTTGCAGAACAAGGTGATGGATGCGCATCATTTCATGCGGGGTCAGCGGTTGATACCGCCCACCCACCATGCCGGGGCTGATCGGGGGCAGCAGCGCTTCAGGCGCGCCGCCCCGCCCCTGGCGGATTGGTCGACGCTGCGAAATGGCTGACATGGGCGGTCCCCCAAAGGTTTCTTCAGGGTTCAGATGACCGGGTTTTCATCGAGGGCGCAAACAATCAATTTGAACGCGCTGCATTCTTCTGGATCATGCCAAATCAGATGCTTTTCCGACCTCACCCATGATCCACCGCAAGAAACCAGAGGTCGCGGCGGCATTAGGCTGACAGCACTTTGCGTCAGGCACAACTCATCCGCCGCAAGCGTGAAACTGCTGCGCCGCGCAACATCCTCAAAGGTCTGGAACAGCGACCAAGAAAGCAGTGAAACTGGTCTCAAACAGTCCTCCTGCCGCATGGGAAGGCCGCGTCGCTTGAGCAGTAAACCATTGATCCGCCGGATTGCAAAAATTCAAAAAGTGTTGCGCAATCTGTAGCACTAACTTGGGACGCGCGACGACAACTTCTGGTATTGATCCGTCCGCTTGGACACAGTGAGGTCCGGATCGGGACGCATCGCGCGGCGCCAGTTGCGCAGGATGTCTTCGGCCCCGTCAAACGCGAGATCGAGGTCGGCGCTTCGACCGTCGTTTGCCGTGTCGTCTTTATCCGAGGCTGACCCGGAGATCGGCAAGGGCTTCGAGGTGCCAGTTGTGGTGGGAGTATAACGCGACCTTGCCACAATTAGCCGCTTGGAAGTGTGAGGAAGGCAATGACCAGCGTGGGCAAATGATCGATCAGATCGGGATCAGGAAAACCAGGGGAAGCCAAAGCGCCGTCTTGAGCGCGTGCCAAGTGATTTGGGCTTGATCCGCGTATCTCCATATCGGCCCGCGGCGTGTGAAAAGCCGTACAGCTTGGCCTGACACATGACCGCACGCGATCACATGCTCAGAAGGTCGAAATTCTCCTTGCCCAATGGGAGGCATCCACACATGGCTTCCCCGAAGAAAAAGCCACGCGCTAGCAAAATGCCGCGCTGCGCCCCCCCGCATATCAGCGGGGGGAGTGGCTGGAAATTCGCCGGATTGCGGTCAAGGTCGGTGTTCTAGGGGTTCCGGGCCATGGCTTTAGCGGTCCTGCCATCGGGGTGCTCGTTTTTCGATGAAGGCCCCGATCCCTTCGGCGGCGTCAAATGCCAGCATGTTGTCCACCATCACCGCCGATGCATGATCATAGGCTTGGGCCAAGGGCATTTCGCGCTGTTCGTAAAAGGCGCGCTTTCCAATGGCCAGCGTCAGGCTGGATTTCGAGGCGATCTTGCGGGCCATATCCATCGTGACTGCGGCCAGTTCTTGGGGGGGAACCGCGCGGTTCACCAGCCCGATCTCTGCCGCACGGGTGGCTGATGTCATGTCGCCGGTCAGCAGCATCTCCATCGCGTGCTTGTTGGCGACGTTGCGCGACAGGGCGACCATTGGGGTCGAACAAAACAGCCCGATATGCACGCCGGGGGTGCTGAAGCTTGCGGTTGACGCGGCGATGGCCAGATCACAACTGGCGACCAGTTGGCAGCCCGCCGCCGTGGCCACGCCGGTAACTTCGGCAATGACGGGCTTGGGACAGGTCACGATAGCCTGCATCACGCCCGAACACAGCGTCATGATCCCGGCGAAATACGCCTTGCCGCCATCGGGGGCCGCGCGCCCTGCGGTCAGTTCCTTCAGGTCATGGCCCGCGCAAAAGGCTGGACCATGGGCCGCAAGAACAATCACCCGCACCGCAGGGTTGGCGGCCGCTTCGGCCAAGGCCGCGTCCAGCTTGGTCAGCATTGCCTCGGACAGGGCGTTTCGCCGCCGGGTGTCGTTCAGGGTCAGCCGCAGGATGCCGTCGGCATCCAGATCGGACAGAAGAATATCGCTGTCTTGCACGGGGACTTCTCCTGCCGGGGTTAAAGGATGTTCACTTCCACACTGTCGGCCAGCGTGTTGGCGATGAAACAATAGCGATGGGCGCGGTCCTGCATTTCGGCCAGTTTGGCATCATCAACCACAAAGCCGGTATCGAAGCGCACCACCGGGTGAAGGTCGATCCGGGTAACCGACATCTGTCCGCGTGGGTTCTTGCCCAGATGCGCCACCGCATGATCGGCATAGCTTGCCACCGGCCAGCTTGCCTTGGCGGCCAGCGCAAGGAAGGTCAACATATGGCAACTGGAAAGTGCGGCCGCCAGCGCTTGTTCTGGGTTGGTGTTGGCCGGATCACCGCCCCAATCGGGGGCTGCATCGACCGTCAGGTCATAGCGGTCGTTGAACTGCACGCGATGCGCGTTCGAGTATTTCCCGGTCTGCAATTCCCGCTCGGCGCGCTCCCAGTACAGCTGTATCGAAAGCTCGGACATGATTTCGCAATCCTTCTGTGGTGGCCAGGGTCAGGCGGCGGCAAGCATCTTTCTCGGGTCATGGAACGGACGCTCCACGATGGTGGCGCGGGACATGCCATCGGCGGTGGCCACCTCGACCACCATGCCGATCATGGCATGATCCACCGCAATCATGGCCAACGCAATATTCTGCTTCAACCGGGGCGAATATATCGCCGATGTCACCTTGCCGATGGTGGCCCCATCCTTCGTAACCGGCCAGAAGGTGGTGTTCGCCCCCATCAGGGGTGCACCATCAATCAGCAGGCCAACCTGCTTGCGGCTGACGCCGGTTTCCTTGATCCGGCGCAGCGCGGCCTTGCCGATGAAATCAGCCTC
>JBBRBJ010000042.1:0-28537 GCA_038205925.1 Rhodobacterales bacterium | reverse complement strand
CCCGTCAGATGAACAGATCAAGGTGCACCGCCTGATCATGGACAGTCAGGCGGCAGGGATCGCGGCGCTGAAGGCCGGGCAGATCACCTGCGCCGCCGTCGACAAGATCGCCCGCGACGTGATCGCGGATGCGGGGTACGGCGACAAGTTCCGCCACCGTCTGGGCCATGCCATCGGCTGGGATGTGCATGAACCACCGTTCCTGACGGCAGGTGACGAGACGATGGTACAAGAGGGCATGATCTTTACCATCGAGCCGTCGATCTTTCAGGACGGCACCTTCAGCGCACGGGTAGAGGACTGCGTTGTTGCCCGGCCCGGCGGGGGCGACGCCTTGACCACAGGCTATCAGGACCTGATTGTGATCGAATAGGATCGGGCAAAGGGGCGGATCATGCGGATCGGGCTGATCGTCAACCCGGTGGCAGGACTGGGCGGGGCGGCGGGGCTGAAAGGCACCGATGGTCCCGATACTGTGGCGCTTGCCCTGCGGCGCGGGGCGGTGCCGCAGGCCGGGGCCCGTGCCGAACGGGCGCTGGCGGTGCTGGCGGCAGCGCACCCCGGGGCGTTCCTTGTGGCCGGGCCGGGGGCGCTGGGCGTTGATTGGGCATCCGGGTTGACGGTGACGCCTGTGGATATCGGCCCGCTGTCCGGCACGGCGCGCGACACGCGCGCCGTTGTGGCTGCGATGGGGGCGGTCGATCTTGTGGTGTTTGCCGGTGGCGACGGGACGGCGCGCGATGTTGCCGCTTGCCTGCCGCCCGGGGCGGGCCTGTTGGGTATTCCTTGCGGCGTCAAGATGCACTCGGGCGTGTTCGCGGTGTCGCCAGAACTGGCCGGGCACGTCATGGCCGATCTGGCCGGCAACCCCGACCGCATCATCTGGAACGAGGCTGCCGAGGTGATGGATATCGACGAAGTCGCCCTGCGCGCGGGCCACATCGCGCCGCGTCTTCATGCGTACGCCCGCGTGCCGATGGCGCGTGGCCGGATGCAGGCGGCCAAGGGTGGTCCGCGTCATGACAGCGCCGCTGCGCTGAGAGCGGCGGCGGCCGAGGTGGCGGCGGCGATGCCACCGGGCGTACTGCACGTCATCGGCCCCGGCACCAGTGCGGGAGCGGTCAGCCGGGCGCTGGGCCTTGTGCCCACGCTGCTGGGGGTGGATGCGGTGCTAAACGGCAAGCGCGTTGCACGCGACGCGACGGCAGCAGAGTTGTCGGCACTTGCGGGCGACATGCCGGTGCGTCTGGTGCTTGGCGTGACGGGACGGCAGGGGTTCCTGTTGGGGCGCGGGAACCAGCAGATCGACGCGAGCCTGATCCGCCGTGCGGGGCGCGAGGGTCTGATCGTGCTGGCGACCGAAGACAAACTGGCTGCCCTCGCCACCCCCCGTTTGTGGGTCGATACCGGCGATCCTGCGCTTGACGCCGATCTGGTCGGATTCGTGCGGGTTCAAACCGGGGCTGCAAGATTCACAGTGATACGTATCGGAACGAGTTGAATAGTGGTGTGCGTTATGCGAACTTTTGTGCATAATTCGCCGGTTTGACGCAAGGCTAAAGGGAGACACAAAGATGACATCCACAACCCGCGCCCACCCCTGGATGGCCAATTCCGCGCCAGGCGTTCTGCAAGGCATGCTGTCGGAGATCGGCGCCACCTCGGTGGCCGAGGTCTTTGCCCAGATACCCGCGGATCACTACCGCAAGGCCCCCCTTAACCTGCCGCCCGCACTGAACTCCGAGATAGAGTTGAAGCGCGATCTGTTGACCAAGCTGCGCAAGAACCACAACTGCGAAGATAACCTCAGTTTCCTGGGTGCGGGCGTCTGGCAGCACCATGTGCCTGCGGTTGTGGACGAGATTGTAGGCCGCACCGAATTTTCCACGAACGTCTGGGGGTCGTACCAGTCCGACCATGGGCGCAATCAGGCGTGGTTTGAATTTTCCAGCCAGCTTGGCGCTTTGCTGAACCTCGATGTGGTGCAACTGCCGGTCTATTCCTGGGGCTGCGCCATCGGCCATGCCATCCGTATGGCGGCGCGCATCACCGGGCGCAAGCGCGTGCTGGTGCCGAAGCTCTCGGACCCCGAGCGCCTGTCGGTGATCCGTACCTATTGCCAGCCCACGGACATGGAGAGCCATATCGCCATCGATCTGGTCGCCGCCGATCCGACAACGGGGCGACTTGATCTGGCCGATCTGCGTGCCAAACTTGGCCCCGATGTCGCGGCGGTGTATTTCGAGAACCCCGCCTATCTTGGCACGCTGGAAACCAGCGCCGCCGAGATTGCCGCGCTGGCCCGTGCGGTGGGGGCAGAAACCATTGTGGGCGTCGATCCGATCAGCCTTGGTGTGGTGCGGGCGCCGGGCGATTATGGCGCCGATATCGTGGTTGGCCCGACGCAACCGCTTGGCGTTCACATGCATTGCGGTGGCGGCGTGGGCGGCTATATCGCCTCGCGCGACGAGGAACGCTATGTCCGCGAATATAACGGCTTTCTGGTCTCGATCGCCGAAACGATCAAGCCGGGGCAATTCGGTTTCGGCCTCGCTTGCGCGCATCAGAATTCCTACGGCATGCGCGAGCAAGGCAAGGACTGGACCGGAAACTCGACCTATCTTTGGGCGATTGCGGGCGCGGTTTACATGAGCCTGCTTGGGCCAGAGGGCTTTCGTGAGGTGGGTAATCTGATCGTGTCGCGTGCGCGCTATGCCGCCCATCTGCTGTCGGAAATACCGGGGGTATCCGTGCCGTTTGGCGGCACCTTCAAAGAATTCGTGGTGACCTTCGATGGCACCGGCAAGACCGTGGCCGAGATCAACGACGGCCTGCGCGCGCGCGGAATTTTTGGCGGCAAGGACATCTCGGCCGAGGGGTTGGGGCTGGGGCAATCGGCGCTGTATTGCGTAACCGAAGTGCATTCTGCCGCCGATATCCGCACACTCGCCGACGCCCTCAAGGAGGTATGCAAATGACCAAACTCCCGCAGTTTCACGCCGCCAGATGGGACGAGCCCGTGGTGATGGATATGGGCCGCCCCGGCGCGCGCGGCCAGTTGTTCCCGGCCCCCGAACCAGAGGTGGCGGCCGCCGCCGGGATCTCTCCGATACCCGCCGCATTGGCGCGCAAGGACCGCCCCGAATTGCCCGAGATCACCGAATTCGAGGCCCAGCGCCATTACCTGCACCTCAGCCAAATGACGCTTGGCATGATGGGCGTCAGCCTGTTCGGCACGTGCACGATGAAATACAACTCCAAGACCGCCGAGGCCGCGACCCTGCGCCCCGAACTGGCCGCCGTGCACCCCTATCAGCACCCTGACACCTTGCAGGGTGTGCTGGAAATCATCCACGATTTCGACGGCATCTTGCGCGAATTGTCGGGCATGGATCAGTTCATCTTTCAGGCCGGTGGCGGGGCCGATGCGGCCTATACGATGACCGCCGTTGCCCGCGCCTATTGGGCGGATCGCGGGATGCTGGGGCAGCGGACCGAGATGGTCACCTCGATCCAGTCGCACCCCTGCAACCCCGCCACTGCGGCGGCGGCGGGCTTTACCGTCGTCAACCTGCCGCTGGAGGAGAACGGCTATCCCTCGCTTGCGGCGCTGAAGGCCGCCGTGGGGCCAAAGACCGCGCTGGTGATGCTGAACAACCCAGACGACATGGGCATCTACAATCCCGAGATCAAGGAATGGGTGCGTGTGGCCAAAGAGGCGGGGGCGCTGTGTTTCTATGACCACGCCAATTTCAACGGGGTGATGGGCAAGCTGTGCGCGCGCGAGTTGGGGTTCGACGCCTGCATGTTCATGCTGCACAAGACCTTTGGCGCGCCAAAGGGTGGCGGTGGCCCGGCGGTGGGGGCTTACGGCTGTTCAGACGAACTTGCCCCCTATCTGCCGGTGCCGGTGGTCACGCTGCGGGGCGGCAAATACGCGCTGGACAGCGACCGCCCGAAATCGGCCGGCAAGATCCGCGAATACTGGGGGAACGTGCCGCAGGTGGTAAAGGCCTATGCCTGGGCCCGTGCGATGGGGGCCGAGGGGATCAGCCTGGCGTCTGATATCTCGGTCGTCGCCAACAACTACATGGACAAGAAGCTGGGTCAGATCCCCGGCCTGGCCATATCGCACCCGCAGATCGGCGTGCGGCGGATGGAGATGACGCGCTGGTCCCTGGCGCCGCTGACGGCGGAAACCGGGGTCGGCACCGTGGATTTCGCCAACCGCATGGCGGATTACGGGATTGATCCGTGGTGGATGAGTCATGAGCCGTGGATCGTGGCCGAGCCCTTTACCCCCGAGGCGGGCGAGCTGTGGTCGAAAGAGGATATCGACCACTGGATAGCGGTTGTGGCCCAGATCGCCAAGGAAGCCCGCGAAACGCCGGAGCTGGTGAAAACCGCGCCGCACAATCAGGCCATTGCGCAGGTCAAAGGCGCCGCATTCGAGGACCCGGCGCTTTGGGCAATGACGTGGCGCGCCTGGCTGCGCAAACGGGGCGGGGCGCAGGCCAAGCGCGGTGCCGCGTGACACGATGCATGGGTTAGTCCAGCAACACCGAGATGCCCTGCAAAGGCAGGCGCGGGGTGTGACCCAGCACCAGATCGGCCACGATACGCGCTGTCATCGGACCTGCGGAAAAACCCATCCATGGGAACAGGCACATGTAGAAACCGGGTGTGCCCGGTGCCTCTCCGATAATCGGGCGCCAATCAGGCGTGCCGTTGACCATTGCGGTCCAACTGCGCACGGCGCGGGCCTGTGCCAGCGCGGGAATGACATCTGCGGCGCGCACCATGTTTGCGGTCATGTTGGCCGGGTCGGTCACCATGGTGCCATCGGCGCGGGTGCGCGCCAACCAGCCACCACCGATCAGGCAGGTTCCGTTCGGAGCCTGTTTGGCGGTGAACTTGCCCGAGGCGGCATAGACCAGATGCGGGATCAGCGGAGCCACGGGTTCCGTGACGGTCACTTGCAGCGGCACCCCTTCCAGCCCGATGGTCAGCCCCAGCATCGCCGCCACATCGGCGGCAGCGGCCCCGGCTGCATTGACCACACGACCCGCCGTAATCGGCCCCTGCGTGGTCTGCACCAAAAAGCCGGGCCCCACCGGTTCGATCCCGATGACACGCGTATCGGTCCGGATACGCGCGCCCGACCGTACAGCGGCGGCGGCAAAGGCGGGTGTGGCGCGCAGTGGGTTGGCCTTGCCCTCTACCGGGCAGAACCCGCCACCGATGGCCTTGTGCGTGAGGTAAGGGGCCAGATCGCGCAGGCTGGCCTGATCCAGCATTTCCATCGGCACGCCGAAACCGCGCTCGATCGCGGCCTTGGCGGCGATCGACCGCATCTGTTCGGGCGTCGTGGCCACCACCAGCCCGCCCGCTTGCTTGACCTCCAGATCGACGCCCAGCTCCGCACTCAGCCCCTGCCACATCTCAAGCGAGGCCTGCATCAGCCGCAGGGTCGGGCCAAAGGCGCGCGCCCATTCGGGGCCAAGCGACACGAATTCGGGGTGTTGCAGCTGCAAATGCAGCGATCCCGCATTGGAGCCAGACGCCTGCGTATTCAAATCGCATGCCTCGACCAGCGATACGTCTGCGCCGTCTTTCGCCAGATAATAGGCGGTCGCCACACCGGCAATACCGCCGCCGATCACCAGAACATCCGTCTTTATCATCGTATCATCCCATCGCCGGGCCGTGCCCCGCATCTGAAAAGGAAAAAATCATGATTTTCTCTGGCAGTTACACCGTTACGGTGACCCCGTTCACCGAAGGCGGCAAGTCCATCGACTACGCCGCGTGGGGTCGCTTTCTTGACTGGCAGCTTGCCAGCGGCGTGCCAGGCATCATCATCCTTGGCACCACGGGCGAATTCCTGACCATGACAGACGACGAGCGTGGCGCCTTTATCGAAGCGACGGTCAAGCACATCGCCGGCCGCATCCCGGTGATGGTCGGGTCGATGAACGCTTATACGCCCAACGCGGTGCGCTATTCGCGGCAGGCGCAGGATCTGGGAGCAGACGGGCTGATGATCATCCCGCCCTATTACTATACCCCCACGGATGACGAGATCTTCAACTATTACAAGGCGATCTGCGAGGCGTGCTCCCTGCCGATCATGCTCTACAACAACCCATTCACCTCGAACGTGGATATGAGCGCCAAGCTGGTCGGCCGCCTGACCAAGGCGTTCGAGCAGATCCGCTACATCAAGGAAGCCAGCCAACGGATCGAGCGGATTCACGCGATCATCGTGGAATCGGACGGGCTGATGAACGTCTGGGCGGGGCAGCAGGTGCTGGAAAGCTACAAGATGGGGGCCAAGGGCTATGTGAACCCCTATGGCAACTATATCCCGCGGGCGAGCGTGAAGTTCGTCGAATACGCCGAGCAGCAGCGCTGGGATGATGTCTGGGCGATCCAGTCGGTGATCCAGAAGTTCGATGCGATCATCACGGCGGGCCATCCGCTGTATGGGCACCAGTGCTATTCCAAGGCGCTGGCGGCAGCGGCGGGCTATCCTGTGGGCGACGTGCGCCCGCCGATCACCACCTTCGCCTCGCTGGGCGAAGAAGGGCGCGAGCGGGTGGCGCGCATGGTGCCCCTGATGCACGAACTTGACGCCATCGTGGACCGGATCGAAGGGCATCGCGCCGCAGCGGAGTAGAACAGACCGGCGCGGCCTCATCTGATGTAGGCCGCGCCGTTCATGTCGATGGTGGCGCCGGTCAGGTGCCGTGCGGTGCCGCCTGCGAGGTAAACGCAAAGGTCGGCGATCTCCTCTGGTGGCACCCATTCGCCCATCGGCAGCGTGGCGGTCACCGCCGCCTCGCCGCCAGTGCGCGCGGCCGATTCCACCGACATTTGCGTGCGCACGACGCCGGGGGCGATGACATAGGCCATGATCCCGTCTGCCGCATGGGCGCGGGCCACGGTTTTGGTCGCCGCCGAAATCGCGGCTTTTGATGCCGCGTAGGCAATCGCGCGCGCGTTCGAGGTGCCGCGCGTCGTGACCCACGAGCCAATGCCGATAATCGCACCCGGGGTCTTTGCGTCCAGCCAATGGCGCACGGCATGGCGCATCAGGCGCGCGGGGGCATGGGTGTTGATCGCCATGGCCTCGGCCCAGACACGATCCCAATCAGCCATCTCGTCAGCAATGCCGCCGGTCTGGTGCATGATGCCTGCGTTATTCACCAGAACGTCGATGTGTCCGACCGCCACTGCCGCCGCCCAGAGTGCATCCACTGCGGCCATATCAGCGAGATCCGCCTGTATCAGATGGGCCCGGTCGGGCGCAGCCGAAACCGCCGCCTCGGCCCCGGCGCGGTCGCCGCCGTAATGCGCGATCACCCTTGCACCTGCGGCCAGCATCGCCTGCGCCGTGGCCGCCCCGATGCCTTTTGACGCGCCAGTGACGATCACGGTCTTGCCTGTCAGATCGGCCACGATCACAGCTCCTTGCGGGTGACAAAGGGTTTTGAGCGCAGGGCGGGGTTGGCGCGGGCATAAGGGGCGGGCAGAGTAAGTTCCTCGCCCATCTCGACCGCCGCGCGCCATGTCCAGCGCGGATCCCACAGCATGCCGCGCGCCAGTGCCACCATATCGGCCTGGCCGCTCCGAAGGATTGTTTCTGCCTGCACGGCGCTGGTGATCTGGCCCACGGCCATGGTGGGAACCTGCGCCTCGCGCCGGATCGCATCGCAGAAGTCGACCTGGTAACCGGGGCCGGGGATGATGGCCTGCCGCTGATCCAGCCCGCCGCTGGAGACGTGGATCATATCGCAGCCCATTTCGCGTAAAGTGCGCGAAAAAACGATGGTCTGCGCCAGATCCCAGCCGCCCTCAACCCAATCCGTCGCCGAAAGACGCAAGTTCACCGGGCGTTCCGCCGGAAAGGCCGCGCGGACGGCCTCAAACACCTCCAGCGGAAAGCGCATGCGGTTTGCCAGCGACCCGCCGTAATTGTCGGTGCGTTGGTTGGACATGGGCGAGAGGAACTGGTGTAACAAGTAGCCATGGGCGGCGTGCACCTCGATCAGGTCGGTGCCGATGCGCGCGGCTCTTTTGGTCGCCTGCACAAAGGCCGCGGTCACGCGCGCCATGCCGTCTGCGTCCAGCGCCGTCGGTGTGGGCCAGCCCGCAAGGTAAGGCACTGCCGAGGCCGAGCAGGTCTGCCACGCACCGTCCTGGACTGGGCCGCCGCCTTCCCAGGGGGCGCTGGTGCTGGCCTTGCGGCCTGCATGCGCCAGTTGGATGCCGAAGCGGCTGTTGCCGACCGACCGGGCAAATCGGATGACGCGGGCGAAACCTTCTTCGCAGGCATCGGAGTAAAGCCCGGTGCAGCCGGGCGTAATGCGGCCCTCAGGCTCTACTCCCGTCGCCTCTGCGATGATCAGGCCGGGGCCTGACTGGGCAAACTGTCCAAGGTGCACCAGATGCCAGTCGTTTGGCACGCCATCGGTGGCCATGTATTGGCACATGGGCGCTACGGCGATCCGGTTCGGTATCTCAAGGCTGCGCATGGTATAGGGCGAAAACAGGGTGCTTGGCATGAATGGTCCTTTTTGCGCCCGATTTCGGACGGGTCGCAGATTCCGGGTTGAACCGTGAAGTGCGTGCGGTATACTAACTTTTGTTCGTGAAATGAACATATTGGCCAAGCCCTGACAAGCGAAAAGGACCATCCCATATGCCCCAGATGACAGTTGCCGCCAGCACGTTTCCCTTTCTTTACTCGCATGGGGGCCTTGATGCGCTGAAGCATCTTCGAAAGCTGGGCTATGACCGGTTTGAGATGATGATCTTTCCACCGCATTGCTGGCCGCGCGAAATGTCGGCCGATCAGCGCCGCGAATATACCAGGTGGCTGGACGGCGAAGGCGCGGCCCTGACCTCGTTTTGCTACCCGCTGCTGGACAACAACCCCAACAGCGTTGACGTTCTGATGCGGCAATACACGCTCGACCGCTACCGCGAGGCGATCGACATGGCGGCGGAATGGCACTGCCCCTATGTCGTGTGCATCCCCGGCGCGGTCAGCAGCCTGATCAACCCGCCGGTGCACTGGATGCGGGATTGGTTCGTCGAAGGCATGAAGCAACTGGTCGACCACGCAAAGGGCACCGGAGTGCAGCTTTTGCTGGAAAACGTGCCCTTCACCTTTCTGCCCACCGCGCAGGATATGAAAGATACCGCCGCCCTGATCGACCCGGCAGTCGGCGTCAACTTCGATATCTGCAATTCCGCCTACATCAAGGAAGATCCGGCGGCAGCAATCCGCATGCTTGGGCCACTGATCAAGAACGTGCACATCTCGGATTCGGGCTATGGCGAATTCAAGCATGACCGGCTTGGCACCGGTATTGTGCAGCCGGGCCCTGCGGCTCAGGCGCTGTCCGATATCGGTTATCAGGGCGCCACGGTGATGGAAATCATCACCGACGCGATGGCACCGGGCGCCGACCCCGATGGCGACATCCACGCCAGCCATGCGATCCTCGCACAGCACGGCTGGAAACCACTGGGCTAGCGCAGGCCCGCCTCGACCGGGACCACTATGCCCGTGATCCCGGCCGAGGCATCCGATGCCAGCCAATGCGCGGCCGCCGCGACCTGCTCGGGCGTCACCATCCGCCGCAGTGCAGTCTCTGAGGCAAGCGCGTCAAGTGCCTGCTTCGGGGCAGGCCCGCCGCCTGTATGGCGCGCGGCGATCCGACCCAGCAGGGCCTGCGTTGCAATCGCGCCGGGTGCAAGTGCGTTCACGCGAATGTCCCGGGGGCCAAGCTCCAGCGCCGCCGCTCGCATAACCCCGATGACCGCATGCTTTGATGCCGAGTACAGCATCTGTTGCGGATGTGCGCGGTAACCGTTGATCGAGGCCATGATCACCGCACTGCCGCGCCCCGATAGCGCCATCGCACCTGAAAAAGCGCCAAGGGTCGCAGCCACCCCCCAAACGTTCACTGCCATGACCCGCGCCCATTCTGCGGCATCAAGATCCGCCACCCCGCGCCACGGTGGCACAACGCCCGCGTTGGCGACTACAGTATCGACAGCGCCCATCCTGTCCGCCAGCCCCGACAGGGTGGCCTGACAGTCCGGGCTGCCCAGATCGGCGGCGAAGCTGTCCCATCCTGCGGGCAGCGCCGCCGCTTCAAGCGCCTGTGGCAGGTCTATGACCGTGATCAATGCCCCCGCACTTGCCAGCCGTTCGGCAATGGCGCGGCCAAGACCTGAACTGCCCCCGGTGACAACGGCTTTGCGCCCTGCCAGATCATGCTCAAGTGCCATGTTGCGCGGTTCCTTTATTCTGGGTATGCCTTCGGTATGACACGCACATTTGTGCGTCATGCGAACGGATGCAAGCAAAAGGTCAGGGATATTGTGGGCAAGCAAGCGGTCGTGATCCTTGGGGCGGGCTCTATCGGGTTGTCTTTTGCGGCAGTTTTCTCGGATGCCGGGTTCGACGTGACGGTTGCCGAACCCGATGCGGCCAGGCGCGGCGCTGTAGCGGAAGGCATCGCCGCACAGCATCAGGCCATCGCATTGGCGGGCCTTGCGCGCGGCAAGTCCGGACCGGTGCCCGTGATGGCCGACGCAGCCCCGATCTTGCCACAGGCAGCGCTGGTGATCGAGGCGGGGCCAGAGCAGCTTGAGATCAAGCAGGCAATCTTCGCCGGTCTGCTGGCGAACTGCGGGCCCGAGACTGTGATTGCCACAGCCTCTTCCGCCATTACCATGTCGCGGATTTTGCCGGATGCAGCCGATCAGGCGCGTTGTCTGGTGGCCCACCCGGTCAATCCGCCTGCGGTCCTGAGGCTCATCGAATTGGTCCCGGCCCCGGCAACCCTGCCCGAGACCATGGCCCGCGCGACCGACCTGTTCCATGCGGGGGGCTTTGCCGCAATCACGCTTGGCCACGAAATCGAGGGCTTCGTTCTGAACCGCCTGCAGGGGGCAGTGCTGCGCGAGGCATACCGGCTGGTCGCCGAGGGCGTGACCGACAGCGCGGGTATTGATGCTGCGATGCGGCTGGGCCTTGGGCCCCGCTGGGCGCTGTCGGGCCCGTTCGAGACGGCAGAGTTGAACACGCCGGGCGGCATCCGCGCGCATGCGGCACGAATGGGCCCGGCATACAGGCGCATGGGCGAGGCGCGCGGCGAGGCGGCGGCGGCGTGGCCGGACGATCTGGTGCACCGGGTGGATCGGGAACGGCGGCGCGTTATCTCTGTAGAAGACCTGCCCGCTCGGGTGACCTGGCGCACGCGGGCAGTGGCGCGGATGGTCGCTTTGCGTGACAGGCTGGCAGAGGGTGCGGATGATGTCTGACGGGATCGGTTTCACCTTCGACGGCCGTGACGTAACCGCGCGGACCGGCCAATCGCTGGCCGCCGCCTTGACCGAGGCAGGCCAGCGCGTCCTGCGCCAGACCGCGTCGGGTGGCAGCCGCGGCATGTTTTGCGGCATGGGGGTCTGTCAGGACTGTCTGGTCACGGTGGACGGCGTCCCCAACCGCCGCGCTTGCATGACACTGGCTCAATCAGGCCAGCGGGTGCAAACGCAGGTGGCACTTGCGTCGCTGTCGGATACGGTAGCCCCTGCCCCGCCCCCGCGCAATATCGCACCCGATGTCCTGGTGATTGGTGGCGGTGCCGGAGGGCTGAACGCAGCGATTGCCGCCGCCGGGGCAGGCGCGCGCGTGATTGTGCTGGATGAGCGCAAGGTTGCGGGCGGCCAGTATTTCAAGCAGGCGTCGGGCGATTCCCCTGTGCTTGACGGTCAGCAGGCCGAGGGTCAGGCGCTGGTGGCGCGGGCCGCCGCCTCGGGCGCCGAGATCATCAGCGGGGTCGAAATCTGGGGCGCCTTTGACGGCCCGCTGATCCTGGCGGAGCATCAGGGCGGCGCCTTGATCGCGCGCCCGGGCCGTGTGATCGTGGCCACCGGTGCGTACGAGCGTCCGCGCATGGTGCCGGGCTGGACCCTGCCCGGGGTGATGACAACGGGGGCGGCGCAAACGCTGTGGCGCAGCTATCGCACCATGCCGGGCAAGCGGGTGGCAGTCTGTGGCTCCGGTCCGCTGAACCTGCAAGTGGCGCTGGAACTGGCGCTGGGCGGGGCAGATGTGGTGCTTGTGGCCGAGACGGCACCGGCCCCGTGGCGGAACCCGGTGGCGGCCCTTGCGCTGGCGGTGGCAGGCCCGGCGCTGACAGCCAGGGGCGCGGGGTTTGTGCTGAGTCTTGCGCGGCGCGGCGTGCCGATGCTCCATGACACCAGCCTTGTAAGGGTCGAGGCCGAGGCCGGGGCATTGCGCGCGACCTTCGCGAACGGCAAGGGCGTCGAGACACCGGTGCTGGTGGATGCCTTGTGCATGAACGACGGGTTCGAGCCGCAGAACGAGATCCTGCGTCTGTTCGGCGCGGCCATGACCCATGATCCCGCGTTCGGACATCTGCGCTGCGACCGTGACGCGCAGATGCAGACCAGCGTTCCGGGCATCTTTGCCGTGGGCGATTGTGCGGGTCTGGGTGGCGCGCCGGCAGCGGCGGTCGAAGGGCGGATCGCAGGGCTTGCGGCGGCAGGGGCCGCGGTGCCCTCCGCCTTGCACGCCGATCTTGCCGGACACCGGCGCTTTCAGACGCGGCTGTGGGCGCTGCACGCCCCTGCGCCTCGCAACCTTTCGGATGCTCCGGACGAGACGATCATCTGCCGCTGCGAAGAGATCACGCTGGGTCAGGTACGGGCGGGCCTTGCCGACAAACCCGGCCATGCAGGCACGCTGAAACGCGCCACGCGGCTGGGAATGGGGCGGTGCCAGGGCCGCTACTGCGCCGCCGTTGCCGCGCGGATGGTGGCAGGGTCGATGGGCCAGCCCGTCAATGACCACAGCCACTTTGCCCCCCGCGTGCCGATCAAGCCGGTCAGCATCGCCGCCATTCTTGCCGCGCAGGAGGCGCTGGATGGCACGGTCTGACCTGCTGGTCATCGGTGCCGGTGTAACCGGCACTTGTGCTGCGATCCGGGCGGCCGAAGCGGGCGCGCGTGTCGTCGTCGTCGATTCCGGTCAGAACGCCGGGTCGGACGCGAACGCGGGCAGTCTGCACGTGCAGTTGCAAAGCCGGTTCATCCGGCTGTTCCCCGACCAGGCCCCGAATGTCGAGGCGTCGCTGCCGTTGTACCTTGAGGCAGTACGCGAATGGGACCGGCTGGACAATGCCCATGGTCCGTTTGAACTGGTGCGCAAGGGCGGGCTGATGCTGGCCGAAGGCGATGATCAACTGCGGTTTCTGGAGCAAAAGGCCAGGCGCGAGGCCCGTTTCGGGCTTGATGTCGAGATCCTGGACCGCCCCGCGCTGGACCGGATCGCACCTTGGCTGGGGCCGCAGATTGTCGGGGCAGAGCTGTGCCGCGATGAGGGCAAGCTGAACCCGCTGGTGGCCAACGCCCGGTTGCGCGCCCATGCGACAGCGCTTGGGGTGACGTTCGTCACCGACCGCATCGTGGCGCTTGAACCCGGCCCACCGGCATGCGCCATCGGGACCAACCGCTATGTGGCAGAGCGGATTGTGGTGGCCGCCGCCTGGGGGGCGGGCGATGTGCTGGCAGCGCTGGGCCTGACCCTGCCGTCCCGTGCCGAGGCGCTGCATATGAACATCACCGAGCCCGGCGCCGCTGTTATCAATCATCTGATCCAGCATGCAGAACGGTCCATCACGCTCAAGCAATTCGGATCGGGCCAGATCGTGATCGGTGGGGGCTGGCCCGCGCAGTCACGGGGGCCGGGCGCGGTGCCATCCGTGCTGGCAGACTCGATGCTGGGCAATGTGGCGCTGGCGGCACGATTGGTGCCCGCAATCGCCGGTTTGCGCGTGCTGCGCACCTGGGCGGGGATCAACACGACCGTGGATGGCAAGACCGTGCTGGGGCCGGTGCCCGGCGCCCCGGGTATCATTGTCGCCGTGCCGGGTGATGCGGGCTACACGCTTGGGCCGCTGTGCGGGCGGGTCGGGGCGGAACTGGCGCTTGGCCTGCCGCTGTCAACCGATCCCACGCCCTACAGCCCGGCGCGTTTCACCGCTTGAGCGCTTTGGAGATGCTGGCCGCCGTTTCTAGCAGACGCGGCAGGACATAGCTTTCCATTTCTGACGTGGTCATGCGCACCGTGGGGACGCCCACATTGATCGCCCCCACCAGACCACCCGAGGAGTTGCGCAGCGGCACGGCAATGGACATCAGGCCGATCTCAAGTTCCTGATCGACCAGCGACCAGCCTCTTTGCCGCACATCCTCCAGGATGGTGCGAAACTCCATCCGATTCGTCACGGTGCGCTCGGTCAGTTTGATCAGCGGAATGTTTTGCAAGATGCCGGGCCACATCTCGTCGGGCTGGGCGGCCAGCAGCACGCGCCCGTTTGCGGTGCAATGTGCCGGGAAGCGCGACCCGACGGCGATACCGACGCTGATCACCCGATGATACTGCGCGCCGCTGACGTAGACGACATCGAACTTGTCCAGCACCGCCGCAGAACAGGACTCGCGGATTTCTTCGGACAGATGGTCGATGAAAGGGCGCGCAATATCCCACGCTCCCTTGGACGACAGCACCGAGAACCCAAGCTCCAGCACCTGCGGCGTCAGATCGAACAGCTTGCCGTCCGCCACCGCATAGCCTTCGTGCACCAGCGTCAGCAAGATCCGTCTGGCGCCTGCACGCGTGTTGTCGGTTTCTGCGGCAACCTCCGAAAGGGTCATCTTGCGCCGTGTGCGGTTGAAGGCGCGCAGGACCTCCAGCCCACGGGCGAGTGAGCTTACATGATCGCGCGGGTTCATACCCGAGCCGTCGCTTTCGTCACCCCATTGCGGGGATGCGGTCATCAGCCCGGTCTGTTGGGCTGCCCGAGGCGTTGCCACCCCGTTTGCATCGCCCTTTCGGTCAATCTCGTCTGCCATAGTCTCCCCCGCATCAGACACCGCCCGGCGCTATGACCGCTGATGGCCGAATTTTTGTAAAATGCAAGCTTGTTTCCGTCTTATGCACATGTCTGGGTAAATCAGCACTTGCCAGAGAGCAATCTATCGGTGTTAAATCGTACATGAGTGCGCTATGTGAACAATTTTTGCCTTAGGGGAGATACAGGGATGACCACGATACTTTCCGGAATGAAGGGCCTGACGCGGCGTTCCGCTTTGCAAGGACTTGCAGCATCAACGCTGGCGGTGACGTTGCCGCGCCGTGCTTTTGCCCAAAGTGAAGTGACACTGCGCTGGTGGTCACCGCAAGGCGCGCCCGCGCAGGTCGAAGCCTATAAATTCCAGATTGCTGCATTCGAAGCGTTGAACCCCGGCATCAAGGTCGTGTTCGAGACGACATCCGACGAAGGCTACGCGCCGCAACTCGCCGCCGCTTTCTCAAGCGGCGAAGTGCCCGACATCGTCACGCACCTGCCGTCCTTTGCGGTGCAAAGCTACTATGCCAAAGGCCTTATCGAGCCGTTAGACGATGTGATCACAGCGATCGGCGAGGCTGACTTCTATCCGGGTGCGAACAATGTCTACAAGGCAGCCGACGGCAAGCATTGTGGCACCGGCATCGGCAATTCGGCGGCGAACATGCTGTGGGTCCGCAAGGATCTGATGGCAGAGGCAGGCATCGATGCAATCCCCGAGACATGGGACCAGTTGCGCACCGCGTGCACTGCGATGCAAAAGGGCGGTATCTTTGGCGCGCCCCTGCCCTATGGTCAGAATTCGATGACCTCTTTGGTGTTCATCTGCTTTATCCACCAAGCAGGCGGTCAGGTCTTTACCCCCGATCTGGAAGTGGCCATCGACAGCCAGCAAACCCGCGACGCGCTGGAGTTTTACAAGTCGATGCGCGAGCTGTGCCCGCCCGGCGCGACCAACTATAGCTGGGGCGAAAGCCTTACGGCCTTTGTCAGCGGGGCCACCGCGACCGGCCTTTACACGGGCCGCGTGCTGGCAAACGTACGCGACCAGAACCCGGGCATTGCAGATCAGATCACCTGCGCCACCTATCCGCGCATGTCGACCGATATCGCGCCATGGACCTTCAACGACTTCCCGACGGTGTTCGTTCCGGCCCAGTCCAAGTCCAAGGACGCGGCCAAACTGTTTGCGGCGTTCCTGTTCAATCCCGAAGGCTATATCAAGCAACTGCATGCGGCCCCCGGGCACGTTCTGCCCGTGTTGCAGTCGATCAGCAGCAACCCGATGTATCTTGAAAACGACATCATCAAGAAGTACAGCGCCGAAGTCGACCTTATGGCCGCATCGGCCGCGGGTGGCTTCAATCTTGGCTACGAATCGACGGCGCACCCGTCGAACCCCAAGGCAGGCGAGGTGGTCGGCTCCAACGCCATTGCAAACCTTGTGCAGCGTGTTGTGCTGAACGGCGAGAACGTCGACACTGTTCTGGGCGAGACGGCTGCCGCGATTGACGCGATCATGAAGGCCTGAGAGGCCACTTGAACGGCGGGGCGAACCAGTCCCGCCGCCAGCCACCCGAAGGAACACCATGCCGCGCGCCGCCCAGACCGTTCTCGAACGAAAGTATTCACGGCTGGGCCTGCTGTTGATCGCGCCTACCGTGCTCGTGTTTTGCGCCGTCATCGTCTATCCATTGGTCTCGGCCATCTATCTGAGCTTGTTCAAGATCTTCACCCCCACGCTTGAGGGCTCGTTCGTCGGGCTGGACAATTACCGCGCTCTGCTGTCCAGCGGTGTGTTCTGGAATGCGCTTGGCAACACGCTGATCTGGACAGTGGGCACGCTGACGCTGCAAATCCTGTTCGGGGTCGGCATGGCGCTGGTTTTGCATCAGAACATCTGGTTTCGCAGCATGGCGCGCAGTCTGATCCTGTTTCCCTATTTCATCTCTACCGTCGTGGCGGTGCTGGTCTGGAAATGGCTGTTCAACGACCTTTACGGCATCCTCAACCACATGATGATGGGTGCGGGCGTGATCGACATGCCGCTGGACTATCTGGGGACCATGCCCAATGCGATGATCAGCGTGATCATCATCGGGGCGTGGAAGTATTTCCCCTTTGTCGTGATCGCGGTTCTGGCGCGGCTGCAAACCATTCCCGAACCCTTGTACGAGGCCGCGCGCATTGACGGCGCGGGGCCGATCGCGCGGTTTTTCGACATCACCCTTCCGCAGTTGCGCGATGTTCTGGTGGTGATCATCATGCTGCGCGCGATCTGGGATTTCAAGGAATTCGACCTGATTTTCCTGCTGACGGGGGGCGGCCCGGTTGCCGCGACCCAGACGCTGCCGCTGCTGGTGTATCAAGAGGCATTTGCGCTGAACCAGATGGGCATGGCCGCCGCCTATGCGGTGGCGATGATGGCCATCATGCTGGTGTTCATGCTGATCTATATCCGCCGTACGCGTGAGGCTGACGAATGATCCGCCGCATCCTGTTCAACCTGATGGCCTGGTCGATAGTGCTGGCCGTGGCCTTTCCGCTGTTCTGGATGGTCGTGACCTCGCTCAAGCCGCAATCCGAACTGTTCAGCCGCCCGCCGACCTTTCTGCCCGAAACGATCACGTTCGAGCATTACTGGCGGCTGCTGGCCGACACCAATTTCCTGATCTACTTCCGCAACTCGGTTGTGCTGTCGGTATCCACGACGATTGTCGTGGTAGTGATTGCAACTCTGGGGGCCTACAGCTTGGTGCGGTTCCGCTACCGGGGGCGCGAAAGCCTGGCGTTTCTGGTGCTGTTCACCTATCTGCTTCCGTCGGTCGTGCTGATCCTGCCGCTGTATCTGATGTTGGTCAGCCTTGGCCTGTCGAACACCATTTTCTCTCTGGTCATTGCCTATACAACATTCGCGCTGCCCTATGCGTTGTGGCTGCTGCGCTCTTTTATGGCAGGCATCCCCCCTGACCTTGAGTCTGCCGCACTTGTGGACGGGGCGTCACGGATGGGGGCGTTTTACGACGTGATCCTGCCGCAGCTTTTGCCCGGCATCATTTCGACCGCGCTGTTCACCTTCATCCTGTCGTGGAACGAATATCTCTATGCGCTGATCCTGGTCAATTCCGACGATGCGCGCCCGCTGACCACCGGCGTGATGAATATGCTGATCTCGTCGTTCAACATCGAATGGTCCCTGCTGATGGCGGCTTCGGTGATGATGAGCGTGCCGTTGATCATCGTGTTCGCTTTTTTGCAAAGCTATCTGACCCGGGGCTTCGGCGCCGGCGGAATGAAAGGATAAGCCATGGCCGACGTGGTGCTGACCGATGTGCGCAAGACCTTTGGTGCCTTTACCGCCGTCGAGGGGTTGAACCTGTCGATCGAACAGGGCGAGTTCGTGTCGCTGCTGGGCCCATCAGGCTGCGGCAAGACCACCACACTGCGCATGCTTGCGGGGCTGGAGTTTCCGACCAGTGGCGAAATCTGCATCGGGGACAAGGTGGTCAACGATCTGCCGCCCGGGCAGCGCGACATCGCGATGGTGTTCCAGTCCTACGCGCTTTACCCGCATATGACGGTGGAAAAGAACATTGCCTATCCGCTGAAAAAGCGCGGGGTGCCGCGTGATCAGCAGCGGCCAATGGTGGCCAAGGTGGCCGAGATGCTGCAACTGACGCCGCTGTTGCAGCGCAAGCCCAAGCAACTGTCGGGCGGCCAGCAACAGCGCGTGGCCTTGGGCCGCGCCCTTGTGCGCGAGCCCAAGGTGTTCTTGCTGGACGAGCCGCTGTCGAACCTGGACGCCAAGCTGCGCGGCTATATGCGGGCAGAACTGGTAGAGCTTCACGCGCGTTTGGGGCGCACGATGGTTTACGTGACCCATGACCAGCTTGAGGCGATGACGATGTCAGACCGTATTGCCATCCTGCTGGACGGTCGGCTGCAACAGTTCGATGCCCCGCAAGCGGTTTACCGCACCCCTGCCAACCGCTTTGTCGCGGGCTTTATCGGCACCCCGTCTATGAACCTGATGGACGGTGAGTTGGCGACGGTGGACGGACAGTGGGTTTTCAGTGCGCAGGGAGTCTCTGTCGCGCTGGGCGGGCTGGTTCCCTCCGCGACTGCCGGGGAGGCTGCCCTTGGCTTGCGGCCTGAGCATGTAACGCTGGGCACGGGGCCGATGCGGGGCGTCGTGCAACTGGTGGAACAGACCGGGCATGAGAATATCGTCGTGGTGCGTCTGGCGGAAGGCATCCGGCTGACCGGTCGCGCGCCTGCCTCGCAGATCTGGCGGGTAGGCGAATCCATCGCCGTGGGTATCGAGGGCCCCGAGGCGCATGTCTTCGCTGCGGGCCCGGTCGGTCTGCGTCTGAATCTGCCCGCTCCAGTTGCCGCTTTGGCTGCCGACCAGGGTTTGGCCCCGAAACTCGTACAAGGCGCCCGTTGAGGCGATACCGACAGGAGAGTTGAATTGGATCGTAATTCCGTAAACTGGTCCGGGCCGATGCCCGCGATAACCACCCCTTTCAGGGCCGATGCATCAATAGACGAGGCCGCGTTCACCGCCAATATCGACCGGCTTTTCAAGCTGGGCGCAACCGGCATGGTCTCGGTTGGCTGCACGGGCGAATTCTGGGCGATGACCACCCCCGAGCGTCTGCGCGTCGCGCGCCTGACGGTCGAAGCGAATGCAGGGCGCGGCCCCGCGATCATGGGCACCGGGGCGATCCGGCCCGAAGAGGTGATCGAGCAGATCCACGGTGCGGCCGAGGCTGGATGCGACGGTGTGCTGGTGATGCCGCCCTATTTTGCCCATCTGACCAAGGCCGAAATCATTGCCCATTTCGAAACGGTGAATGCAGCCAGCGTGCTGCCAATCCTGCTGTACAACATTCCCGGAAACGCGGGAAACGCGCTGACGCCAGAAATCGTCGACCGCCTTGCTGCCCTGGACAAGGTCGTAGGTGTCAAGGAAAGCAGCGGTAACTGGACCAACTTCCACACCACGTTGAACACGGTCAAGGACCGTCTGAGGGTGTTTTGTGGCCCGTCTTCCGTGTACGGTGTGGCGGCGGTTCTGGCCGGGGCGGATGGTTTGATCGACTGTTTTCCCAATGTCTGGGCGCCTGGCTGTCTGGACCTTTGGCACGCCACACGCGCAGGCCGGATGGATGAGGCCTGGGGCTTGCAGCAGACAGGCATCGCCCTGACCGAACTGTTCACCTCGGAAGGGCGCACGCTGTATCCGGCGACCAAGGCCGCAATGAACATGATGAACCTCCCCGGAGGCGGCTATCCGCGCGCGCCCTTGCTCCCCCTGAACGAAGCGGCGTTTGCCGGGCTCGAGGCCGGGCTTGACCAGCTTCTGGCGCAGCGGGCAAAGGTCGCCTGACCCCGCCCGCAAGGGCACACCATAAAGGAGGATCCGATGGATCTGGGACTTCGCGGCCGCAAGGCCATCGTTACAGCGGCCAGTCGTGGGCTTGGTCTTGCCTGCGCAAGATCACTGGCGCGCGCGGGGGTGGAACTGACACTGAATGCCCGTTCGGCGGACGCACTTGAGGCGGCGGGTGCTGCTATCCGTGCCGAATTCAACGTGCCGGTGACCTGCGTAGCCGCAGATTTCAACACCGCCGAGGGGCGCGCCGCGATAATATCAGCGGCGGGCGACGAGGCTGACATTCTGGTCAACAACCCCGGCGTGCGGCAGGTGCCCACCCCCTATGCCCAGATCACTGCGGAAGACTGGCGCCACTGGCTTGAGGTGCACTTTCTGTCGAGCATCGAGATGATTACCGCCGTGGCCCCCGGCATGCAGGCGCGCAAGTTCGGGCGCATCGTCAATATGTCCGTCAGCTTCATCAAGTTTCCGCAGGTCGGCTTTGCCCATTCGCATGCGGCCCGGCTGGCCTTGTCGGGTGCGGTGGCGGGGATGGTGCGCGAGTTGATCCCGCACAACGTGACCCTTAACACCGTTTGTCCCGGTCTGTTTGACACCGACGCGTTGCACACCAATCTTCACGGCCATGCCAAACGCGGCAACACGACCTATGAGGCGATCGTGGCAAACCGGCTGGAGACCTGCCCCGCCGGGCGCTTTGCCGATCCGTCCGAATGCGGCGATCTGGTTGCCTATCTCTGCGGGGCGCAGACGGGCTTCATGTCGGGGCAGAACATCGTGATCGACGGCGGCGTCTATCAGGGGTTGTTTTGATGAAGGTGGCGATGGTGTCGGGTGCGGGGCGCGGGATCGGGGCGGCAATTGCCGACCGGTTGCGCGCCGATGGCTGGGCGCTGTCGCTGGGGCTGCGGGACAAGCGCGGCGCCGCACGTTATGGTGACGTGCCGGACGACCGGCTGCTGATCTGCCCGTTCGATGCGACAAAACCCGAAACCGCCGCCCCTTGGGTCGATGCGACCGTGGCGCGGTTTGGGCGGCTGGATGCGCTGATCAACAATGCGGGGATCTTGCGGATCGTGGATTTCACCACCGGCACCGAGGATGATCTGGATGACATGTGGGCGGTGAACGTGAAGGCACCCTTCCGACTGATCCGTGCCGCCCTGCCACATCTGCGGAAAAGTGGGCACGGACGGGTCGTGAACATCGCATCGACCGATGCCAAACGGTATCGGGGCGGCGTTTCGGTCGGCTACACCATGACCAAACACGCGCTGCACGCGATGACCACGGCGGTGCGCTTTGCGGGATGGGAGGATGGCGTGCGCGCCACCGCCATTTGTCCGGGCGCCACCGACACTGACCTCATCGCAAACGTGCCCGGCGCCACGCCAAAGGCCGACCGCCTGACGCCCGAAACGGTCGCCTCGATGGTGGCCTTTATCCTGTCGCTGCCCAATCAGGCAAGCGTTCCCGAATTCATCGCCAACACCCGGCTGGAGAGCACCGTATGAACAATCTTCACGCCCCGATCAACGACGAGCTGGCCGCGTGGGACCGTGCCCACCTGCTGCACCCCACAACCCACACCGCCAATCACGCGCGCGGCGACGTGCCGGGGCGGATCATCTCGGGCGGCAAAGGGGTCTACGTCGAGGACCGCGACGGCAACCGCTTTCTTGATGCCTTCGGCGCGCTGTACTGCGTGAACGCAGGGTACGGCCGCACCGAGATTGCCGATGCGATGGCCGAGCAGGCGCATAAGCTCGCGTTCTTTCACGCCTTTGCCGGGCATGGAAACGAGCCTGCAATCCGGCTGGCCAAAATGATCATGGACCGCGCGCCGGACCATATGGCGCGGGTCTATTTCGGACTGTCTGGGTCGGATGCCAATGAAACCAACGTGAAACTCGCGTGGCACTACAACATATTGCGCGGCAAACCCGAAAAGCGCAAGATCATCAGCCGCTGGCGCGCCTATCACGGCTCGGGGCTGGTCTCGGGTTCGATGACGGGCCTCAAGGCCTATCACGCGCGCTTTCATCTGCCGCTGCCGGGATTTTTGCACACCGAGGCCGCCAATTATCTGCGGCGCGACGATGCCGCGATGACCGAAGGCGAATTCACGGACCATCTGATCGCGAAACTGGAAGCAATGATCGAGGCCGAGGGTCCGGACACCATCGCCGCCTTCATCGGCGAGCCTGCGATGGGCACTGGCGGGCTGGTGCCGCCGCCCCCCGGCTATTGGGCGCGCGTGCAAGAGGTGCTGAACCGCCACGACATCTTGCTGATCGCGGATGAGGTTGTGACCGGCTTTGGCCGTACGGGCAGCATGTTCGGCGCGATCCATTATGACATGAAGCCCGATTTCATGACCATCGCCAAGGGCCTTACATCGGCCTATGCCCCGCTGTCCGGGTCGATAATCTCGCAGCGGGTGTTCGATGTTCTGATGACCGGCTCGGACGAATTTGGCGCGCTGGCGCATGGCTGGACCTATTCCGGGCATCCGGTCAGTTGCGCCGCCGGGGTGGCGACCTTGCAGCTGATCGACGATCTGGGGTTGGTCGCCAATGCCGCCAGCACCGGGGCGCACTTGCAAGCCGCGCTGAAAACCGCCGTGGCGGGCCATCACAACGTTGCCGAAGTGCGCGGCGTGGGGTTGATGGCGGCGGTTGAGTTTATGGCAGATCCTGTTGCGCGAACTTGGTTCGATCCGCCCATGTCGGTCAGCCTGAAAATCTCGGCCGCAATGATGACGCGCGGGGTAATCGCCCGTCCGATGCCCGAGGGCGACATCATCGGCTTTGCGCCGCCACTGTGCATCACGCCCACCGAAGTGGATATCGCGGTCGCGGCTCTGCGCGACGCGGTTCATGAGGTGCTGGGCCCCGGAGCATGAGTGAGGGGCGCATGAACCCCGCCCGCGTCTGGGAAACGCCCGAAGAAGAATGGCGCAGCCTGATCAACCGGGTGCGCGCCGGGCGACCGCTGCGGCCCAAGACCTGGCCCGGCGGGGCGCAGTGTGCGGTGGCGCTGTCCTTTGATGCCGACCATGAAACGTTCGAGTTGGGTCAGGGCCGGGCCGCCATCGGACGCCTTGCCTGGGGTGAATTCGGGCGGCGCGTCGGCGTGCCGCGCGTGCTGGAGGTGCTGCACCGCCATGATGTGCGCGCCAGCTTTTTCACCCCCGCCGTCGCCGCCCTGATCGACCCTGCGGCCATGCGCCCGATCGCCGATGCAGGGCACGAGATCGGGGTACATGGCTGGATGCATGAAAACACCTCGCGCCTTGATCGCGCGACCGAGCGCGAGTTGATGCTGCGCTCGCGCGACACGCTGGAGCAGGTCACCGGCCAGCGCCCCGTAGGCCACCGCGCGGCGCAATGGGATCTTAGTCCGCATACCATCGAATTGGTGGCTGAACTCGGCTTTGCCTATGACAGCAGCATGATGGCCGACGACGAATGTTATGAGCTTGTGACGAACGGCTCCCCCACCGGCGTGGTCGAGGTGCCGGTGGAATGGGTGCGTGACGATGCGGTGTATCTGATGTTCAATCGTGACCCCGCGACCCGCCCCTGGACCCCGCCCGAGGCGGTGTTCGACATCTTTCGGCGCGAATTCGATGCAGCTTTTGACGAGGGCGGGCTGTTTCAACTGGTGATGCACCCCTTTGTCATCGGTTACCGGTCGCGCATCTGGATTCTCGATCAGCTGATTGCCCACGCCAAAGCGCGCGGCTCGGTCTGGTTCGCTACCCATGCCGAGGTTGCCGGTTGGGTCTGGCAACACCGGCCCGATTTGCCCTGAACCCGGAGACACAGATGACCGATTTCACCCCCCTTGTCCGTCAGGCCAACCTTGTGAATGGCGCTTGGATCGGCGCTGACGCAGGGGGCACGCTGGATGTGACGAACCCGGCCACGGGCGCAGTCATCGCCACGGTTCCCAACTGCGGCACCGCCGAGACGCGCCGCGCCATTGATGCCGCCCATGCCGCCTTTCCCGCCTATGCCGCGATGCCTTTGGGCGAGCGCATCGGCCTTTTGCGCAAACTGCACCAGCTGATCCTCGATAACCTTGAGGGTCTTGCAGCCCTGCTGACCGCCGAACAGGGCAAGCCCCTGGTCGAGGCGCGCGGCGAGGTTGCATCCTCTGCCGCCTATGTGCTTTGGTTCGCCGAAGAGGCGCGGCGCACTTACGGGGCGAACATCCCCGCCCCAGTCGCGGGGCGGCGGTTGATGACCACGCGCCATCCGGTCGGCGTGGTGGCAGCGATCACGCCCTGGAACTTTCCATCCTCGATGCTGGCGCGCAAACTGGGTCCGGCGCTGGCGGCTGGCTGCAGCGTGGTCGTGAAACCGGCCAGTGCCACACCGCTGTCGGGTCTGGTCTGGGGGCATCTGTGCGACCTTGCAGGCTTTCCCAAGGGCGTGGTGAACATTCTGACCGGGTCCGCCCGCGAAATTGGCGCCGAAATAACGGCCAACAAAAAGGTGCGCAAGATCACCTTCACAGGGTCCACCCGCATCGGCAAACAGTTGCTGGCCGAGGCGGCGGGCACCGTCAAACGCGTGTCGATGGAGTTGGGCGGCAACGCGCCCTTTATCGTGTTCGACGATGCCGATCTGGAGGCGGCGGTGTCCGGCGCTGTCATCGCCAAGTTCCGCAACGCGGGGCAAACATGCGTCTGCACCAACCGGATTTATGTGCAATCGGGCATCCATGACCGCTTTGTAGCAGCCTTTGCCAAGCGGGTGGCCGCGATGAAGGTGGCGCCCGGCACCGAAACCGGGGCCGAGCAGGGACCGATGATCGACGCCGATGCCTTGTCCAAGATCGAAGAGTTCGTGGCGGATGCGGTGGCCAAGGGGGCCACGCTTGTCACGGGTGGTGCGCGCCATGCGCGGGGCGGGCTGTTCTTTCAACCCACCGTGCTGACAGGTGCGGGCACCAACATGCGCTTTACCACCGAGGAAATCTTTGGCCCCGTCGCCCCGGTCTACCGCTTTGACACCGAGGATGAGGTGATCGATGCGGCCAATGCCACCGACTATGGCCTTGCCGCCTATGCTTATACACAAGGACTGGCGCGCATGTTCCGCCTGCAATCGCGGCTTGAATACGGGCTGATCGGAATCAACGAAGTGATGATCGTCTCGCCCGAGGCGCCGTTTGGCGGGCTGAAGGAATCCGGTCTTGGCAAAGAGGGAAGCTGGCAGGGCATCGACGACTATCTGGACACCAAATACACCTGTATCGGCGGGCTTTGAACCCCCCTGAAAGGACGCAAGATGCTGAAATTTTACTATAACGGTGCCCCCAACCCGCTGAAAGTCGGACTTTTTCTGGAAGAGTCCGGTTTGCCATATGAGGCGGTGCCGGTCGATACACGGCGTGGCCAGCAGCATGAGCCTGCCTTTCTGGCCATCAACCCCAACGGCAAGGTGCCCGTCATTGTCGATGGCGATGCGGTGGTTTTCGACAGCAATGCGATTTTGTTGTATCTGGCCGAGAAGACGGGAAAATTCCTGCCCGAAAACACCCCGGCCGCGCGCGGGGCCTTGCTGTCATGGCTGATGTTTGTCGCGTCTGGCGTCGGTCCTTTCACCGGACAAGCGGTTCATTTCCGCCATGTGGCGCCCGGCGATACCACCTATCCCCGCAAACGTTATTACTATGAGGCGCGGCGCCACTGGCGGATCATCGACGACCGGCTGGCGCAGGCCCCCTATATGCTGGGCGAGCGTTATACGATTGTGGATATGGCTGTCTGGGGATGGGCCACGCGCATCTACTATGCGCTTGGTGACGATGCTGTTGCCGAGTTTCCTCACGTCATGCGCCTGATGGCAGAAATCGACGCCCGCCCTGCCGGAAAGCGCGCGCTTGGCCTCAAGGACAGGCACGCATTCAAGCTGGAACTGGACGACGCTGCGATGCGGGTCATGTATCCGCAGATCTTTGCGTCCGATCCGACATGACAAAAACCGCCATCGTGACAGGTGCCGGTTCCGGCATTGGCCGGGCCATCGCCAAGCGGTTTGCGGACGAAGGCATGGCGGTGGTCTGCGCTGACCTGAACGAGGCCGCCTTGACTGCGGTTGTGGCAGAGCTGACGGCAGCTGGTCACCGTGCGCTGGACGTACCCACCGACATCACCGATGAGGCGTCGGTTGCCGACATGGCCGCCCGGGCGCTTGACTGGACAGGGCGGATCGACATCGGCGTCGCCAATGCAGGCGCAATGATCGAGGGCGACCTGTTGTCGGTATCGCTTGACGACTGGAACCGCGCGATGCGGATCAACGCCACAGGGGCCTTCCTGACGGCCCGCGCGGTGATGCCGTCGTTGCTGGTGCAGGGTGGCACGCTGGTGTTTACGGCCTCGACAGTCGGGCTGTCGGGGATGAAGGGAGTCGCTGCCTATTCCGCTGCAAAGGGGGCGGTGGTGGCCCTCACGCGCCAGCTTGCCGCCGATTATGCCGCGCGCGGCGTTAGGGTAAACGCCGTAGCCCCCGGCGCAGTGCGCACCCCCCTGTCGGAATCTCAGTTCCGCGCCCGCGCGGCGGATGAGGCAGAATTTCAGACGCTGCTGAATCAGGTCATCGGGCGCTATCCCATCTCACGCTGGGGCACAGCGCCCGAAATTGCCGAGGTGGTGCTGTTTTTGGCGACGGAACAGTCATCCTGGATGACCGGTCAGATCATACCCGTCGACGGCGGGCTTTTGGAACTGCGCTGAGGCGCAGCGCCAATCGCCGCACGGGATAATAGCTTCCCCTATGCGATTGCGTGCTGTGTCAGCGGCAGCCCAAGGATGTCTCGGGCGGTTTGCCAACTGGCCACGTGGCGGTCGTATTTGGCGCAAAGGTCCACGACGCGCGCCACAAGCGCCGCGTTCGACGGGGCCAGACTGTCGCGGTCAAGGCGCACGTTGTCCTCCAACCCCGTCCTCGCATGGCCGCCCTTTGACACCGACCACTCGTTCAGCACGATCTGGGAAGGCCCGATGCCCGCGGCACACCATGGTGCATCTTCGCCGAACAGACGCTTTACGGTGTGGATGTAGTAATCGAAGACATCAGGGTCGGCGGGCATCGCATTCTTGACGCCCATCACGAACTGCACATAGGGCGTGCCCTTTATCTGGCCCGCCTTCCACATTTGATGCGCCTTCAGGATGTGCGACAGATCAAAGGCTTCGACCTCGGGCTTCACACCATGGGTCAGCATCTCGGATGCCAGCCAGTCGACCAGATCGGGCGGGTTCTCATAAACGCGGGTGGGAAAGTTGTTCGACCCTACCGACAGACTGGCCATATCGGGCCGCAGCGGCAACATACCCCCGCGCGCCTGCCCCGCCCCGGACCGACCGCCCGTGGAAAGCTGGATGATCAAACCGGGGCAATGCGTCTCCAGACCCTCTTTGAGCCGCGCGAAACGTTCGGGGTCGCTGGTAGGTTTGCCCTCGTCATCACGCACGTGACAATGCGCGACAGAGGCTCCGGCCTCGAAGGCGGCGTGCGTGCTTTCAACCTGTTCGGCCACGGTGATCGGCACAGCAGGGTTGTTCGCCTTGGTCGGCAGGCTGCCGGTGATGGCGACGCATATAATACAGGGGGTGGTCATCTTCAGGTCCTTGATATCCATGCAATAGCGGCGCCATGCGGGGTGCGATCAGCGAAGCGCCCGGTTTGAATGTTAGTTAATGTTAGCCTCTTGGTCTACCGCATGACCGACCCGACACCGCCCTCAAAGCGCAGAATCGTTCACGGACACTCGGTGGCCGATCCCCTTGAAGCCTGGTGGGAGAACGGCCTTCTTACCCTGCTGGCGAAGGACAGCGCATTGCAGGCGGTCACCCGCATCGCCGGCGCCGTGGCCGCCGCACAGGTCGTCGCCGGGCTTACCGGATCGCTGACAATAGGCTGACCTAGCTGGGCGACTGCGACGAAGCCCTGGTGGTGGGGCGAGGAAACGCACCCGCGCATGAACCCGGCCCGGTCGGCTGAGGAAGTGAAATCCGCGCGAAACACCTGTTGATCCTGAACGACCCGCTCTCTCGAACGGATCGCTGCTGTAATGGCCTGTGCATCGCCCCGGACTGTTGATTTCTACCCGGAGCTGACCCTTCAATAGAGAGAGGAGAGGCCGGGCGGCATCAAAGATG
>JBBRBJ010000041.1:0-29485 GCA_038205925.1 Rhodobacterales bacterium | reverse complement strand
GCAAGAACCCGTCAACAGATTCTATCCCAAGAAAATTTCAAGTGTTTTCAAGCTCGAAGGCTTGCCGACCTGGGCTCGTGTCGGGTTGCCCTAAAATCCGAGACACAACGCGTTGCGCGTAGTTTCTTGCCCTGAAGTGTGAGATTCGACTGACAGCGGATGTGTATTTCTCCGGTGTCGTCCGGCGATCCGGCCAACTGCGTCAAGCAGACGAAGCTACCTTGCGTAGGCACGCAGCAAGCCGGCCTGTGAAAAGCCGTCGATGCCAGTGCTGAACATGGCTGCTTTGGCCAACCCCCGCGCAAGCGCGCCGGACGCTTGAGCAATTTGAAAGTTCTGCGTCCTGCGCGCTTGCGCCACCCAAAATCGACGATTATCAAACCAGCAGACTCTCGTTATGACAAAGGGACGACTGGGGGGCAGGTCAACTTGCACATATAGGATAATACGATGCCACTTCCGGGCACCAGATTGCCGAAAAAGCCTTGCAACCCCAAAAGGCTGCGGGGCTTTTTCCGTTTAGGACGCCTATTTGCCGGTAAACAGCTTTCGCAGGCCGATCAGGGTGCAGCGGATTGCCGAAAGCCAAAGCTGCCAGCAATTCGTGCCCAAAGGGGCGATGGTGGGGGAGGGCGCGCTTGGGGCCATGTCCTGTCCCCAGATGTTGACCGAAACTGTCGGCATGTCCTTGGACTGATGCAGCACGTTTATCGTATAGCTGCCGTCGATCAGGTCCACCAGATCGCCATCAAACGTGCCACCGCTGATTTTCAGCTGGATGGCGTCGGTCTGGAACGGCCCCAGATATTGCGTGCCATACATCGGTTTGAAGGTGAAACTGCTGCGATAGGTGGAGCCGTTGCCCTGACCGATCTGCTGCCAGATCGCATTCAGCTGCGCCGGATCCGGACGCAGGCCGACCCACACAGAGCGTTCAAACACCCGGGCAAACTGGCTGCCATCGGCCAGACTGCCCTCGACCCGGAAGCGGAACGTATAGGTGCCCTCGGTCTCGGTGGCGGCGAAAGTGTTGGCATAAAACCCATCGCCCGCCGAACCATCGGCATGAGCGCCGTCATCTTTCAGCGCCAGACCAGATGCCCGCACGATCGGCAAGTCTTGCAGGCCGTCCATATCAAACAGGGTTTTGACCATCAGACCCTTGTTTTTGGCGGCATCTGATTTCGGACGTGGAATGTCATCGTTCAGGTCTTTATATCTGCGGGCGTTGAGTGTCAGATAGGTGCCAAGGCTTTCGCCCGGCCTTGCGCTGTCAATCAGCACCGTCGCCCCCGTCACGGCCGCACCACCGCAAGCGATCCGGGTTTCAAGGCCAATGGGCTCGCCGACATAGAATTGCGGTTTGGAAAAGCCGACATCGACCTTGGTGACAAGGTCGACCATCACGATAGCACGGTCGACCAGCCCGGTTTGGGGCGTGACACCGACCACATCCTGAAGCCGCCATTCGGTGGCAGGCGCACCGTCACCGAGCAGGGCCGCCAGATCGACCCGCATCAGCCCATGAGACTCACGCAGGGTCACCGTCACCTTGTTGGGGGTGGGGGCGGCCAGGATGAACGGATCGACCGAACCTTGCGGGCGGTAGCCGACGCGCAGGGCGTGGGTGTTGTCGGCCCATTGCACCAACAGCGCAAGAACCCGCTCACCCGAGGAGACCTTGTAATAGAGCGCCTGAGCCGGAGCCTCGGGATCGGCGGCCATCGGCGGCCCGGCCATCACAGGATCGGCCTGCAAGGAATGTCCCAGCATTTCGGCAAAGGCGGGGCCAACCTCGTTCACCGAGTTTGTGATCTGGCGGTAAAAGCCTTCGCCCAGCACATGCAGACGGGTGTCGTCGACCTGTGTCCCGAGGGCCAGTGTATACAGGCGATTGCCGATATAGGTGTTGCCGGCATTCAGTGAGGTGGTGCGGGCCGTGGCAAAGGTCTGAACCGCACTGCCTTTGGTGGCAGCAATGGTCACGGCGCCCGAGTTTTCGTAACCATCTGTCATCAGAACGACGGCGGCCTTGTTGCCGGGCGACAGTTTGGCGCCGATGGATGTCCAGGCTTTGACCAGTCCATCGCCGATGGGGGTTGCGGTGGCGTCCGAGCCGAGGTTCCATTTCGCAACATCGCCGAAGCCTGCAAGCGGTTTCAACGGGTCGGCGACAACCGGATTGCCGCTGGACGGATCGCGGAAGGTGATCTGGCTGTCGGGGGTCAATGTCCAGGCACCACTGTCGCTTTGAAATGTCACGACCCCGGCCAGATGATTGCCGCCGGGCCGGAAGGCGCGGAACAGATCGGCCCAGGCATGGGCGGCGCGGACAGCGGCGGTCCACTTGCTCATGCCGCCGCCCAATGCCTCACCCATGCTGCCGGAACGGTCCAGGACAAGGACCATGCCATAGGTCACCTGCTCTACCGTGAGGGACAGGCTGGCGGTGGTCACCGGATCGCCCATCTCGATCGTGCCATTCGCCGCCAGATCGAGGACTGCGGCCAGATTGAATTTCAACGTGGTCGGGGCATAGACGGCAGGAGCCGTAAACGCGGCGCTGGAACCGCTTGGCATGAAGGAGGGTAGGGCCGCCGGATTGGTCAGGTCGGTTGCCCAGAAAGACAGCAATGGCGGCAGGCCGGACAGCGCCATTGCGGGCATCGGGTTGTCAACCTTGCTGTGCTGGACGCTGGCCGACAAGGTGACGGCATCATGTTCGCGCACAGGCAAGGGTGGATTTAGAACCTGAGTGTTCAGGATCGCAGGGGCCGCCAAGACGCGGTCGATGACGATGTTGCCTGCAGCGGGCTCGACCGTCAGGGGTCCGCCTAGCGCGGTGCAGATCAGCCGCAGCCGTTGCACAACGCCTGCGATCTGTGCGTCGAACTTGACCGTGGCCGGATCGGTCGCCGCTGCGCCGGGCATGATCGTGACATTCCAGTTGCCCAAGGCTTGCGGCCCGGCCCATGCTCCGCCAGTCAGCAGGGCAATACCTGGCGCCGTCCAGTTGGCCGGGCTGCGCAGCGCCATGATGACTGCACCCATAGGGGCGGTCACGATCACTTGAGCCTCGCCTGCATCAAGATCAGCCAAGGCAATGTCGATGGCCACGAAACTGGATCCTGTGACGGTGTAGGTCGTGCTTGCCCCCGCGCCAGAGGTTACTATCGTCGGATTAGCCATGGTTTCCCCCTTTCAGATTTTTGTGACGAGCGTTTTGAAGAACAGATCGAACGTGCCCGAGCGGTTGGAGCGGAAATGCAACCGCAGCGCCCCGTCCTTTGGAAACGCCACCGGAAAGTCATTGGTGCCGGGCGAGCCTGACACCTGACGTGGCGCACCCCAACTGAGGGTTGAGGGATTTTGATAGACGGTCCAGATATCGGTCTTGGGCCCGATCGAAGTTTTGGCCCAGAACAGCCATATTCCGCCATCCGCATCAATCAAGGCTGCGGGTCGCATGTTTGACGAAGCCGGGCCATCCCCTGTGCCGGGCACCAGGCTCACCGGCCCCCAAGTATTGGCGACAACATCATGAACCGCCATAAAGATGCCCGCCGTGGCGCGAAAGAACACCCGGACACGGGTCGCACCGTCGATCAACACGAACGGCTCTTGATCTGCCGTAGCGCTGTCAAGTTCCATATTCACCCAGTTTTCCGACGCACCCGTCGCCGGGGTCAGACGGACGACGGCGATATTATCCGTCATGGTGCGGAAGGCGGTGAAAATCCGACCCGCTGCATCCGGGGCCGCGTGAAAGGCCCAAGGCTCCAATTGCGTCAGCGCGGGTTGTTTGACGGACAGGTTGACGGTTTCAAGGTCCAGCCAGACCGCAGCCGCCTCGGCCCAGGTCGCGTCATAAAGCCTGCGCCGATAGCGGATGGTGTCATCAATGGCGGGACCGTTGCGGTGCCACAAGAAGGTGACAGTCTGGCCGGTCAACAGCGCAAGGGGGTGGGATTCGACATCCGCCGTCGCAGCCACCGGCGTCTCGGGTGCGGCGGCAAGCCCGCCGAGCGAGGCTGCACGGCGAAAGCGGATGTCGTTTTGGGTTGTATAGACCAGCAGTGGCTGCGGAAACGGCAGGGTCGGCAGCATCACAAGGGCGGGCGTCGCGGCGTCTTGCACCGTAACCTGCAAGGGGGGTGCGGCGGCACTGGCGGGCAGGGCATCTTTCCACGAGGTCACAAAGACCTTGCTGGTGCCCGCCACGCGGTTGGAGTGAAACGCCAGGACCATATCACTGCCCGAGGCCAGGATGGTGCGGGTTGAAAAGTCATTGGCGGGGTCCGGTGCGATCACCTGATCGGGGGTCGAGGGCAATTCACCGCGCAGCAGCGCATTCATCACGGTCCGCAGCGGCAGAACGGGCCGACCCTGACCCCGGCGATAGGCAATGGGATCGGTGTCGAACAGATCACGGATCAGATTGGCAGGCGGAACCAGCATGCCTTGTTCGCGCAGGTCCTGTATCTGACCGGGATAGATCACCGGATCAGCGGCAACCCGCGTCAACGCGGCAAGGCCGTAATAGACATGGCCGGCAATAAAGTCGGCATCGCCGGATTGAGGTACGACAGAGCCTGTTCTGGCCCGGACGACCCATTCAACCTTGATCCGCGCACAGCTTTCGGTGCCGAGATCGGCAAACACCAGGGTTGGCATTTCGTCGGTGCGGATCAGCCGTTCCCACATGTCGATATACAGGCACACTGCGCCATTCAGCATGGGGATCTCAGCAATCACCGGCACACCGCGCAACACGGCTTTGGCGGCCGAGCCGGGGGTGGACACATGCAGCTCTTGGCCGCGAAACGTGGTGTCGGCGTCAATCAGCGCCTCCATCCCGTCCACCAGACAGCGCCCGGCATAGCGCAGACCTGACACAAGGTTCGATGTGCCAACAGGTGCGACTGGCACGCCCATCAGGATGTCACAGTCGTTGGCCAGCGGTACGGCGCGCGGCGCAAGACGGAAGGCGTCAGCCCCATTTGGCACACCGTCGCCCAGAAACCAGCGACGGTTGGCGCGCAGGTCAAAGCGGCGTATATCGTCCATCTCGTTCCAGTCGGCATCGACGATGGGCACGCCTTGTTGCAGCCTGACAGCCACGAAGCGGCGCAGCGGGTCAAACGTCGAAGGAGTGATGATAGCCATTGCGCTTCTCCTCGGGGTTAAAACACCAGCCAGATCGTCCGTTCGAGCGAGCTTGCGGCATCCTTGTTGATGACGGGGTGGGTGACGTAGTTAAGCAGCACCGGACCCGCGCCGATATGGCTTGCAAGCCCGAATTCGCGCAGCGACAGGGCCGGGTGGTTGGCGTCGGGCCAAGGCGGGCTGCCGGGAGCCAAGGTGGCCACGATCTGAACGCGGCGGGTGGGCAGGGCCACGACCGCGCCCAGGTCATCGACAAAATCGATCTGCATCGCAGCTATGGCCAGAAAGAACGGGTTGGGATCAACCAGAGCGACCTGCGCCGGGGTGGCGGGGGGCGTTCCGTTGACATCCCAAGTCGGATCGCCGCGACCAAACCACAGCCCTTCGATCCCAGAACCGCCCTGCCCGGCAGCAAAGACCGCAAGTGCGCGGCGAAAATCGGTGACGATCGCGTTGTCACGCACCTCGCCTTGCAGGACGCGGCCCTGCGCGTCGCGCAGCACATCACGCCACAGGCCACGCAAGTCTTGGGACGGATATTCGGTCAACTGTGGCAGGGGCATCATGTCACCTCAGATCAGGTCGGGAAACCAAGTGCGGCGGCGGAACGTGGCGGAGTCGGCGAAGGCGATGCTGCGCGACGCAAGGTCATGCGCCAGAAGCACGGCGAGGCCCGGATAGCGGACGCCGAACGCCTCACCCACCGCACCGATCGCCTCGATGGCGGGCAGATCGTCGGCCCAACGCTCGCCAATATCAAAGCCCGCGCCATAGACGATCTCGACCAGCGGCTCGGGTCTGATCAGCAGGCGCAGACGGATGTTGATCGGCTTGAAGCGGTTCAGCAGTTGGATCAGCCGCTGCAACCGCTCGGTCGTCGGCGGCAGGCCATAGGGGGCGAGGCCAAGATGCAGGACCAGCGTGCGCCTTGTGTTCAGCGGCGCCGGATCGCCAGGCGCACCACCGCCGATATCGGGCTGGTCGGGCGTGTAGGCCATGGGGTCGCCAAGATGCTGACGCAAGGCGTGGCGCGGCAGATGCGCCAGCACCGGGCTGCGCAGACCGGCGGGCGAGTGGAATGTCGCTGCATCCGCAAAGCGCAGGCTGGGTCGCAGCAGTTGGCCGTTTGCAGCCAAAGTCGCCACCTGCGACCGCGAGAAGGGCCGGTCGCCACGATGCCACAGCCAGACCTCGCCGCCAGTTCTGGTCACTGCGACGGGCCAACCCGCCTCGGCGCTGTCGAGGGGAAACGGGGTTGGGGCGCCAGCGACGCCGTTGGCTGCGACGTTCAGTTCGGCCAGGCCCTGCCCGCCGCTGCGGTCGGTGGCAAAGAACAGGCGCGCGGTGCCCAAGGGCGTCGGCAGCAGCATCGGGGCGGTGTCGGTTGATCCGGGGGCAAGGTTTGCGGTCAGGGTCTGTTCGGCCTGCCATTGTGACGCAGCAGGGACAAAGCGGCGCAGGCGCAGGGTCCAGGGGTCGCGGTCGGCGGCGACAGCAGTGGCGCGCGCGCTGTAGGTCAGCCAAACCTCGCCCGAGGTCATTCGCGCCAGATGTGGCGTCTTTGCGCCGCCGGTCGGCGCGGCTGCGATAAAGGCCACAGACCAGGGTCCATCTAGGCCGAAGCCACCGCCTGCAGGCAGACCGTCAGCTGTCCCCAACAAGGCCCAAGGCGCAGCCCCTTGGGGGCCGGATACCGCAAGTCCAGCTGGACCGCTGGCCAGAAGGCGGTTGCCGGGGCCAAGTACGACGGCCCGGCAATCCGCCATTGGCAGGCCCTCGGCGGGCGATGTTTTCGTCCAAGCCCGGGCAGTTGCTGCGCGCTGCGCGATGCCGGCTGCCGTGGCTGCAATCAGCATACCGTCACCGGACAGGGTAATGGACCTGACATCGGTTGACGGCAAACCCGCCACGACTTGCCAAGTTCCGCCCGACCATTGACTGAATCCGAGGGCGGTGCCAAGCCAGATGACACCCTTGGCCTCGGCCAGACATTGAACAGCGCCCGGCGGAATACCATCAGCCACGGTCCAGCGGGACCACTGCCCGAACCTGTCGCGCCGCGACAGTCCACCCGCTGATCCGATCAGCAGATCGCCCGCAGCGGTGGCGAAAAGCGTGCGTAAATCATTGTCTATCAGGCCAGTCAGAGACGAAGTTGTCACTGTCACAGCGCCTGCCAGGTCTATCTCGGCCAGCCCCGCAGCGGTCGCAATGACCAGCCGTCCATCGGGCAACAGAGCCAAGGCGCGCAGATCGTTCGAGGGCAAACCGCCGAGCATCGTGACCGCGGCCCAGGCCGCCCCCTCGGGACGCAAGCCAAGACCCGCATCTGTCGCCGCCGCCAGAACGCCGCGTGCATCGGTCACGACAGCGCGGATGTTGGAAGATGGCAGGCCGTCCGCCAGGGTCCAGACCGTCCACAGACCACCCGGCACGCCTTGGGCGACACCATTCGGCGTTGCCAGCGTGACCAGGTTTTGCCAACGGGCCGTGCGGACTTGCCACGCCTCGGCCTGATGTTCAGCCCAACCAAGAACAAGCCCGGTTGCACCAACCGCTGCCGTCACATCCCGCAGCGGGCCTGCAACGCACGGGCCAGGTTCGGGGTCTGCCCAGTCGATCGCATCATCCCAGCCACCCTGCGCCTGCAAATCACGTGCCGCCAGTCCCAGCCTGCGGGCAATGTTGGAATTGCCCAGATCGATCCAAAGCTGCGCGCGGTCCCCCACGGCCACAGTGGTCAGGCGCAGAACACCACCCGGCAGGACCGAGGCCACGACATTGGCCAGTTGAACGTTCATCGCCGCCGCGATTTCGGCCGATGTTGCCAAGGCGGGGTTCACATAGTCGGCGGGGTTGACCAGAAAAGTCTCGGCCCCTGCCTCGGTCACCAGCGTCAGTTTCTGACCGGACAACAACTGGAACGGCCCTGCCCCCGGCGTTGACAGGATCGCCGGAGCGGGAGCCCGCCCGACCCCACGCGCCAAAAGCAAGTGCTGGCCATCAGGTGCAAAGGTCAGGGCAATTTCTGTCGGCAGCATCGCCAAGCCAACCTCGGGCGCGCCATCGGCCCAGCCGGGCAAGGCGCGGGCGTCACGCCATTCACCAAAGCCCCAGGCCTTGGTCGTTGCGCGGGTCAGGACCCGCAGGCCACCGCCCGGTGCAGGCCGTTCTTCGCGTTGGCTGTAGAACAGCCGCAGCTGCGCGCCATCGGCCACAGCGGCGATGCGCCCGTCTTTCGCCTCGGACAGGGCCAACAGGCTTTCGCGCGGCACGTTGACCTGCAAACTGGCATCGGACGTGTCGAGAAGGGTTTCGATCACCAAGGCACCGGCCTGAGATCGGGCCGAAACAGTGTCGAAATGCCGTTGCAGAACCACAGCCACTTCGGCAGCGCTAGCCTGCGCCATGTCGGTAAAATCATCCGGCCCGAAGACAATCCGCGCGGGTGCTGCGCCATCGATCGTCAGGGTCAGCTCCAACCCCGGCTGCAGGGCATAGGGCCCGGCTATGCCTGCAATCAGGCTCGCGGGCAGGCTGATGCCGCCAACGGCTGTTCCCGGCGGAAAACCGAACAGGGCCGAGGCATCAAGACCGCCGGTGAACAGGCCCGGGCTGATGGGGCGTTCGACCGAAAAGCGCAGATGCCCCTCACCCGGGACCCCGGCGCGCAGCAGCGACTGGGCCATTTCGGCAGCTTGCGCCCGCCAGCCGGTCTGATGGGTGACAAGCGCACGCATCGCCTGCACCGTACCGCCCACAGCAAAGAGGCGCGTCGCGGTTTCCACCTCATTCCGGCTTTGCTCGATGGGCAGGGCCGGAGCCACATCCCAGCCGATGTGCTGACCAAGGGCGGCAAGGGCATCGGGTTGCGTGGTTTCGACATCTCGCAGACGGCGCAGGCCTTCGGCACCGTTACGCAGGGTGTCGAGGCCCATGCCGAATGTGTCGATGAAGCGTTTCAGTTGCCCCCCGGCCCTGCCAGCCTCGGGGATGCCGGGAATTGTCGCGGTCAGGGGCATCGGCGTGGCATCACCGCCCTTGTAAATCTCGGGCAGCATGTCCCACAGTTTGCGGTTCAGGCCCCAAACCTCACCCGCGCGGGCAATCGCCCGATATTGGCCGATATCTTCGGGGCCGGGCGCCGTGCCGTCGTCCAGTTCGTAATATTGCAACACGCCGGGTCGCAGACCACGCGCATCCAGCAGCAGCACCTCGACCCGCACGGGTCGGCCAGAGGTATCGCGCCAGATGGTCTGGCTGTGGCGCAGATACTCCAACGGGCTGCCCTGAGCCACCCGCGCGAGTGAGATTTCAACGCTGCGGGCGGACAGGCCAGCGGCGACGGCACTGCGGTCGGGCAGATCGGTGACGGTCAGGACATTGGGGATTGGGGCTGGAGGAAAGACCGCGCTGTCGAGGATCAGGAACGGATCACCCACCACCAGCGGCGGAAAGGCAAAGTCGCGCTCCTTGCGGCGCAGCACCACATCGGGCAGTTGCGCCACGCTTTCCAAGGGGTCCAGCACCCAGCCCCAGCCAAGGCGGACGCGGCGGCCCATCAGGTCAGAGGTGGCGAAAAGCCCGGTGAATTTCATGATGGCGCCACCACGAGCGTCAAGGTGATGCCGCCCGCGACCGGGATTTCATCAAAATCAAGGTCGATGCGTCCGTCAGCCTCGATCTCGCCCGCCAAGGCTGCGCGCAGGACGTCGGGCAGTTGGGCGAGGGCGGGCAGACCTGCGGCCTGAAGTGCCGCCTCGATCCCGGCCTCGCCTGCCGCCCCCGCCCGACGAAAGCGCCGGATCGAGGCACTGCGCACCCCTTCGACCCGCAACATCGCATCATGCAGCGCGCCAAGGTAAACCGGCTGGCCGAACGCGACCGCCGCATAGCCCAGCACCGCCGCCGCAGCATCTTGGACAGCCTGGCGCACCGCATCGGCGCGGTAGCGTTGGTCGTAGGCGATCTCGGCGGCCAGATCGATCACAGCAGCCCGGCCGGACAAGATACGCACGGCTGCACCTGCCATACGGCGGTCCTCGAAAAACGCCAGAAGGCGGCGCCTCAGGCTTTCCGAGACTGGCGCAAAGACCGGGCCAGCCGGGGCCACATAAACGTCTATCTGGTTCCAGGTGGCGGCACGTGCCCGTGCTTTGGCGACACCACCCGCGAGAAAGGCCATGGCGGCATGATCCTCGACCGTCACCGCCCTTTCGCGGGCCCGAAACGCGCCGGGCCCGAGCAGGGCCGCATCCTCCGCCGTTTCGGCATCAGTACCACCCGACGCTGCAACAGGGTTCGTGACCTGATACAGGTTGGAAATCGCCGTTACAGGGTCGATAATCGTTCCGGCGGGGACATTGCCTTGGGCGCCGCCACCAGCAAAATAGCGGGCGCGGATGTTGTTGACGCCGATGGCCGGCATACGGCCAAAGCGGCCGTCGCCGCCAAAGCGAACGCTGGCACCACCTGCAGAATCCAGATCAAGCCGGTAAACCCGGTCACCGGGCGAGGACAGCCGAAGCCGCCCATCCGGCCCGATGTCATACAAAAGGCTGTCGCGCCGATCCCAGGACACCCATCCGGCACCTTCATTCACGTCAACCTCCAGCGTTTCGGCCTGAACGGGGCCTGCGACCAGGGCAAAGCTTTGGTTCGGCTCGCCAGTCGAGCCGCCGATGACCACCGGCCCGCGTGTTTCGCCCTGCACCACCGGCAAACCTCGGTAAACCTGCCGCCCGGACGGCAGGGTTTCGATCAGATCCGAAGCAAAGGTGATGGTCAGCGCGGGCTCGCGGTATTCAAACACCTGGACATTGCCGCCCGCATTGGCGCGAAATCTGGATCCAGTTGGGATGGTGACCGAGATCAGGCCAGCGGTAAAGGTCAGGTCCAACTCAGCCGAGGCCGGACGGGCCGGCCCCATCTCATACCCGATCAGGCGCAGATGGCCGAGCACGGACGACCGTTCATGTGCGGTGCCGAGAAAGGATTCATTGGCCAGCCGGTCCTGATAATACAGCACCACATCGCCCATATACGCAAACAGATCGACCATCAGCGACCCGAAATCTGCGGGATTGCGGTCAGTCCATTCCGGCAAGCGCAGGGTCGCAAAATCAAGCAGGGCGCGGCGCAGGGCGTCGAAATCCTTGTCAGTATAATCGATCTGCGGACGCGGGGCAGGAACGGCCATCACAATCCTCCTAGCGGCACGGAAAGCCGGTCGGGCTGAGGGTTGCCCGCTGCAAGCCAGGTCAGTTCCAGCATCAGATTGGGGCCTTCGCCGTGAAAGGTGATGTCGGTCACCACGACGCGCGGCTCGGTCTGCACCAAAGCCTCGCGCACTTGCCGCACCAGAAGGGCACCAAGACTGCCATCGTTCGGCTCTTGCAGCAGGGCGCGCAACTGGGTGCCGAAATCCCGCTTCAGCGGACGCTCGCCCAACCGTGTGGACAGGATCAGCCGGACATTCTGCGCCAGTTTGTCGCGCCCGGAGCGTTGTTTGATCCCGCCGGTTGCAGGGTCGATGGCAAATGGAATCGCGGGGCCGCAAATCGCGCTCATGTCAAACCTACCGGCGCATCTTGGGCGCCATGTCCAATATCATTGATGTTATTGATATCCTTGACCGTCATGGTCATTCCGCTGACAACTCCGCCACGCACGAAGGCGTCGATCGCATCGGCGAGGGCCTGCGCCGCATCGGCCTGCGTCCAGGCGGGGTCATTCAACCCCTTGGCGAAGGCTGCGGTCAACGCGGTGACCAATCCGGGTTTATCCAGCGCCATGGCATCCTCCGCTGGTCAGTCGATGGGGCAAGGCGGTGGCGGTGGAAGCGCGGGCAGTTGGGGCAACGGCGGCACAGCAGGCAGGCCCGGCAAGGCAGGCAAGGGCAGGCTGAGACTGGGCAGCGATGGCAAAGCGATGCCCGGCAGGTCGGGCAGTTTGGGCAGGGCTGGCAAGGATGGCAGCGGCGGCGGAGCAGGCACGCCGGGGATTGCGGGCATCGGCAGGCTGAGGCTGGGCAAGGCGGGCAAGGCAATGCCGGGCAGGTTGGGCAATCTTGGCAGCGCGGGCAACGACGGCAATCCGGGCAGGCTCGGAACGCCGGGCAGGGCGGGCGTCGGCAAGGTCAGGCTTGGCATGGGTGGAAAGCAGCAACGTGACGCCATGGTGCCCTCTGTTCTGAACTGATGCGCGCTGGGTCATTTCACCACCACGGAGCTGCTAAGATGAACGCCATCAATCAGCGGCGCGATCATCGGCGAGGGGCCAGTCGGCCCCATGGCGGTGGGGTGGATATGGGTCATCAGCAAGGTCCACAGGATCTTGAACTGTGTGCCCATGATTGTAGGCTCCATCGCCCCCGCACCCAAGGCGACCGAAGTTCCGGACAGGTTCACCTTGGCGGCCAGAATCGTCACTGTATCGCCCTTTATCTCGATCACCGCGCCGTCTTTGCCGGCAATCAGGATCGCATCTTCGCCCATCGTGATCAGATGACCCGCCGCGTTTTGCAGCGTCGCGGCCTTGCCATCGGCATCCAGAAACAGGTTCGCGCCCGTGTTGTTGGACAGCAGGGCCGAGCCATCCTTGGTCAGGGACAGGAAGGCATTCTTGCCGTGGCGCAAGGTGATCTTTTCCTCGTCCTTGTTGTCGGACAGGTGCAGGGTATGGCCAAAGGGCGTCTGGATGACGCGCTCGGTCAAGGGCGTGGTCCGTGTTTCCTCGGGCGCGGTTTCATCGGGATACCAGACCCCGGCCCAGATCGGGTAGCCCGTGTCGCCTGCCTCAAACTCGACCCACACCTTGGTGCCGGGCGGCGGCAGGTAGAAATGGCCATAGGGCAGACAGGGCCTGGCCCGAACGGCAATGCCTTCGCCATAGATCGACGGCACAGCGACCAGAACCCAACCACGCCCGTCGGCCTTTTTGGTTTCATCCGTGGCATTGGGGTTTTCGACCACCAGTCCGGCATATTTACCGTAGAATTTCGCGGCGTGGCGCAGCGCGTCACTGGAACTGAGCATGGTGACCTCCGGCTGATGAAATCGTCATCGGGTCACCTCGAACTGGCTGCGAAAGGTGTTTTGAGTGGTGCCTTGCGGTGCCGCCTTTTCAAAGACATGCACCACCCGTTTCAGATACCAGTTGCCCGAGGCGTCATTGGCGAGGCCGACAATCTCGACCGAGCCTTTGGCGCGCAGTTGCACGGTTCCCACGGCCTGGCCCCGACCAAACAAACCCAAAAGCCGCGTCTGATCGCGGGTGATGTCATTGGCAGCATTGGCCGGGTCCGAGGGCTTGCCGGGCATGGTGACGACGGGGCGGGTGGTTGCTGGTCGGTCGGGCTGCGCGTTGGCATGGTCGATGGCGGCGCTGGCGGCATCGGCCTTGCCGGAACCCATCGCCGATTTCAGCCCCTCGACCGAGTTGGATGACAGGGCCGAGGGCGCATCGGGCGCGTGCGGCAGCCCCGATTGACTGACTACGTCACCCTTTTTCTGATCCATCGTGACCACAGTGGCCGAGGCAGCAGCCCCCGGCCCGATGCGGGTGAACTTGAACTCGATCAGCGGCCCTGATCCACGGCAGTAATGCATGGTTCCCCAAGGCTTTTGTGCCAAAATCGACTCTTCGGACAGGAAGTAGAACCGCGCCACACCTCCGGCGGTCAGATCTTCTTTGCTGTCCTTGGGCTCAGAGTTGACTTCGACAAAGGCGCGGGCACGGTAGGTTCCGGCAAGGTCCTGGATCAGTTCCCAATCGGTGCGGGTGCCTTGCAACAAAGGGTCCCCTTCCGTCCAGGTGCGGGTCGCCCCTACTGTGATCTGGCCGATCGGCAGCGGCACCTTTTGTCGCCCGACGATGGCCTTCAGCACATCTTCCAGGGTCCCGACATGCTTGGCACCGGTCGTCACAGGCTGCACCTGCATCCGCACTGACAGGTCATAGGCCGTGAAAGTCAGCTGCGAGGTGGTCGCCCCGGACGAGGATGCCGTCGCCTCGACCTTGCGGATGACGCCGATGAACAGCAGGGCATGCTCATTCTCCCACCCCATTTCGATGCGCACCTCGGTGCCCTCCTGAATGGCCGAGGCGTTGACATGGGCCTGATCCCCCAGGGTCACGGTGGCAATATCGGTGCCGCGATCCTCGTCCTTGATTTCGACGCTGATCACCTGTTCCGAGACATCCGCCAGGGTCTTTGCCGACCCGAGCCAAACCTTCAGATAGGTATTGGTGCGCGCGCCCATGTCAGAACCGCCTTGTCCGCAGCACGCGCCCGACGCCATTGCCCTGCGGCAGTGTCAGACCCATGCCAGGCCGCCAGTCGAGCGGAAAAATCGCGGGATTGGCATCCGCGATATACCACCAGGCCTCGGACCTGCCATAGTAGCGATGCGCCAGGCTTTCGAGCGTGTCATCGCCGGTCAGCCGCGTGTCCATCGTGCCATCCGGTCCGGGCGGCTCGGTTCGCATCGGCAGATAGGTCGTCGGCCCATCCTTGCCGTCGACATATTGCGGCGGGGCGGTGAAATAGCGCGAGCGTGTCGAGACCGGCATGGGACACCTATTTAAAAACGTTTTGCAGACCGCTGATCAGCGGGGCGACGGCCGGGGCGGCAGCGGCCACGTCCAGCCAGATATCGGGCTGACCCAAAGCCTTGCCAGCGGCCAGCCGGCGGATGATGAAATCGGTGAAGGGCGTCGTCGAATAGGTTTGCTCGGCCAATGACACCTTGACCTCGGCCCGCGACGGCGAAAGGTTCTCTTGAAAATCGGTGATCTTGATGTCGAGGTCTTCCATCACGCAGTCAAACGACAGCGGCCCGTAAACCAGCGTGCACAGCGGTGGCGAATTCCAGCAGGGCAATTGCCAATCATGGGCGAAAAGCCCATTGGCCAAAGTCGAAAGAATGTCCAGACTGTCCCAAGATGGGTACATGAACGACCGCAATACCGCGAGGTCAGGCTCGATTGATCCATCAAAATGCGACCCCGTTTCGCGCGGGCCGGGTTCCAGAGCGTCCAACTTGAATTCCAGCGAGAACTTGCGCGGTTCGCCGTCCAGCGGTTCGTAGGGCTTGGTGCCGGTCAACAGCGGCCCGATTTCCTTGAGATCCTCATAAATCCCTTTCAGCGTGGCGAAACCACCCTTGGCCGCCTTCGCCTTGTCGAAATCCCATGATCCGGTCAGGTTGGATTGCTGCCATTTGAAACGCTTCTTTTCCTGCAGCAAAGCCGGGTTGTACTGAAACCGAAAGATCAGCGGAGGGATTTGGTAGATGTTGGCAAGGATGCCGCGTGCCTGCAAAGCCATGCAATTCTCCTTCAGGAAACCATCGAATACGGGTCTGTGATGCGGAATCCGCGTTCTTCCAGCTCAAGCGAGTGGCGGTGAAAGGCCATCCAGACGTCCTCGTCGGATCTGGGGAAATCGCCGATCGGACGCGGTGGCGGTGCTGGCGGGGTCGGTGGCGGTTCGATGATGATCTCGACCCGTTCAATCTCGATCGACGCGCGTGGCCGGTCAAATTGCCCGCGCATCAGGTCCATTGGCCCCGTGCTGTCAGCGGTTTGCGGCGCCTGTGCGATGTGTTTTACGGCTTGGGCAAGGATGGTGTCGAGCGTGCCCTTGCTGGTCAGCCAGGTTTCATAGGCTGCCGCGATATCCTCTAGCCCGGTGGCGGCGCCGGTCGCGTCGATGGGCTTGGTGATGGCTGTGGCCAGTCTGTCGGCATTGGCGGTGATTGTGCCGCGCCGGTCCGCCAGGGTTTTACGCGACAGGTCGGTTTCGCGGACCAGAGCGGCATCGAATTTACCCGCCAACGCATTGACCGAGCCTTTCACCAGATCGAAAGCCTCGGTCGCTTGCGACCTGATCGTCGCGCCTGAGGCAGCGACGGCGGCAGACAATGTGGCTTGCAGTGGGGGCAAAAGACCCGCGACATCGGGAAATTTGCCGATGATATCAGCAGCGCTTGGCGTGCCAGCACCGGCAGCCCCCGGAGCGGGGGCGGCGAAGCCCGCGTCAAATGCCTTCGTCAACCGCTGCGACAGATCATCGGGCAAGCGTTCGCTGGCCCCTGCAGTAGCGGCGACCGTAATCATGAAAATAGGCTCTATAAGGCCGGGAAGGATGCGGATCAGGTGGTCAATCGTGCGAAAGATCGACAAGTTGCCGATGTCGCGCAGGGCGGCGAACACCCCTTCAACCAGCCATTTGAGCAGGGTGCCGACCACTGTTGTCAGCGCGTCCGTCAACACCGTCAGCGCGGCAAAGGCGTTGGACAGGATCGCGCTTATGACCGTGACGATCGAGGACAGGATGCCTTCCAGCGTGGTGCCGATGACCGCGACCACGCTGGCCACCAGCCGCGCCGCCGAGGCCATCATGTCGAACAGCGTCGTCAGAATCACGCCGCGCAGCACCAGAATGTTGCGCAAGATGAACTGAAACGTCAGCAGCAACTCGCGCCGGATATCGGGCAAGCGGGTGATCAACAGGGCAATCGCGCCGACAAGCTGCGGGATCAGAATGATCAGGCCATCGACCAGATGGGTCAGCCGTTCCAGCAGGCGATTAACCCCCGCCACAATGGCCATCCAGCGTTCGCCCGCTTCGGACAGCACTTCGGGGGCGATCTGCCCGGCCTTGTTGGCATTGGCCGGACCGCCCTGACCGGCCAGAAACAGGGCCGTCAGACCCTTGACCATGCCCTGAATCCCGCCAAGCGAGTCGATGATACTTTCACCGCTGCTGGCCTGGGTGATTGGTTTGGCGTCGTCCGTCTTGGGCCGATTTTTCAGATTGATGTCGAGTTTGTCCAGGATGGTGACGAAATCCGCCGCAATCTTGCGCAGATCCTCGATCATCTTGGGCAGTTGATACGCCGCCAGGGTGCCGCCGATCGCCCCACCGATCAGCCCGCCGACCAGACTACCCAATCCACCCAACAGCCCGATCAGCAGATCGGCTATGGTGTTGCCGGGCGACAAATCGTTGATGTTTATGACATGCACCCGCAGCGCGCCTTGGTACATCGGCGGCGCGCCGAAATTCGCGCCCGCCGTAAAGGCTTTGGCAAATTCGACGCCCATATAGCGTGACGAGGCACGCTCCACCTCTTCCAAGGCCCGGCGTGAGACCCGAACCTCGGTCAGCAAAAGCCCGAGCGCCGCAATCATCATGTCATCGGGGTTCATGTCATCCCCCCGCTGCCGCAGTGGCCTGAAAACCGGACAGGCGCGATTGGCCGCGCGCATAGGCGGCACGGACTTCCGTGGCAAAGCGCCGCGCAACCAGATTGGCGGTCGCCTCGGTCAGGGGCTGACCTGGCAGGTGCATGACCATCTGGGGCAAATGCACGCGGCCAAGTCTTGCGCGCGCGATCAGTTTGCGGGGCGAGGCGGCGTTCACCTCGACCGGGGTATCGGCATTGGCGGCCAGATGCGCCGTCCATTCTTCGATCACAAAGCCCAGAAAACCGCCAATCACCCCCTCCATCGCGCGAAAACCGCCGGAAATGGCTGCCGCGAAATGCGCGGCAATCGCCCCCATGGCGGGCGGAGCCTTGGCGACGGCCTCTAGTGGAAAGGTTTTCGCGGCGATGTCATCGGCATCGCTGGCAATACGACCAAAGGCCCAGCCCAGACCCAGCCGCGCCGCCTTGTCCCCGGCGTCGTCAAAAGCGGTGGCGACGCTTTGCAACATGTTGGTCAGGCCGCCCGTTGTTTCATGCACCAGGGCATTGGCGGCATTTCCCAGGTTGGTGACGATAGTGTTGACGCCCTTTTCCGCTGGCTCGATGATCAGCTTGATCAGATCGGCGGGCAGCGTGGTTGACAGCGTGGGCGCGGGCTGATCCTGCTGGGGCAGCACTTTTGTGTTCAGAACAGGCCCGAGCTTGTCCAGACCCTTCAGCACGCCTTCAAGGTTGACACCCTTGTAGCCCGCGCCGAGGTTGCCCAGCAGCAAAAGCGTGAAGGACCCCTTCAGCAGGTCCAAAAGCCGCCCGGTGCCCTTGGACAGTTCGCTGCGGGCCGTAGCGCCGCCGCCAGTGCCAAGAACCATATCCCCCACTTTGACCGGAAAGGCAGACGGAGCCACATAGCGCGCGGGTTTGTCATCTTTGTCATAGACCATGTGAATGGCCATATCGCAGAGATATTGCAACGCCACCAATGTCTTGTGGATCAGATCGCTCAGGTCGATGGCCAGAATCCGGTGACCAAAATCGACAATGGCCGCTGCCAGAACGCGGACCTGATCGAAGAAGGTGCTGAGCTGCGTGACAAAGCCGGACACGCCGCGATAAAGGCCCAGCATGTAAGCGGTGTTGAATTTGACCCAGGTGTCCAGCTGATCCAGCAGATAATTGCGCATGACATCGGCGAACCCGACCGCCGCTTGGGCATAGGCCGCCATACTGTGCGACAGTTTGGCAAACAGCATGGCGCGTATGTCAAACACCTGCGATTCAATGCCGATCATCTTTTCGATGAACTGATGGCGCAGGGCCTTTGCCACGGTGGGCAGCAGATCGATGGCGAGGGCGGTGATTGCTGGCACCAGTATGATCGCCCCGGTGATATAGCGGGCAAACTCATCCAGTTGGTCCACCAAAGGCAGATCAGACGGCACAGACAGGGTAACGCCCTGACCGGCCGAGCCGGCCTGATCCACGCTTTTCTTGACGGTGGTGAAGCGCGCCAGAATCTCCTCACGCCCCGTCTTGGTGCCAAGCGCGCGGAACGTCATCGCCCCCATGCCAAGCAGATCGACAGCAGAGACAGCGCCCCGAGCAAACATCCTGGCGTCGGGCTTTTCGAACTTTTCGACCGAGCCACGGATGGCGGCAACGGCCTTGCGCATTACTCCCAGCAGGCCTGGCAACAGTTCGGTCTCACGCACGCGCAGGCCAATCTCTTTGGGGATGTTCCAATAGACCCCCAGGCGCGCCATCCGCTCACCCCAGCCCGTTTGCGGTGCGGTCAGCGCAAGACCGAACTGGGACCGGCTGACAAAGGCCGAGAGCGCCTCATCGGTAAAGCGAAACACCGGGAAGGCGCTGGTCAGTCGTTCAGCCGTTTCGGCATCGTCAAAGCGGCGTTTCAGGCCTGCTTCCAAGGACAGCGAGGCGACATTCATCTCGTTCAGCAGGCGTTTGACCAGCGGGGCGCTTGGACCCGCAATCATGTTCCAGATCAGGATGATCGGCATGGCGTCACCCCGCCTGCGGGGCGGTATCGGCCGCCATGTAGGATTGGTTCACCATGGCCGCGCGCACCATGTCGCGGAAGGCGCGCAGGTCCGGGGCATAAGCATTATTGGGGGCGCGGATCGCCAAAACCTCGACTATAGGCCGCAACAGACCCGAATCCGCCAGCTCCAGCTGCGGCGGTTCGGGCAAAGAACCTGCCGTGGGCGCGGTTTGATAGATCTTGTCATCCAGCTTGTCGAAATATTCCCGCAATTTGGGTGCTTGAAGCCGCAGGGCCGCAGGCAGAACCCGGCCTACCGCGGCATAGACAGCATCGCGCAGCATCAGTTGCGCGGGGCTGGGGGCGGTTGGGGCTGCGTTGTCTTTCAACGCTTGGGCAAAGGCCGACTTGGGGCGCAGCGTCAAAGCGGCGGGCAGATTGCGTTTGGCCTCGGCGTCCTGTGCGTCTTTCAACAACTTCGCCGCATCGGCCCCCAGATCGCGGGGGGCGGGGGCACCGATCCTGGCCTCTAACGCCGCGCGATGAGGTAGATCGGGCTTCGTCGGAAGGTCGGGCAGGGTGATGGATGGCAGGTTTGGCAGCGACAGCTTGCGTGCGGCGCCAATGACGTCGGCGAGTTTTGGGCCAACCTCGGTTCCGACCGGCTTGCCCGCGCGTTCGCCCGGCACGACATCGCCCACCACGCCTTCGGCAATCCCCATGATCAGGCGCACTTTGAAGCTGCGCAGGGCCTTGTCGATCTGGTCCAGCTTGCTGGGGCCCTTGTCAGCTGCATTGGTCCCCGTTCTTTTGCCGATCAATGCAAAAGCCGCCTTGACCGCGGGCAGCACCAGCAGAAATTCTGTGATCCGGGCGACCAGCACCCCCACCGCCGAGGTATCAAAGGCCTTGACGATCCGATCAGCCAGGCCAGAGGCAAAGTCGGTCAGCATTTTTGTCGCGAAATCTTTGGCCTGACCCAGCGTGGTCAAGGTATCGCGGATCAGCGCCGAGACCGTGTCGATGATCTTGCCCGGCAGGTCGATCAGCGCTGTGAACAGTCCCAGGATCAGATCGGTGATTGCGCCTTTGCCAAAGGGCTCCATCATGTCGTCCATCATCGTCGCAAGCGCATCTGTCGCGATGTCCATCACCTGGATCCCAAGGGCTTTGATCGCGCGCCACTGATCGATCAAGCCGGGGATCAGGGGGAAAACCTTGACCACCAAAAGGCTGACAAAGCCAAGGATCTGGGCAAAAAGATGTGCCACGCGGTGCATCAGCATGACCATGCCGCGCAACACTGGGTTGCGGATGCGGTCGGCGGGGCCGGTCAACTGGTCCCAAAAGCCCAGGAAAGCATCCAGCAGCATGGCAACGCCGCCCAACAGTGCGTACTTCATCCGGCTTTCGCGGTCATTGCCGATGGCCGTGCCCACCGCGAACGCCACGCCAAGCGGCAGTCCGATGAACAGCACCGCAGCGGGGCCAAGGGCGGGCAGGATCCACATGACGAGCGTGGTGTAAAGCGGCTTGAAAAGATCGGCCCACCAGGTCGGAGGCAACAGGCTCAGCAGATCATGGACATAGGGCAGTTGCAGGATGATGGCCGACACCGACATTCCGGCACCCAGCATGGTGCCGATCATCGCCGCGATCGGGCGTGTCAGATTCAGGCCGGTGGTCTGCTGAACCGCCCCGTTGACGGCCACAAGCCGGGCGCGCAGTTCGGCCATGTTGTCAAACGCGACCAGCAGGTTCAGACGGTATTCCGGGATCATCGGCCCGAACCAGTGCACGATGAAGGCTCCCTGCGCCCGGCGCAGCAGCTGTCCTTCCAGCGGAGCCAGCCTTGCCCACAGCGCCAGACGGCTGGCGGCATCGGCCAGCGTCTGGGCAAGTTCGGGGTATAGGGCAATGGGCAAATCAGCCTCCGCGTGACGCTTTTATCTGCGCGTTTTCCCGTTCGATCTGCTCGGCCAACAGTTTCGCAAAGGCACGGCGCTCGGGGCTTGCCATGTCCATGATGTCGTCGTGGGACCAATGCAGGTGGTAGGCCAGAAAGAAGGTTTCCTGCCTGAGCGCCTCGACGCTCAGTCCGGCGATAAAAAATGCGTCATATCCAGATTGGCCCGGATGTCGCCACCGCAACTGGGGCAGGTGCAATCGCGCGACAGATCGATGCCTGGGGCCGCCTGGTTCAGCGCTTTGTCGATCAGCCGACGGTCGGTCAGTGTCAACTCGTTGAAAATGCGCGAGCCGAGTTGCTCGATCCGGTGCCGGGGCATATCGCCAAGCCGTGTCAGACAGCGCGCCAGAAGCGCATTCTTGCCGGTCGATGCATTCTTGCGGATCAGTGGTGCGACCACGGTCTCATCAACGCCGCGCGGCAGCGACAGCGACATCGCGGTCTGGCACTGATCCTTGTCCCAATAGCCATCGACCAACGCGATCTGCACTTCGGACAATTCTTCATTCTCGCCCAGCGACCGCACCGGCAAATCATCCAGGTTTTCGATCACATCCATCTTTTCGTTGCACGATGGGCAGGTATAGCTGGCAGGCAGTTCCGGCCCGAAGGTAAAGGCGCGCAGCCGGATCAGCACATAGTTGCGGTCAGCCGAATACCAGTTGGCCACGTCTTGTTTGCTGAGCAACGGACCACCTTCAAACTGGGTGACGCAGGAATGGATCAGCTCGGTCACCAGCTTGCCACCATTGCCCTGATTCGAGCGGTCGGCCATAATGGTCTCTTCACGCCCGGTCATCTTGCGCAGTGCGCCTTTGCGCCGCTTCGCCCCATCTGACCCTTCAAAGCCAATGGGCAGCATGAATTCAGCCTCACGCGCATGGACGTTCATCTTTTTGTCTCCTTGATCAAGCATCGACTATCCTTTCAAGACCTTCGTGTTCGATCTCGATTGTCTGGGTGAACAGGTTGGCCGAACCCGCCTCAAGATCACTGAACTTGGACGACTTGATCCAGCCTGCCATGATCAGAAAGGTCAGCACGGTCTGGCCGTTGTCGCGCTTTTCGATGCGGAAATTCTTGCGAAAGCGCGAGCCTTGCGAAGTGTGATCCGCAATGTTGAAGGTGCTTTTCCACCAATCGTGAAAGACCTTGTCCTGCGGGCTGCCATCCATGCGCCGCTCGACTGTCAAAGTCTCAAACTTGACCTTGGTCGAGGATACTTTGCGGACAAAGGGCGAGCCGCCATCCGGCTGTTCGATCGTGTCAAACGTGCCTTCGGACAGGCCGCCGATCTTGGTCACGCCGGGGCTTTCAAGCGTGTCGACGACCAGAACGTATTCGGTCGATTTGTAACCTTCCCAGATGTCACCGACTTGGGGCATGGCGGGCTCCTTTTACGCTTCTGATGCGGTTGCGCCACTCGGCTGTTGGCCGACGCGGACGATGATGGTTTCGGCCGGAACCGAAGGATAAAAGCTGATATCGACATTCAGAAATCCCAACTGAACCTGGGCAGGCGGGTTGTTGGACGTGTCGCAGATGACCGTGAACACCTCGGACGGTTTGCCGGTGCCAAAGGCACCTTGCTGCCACAGCCGGGTCAAAAAGGGCACGACAGAGCCGTATTTGACCAGCGACCACAGCCGATCCTTGTTCGGTTCCTGGCGCACCCAACGCAGACCTTCGCGCAGGCTGGATTTCACGAAGTTGAACAGCAGGCGGACGTTGACGAACAGCCAGCGGCTGTCGGTCGACAGGGTCCGCGAGGCGTCGATGACGATACCGGCGCGGGGCATCGGGCGGATGCCGTTGACGGCACCATCCTTGACCAAGGCGGTGTGATCGACATCGGAAAACCGGTCGGTGACGTCGATGACACCACGCAACTGCGCCTCATCCCCCGCCGGAGACTTCCAGATGCCACGGGTGCGTTCAATGCGGGCATAGACCCCCATCACATGGCCTGTGGGTGGAATTGTCTTGACCGGATTGTCGCCGACACCCAGCGGATCAGACACGACGATCCATGGGCCGTACAGCGCGCCATAGCGTTTGGCCCCCATCAGAGCCTGACCATAGGCCACGGCGGTCTTGCCCGCGATGGCGCTGGCGGGGATCGCACCGACAAACATGGCGTCCTCGCGCAGTTCACAGTAGCCGATGCCTGCCTGCGCAATCGAAGCATCCGTCCGCTCGCATGTCAGCAATTGGATGTCAAAGGGGCTGAACGCGTGAAAGCCGGTGGCCGTCGCCGCCTGACCGATGAAATCGGGGGCGGTGGGTGCGGCATCCATGCCGCCGGCGGTCAGCGCAACAGCCAAAGCCAGATCGGCGGGCCGGTTTTGCCCGATGGCGGTGCCCGCGTTTTCGTCAACGGCGCGGATGCAGCTAGAGCCTGTGACCGGGTCATTCAGCACGGCCACGGCAAAGTTCGCGACATCGACCTCCATCGACAGGCCGGGCCAGGTTTCCAACAGGTTCTCGGGCTGGGTGCCGCCATCATACACCAACAGGTCAAACTCCAGCGTCGCGATCCGCAGATCAGCGGCCACATAGAGCGCCGGATTGACCAGGGCGGGCAACCAGGACACGGCTCTGGTCAGGGCGTTCGCGGTCATAAGCTTGGCACGTTCCGTCGTGACGCCATCGCTGAATTCGACCGCATCGCCGACTTTCAGCCCGGTCACATCGGCCAACACGGCATTGCCGGCAGCCAAAACGCTGGTCGTTGCATTGGTGGTGACGTTGACAAAGCCAAGCGTGGCATTGGCGGTGATTTGTAGCCGCGTGAAACCGCCGGCGATCAGGGCGATATTGCCGGTCGAGGTCAGGCGGATTTCGTTGGCACCCGTCAGCGTGGCCACAAGATCGGTGGTGCCTGCATTGATGGCCGCGATGATCTCGGCCCGCGTGGCGGCAGCGGGGTTGACGAACTGCGTTGCGGTGAAGGGGATCGTGGTGACGCCTGCGGGGTTGTTGTCGATGGTCACGACAAGGGCAGGGAAAAGCGCTGCCGCAAGGTCGGTCGTCGCGGCCAGCGCGGCTGACAGGACCGTCGCGGCCGCTGTTTCAGACAGCCTGCGCCCGGTTGTGGCCGAGCGGCGCGTGCTCTGCACATACAGGCTGCGGGCCCAGGACCCGGGATCGGCCTGACCTTTGAACCCACCTTCGATCCGCAGGGTTGCCACTGGGCCACTGTCCAGCAACTGCCGCGAGGCGACGGTGGTGGCAGCCCCCGTGACGCGGTTCACAAAGGCCACCGCCCCGCCATTGTCGAAAAAGCCCTGCACCATGTAGGCACCGAACCCATTGGCAAAAGGCCCGCCAAACATCCGGGCGAAATCGGCCATCGACGTGACGCGCGCTGGTCGGTTGGGGATGCCCCGCCGGGTCAGGATATTGAACCCGGCAACCGAGGTCATGGCCGCCGCAATCGCAGGTGCCCCCGTTCCATTAACTTCAAGAACGTTCAGGCCGATATTGTAGCTCATGAAGGACCTCCTTTTTCAGGTTTGGCATTTTCAGGTTTCTTGGAGACTGCTTTCGCGCCAAACTGATTGCGTTGCGCTTGGGCCGGCGGTTCTGGGGCTGGCGGTTCGGGTGGCGGCATGTCTGGCGCAGGGGATGGTGCCGAGGCGTGGCGCGACAACGCGCCTTGCTGTTCCAGCCAGGCCAGTTCGGGGGTCATCGCCGCAACTTGCAGGCTTTCACCCGGTCCAAGAACACTCACCCCCGAGGGACCATGCAACTCGATCGGGCGGCGGGCGATGTTACGGAACAGGCAGGGCGGCTCGATCATGTCAAACCCCGCCCGGCTGAATGTCGAATTGCAATTGGGTCGAGGTGACCGGGCTTTCGCGCCGTGACGTGCCCGTCTCGGACCAGGCCGCGACCATGTAGCGCATCGGCGGGACGGGCAACGCCTCGTCGTCCTCCACCCAGGCATCGGATTTTTCGATGCGGAAGGTCCGGTTGCCCACCGGCAACTGCCGCCGTTCAAAGCGAGCGGCCAGGAAATCGAGCATGGCGCCCATATCGGCCCGGCTGGTTGCAACCGGATCAAAACGGTAGGACAGGTCCCAAGCCTGAGGTTCGGGCCAGATCAAAAGGCCGGTATCGTCTCTTTCATGCCGCCGCAGACCTATCGGATCGCGGTCACGGGCGCGGTGTGCCAGATACTGCGTCGCGCGGATGAAGGGCTGGGCGATGGCCGGGGCCGGTGCAATCTGAGCCGGCACGCTTGCACCACCGATCAGCAGGACGCCGTCCAGGTGTTGCATCAGGGCAGCATCGACATCCCCGGTCAAGCGCGGGGTGGCGACCATCAGACCGTCGAGCCACAGCTGATGCGCGCTGCCGTCGTTGGCGGTGACAACCCATTCGATCTGTCTCACAGCGCTGCGTATGGCGGCAGGCAGGTCGGCAAGACCGAGGGTGACATAATGCCAGACCGCGCCGCGCTGGCCCAGCACATAGCGACCCCAGACGTTGCCGATGGCATCCAGCGGCATCGCAGACGAGCCCAGCCGCAACCGCACTTGCAGCGCGTCGGTGGCAAGACCCGCCAGAGCCACATCGCTGCGAAACCAAAACACCAACCGGTCGAATGCTGTCAGATCGACCGCAGGCAGCACGCGGCGCAACCGGTGGCCAATGGCTGCGCCGCCAATGGTCACGCCAAGGCTGGTGGCCGACGCCGCGCCGGGATAGCCAAAGCCCGACATCGCCAAGGCAATCTGCGTTGACGGCGCGAGGGCAGGGGTCAGCGCTTGCCAACCCGCCAACACGTCGAACATATCCAGGGCAACATAGGGCATGAGGGTCCGCTGCGGTTGAGGCCTGATTCGCATTGACCTTACCGAAGCCGTGTCCCGCCCCCATTCCCTGCAAACTCCGTCAGCGTGCCGGGTCTGAACCACCATCCGGGCCAGACCGTGACCGGGCCGGAACCGAAGTCGGCCTTGCCCGGATGCCGCGACGGCCAACTGCGTTCCCTTGGCGTTCCCAGCGCGTTCCCTAAGACCGGGCCATGCAAAAACCCGGCGCAGCGCACCGGGCCTTGGGTCGTTTCCGCGCAGATGTCAGCCGTCGTTGTTCAGGCTGGCATAGATTCGCTGCACTTGGGCCGAGGGCGCCACGCCAATCTCACGCCGCAGCACATCGGCGCAACTTTGATATTGCCGGATCGCCAATGCCCGGTCACCCATCGCGTGACGGCACTGGATGATCGACAGGTGCAGATGTTCGCGCAGCGGGTCCAGCTTTAACGCGCGCTGCGCCCATTTGATCGCTTGCGACAGATGGCCCTCGACCCGGTGAAACGCCACAAGTCGTTCCATCGCCATGATCCGCGCCTCGCGCAGTACTTCTTGCTCGGGCAGCAACCAGTCGTCAAACAACCCGCTGCCAAACTGATCGTGGTTCAGGTCGAGGGCCTGCAGCAGCAAGGTTGCATCATCCAGTGTCAGGGCTGCATCGTCTTTCAATTCCATCAACCGCATGGCGCGGTTGAACTGCCACACGTCGACCTCGATCCGTGCGGGGTCCAGCCCGATCTGAAACTCGTTGCAGATCAGTGGGGCTGCGCCTTCCTCGGTTCCAAGCACCGTCTTGATCCGCCAAACAGCCTTGCGCAACTGCGCCCGGGCCGGGGCGTCGCCGCTGTTCGGCCAAAGCGCTGCGCAGATTGTCTCGCGGTGAACGGCGCGGTCCGGATGCATTGCAAGAAACACCAGCAAGGCGCGCGCCCGATCTGTCGGCACCTCGACCACTGTGGAGTCATGGCGCAGCAATCGAAGCCCACCAAAGGTGGTCAACATGAATCCCATTTCATTCAGCCTTCAGAAATAAGATCACACTACACCCGCGCCCCTAAGGGGCACTTGCAGGCGATTCCCTCGAAATTTTTCAAAAATGTAATCTAGATTAGCACATGATTCAACTTTGCCGGTAGCCACTTTGGCATGTGCACCCCGATTCAAAGTTAATTTGCTGAAAGTCGCGCGGTTTTCGCTGTTGCAGAGGGGCACGCGGCCGAGCCCGGCGGATGGCAGCACGGTGACCCGGTCAGGTGCACGATATCCGCGCCGGGATTGTCGAAGACTGGCTGGAGGATCTGAGGCATCTGCCCGAAGACGTCATCGATGCGGCCTGCGCGGCCTGGCGGCGGGCCGAGAACAAGTTTGCGCCGACGCCCGGCCAGTTTCTGGCCATCGCCAACCCGATCGTCACCATCCGCCGGTTTCTGGCCCAGCACGGGGCGCTGATCACCGGCCTGCCCGAGGCCAAGGCACCGCAGCCAGTGGTCCGGAGGGAGGCGCCATGACCCTGACACCCCGCGACATCGAGGATCGCATGGAAGAGGCAGCCTGCACCCTGCGGCGCCTGCCCGAGAAAGACCGCCCTCGTGGCTACGGCACGTCTTGGCCGCCGATCGTGCAGGAGGCCAAGCATGCCTATGGCTACACGCCCGCCGGTGGTGTCGATGCCTTCCTGATCGGCAGCGAATTGCGCGGTTTGACCCAGATCCGATCCGGCGCCCGCACATCATCGACAACTATATGCCGCTGTCGGATTGGCGCGATGGCGATCAACACCTCGACGCCGTGGCGGGCTGGCCCGCGATTTACGACCTGCCCTATCTGCAATCCAACATCGAAGGTGGCGAAGGTGGCGAAGGGTTCGACTGGTTCTACGCCTCCGATGCCGACCGCGCAGCCCGGACCCGCACGAAGGTTACCGACGTGGCGTATGGCAAACCATGGGTTTTCCGGACCAAGGACATCCGCAGTTGGTGGCTGAACCAGCACTTCAACCGCCCTTGCGGGGTGCAAAGCGGATCGCCCACGCCTTGGGTTCCGCAATCAAAACCGGTCCGCTTCACCGAGGCCGGGGCGCCTGCCGTCGATCGCGGCACTAACCAGCCGAAAGTCTTCTATGATCCGAAATCATCCGAGTCCTTCCTGCCCTACATTTCGCGGAGCTATCAGTTTCACCCGGGCGCAGGAAACCGAATTGCCCCGGGCGCTGAAATGGCGCCTGCTGATGCCCGACGAAGATTATGGTGCGCTGTCGGTCGAGGCCCGGCAGATCACGGTCGACACCACCCGGGTGGGGACAGAGTAATTCCCCATAGTTTATCCCGCTGCCCTGGCCGATCGCGCCGCCCGCCGGGCGCTTTATGAGGAATGGGTGGGGCGCGAGGATGCGGCCTTTGCCTTACCTCCGTCCCACCTGGCACTTGACCCGACAGACGTGATCCGCCTCGAACATGATGGCCGCACCCCTGACTATGTTCTCGCCCGGATCACAGACGGCGGGGCGCGGCGGATCGAGGCCAAGCGCACCGATCAGACGCTGTATGACCTGCCGCCGGGCCCCGAACGCACACCTGCCTTCATCACCCCGACGGTGTTCGGCCCGCCAGCGACGATCCTGCTGAACCTGCCGCAGCTTGCCGACAATATCCCGGCGCATCGCCCCTATGCCGCGGTCTTCGCCGCCCCTTGGTATGGATCGGCGCTGATCTGGCGCAACCCGTCGAGCGATGGCTTCGCCGCGCTGGGCCCGGTCGGCCAGCCCGCGCGCATCGGGACGCCGGCATTCGACTGCCACACTGCTGCTGGCGGCGGCAGGGTTTCTGCTGGCACTGGCCATCGCGATCCCGCTGGGCATCCTCAGTGCGCTGAAACGCAACACCGTGTGGGACATCGTGATCACTTCCGTCGCGATGATCGGGCAGGCGTCGCCAGGGTTCTGGATCGGCCTGATGCTGGTGGTGCTGTTCGCCGTCGAATGGCAATTGTTGCCCGTGTCAGGTTCAGGCACGGCGGCGCATCTGGTGTTGCCGGCGCTAACCCTTGCCCTGCAATCCTCGGCGCGGTTGACCCGTCTGGTGCGCGCCAGCGTGCTGGAGGTGCTCAGCGCCGACTACATTCGCACCGCGCGGTCCAAGGGCCTGCGGGAACGCACCGTCCTGTTCGTCCATGCCTTTCGCGGTGCGATGATCCCGGTGGTGACGATGGCCGGGCTGGAACTGGCCGAACTGGTGTCGGGCGCGTTCATCACCGAGACGATCTTTGCCTGGCCGGGGGTCGGGCGGCTGGCGGTGAACGCCGTGGCACAGCGCGATTT
>JBBRBJ010000040.1:0-30908 GCA_038205925.1 Rhodobacterales bacterium | reverse complement strand
CACCTTGACGGCATCAGCCAGAATGTTGACGCCGCGCAGCATGCGGTCGCGGGCGTCGGTGTCGAAACGTACGTCTTTAGCAGCCATTGTGTAGCTCCTTGAATGGGTTAAGCAAAGCGTTGAACGGGTTTACCCCGCCATCCTTCAGGCGATGATGCCGAGGATGTCGCTTTCCTTCATGATCAGCAGTTCTTCGCCTTCCAGCGTCACTTCGGTGCCCGACCATTTGCCGAACAGGATGCGGTCGCCAGCCTTGACGGAGGGCGAAATCAGCTCGCCCGAATCCTTGCGCGCGCCTTCACCAACCGAGACGATTTCGCCCTCTGCTGGTTTTTCCTTGGCGGTGTCCGGGATGATCAGGCCGCCCTTGGTCTTGTCTTCGCCTTGGATACGACGAACGAGCACGCGGTCATGCAGCGGTTTGAAAGCCATCTGGTAACACTCCCTTTGGGTTTCCAGGTTACAACTTTTAGCACTCAGCTTTTGTGAGTGCTAACGAGACACGACATAGGCAAGACGTGTCTCGCTGTCAACTCCCCGTGTAGTGAAAAGTCTCTCTCCGCCCATGCCCGACGGCTTCGTGTCGCCGACTGCGCCGCGCTCGCAGGTGCCGTTTCCTCTTCACATATCCCGCCCCAAATGCCACCTTGGCCCGGAGCCAACCCCCCGAGGATACATGCGCGCCCTTTTGACAGCAGCATTCATGCTTGCGACGCCCGCCAGTGCCAGTTGCATCGGGCAAAACCTGCTTGATACGATGCCGGTCGTCAGGCGTGACGCAATCACGGCCGCTGCCCATGCAGTCCCTTTTCCTACCGGCAATTTCTGGACCGCGACCAAAAATGGCGCGACCCTGACGCTGATCGGCACCTATCACCTCGGTGACCCGCGCCACGACCAGACCATGGCCGCCATCGGACCTCTGATCGACGCCGCCACAACCCTTCTGGTCGAGGCGGGCCCCAAAGAAGAGGCGGACCTGAAAGACCGCATGGCGCGCGATCCTTCGGTGCTGATCCTGACCGACACCACCCTGCCCGAAAGCATGCCGCCCGAAGATTGGGAAATGATATCCGATGCCATGGAAAAACGCGGCATCCCGCCGTTCATGACCGCCAAGTTCCAACCGTGGTATATCGCCGTCATGCTGGGCATACAGCCCTGCCAGATGCAAGATCTGGCCGCGGCCAACGGTCTGGACAAGCGCATCATCGACCGAGCCACCCGCTCGGCCATACCGATTGAGGCGCTGGAACCCTATGATACGGTATTTCGCATCTTCGAAGATATCCCGCTGGAAAGCCAGTTCGGCATGATCCGCAGCAGTCTGGCACTCGAGGACCGCGCAAACGACTATGCCGTCACCCTCGCCGAAAGCTACTTCCGCGGCGAGTCGCGCCTGATCTGGGAATTGATGCGAGCCGAAACCAGCACCCTGCCCGGCTATACCGAAGATCAGATCAATGCCGAGATGGCCGTGATGGAAGAGGCGCTGATGGCCTCGCGCAACCGCGGCTGGATCCCGGTGATCGAGGCCGCGGCCGCCCGTGGCCCCACCCTTGCGGCCTTCGGCGCGCTGCATCTGCCGGGCAATGACGGGGTTCTGGACCTGTTTGCACGCGCGGGTTGGACCCTGACCCCACTGAAGGTTTCCCCATGACAAATCTGATTGACGGCCATCGCCCCATCCGCCTGACCATCCTCGACTGCGGCACTTTCTCCGTGCGCGGTGGCGAGCGTATCATCGGTATACCCGCTTATCTGATCGAAACTGACCGGAACGCCCGCATCCTCGTCGATGGTGGCTTTCCCCCCGACTATTGGGCCGATATGCCCGCGATGGCGCAGGCAGACGGCCTGCACGGCTTTGGCACGCTGACCGACTACGGCCCAGGCCAGACCCTACCCGAACAACTGGCCCTGACCGGCATCCGCCTGTCAGACCTGACGCTACATATCCTGACCCATGGGCATATTGACCATATCGGCGCCCTGCCGCTGATCACCTGCCCCCTCATCCTGACGGCGACCGAACGTGCCGACGCCGCCCCCCGATACTTTGCCGCCCGTCGCCCGTTGGCATGGCCAAACGTTGAAACCATCACCATCGCCAAAGAAACCTCACTGTGCGATGGCCTGACCCTGATCCCCACGCCCGGCCATACGCCCGGCCACCTCTCGGTGCTGCTGACCCTGCCAAAAACCGGCCCGGTAATTCTTGCCGCCGACGCCATTAACCGCGTTTCAGAACCGGCCGAGCATTTTGCAGATGCCGCCGACCCCGCCGCTGCCATCCGCAGCGCAAACGCGCTGTTCGACCACCAGTCTCAGTCGGGCGCCATGCTGATCTACGGCCATGACCCCGCCCAATGGCCCACGCTGCGCAAAGCCCCCCGGTACTACGACTAAGGCCACGCATTTTCTGTCTTGAAGTACCGGTTCGGTCGGCTTCTCCGCCTCGCCATCTGTCACACGCTCAAACCCGAACAACCCCCGCGTGACAAGCCTGGCATCTTGCGCTATGCCGCAGCGCAACATTTCCACGGCAAAGGCATCCTCATGACCACACTCGTTTTCGGCCATAAATCCCCCGACACCGATTCCACCCTGTCTCCCATCATCTGGGCGTGGTTTTTGACGTCCGTCAGGAATACCCCCGCAAAGGCAGTCCTGCTGGGTGAGCCGAATACCGAGGCGGCATTCCTGCTGAAACACTGGGATCTGCCAAAGCCCGAGATCATCGCCGATGTGACCGCCGACGACAGTGTCGTGATCGTTGACACCAACAACCCCGCGGAACTGCCGCCCTCGATCAATGACGCAAAGATCACAGCGATCATCGACCATCACCTGCTTGTTGGCGGCATCAAGACCAAAACCCCTATCGACATCACCATCCGGCCGCTGGCCTGTACCGCCACAATTCTGCACGATCTGATGGGTGACGCCGTGGCGCAGGCGCCGCACGCAATCAAGGGGGCGATGCTGTCGTGCATCGTGTCAGACACGCTGGAATTCCGCTCGCCCACCACCACCGCCCATGACCGCGCTGTGGCCGAAAGCCTTGCCGATGACCTTGGCGTTGACATCGCCGCGCTTGCAACCGCGATGTTTGAGGCAAAGTCGGACATCTCGGCCTTTTCCGACGCGGCCCTGTTGCGCATGGACAGCAAGGAATACACTGTGGCGGGAAAGGATCTGCGCGTCTCGGTTCTTGAAACCACGGCACCCAAGATCGTGCTGGACCGCAAGGCCAGCCTGATGGCCTCGATGACGGATGTGGCGGCCGAAGACGGCGCCGATCAGGTGCTGCTTTTCGTGGTCGACATCCTGCGCGAAGAGGCCACGCTTCTGGTGCCCAACGATCTGGTCCGCCAACTGGCCGAAGCCTCGTTTGGGGTCAAAGTCACGGGCGACACGGTGGTTCTGCCCGGCGTGATGAGCCGCAAGAAACAGATCATCCCGGCCCTGAAGCTCTGACCGTTCGCAACGCGTTGATGGGGCCACGGCACAATCCTTGGCCCCTTATGCTTATGCACATCGCTGTGGCCGGTGGAGTTTGACCTAGAAACACGGCATAACGGGGCACACCCCGCCAGAAAGGCTACCAATGACCGATTTCATCCGCACCCTCGCCGATCTTTCGGATCGCTATGACGCGCTCTTTTGCGATCTGTGGGGGTGCTTGCACAATGGAATCACGACCTTTCCTGCGGCAATTGCGGCGTTGCAGGGGTTTCGCGCCGCTGGAGGCCGCGTAATCCTTGTTACCAACGCGCCGCGCCCGAAATCCAGCGTGGTGCGGCAACTGGATGCCATGGGCCTGCCGCGTGACGCATGGGATGATGTCGCAACCTCGGGTGATGCTTCGCAGGCCGCCATGCTGAGAGGGGCCGTCGGCACCCGTATCCACCACATCGGCGCGCCCAAGGATGCAGCGTTCTTTACCGAATTCGAGCCTGATCTCGCCGACCTTGCCGCGCAGACCCGGATCACCCTTGTGCCCCTCGCCGAGGCCGAGGGCATCGTGTGTACGGGCCTTGTCGATGACCTCACCGAAACCCCCGACGATTACCGCCCGCAGCTTCTCCTCGGCAAGGCCCGGGGCTTGAAAATGCTCTGCGCCAACCCCGATCTGATTGTCGATATGGGTGAAGTGCGCCTGTATTGCGCGGGCGCCTTGGCAAAAGCCTACGAACAGATGGGGGGCGAGGCGCTATATTACGGCAAACCCTACCCCCCGGTTTACGACCTTGCCCGTCGAAGGCTTGGGTTGAATGACCCACGCATCCTGTGCGTGGGTGACGGCATTGGCACGGACGTGCAGGGGGGTATCGCCGAAGGGCTCGACACCCTGTTCATCACGGGCGGCATTGCTGCCGGGAACTTCGGCGCCGATCCGGCGGCACCGGAACCCGCCTTGCTGGAAAGCTGGCTGGCCGCGCATCAGCTTTCAGCCACCTATTTTATCCCCTATCTGCGCTGAACCTGGCGTCCTCGTAACTTAATTACGCAAAGAGCGTATAAATAGACAATTAGTTGCGCAATGGAATTGCGCGGCGGTGCAGCATTTGCTATGTATCGCGGATCTTAGCGCAAGGAGTCGCCAGTTGCTCGACAACATGCCCCGCGGAACGATCTGCATCGAAGACATCGAAATCGGCATGATGCGCGACCTGACCAAACAGGTCACCGACCGCGATATCGAACTGTTCGCCGAGGTTTCGACAGACCGCAATCCGGTGCATCTGGATGAGGCCTACGCCCAAGACACGATCTTTGAAGGGCGGATTGCGCATGGCATGTTGACCGCTGGCCTGATATCCGCAGTCATAGGTGAACAGCTTCCGGGCCATGGCACCGTCTATCTGGGCCAGTCCCTGCGCTTCATGGCACCCGTCCGCCCCGGCGATGTGGTCCGTGCCGAAGTGACCGTGACCGCAATAGACCACGCCAAACGCCGGGTAACCCTTGAAACCCTTGCCTTCGTGGGTAAAACGGTGGTCTTGAAGGGCGAAGCGCTGGTTCTGGCGCCTTCCGCCAAGTTTGACTGACGGGGCATCGCGCCCCAGACCGGGGCACGATGCAGATTCACAAGGCTTGGCAAGGACTTGGACCTTCGGTGCGCGGGGCGTCCTGTGCCATGGGCAACTTTGATGGCATCCACCTTGGCCACCGCGCCGTCATCGACCTTGCCCGCACCAAAGCACCCTTGGGCGTCATCACGTTTGAGCCGCACCCGCGTCAGGTCTTTGCCCCCGACACCCCGCCCTTCCGCCTGATGAATGCCGAAGCGCGGGCCAATCGTCTGGCCAAACTGGGCGTGCGGCATCTCTTCCAACTGCCTTTCAACACCGGCCTCGCCAGCCTGTCGCCACAGGATTTCGTGCGCGATGTTCTGGTTGACGGCCTTGGTGTCAGCCACGTCGTGGTCGGAACGGATTTCTGCTTTGGCAAGGCACGCGCCGGCCGCGCCGCCGATCTGGTGGCTCTTGGCCAAGCCCATGGCTTTGGGGTGACCATCGCTGAACTGATCACCACCGGCGACGACCCCATTTCTTCAACCGCCATCCGCACCGCCCTGACCGAAGGTCGCCCCCGTGATGCTGCAGCCATGCTCGGTCATTGGCACCGGATCGAAGGCGAGGTGATCCACGGCGAAAAGCGTGGGCGCGCGTTGGGCTATCCCACCGCCAACATGTCGGTGGCCGACCTGCACCTTCCGCGCCTTGGCGTCTATGCCGTGCGTGTTGATGTTCTGACCGGCCCGCAAACGGGCAGCTACATGGGGGCGGCCAGCCTTGGCGTGCGCCCGATGTTTGGCGTGAATCAGCCCAACCTTGAGACGTTCCTGCTTGATTTCAAAGGCGATCTTTACGGTCAGCACCTGTCCGTCGCGTTTGTCGATTTCCTGCGCCCGGAACTGAAGTTCGATGGGCTGCCCGCACTTATTACCCAGATGGAGACCGATTGCGCCCACGCCCGCGAGAGTCTGACCGCGCATCAGCCCCTGAAAGCACCAGAATGACCCTGCGCACGAAATATTGGGAAACGGTCCCCCTTGCCGCGATGACGCCAGAGGAATGGGAGGCCCTGTGCGATGGCTGCGGCAAGTGCTGTCTGAACAAGATCGAATACGAAGACACCGGCGAGGTGGATTACACCCGCGTCGCCTGCAAGCTGCTGGATGGCACGACATGCCAGTGCTCGAACTATGCCAACCGCCGCGATTTTGTACCAGATTGCGTGCAGCTATCGCCCCAAACCATCCCGAAAATCGCCTACTGGCTGCCCCGCACCTGTGCTTACCGCCTGTTGCACGAGGGGCGCCCCCTGCCCCGCTGGCACCCCCTGATCACCGGCGATCCTGAAAGCACGCATCGCGCCGGGGTCTCGGTGCGTGGTTGGACGGTGCCGGAATATGAGGTGTCGGAAGATGATTGGGATAATTATGTGATCGAGGAAAAACCCTGATGTTCTTTGCTTCCGACAACACCTCTGGCGCCTGCCCCGAGGTCATGACCGCCCTGATCAGGGCCAATGACGGCTACGCGCGCGGTTATGGCGCCGATGAGGTGATGGCCCGCGTGACCGCCCGCATCCGCGACGTCTTTGACGCGCCCGATGCCATTGTGCATCTGGTGGCCACCGGCACGGCAGCTAATTCTCTGGCTCTGGCGACGTTCATCCAGCCGTGGCAGGCCGTGTTCTGCCACCGCCACGCCCACATCGCCGACGATGAATGTGGCGCACCCGAGTTCTTTACCCATGGTGCAAAGTTGATCCTGATTGACGGCCCGCATGGCAAGATGCTGCCCGAGGCTCTATCCCATGCCCTCGGAAGCACAGGGCAAAGTGTGCATGGTGTGCAGCGCGGCATCCTGTCGGTCACCAACGTGACCGAGGCAGGAACCGTCTATACCCCCGCCGAAATCGCCATTCTGACCGCGATAGCCAAGGCCCGCCACGTGCCCTCCCACCTCGATGGCGCGCGCTTTGCAAATGCACTTGCTGCCACGGGGGCCACGGCGGCCGAGATGACATGGAAGGCAGGGATCGATGCCGTCAGCTTTGGCGGCACCAAAAATGGCTGTATGGGCGTCGAGGCGGTGGTGATCTTTGATCCGGCAAAAGATTGGGAGTTTCAGTTGCGTCGCAAACGCGGCGGGCACCTTTTCTCGAAGAACCGCTTTCTGGCCGCGCAGATGGACGGCTATCTGCACGAGGGCGCATGGCTCCGCCACGCGACCCACGCCAACGCCATGGGCACGCGTCTGGCCGACGGTCTGGCGCGGAGCAATTCCGTCCGCCAGAACCACCCGGTTCAGGCCAACATGATGTTCCCCGAATGGGCTGACGGAACACACCAGCGACTCGAAGCCGCCGGTGCCGCCTATTACCGCTTTCCGGCACCGCAAGGGCGCGAGGGGGCGCGTCTTGTCACCTCATGGTCGACCACGGCGGAAGATGTCGACCGGTTTCTGGCGGTGTTTCAGTCGTGACTGGCGGGCCAGCGGGCCAGCGGGCCCGCAAACACGCCACGGCCCAACTTCAACGGGGGTGGCTGATCGGCGCCATATGTCCCGCGCCGACCACCGCCGCGCCTGTCACCTGTGGCAAGCGTCGCTGGCCCATAAGATAAGTCGGTTCTCCGGGCCCTTGGATGTATTCACGCATACGGACCGCCGGGGGGGGCCGGCGGACCGAATCTCTGGCACGGGGCTTACAGCTTTTCGGCCAGATGCAGATCCAGATCATCAAGCCGGTCCTGCCCCCAAAACCGCTCATCTCCTACAAAGTAAAAGGGCGCTCCGAACACGCCTCGCGCGACAGCCTCTTCCAGATTGGCGGCATAGGTCTCGGCCCCGATCAGCATGCCGCTTTCGGCCAGCATCGGGTCAAACCCATGCGCGGCCAGCACATCGCGCACCACGTCGTTCTCGGCAATGTTGCGCTCCTCTGCCCAGCAGGCCCGGCAAAAGCCGTGCACCAACCCACCCAGATCGCCACCACCTTCCCGCGCCGCCGCAATGATGGCATAGGACGAGGGCGCCGGGTTGGTCGGCCAAAAGGCTGGCGACAGGTTCAGCTTCAGACCCGCCTTGGCCGACTGTCGGCGCAACTCCTGGCCGCGGTATTCCTTGCGGCTTTCATGCCGTTCAGCGGGTTTTACGCCGCCTGTGCGCGGAAAAAGTGCCACAATATCCATCGGCTTGTAGGCAATGGTCGCCTCATGCCGGGCGGCCATCTCTTCGAGGCGAAGTCCCGCCAAATAGGTGTATGGTGAGATGGTGGCGAAAAAGTAATCAATGTGGGCCATTTGACGGATCTTCCCTCTGGTGCGGTTTGCAAGAGCCTACCCGGGTGATAAGCGGTGTCAACTTGTCGAATCCGTGGCCCCCGGAGTACCCCATGCCCGCCCTTACCGAACCCAAGCTGATTTCCGGCAATGCCAACATGTCGCTGGCCAAAGCCATCGCCCGCCGCATGTCTGTGCACCGCGGCATGTCCGTGGGGCTTGTAGACGCCCGGGTTGAGCGCTTCAACGATCAGGAGATCTTCGTCGAGGTGTTCGAGAACGTGCGCGGTGAGGATATGTATGTGATCCAGCCCACATCGAACCCCGCGAACGATAACCTGATGGAGCTTTTGATCATCACCGATGCCCTGCGCCGGTCGTCGGCCAGCCGAATCACCGCCGTGATCCCGTATTTCGGCTATGCCCGGCAGGACCGTCGCGCCAAGGCCCGGACGCCGATTTCGGCCAAGCTCGTGGCGAACCTGATCGAGACGGCCGGGGTGCACCGTATTTTGACGCTGGACCTGCACGCGGCGCAGATTCAGGGGTTTTTCGACATTCCGGTCGACAACCTCTACGCCTCACCCGTCTTTGCGCTTGATATCGAGCATCATTTCAAGGGCCGGATGGACAACTTGATGATCATCTCGCCCGATGTGGGCGGGGTTGCGCGGGCGCGGGAACTGGCCAAGCGGATCAACGCGCCGCTGGCCATCGTCGACAAGCGCCGCGAAAAAGCGGGTGAGATTGCTGGCATGACCGTGATTGGCGACGTCACCGGCAAGACCTGCATCATCGTGGATGACATTTGCGACACCGCCGGCACCCTGTGCAAGGCGGCCGAGGTTCTGATGGAGCACGGCGCCACCGAAGTGCACAGCTACATCACCCACGGCGTTCTGTCCGGCCCCGCGGTCGAGCGCATCAAGAACTCGGTCATGAAATCGCTGGTGATCACCGACAGCATAGAGCAGAGCGAAAAGGCCAAGGCCGCGCCGAACATCCGCATCGTGCCGACGGCGCCGATGTTCGCTCAGGCCATTCTGAACATTTGGAGCGGCACCAGCGTGTCATCGCTGTTTGAGACGGAAACCCTCGTCCCGATCTACGAGGGGATGTATCAGCGCGGCTGACGTTTCAGGCAATATCCCAGTCATCCTCGTCGATGACCGGGCCAATCGCCATCCAGTCGGCGCGGATCCGCGCGACACGCGTATCGCTCCACGTCTTGAACACCAGATGAAAGCCGATTTCGCTGATCAGCTCGGCGGTCAGATCACAGCGCGCATTTTTTTTGTGATCGGTGTCCCACATTGAAATTCCGACGTGAACAACAGGGGGGGCGCGAAACGTTTCCTTGAAGGTCACGATGTGCCGCGTCTCGCGGTCGCCAGACCCCGTCCACATCACTCCGCCGTCAGCGAAATCGGAAAACAGCACACGCGATCCCTGCAGGATGCCGATGCTGCCGGTTGGAAATCGCCTCATGTCGTGTTTGCCTTCCTTCTCGCGGCCGTAATATCACAAAATCGGCAAAACACGGACACCACAACAGAAAAGGCCCCGCCTGTGACGGGGCCCTTTGCAAAAGTTGGGTTCGATCACTGTCCGGTTGCGGCGCGAAGGGCCAAAACGTCGGACACCATCTTTTCAGCCGTATCCTTGTCCTCGGGCGCTGCCGCCGGAACAAGGGCGCGGGCCTCTTCCAAAATCGCCTCCATGATCGGGCCTGTCGCCTCTTCGACCGGCATCGCCCGCTCGGCCAGAACCGACACGCCCGTCGCCGATATCTCGGCAAAGCCTCCGGTCACGACGTAAGACCTCGTCCCTTCGGACGAGACCGCCTTCAGAATGCCGGGGCGCAGCGTGGTGATGGTGGGCGCGTGCCCCTCCATCACCGTCAGGTCGCCATCGGCGCCCGGAATTTGCACCTCGGTCGCTTGAACCGATGCAAGGCGCCGCTCCGGGCTGACGAGGTCGAACTGCATGGACATCGCTTCCCCCTCAGGCCGCGGCCACGGCGAGACGCTGCGCCTTGGCCTTCACGTCATCAATATCGCCAACCATGTAGAAGGCCGCCTCTGGCAGGTGGTCATACTCGCCCGCAACAACCGCCTTGAACGAGGCGATGGTTTTTTCCAGCGGAACCTGCACACCGTCCGAGCCGGTGAAAACCTTTGCCACGTCAAACGGCTGGCTGAGGAAGCGCTCCAGCTTGCGGGCACGGGCCACGGCCAGTTTGTCGTCTTCCGACAATTCGTCCATGCCAAGGATGGCGATGATGTCTTGCAACGATTTATAGCGCTGAAGCACCTTTTGTACGTCCGTCGCCACCTTGTAGTGCTCTTCACCGATGATCAGCGGATCAAGCAGTCGCGAAGTGGAACCGAGCGGGTCCACAGCCGGATAGATGCCCTTTTCCGAGATCGATCGATCCAGAACCGTTGTTGCGTCAAGGTGCGCGAACGATGTTGCAGGGGCGGGGTCGGTCAGGTCGTCGGCAGGCACGTAAACGGCCTGAACGGAGGTGATCGAGCCGTTCTTGGTCGAGGTGATGCGTTCCTGCATCTGGCCCATATCAGTAGCCAACGTCGGCTGATAGCCCACAGCCGAAGGGATACGACCCAGCAGTGCCGACACCTCGGAGCCCGCTTGGGTGAAGCGGAAGATGTTGTCCACAAAGAACAAGACGTCGGCGCCGGTTTCATCGCGGAACTGCTCGGCCATGGTCAGACCCGAAAGCGCAATCCGCATCCGGGCACCCGGAGGCTCGTTCATCTGGCCGTAAACCAGCGCGATCTTCGATTTCGACAGGTCTTCCAGATCAATCACGCCGGATTCGATCATCTCGTGATACAGGTCGTTGCCTTCACGCGTCCGCTCACCCACGCCGGCAAACACCGACACGCCCGAGTGCACTTTGGCGATGTTGTTGATCAATTCCATGATCAGAACCGTCTTGCCCACGCCTGCGCCGCCGAACAGACCAATCTTGCCGCCCTTGGTGTAGGGGGCCAGCAGGTCAATCACCTTGATGCCGGTCACAAGGATCTGGCTTTCGGTAGACTGCTCGGCAAAGGACGGGGCTTTCTGGTGGATGGACCGGGTCTCGGTCGCATTCACCGGCCCGCGCTCGTCCACCGGCTCGCCAATCACGTTCATGATGCGGCCAAGCGTGGCCGGGCCCACAGGCACCTGAATCGGCTCGCCAAGATCGGTCACGGCTGCGCCGCGCACAAGGCCCTCGGTCGCGTCCATGGCAACCGCACGCACCGTGCTTTCGCCAAGGTGCTGGGCCACTTCCAGAACCAGCCGCTTGCCGTTGTTGTCCACTTCCAATGCGTTCAGGATCGCAGGAAGCTCGCCTACGAACTGCACGTCCACGACGGCGCCGATGACCTGCGTCACCTTACCGGTCGCGGCAGCTGCTGTCGGTGCTTTTGCCATTATCTTCTCTCCGGTTCCTCAGAGCGCCTCGGCGCCCGAAATGATTTCGATAAGCTCGTTGGTGATCGCGGCCTGACGGCTGCGATTATACTGGATCGTCAGCCTGTTGATCATGTCGCCCGCGTTTCGGGTGGCATTGTCCATCGCCGACATCCGCGCCCCTTGTTCCGAGGCGCCATTTTCCAGCAAGGCCGTGAAGATCTGCGTCGCAACCCCGCGTGGCAGCAGATCTGCCAGAATGGCCTCTTCGCTGGGTTCGTAGTCATACAGCGTCGACGGGGCTTCGCCTTCGAACTTGGCGGGAATGATCTGCTGCGCGGTCGGAATCTGGCTGATCACCGACTGGAAACGGTTGAAGAAGATCGTGGCCACGTCAAACTCGCCCGCGTCAAAACGCGCCAACACATCCCGTGCGATGCCCTGAGCGGTGGCATAACCCACGCGCTTGACGTCGCTCAAGTCGACGTGGCCTACGAAGTACTGGCTATAGTCGCGCTTCAGTTGCTCACGGCCTTTTTTGCCGACGGTCAGTATCTTGACCGTCTTGCCTTTGGACAGCAGATCGGTCGCCCGCGCGCGTGCCAGACGTGCGATGGTGGAGTTGAAGCCGCCGCACAGCCCGCGTTCCGCCGTCATCACGACCAGCAGATGCACCTGATCCTTGCCGGTTCCAGCAAGCAGGCGTGGCGCGCTGGAGGACGTCCCAACACCCGTCGCAAGCCCTGCCATGACTGCCGTCATCCGCTCGGCATAGGGCCGGGCGGCTTCGGCAGCTTCTTGCGCGCGGCGCAGTTTCGCCGCGGCAACCATCTGCATGGCTTTGGTGATCTTTCGCGTGTTCTTGACGCTTGAGATCCGGTTTTTCAACGCCTTAAGGTTTGGCATCGCCTATCCTTTCAGCGGTTCAAGCGAAGGTTTTTGCGAATTCAGCGATTGCCGACTTCAGCTTTTCTTCGTCTGCGCCCTTGATTTTCGGATCGCTCGTCGTGATCCAGTCAAGGATGTCCTTGCGCTGATTGCGCAGGAACGACAGCAGACCTGCCTCAAACCGGCTCACATCCTTGACCGCGACCTTGTCGAGGAAACCTGCCGTGCCCGCATAGATCACGCAGACAATCTCGGCATTGGTCAGGGGCGCATACTGCGGCTGCTTCATCAATTCCGTCAATCGCGCACCGCGCGCCAGCAAGGCCTGGGTCGACGCATCAAGGTCAGAGCCGAACTGCGCGAACGCCGCCATCTCACGATACTGCGCAAGGCTGAGCTTCACCGGGCCGGCAACCGTTTTCATCGCGTTGGTCTGCGCCGCAGACCCCACGCGGCTGACCGACAGACCTGTATTCACCGCCGGACGGATGCCCTGGTAAAACAATTCGGTCTCAAGGAATATCTGGCCGTCGGTGATCGAGATCACGTTGGTCGGAATAAAGGCCGACACGTCGCCGCCTTGCGTCTCGATGATCGGCAGCGCGGTCAGCGAACCTGACCCGAAATCCTCGTTCAGTTTCGAAGACCGCTCAAGCAGACGCGAGTGCAGATAGAACACGTCGCCCGGATAGGCTTCGCGGCCCGGCGGGCGGCGCAGCAGCAGCGACATCTGGCGATAGGACACAGCCTGCTTGGACAAATCATCATAGATGATCAGCGCATGGCGACCGTTGTCGCGAAAGAACTCGGCCATGGCGGTTGCAGAATAGGGCGCAAGGAACTGCATCGGCGCGGGGTCGGAAGCAGTGGCGGCGACGACAATCGTATAGTCGATCGCGCCGGTTTCTTCCAGCTTCTTAACCAACTGCGCCACGGTCGAACGTTTCTGCCCGATGGCCACGTAGATGCAATAGAGTTTCTTGTATTCATCGTCGCCAGCGGCCTTGTTGTAGGACTGCTGGTTCAGAATGGTGTCCAGCGCCACAGCGGTCTTGCCCGTCTGACGATCACCGATGATCAACTCGCGCTGACCACGGCCAACCGGGATCATCGCATCCACGGCCTTCAGGCCCGTGGCCATCGGCTCATGCACCGACTTGCGCGGGATGATGCCCGGGGCCTTGGTATCGGCCACACGACGCTCGGTCGCGGCGATCGGGCCCTTGCCGTCGATCGGGTTGCCAAGGCCGTCAACCACGCGGCCCAGCAGCGCGTTGCCCGCAGGCACATCCACGATGGACTTGGTGCGCTTGACGATGTCACCTTCCTTGATGTCCTGGTCGGACCCGAAGATCACGACGCCGACGTTATCGACTTCAAGGTTCAGAGCCATTCCGCGGATACCGCCGGGAAATTCGACCATTTCACCGGCCTGCACATTGTCGAGGCCGTGCACACGCGCGATACCGTCGCCCACGCTCAGCACCCGGCCTACCTCGGCCACCTCGGCGTCCTGGCCAAAATTCTTGATCTGGTCTTTCAGGATCGCAGAGATCTCGGCAGCGTTAATTCCCATCACCCAACCTCTTTCATTGCATTTTGCAGAGCCGCAAGCTTTGACTTGATCGACGTGTCGATCATGGTCGAGCCGAGGCGTACGACAAGGCCGCCGATAAGTGTCTCATCGACAGCGGTTTTCAGTTTCACGGTCTTGCCGGCGCTGGTATTCAGCGATGCGGCAAGCTTGTCTTTCTGCTCGGCACTCAGGGCGGTGGCCGAAGTGACATCCACCACGACCTCGCCTTTTTCCGCCGAAATGCGTGCCGCCAGATTGGTCAGCAACTGCGGCAGCACGAACAAGCGGCGCTTTTGCGCCATCAGTTGCAGGGTATGCGATACCAACTCTGAGACCCCCATCTTGGCGGTAATCGCCTTGATCGCGGCCTCTTGATCGGTGCGGGTTACAACAGGCGACGTGATCATGTCCCGCAACTCGGGCGAGGCGGCAAGCGCCTCCCGCAGGGCATCTGCGTCAGCTTCAAGGCTGGCCAGCGCGTTGTTCTCTTTTGCCAGGTCAAAGACGGCGGTCGCATAACGCGCAGCGATGCCGGAGGAGATCGAAGCTGGTTCGGACACGTCAACCCTTCCGTTGTTAGTGGCCCCGCGTCCCGCACCTCTGGGCGCAAAAGACAGTGGCCACCAGAGGCGCATACGACAGGCATGCGTCTGAATTTTGCGCGTCTCTAGCAGAGGCACGACGCACCCGCAACTGTGTTGCTCAGCAATTCGTGAAGGTTTCACGCGACAAATTCTGCAAGTGCAGCATACGAGCGGAACTGCCTGCACAGGGCCTGCACGCCAGCTTGCGGCACATTCAGAAGATCGGGCGGTGCCCGCCAGACAGCCGCCCCGACTGCCGACCTGACTGCCGCCCTTTTGCGATTCGGCACACTGACCCGCACCCCTAGCCGGCCTTGGCGGGGCTTGGCACCGGGGCCGGCATCCCCTCCAGCACCCGCAGCGGACGCCGCATCGCGGTGGCAAGCGTGCCGCGGGTGGGGGCATAGACCTGCTTGGTCGCCTCGACCATCAGGACCCCGCCGACCAGCCACGGCACCTTGCGACCGATCCGTTCCCAGAAGTCAGCCGTGCGTAGCCAGAAGCGGCCCGTGGCGGGGGGGGCGAACAGGGCGGCCACAGCGCGATCGGGGGTGAAATCGTGGTGCTTCAATTGTGCCTCGAGCTGGCTGATCGAATAGGGGCGGCCAAATCCAAAGGGAGTGCCGTCCCGCCGCGCCCACAGACCCGACCGGTTTGGCACGATGAACAGCGCCCGGCCGCCGGGGCCCAGCACGCGGTGCGCTTCCGCAAGCACGTCGCCGGGATGGTCCGAGGTTTCAAGTCCGTGCATCATGACCAGCCTGTCTACCAGACCCGTGGAAATCGGCCAGGCGGTCTCTTCGCACAAAACGCTCACATTCTCCATGCCCGCGGGCCAGGGCATGACGCCTTGCGGGCCCGGCATCAGCCCGATGACCCGGCGCGATTTGGCCAGATAGGGGCGCAACAGCGGCACAGCAAAACCAAAGCCCGCCACCGTCTGCCCCGCCATTGGTGGCCACAACGCAAGCACCTGATCGCAGATCGCACGCTGCGCCACGCGGCCCAATTGCGTGCGATAGTAGAAATTTCTCAGATCCAGCACATCGAGGTGCATCGTTCCCCCCCTCTGGACGCGCGCTTGCGGGCCCGATCATACCGATGAGTGTCCTCAATGCCATGACAGATTGCCAGCCCGGTTGCACGCCCGGCCCGATTGCGCCAAGCTGTCCGCCTAACCGGTGCCGAACCGCACTGTGCATCACCGAAAGGGTCCAACGATGCCGCTCCAGCTTGTCACGGTGCCCTGCCTTTCAGACAATTATGCCTATCTTATCCACGACCCGGCTTCCGAAGCCACTGCCGTGATTGATGTGCCCGACGCCGCGCCCATTCTTGCGGCATTGCAGGCACGCGGCTGGTCGCTGGGGGATATCCTGATCACCCACCATCACTCTGACCATATTCAAGGGGTGGGTGCGTTGCGCGCCGCCACCGGCGCACGCGTGACCGGCGCCGCCGCTGATGCGCACCGCCTGCCGCCGCTGGACCGCGGCGTCGTCGAAGGGGATGTCGTGCAAGTTGGTGTGGCCAGCGGTCATGTCATCGACGTGCCGGGCCACACCATCGGTCACATCGCCTTTCATTTCCCCGACGATGCGCTGGCCTTTACCGCCGACAGCCTGATGGCGGGTGGCTGTGGGCGCCTGTTCGAGGGCACGCCCGACCAGATGCACGCCAGCCTCGCCAGACTGGCGGCCCTGCCGGACCGGACCATGATCTGCTCGGGCCATGAATACACAGCGTCCAACCTGCGTTTTGCGCTGACCCTTGAACCGGCAAATCCCGACCTTATCTTGCGTATCGAGGCCGTGCGCCAAGCGCGCGCCAAGGGCCGCCCTTCTGTGCCGTCGCGACTTGCTGATGAGATGGCCACCAACCCTTTTCTGCGGGTCCACTTGCCCGCCATCAAGGCGGCAATCGGCCTGCCTGACTCCACCGACACCGCCGCCTTTGCCGAGATACGCAAACGCAAGGACCGGTTTTGACCAGACGCAGCACAGGCTTGCATCACTTTTCATGCGATAACCGCCTTTCTGTGCAGCAACCCGATAATTCTTCTTGAAGTGCGCGAAATAAAACCGAACTTTAAGACTATGAGGCCACGGTCGGTATGGGCCCTTTTCTTCAAAGGCCTGACCTGCCCTAAGAACAGGAGCACGAAAACAGTGCCTTCGTTTTCAACCACACTCGAGCAAGCCATCCACGGCGCCCTGGCCCTTGCCAACACGCGCAAACATGAACTCGCCACGCTGGAGCATCTGCTTTTGGCGTTGCTGGACGAACCCGATGCCGCCCGCGTGATGAAGGCCTGCTCGGTGAACCTTGATGACCTGCGCAAGACGCTGTCGGATTTCATCGACGATGACCTTTCCACCCTGGTGACGGATGTCGAGGGGTCCGAGGCCGTTCCGACCGCAGCTTTCCAGCGCGTCATCCAGCGTGCGGCCATCCACGTGCAGTCGTCGGGCCGCAACGAGGTGACGGGGGCAAACGTCCTCGTCGCGATCTTTGCCGAACGCGAATCCAACGCCGCCTACTTCCTGCAAGAGCAGGACATGACCCGCTATGACGCGGTCAACTTCATCGCACACGGTGTGGCCAAAGATCCGTCCTATGGCGAAAGCCGCCCGGTTCAAGGCGCGGAGGAAGCACAGGAAACCCCCAAGGCCGAGGCAGGCGAAGCCAAGGAATCCGCCCTGTCCAAATATTGCGTCGATCTGAACGTAAAGGCGCGCAAGGGCGACGTCGACCCACTGATCGGCCGTGACATGGAGGTTGAGCGCTGTATTCAGGTTCTGTGCCGCCGCCGCAAGAACAACCCGCTGCTGGTGGGTGACCCGGGCGTGGGCAAGACGGCGATTGCCGAAGGTCTGGCCTGGAAGATCATCAAGAAAGAGGTGCCCGAGGTTTTGGCCGGTGCGACAATCTTTTCGCTCGACATGGGTTCGCTTCTGGCCGGCACCCGCTACCGCGGTGACTTTGAAGAGCGTCTGAAAGCAGTCGTCAAAGAGATGGAGGATCACCCTGACGCGATCCTGTTCATCGACGAGATCCATACGGTGATTGGCGCGGGGGCCACCTCGGGCGGCGCGATGGATGCCAGCAACTTGCTGAAGCCTGCCCTTCAGGGCGGCAAGCTGCGCTGCATGGGCTCTACCACTTACAAGGAATTCCGGCAGCACTTTGAAAAAGACCGCGCCCTGTCGCGCCGGTTCCAGAAGATTGACGTGAATGAGCCTTCGGTAGAAGACAGCATCAAGATCCTTATGGGTCTGAAGCCCTACTTCGAACAACATCACGACCTGCGCTACACCCATGACGCCATCCGCAGCGCCGTGGAACTTGCTGCGCGCTATATTCACGACCGAAAACTGCCCGACAAGGCGATCGACGTGATCGATGAGGCCGGCGCGGCGCAGCATCTCGTTTCTGAATCCAAACGCCGCAAGACGATCGGAACCAAAGAGATTGAGGCCGTCGTGGCCAAAATCGCGCGTATCCCCCCGAAAAACGTCTCGAAGGACGATGCAGAAACCCTGCGCGATCTGGAAAAGACGCTCAAGCGGGTGGTCTTTGGTCAGGACAAGGCCGTCGAGGCGCTGTGTTCGGCCATCAAGCTGGCGCGCGCGGGCCTGCGTGAGCCCGAAAAGCCCATCGGCAACTACCTCTTTGCCGGGCCAACGGGTGTCGGCAAGACCGAGGTGGCAAAGCAACTTGCCTCCAGCCTCGGGGTGGAACTGCTGCGCTTCGACATGTCGGAATACATGGAGAAGCACGCCGTTTCCCGTTTGATTGGTGCCCCCCCCGGCTATGTCGGCTTTGATCAGGGTGGCATGCTGACCGACGGCGTTGACCAGCATCCGCACTGCGTGCTGCTGCTCGACGAAATGGAAAAGGCGCACCCGGATGTCTACAACATTCTGCTGCAAGTGATGGACCATGGCAAACTGACCGACCATAACGGCCGCCAGATTGATTTCCGTAACGTGATCCTGATCATGACGTCGAACGCGGGCGCGTCGGAAATGTCGAAATCGGCGATCGGTTTTGGCCGCGACCGGCGCACGGGCGAGGACACCGCCGCAATCGAGCGGACGTTCACACCCGAGTTCCGCAACCGTCTGGATGCCACGATCTCGTTTGCTCCGTTGGGTAAAGAAGTCATCCTTCAGGTGGTCGAAAAGTTCGTCATGCAGCTAGAGGCGCAGTTGCTGGATCGCGGGGTTCACATCGAACTGACCCCCGAGGCCGCCATCTGGCTGGGTGACAAGGGCTATGACGACAAGATGGGCGCGCGTCCCCTTGGCCGCGTAATCCAGGAACACATCAAGAAGCCGCTGGCCGAAGAATTGTTGTTCGGCAAGTTGCAAAAGGGTGGCGTGGTTCGCGTAGGCCTCAAGGACGATGCCATTGTGCTGGACGCGCAAGAGCCGCAAAAACCGCGTCTTTCCGGTTCCAAACCGCCGCTTCTTACGGCGGAATGATTCGGTATCTTACCGTTCTGATGATGGCCCCCGCTGCGGTGGGGGCCTTTTCTCTAGAATTTCCGCTAGACTGCCGGCTGAATGAAACTTGTTTCATTCAGCAATACGCGGACCGCGACCCTGGCCCCAACGCCACTGATTTCACCTGCGGCCCGCTCAGCTATGACGGGCACAAGGGCACCGACATAGCCGTGCCAACACTGCGCGACATGCAGACCGGTGTGACGGTTCTTGCAGCAGCAGCGGGTACAGTGACCGGTGTGCGCGATGGGATGCCCGACCTCTCACGCCGTGACCCCGGCGCGCCGGACATCGAGGGCCGCGAATGCGGCAATGGCCTTGTCATCGACCACGGTGGTGGCTGGGAAACCCAGTATTGCCACATGGCCAACGGCTCGCTGCGCGCCCGCCCGGGCGACACAGTTGCCGAGGGCACGCCCCTTGGTCTGATCGGCCTCTCAGGAAACACCGAGTTTCCGCACCTGCACCTGTCCGTGCGCAAGGATGGGATCGAGATTGATCCCTTCGATCCAGATGCCAGCCCCGCGTGCGGCCAAGGGCCAGAGGCCCCCTTGTGGCTCGCCCCCATTGCCTACACCCCCGGCGGGCTGATCGGCGCTGGTTTTTCCGCAAACGTCCCGCAGTGGGAGGCGATCAAAGCCGGCCTGCAAGACCCGCCTCTGACGAAGACCGCAGCCGCCATCGTGCTTTGGGCGCATTACTTCGGCAGCCGCGCGGGGGATCAGTTGGCGCTTGCCATCATTGGGCCGCAAGGCACTGTGATCGACGAAACAGTCATGCTCGACAGCACCCAGGCGCAGGGTTTTCGCGCCGTCGGCAAGCGATTGCGCGCGCCAAACTGGGCCAGTGGCACATATACCGGCACAATTACCCTGATCCGGGACGGGGCGGAAATCGACCGCCGCGTCACCGATATCGTGATCCGCTAACGCTCGGTCAGTTTCAGCTCGATCCGCCGGTTCTGCGCGCGCGCGGCTTCGGTGTTGCCCTCGGCCACGGGGCGGTATTCGCCAAAGCCCGTTGCCGCCATCCGGTCAGGCGGAAAGCCCAACTCATCCTGCATGAAGCGCACGACTGAAAGCGCGCGCGCCTGCGACAGCTGCCAATTGTCTCCGAAGGCCCCAGCGCCCGAAAGCGGCACATTGTCCGTATGCCCATCGACACGGATAATCCAGTCAACCCCCGATGGTATCTCGGCGCGCACGTCATTCAGGATGCTCACCACGCCCGCAATCTGACTGCGCCCCTCGGGCGCCAGATCGGCCGCGCCGGGCTGGAACAGAACCTCGCTCGAGAATACGAAGCGGTCGCCCACCACCCGCACGCCGTCGCGCCCGGCCAGAAGGGCGCTGAGCTGGCCAAAAAACTCGGACCGGAATTTCTCAAGGTTCTGGTTTTCCGCCTCCAGCCGCTTGCGTTCGACCTCTTCCAACTCGGCCCGGCGCCTTTGTTCAGACGCAACCTGCGCCAGGGCCGTGTTCAATTGCGTCCCAAGTGCGTCCAGCTGAACCTGCGCCGACTCGTCACGGTTGCGCGCGTCATCCAGAACGGCTTGAAGCGAGCCAAGCTGCGCGCGCAACTGCGCGATCTGCTCATTCAGCAGCGCCACGCGCTGCGCCGCCTCGACACTTCGTCGCTGCTCTTCGGTCAACGCAGTCTGCGCCGCCGCCAAAATCGCGTCGCGCCGTTCCTGCTCGGTTACCGCCTTTGCCGCGCCGGTTTTGGCGGCAGCCAGCAGGGTCAGTGTGTCCTCGGCCCGCTTGCGCTGTTCTTCCAGCGCAAGGGTCATCGCCGTCAGTTCTTCATTCGCGCCCTCCAGCCGGGCGCGCAAGGCTTGCGCCGCAGCCGCATCGACCAAACGCGCTGCCTCTGCATCGCCAAGGGCTATCTGGGCAGCGTCGAGCGATACAGCATCTTCGGCAGATTTCGCACGCAGATCCGCCACGAGCGCCTCGACAGCCGCGCGCCGCGCGGCAGCAAGGCGGGCCTCTTCGGCGGCCTTGTCGGTTTCGTCGCGCGCCTGAGCAAGGGCCAATTGCATCGCCTCGGCCTGCGAGATCAGGCGCGCCTGAGATGCCTCAAGATCCGCAATCGTGGCGGCAAGGCCCTCCACGCGGGCCGTCGCCTCATCCCTCGCGCTTTCTGTCGTGACAAGCCGGGTCGTCAGCGCGGCAGCCTCACCGCGGGCCGCATCGCGTTCGGCCAGAAGGCTTGCCACTTGCGCCTCGAAACTTGCCACGCGGGTCTGCGCATCTGCCAGCGCCCCGGTCGCCTGATCCAGTTGCCCCGTCAGGCCGTCGATCACCGTCGCCTGTCGCGTCGCTTCGGTTTGCGCCGCCGCCAGCCCAGCCCGCAGGCTGCCGACTTGGGATTCCAATTCGCCCGCTCGGGCTCGTTCCAGCCCCAGGGCATCGGCCAGATCGACCACCTGCTGCGTCAGGCTGTCCAGTTCCGAGCCTTGGGTGCTGATGGTTTCTTGCAAGACCGACTGCATGACCGTGAAGATGGTCAGCACGAACATCAGCACCATCAGCAGCGTTGTTACCGCGTCCACAAAGCCGGGCCAGATGATGGACGAGTCGCGGCGGCGCGAAAGACCCATTGCCCTAGCGCCCCACGCCGGTGCGTGAAAGCTGCCGGATGGCCTGTGTCAGCGCCGAAATATCGCCGCGCAAGTCGGCCACACTTTCCTGACGCCCGGCCGAAAGCTCTTCGAGGATCCGCAGCAACTGCACGTCGATCGACCGCAGCCGCATCCGGCTTTCAGCATCGGAATGCGCACCGCCCTCGGCTCCGGCCAGTGCGGCGATCAGGCGGTCTTGCCCTTCGGCGATCTGCTGCAAAGCCGCCGATTGACCAGCCTCGGCCTCCATCCGGGTGGCCAGTGATGTAATCGCCGCCGCCAGTTCGCCGATCTTCTGATCGACCACGCTGCGGCTGACTTCGGACTGGACGTAAAGCGTCTGCAATGTCTCCATCTGGACCGACATCCGGTCCAGGACGGCGCCCATCTCGCCGCCTTCGCCTTCGCCGTCGGTATCGCTGCCGGCAAACCCAAGGCGGGTGATCGACGACAGCCATTCCTCAAGCTCACGGTAGAACCGGTTCTGACCATGGCCCGCAAACAATTCCAGCAGACCCACGACCAGACTGCCCGCAAGCCCCAGAAGCGACGACGAAAACGCCGTGCCCATTCCGCCAAGCTGGGCCTCAAGCCCGCTCATCAGCTTGGAAAACACCGAAATGCCGCTTTCGCCCTGGGTGGGCGTCAACGATCGGATGGTTTCCACAATGGCGGGGACCGTGGTTGCAAGTCCGTAAAACGTGCCCAGAAGTCCAAGGAATATCAGCAGGTTGGTCAAATAGCGCGTGATGTCGCGCGCCTCATCGATCCGGGTTGCAACCGACTCGAGGATCGACCGAGAAGACGACGAGGAGATTTGCATCTGCTGCCCACGCGACCGCAGCAAGGACGCAAGCGGGGCCAGCAGCCGGGGCGGGCTGTGTGCCTCATATCCTGGGCTGCGCCGCACGAAATCCTCGATCCAGCTGACCGATTGCACAAGGATCAGGACCTGCCAGAAACAGGTCATGATCCCCAGAAGAAACACGAATGTGATAAAGCCGTTCAACCACAGGTTTGATGCAAAGACCTGCGCCACCTGGCCGTGGATCAGCCAGCCACCCGCCGCAATCAGGCCCGAAATCACCAGCATCGTCACGATCTGCTGGATAGGCTGGCTGAATGTTGCCGGCACGCTGGCGCGTGCAGCCCGCGCGGCGCTGCGTTCGTCGGCCTTTATTCTGGCCTTTGGTTTGTCCATCAGGCGCTGCCTGCCCGTTTGTTCTGCTCTGTGTGACCATACGCGACACGCAGCATATCTGCCAAGCAAAAGCCCTGTGATCGCAAAAATGAAACGGCGTTCAATCGCATAGGGCGCGCACGCGTGCCGAAAGCCACGCCAGATCGGCGTCAGCAATGCCAAGGCTTGCCAGATGGTCGACGGTAGCCCAGAGATAGTCGCGGTTCGTGCCGCGCCCGCCTGTTGCTGCCGCGATGATGACTGCCTGTTCGTCCAGCGTCAGCCCGCCACAATACTGCACGTGTTCGGGGTCGATCACATAGCAAAGCGTCCGCACGGACCCGCCGCTGGTACAGTCCACATCCAGCCAGGTTTCCAGATAGGCGCTCGAGATCAACTCACGCGCGCGCAGAGCCTCCAGCGTCTCGGCCTCGGCCCCCGGTTCCACCCGGAACGCCACCCCGTCGCAAACCGCGCCTGCCTGTGCATCCAGCGCCAGCACCAGCCCCGGATCGGCAACCGATCCGCGATGATGGATCGAACGCATGCAAAAACTGCGGTGCCAGCCGCGCACCCGCGCCACGCGGGCCTCGGCCACGGCAAATTCCGGGTTCCAGATCAGCGATCCGTAACCAAAGACCCACATCGTCTCGGGCAAGTGACTGGCCCTCCTGCGTTTGGCCCTCTAAACAGCATCGAGGCCGATAAGAAAAGGGGGCATGCGGGTGCGGGTTTTGCTGTGGATCACGGGGCTGCTGGCTGTGCTTTATTCCGGCTACTGGTTTGTTGGCAAAAACGCACTGCAATCGGGGGCCGAGGCGTTCTTTGCCACTGCCATGCGCGACGGTCGGGTGGCCGGGCACGCGGGCCTGACGGTCGAGGGCTTTCCCAGCCGCTTCGATCTGACCGTGACCGAACCGCATCTGGCCGATCCGGCGCGGGGTCTGGACTGGCGCGCGCCGTTTGTGCAGCTTCTGACGCTGTCCTACACGCCTTGGCACGTCATCATGGCCTTTGCGCCGACACAGACGCTGCGCACCCCTGCCGAAGAAATCACGCTTACCAATGAATCGTTGAAGGCCAGCCTGATTGTCACACCCGGTGCTGCGCTGGCGCTGGACCGCACCACCTTTATCGGCACCGATGTAGTGGCAGCTTCAACCCTTGGCTGGCGGCTGGCGGCCGAGGGGGTGCGCTTTGCGACCCGGATAGACCCGTCGCTGGCCAACACGCACGGGATCGGGATTGAGGTCACCAAACTGTCGCCGGACCCGGCACTTGCTGCGCGGGTGCCTGCAATGCCCCGTGTTATAGATCTGATCCGACTGGACGCGCTTGCAACCTTTTCAGCGCCACTGGACCGTTTCGCCGCCGAAACCCAGCCCGCGCTGACCGCACTTTCGGTGAAAAACGGCGTGTTCACATGGGGCACGCTGCAAGCCTCGGCTTCGGGCGATCTGACAGTGGCGGCGGGTGTCCCAGAGGGGCGGATCGAACTGTCGGTCCGGGGCTGGCGCGATCTGGTGCCAATGGCGGTCAGCATTGGCGCCATCAAGCCAGAGGTGGCCCCCACCGTGATCCGGGTGATGGAGGCGCTGGCAACCGCGTCAGGTGACCCCGAGGTGCTGGAGATGCCTTTGGTCTTTGCGGGCGGCCGGATGAGCCTGGGGCCCCTGCCCCTGGGCCCGGCCCCGCGCCTGAATTAGGTATCAGCGGCAATAGGTTCCGTTGCGATAGCGCGCCACATCCAAGTGCAGGTGGTTTTCGTGATAGCCGTCCGATCCGGGTCCAAGCGTGGTCCCGAAAATCCCGCAGGCAGCCTTGTGCACCTTGCGCATCGGCTTGTCATAATTTTGCAGCACCGTCACCGTCTTGCCATTGGCAAGCACAAGGCCCCCGATGTCGATCGCATTGCCGCGCCCGTGCTCGCTGATCTTGGCACCCTTCTTGTTGTTCCGCCCACGGCAGGAATAGCTGGCAAACACCTTCAACTCGACGACTTTTCCCCTGCCATAAACCGGCTCGACACCCTGTTTCACCCAAGTGTTCAGGGCCCGGGCCGTATCGCAATTGACCGTGGCCGCAGTTGACAGTTTCACCCCGGCGATGCTGCTGACACGCACCGGATCGGCGATCCCGCACCCCTGCAGCTTACCGGGTATCGGGGCCAACGTCTCGCCCTTAATCTCGGGCACTCCGCAGACCGAACCCTTCTTTGATACCACCGCCTCTTTGCCGGGAAGGATCCTGATGCCGCCCGCCGAGACAAGCTTGCGTTCCGACAATCCGTCGGGGCGTTTGTTGGGGCGCAAAAAGCCGAAAAGGCCCTTTTTGACCACAGGTACCGCCACGGGCGACGGCGCCATCGCGGTCTGCACCACGGTCCGGTCCGAAACGGGTGCAGCAAAACCCGCGGGGCGCGGACGGGGTCTGATCGTCGGCGGGCCGGCCGCCAAATCGGCGGCGGGTACTTCAATGGGAACGGCAGAAACAGGCTGGACCAGGATCAGGCGCGCCTTAGGCCGGATGGAGGATTCCGGCGCCTCGGCCCAGACAGGTCCCGCCATCATCACGGCCAACCCCGCCAGCGCCCCCATTCGCCATGCCTGCATCATCCTTTGCCCCCGCCGTTCCCCCGGACGTTGCGCCCAAAGTCTGGTGCAGCAGTATCCTGCCCTGCTTCGATAATGGAACGGCGTATGGCGCGGGTGCGGGTGAAATAGGCGTGAAGATGCTCACCATCCTCCATCCGGATCGCGCGTTGCAGTACGAACAATTCTTCGGTAAAGCGCCCCAGAATATCCAGGACCGCGTCCTTGTTGGTCAGGAACACGTCACGCCACATCACCGGATCGCTGGCGGCAATTCGGGTCAAGTCTCTGAATCCGCCCGCGGAATACTTGATGACTTCCGAGTTTGAGACCCGCCGCATGTGTTCGGCCACGCCGACCATCGTATAGGCAATCAGGTGCGGCGTGTGGCTGGTCACTGCCAGCACAAGGTCGTGGTGGGCCACGTCCATCTCGTCCACGTTCGACCCCATGCCTTCGCACAGAGCCCGCAAGAGCGCCACGGCATCCGAATCGGCGCCCTCCAGCGGGGTCAGCAGCCACCAGCGGTTTTGAAACAGCGAAGCAAAGCCCGACCGTGGCCCCGAATGCTCGGTGCCCGCAATGGGATGGCCGGGGATGAAGTGCACCCCGGCGGGCATGTGCGGCCCCACGGCATCCACAACCGCGCCCTTGACCGAGCCTACATCCGTCACCGTGGCACCAGGCGCCAGATAGGGGCCGATTTCGGCAGCCAGCCCCCCCATAGCCCCGATGGGCACGCACAGCACCACCAGATCGGCGCCCTGCACTGCCTCGGCCGCCGTATCAAAAACCGCATCGCACAGGCCGATGTCGCGCGCGATCGCCCGTGTCTCGGCCGATCTGGCATGGCCGACGATCTGCCCCGCCAGCCCGAATTGCCGCATCGCATGTGCCATCGAGCCCGCGATCAGGCCCAACCCGATCAGCGCGACACGATTATAAAGGACCGTCATTTCAACCCTTTGAACTGCGCGATGGCATGCGCCACCCGGCGGCAGGACGACTCATCCCCCACCGTGATGCGCAGGCAGTGAGGCAGTTTGTAGCTGCTGACGCGCCGCACCATCAGACCTTGCGATTGCAGGTGGGAATCGCAGGCCTCGGCCTCATCCACGGATGTGAACCGCGCCAGCACGAAATTCGCCATGCTCGTGTCCGAGGGCACGCCCACCTCGGCCAAGGCTTCGGCCAGCCAGTGGCGCATCCGGGCGTTTTCGCTGCGGCATCTTGTGATGTAATCCTGATCACGCACGGCGGCCTCGGCCGTATCCAGTTGCGCGGTTGACAAGTTGAACGGCCCGCGAATGCGGTTCAGCACGTCGATCATCTGCTGCGGCCCGTATCCCCAGCCGATCCGCAATCCGCCGAGACCGTAGATCTTTGAAAACGTGCGCGTCATGAAGACATTCTCGCGCGCCGTCACGATCCCCGAGCCGCCATCATAGCCATCGACATATTCTGCATAGGCGCCGTCGATCACCAGGATGGCCTGCGATGGAATGCCTGCCGCCAACCGCTCCATATCCGCAGGCGAAATCATGGTGCCCGTGGGGTTGTTGGGATTGGCGATGAACACCAATTTTGTGCGCCGCGAACACGCCGCAAGGATTGCATCGACATCGGCCATCCGCTCACATTCGGGCACTTCGACCGGGGTGGCGCCGACGGCGAGGGTATTCACGCGGTACAGCAAAAAGCCGTGTTCGGTGAACACCACCTCATCCTTGGGACCCGCATAGGCCTGGCACAGCAGAGTCAGGATCTCATCCGATCCCACGCCACAGATGATGCGCTGCGGATCCAGCCAATGCACTTCGCCGATGGCCTGACGCAAGGCAAAGTGATCGGTCACGGGGTATCGGTGCAGGCTGTGGACTGTTCTTGAGAAAGCCTCTTTGGCGCGGTCCGAGGCGCCAAAAGGGTTTTCGTTGGACGAGAGCTTGACCGCATTGCTGACCCCGGCCGCATGCGTCTTGCCGCCCTCGTAAAGGGTGATGTCGAGGATACCAGGCTTCGGGCGGATCAGATCATTCATCAGGGCCTCCAACTCTGTCCTGCCTTCTATCGGGCAGAGTGGGCTTAGACCAGTGCGATAATGCCACGCAGCCCCCCTTACAGGCGAAGGGGCCGCTTCCCCCTTGGGTGCGGCCCCTTACACTTTTCCGGAAGGAAAATGGATCAGTTCTTGGCGTAGTATTCGACGACCAGGTTCGGTTCCATCCGAACGGCATAGGGCACATCGCCCAGACCGGGGGTGCGCACGAATGTGGCCGTCAGCTTGTGGTGATCAACCTCCAGATAGTCGGGCACATCGCGCTCGGACGACTGGACGGCTTCGAGGATCAATGCCATCTGGCGCGACTTTTCGCGGACCGTGATCACGTCGCCTTCTGACACCCGGTAGGACGCAATGTTTACGCGCTTGCCGTTGACCATGACATGGCCATGGTTCACGAACTGGCGGGCGGCGAAAATTGTCGGGACCAGTTTGGCGCGGTAAACAACCGCATCCAAACGACGCTCGAGCAGGCCGATCAGCATCTCGCCGGTGTCACCGCGCACACGCTCGGCCTCACCATAGATCTTGCGGAACTGCTTTTCGGTCAGATCACCGTAGTAACCCTTCAGCTTTTGCTTGGCGCGCAGTTGGGTGCCGAAATCCGACAACTTGTTCTTGCGGCGCTGCCCGTGCTGGCCGGGACCATATTCACGCTTGTTCACCGGGGATTTGGCACGGCCCCAGATGTTTTCGCCCATGCGGCGGTCGAGTTTGTACTTGGCAGAGGTGCGTTTTGTCACCGTCTGATCTCCTTCTGAGTGGTCGAAGGGCGTTGTCCTTTGGCCTTGCGGCCCGACAGGGTTCTGTTTGCACAGTCCACCAACACCAATGAAAAGCCCCGGGGGTTACCCTCCGGGACATGACGCGGCTTATACAGGCACAAAGGCGAGAGTCAACAGCCCCTCAGGCCGCCATGTCATGCCGCAAGATCGCCGCCTCGGACGACGAAAGGTTGCGCCGTGCATAGTCGCCGTAAGCCGCAGGGTTCTGTCCGATGTCCGGCAAAATCGACATGAGCCGCGCACGCTGGGCCGCGTCGATGGTATCCAGCGCCGTGTTCGAAGGATGAAAGCTTTCGGTTTCCATTCCGTTGGCCCAGACAATGTTATGCCCCTCCAACAGGATGTGGATGTAGGTCACTTCGCGCAGTGCATGATCGACGGCAATGTTGTGATCGTTGATCAGATCTTCGGCTTTGACCAGCACTTCCTCGGCGTTGAACAGCGCCCGCGCAGCCGGTCCGCACAGCAACATCCGGTGCTGGGGCGAGACGATCAGGTCATCATCCGGGCGGTCAATTCCCAGGGCACCCGCCTTGAACCGGATGGGACGCAGGTGCGGCATGGCATAAAGTCGCGCGCCGGTCATGCGGCGATGGCCGGACCACAGAATGTCTTGCGCGCCATTGTCACGCGTCAGGATACGGTCCCCAGGCATCAGGCTTTCGATCAGCCGCAGCCCATCAGGTGTGGCGATGCGGGTGCCGGGCGTAAAACAGATCACGCCCCCCGCCACCGCAGCCCCCGCGCCCGAATGGGTGCGGTCCACCGCGGTGCGGACCACCCACAGGTCTTGCCCCACCGGAGGCAGATCGCCCACGAACATCAAAAGCCGCGCACCTGTATCGGGCACCGGCAATATCGTCACCGACCAGCTTTGGTGCCCGTCAGTCACGATAAAACCTTGATCGGGCGCGTCCTCTTCACCTTCGGCCGCCCTGCCATCGGGGTGCACATCCCCCGTCACGGCCACGCCGATCAGGCGCCGCACCATACGTGCCGCGCGCTTGCGAATGTCTGCAATCCCCTCGGGCCCTTCCAGAAGTAGCGCGCCAGATGGCCCATCCACCCGAACCGCATCTCCTGTCCAGCGCCAAGAGGCGCCGACAGCCAATACGTCCAGCGGGGCGGCCATCAGGCCGTCTATTTCCGTCTGTGACCAGGAGATGACGTACGTGCCCCGAGAGCCCGAACCCATGCCTGTATACCCTCAACCGTCTGCTCGTCGTTTTTTTGTTTTATGCAGGAACCCTATCAAGAGGTTAGCCTTTTGGCTATTGGGAAAAGTCAACATGCGATCCGCTCGTGGCGGCATTGCCACGCCCCAGCGTTTCCCGAAGCGCGAAAATGGGGACGGCGACTCCCCGCATTTCCCGCGAAATGACGGCCCTCCGTTCCGTCAGCAGGCACATATTTGTGACGTGCTACGAACCGCGTTGTTTCCAACGTCATCCCAGCCCCCTTACTGTGCCCTTTTTGTGGCTCATGCTGGAGTCAGTGACATGCGCAAAAGTGTCGGTCATTATTGGCATTGGCTATCGGATAACGGATATTCCATATTGATTTCCCTATCAATCGGCGGCACGACATGGCACAGCGCAGCCGCCGGAGTTATGCATGCCCCCGACCGACCCCATCGCTGTTCAGACCGCACAGATTGTCGAGGCCCATACGGGACTTGAGGGTCCGTTGTTGCCCATTCTGCACGCCATTCAAGGCACGTTCGGTTATGTGCCACAGGCCGCTTTTGCGGTGATCGCCGAGGGGTTGAACCTGACACGGGCCGAAGTGCACGGCGTGATGTCGTTCTATCATGACTTTCGCGAGGCCCCTGCGGGCACGCATGTCGTGAAACTCTGCCGGGCCGAGGCGTGTCAGGCCATGGGCGCAGACCGCGTGGCCGACCATGCCCGCGCCGTTCTGGGTGTAGATTTCCATCAGACCACCCCCGATGGCGCTGTGACGCTTGAGCCTGTTTTCTGCCTTGGTCTGTGTGCCTGCGCGCCCGCCGCACTGGTGGATGGCAAGGTCTTTGGCCGCGTCGATGAGGCCCGCATTGATGCGATCCTTGCGGGGTGCCGCACATGAGGATTTTTGTCCCCCGCGACGCCGCCGCCCTGTCGCTTGGCGCCGAGGAAGTGGTGCGCGCCCTTCAATCCGCCGCCGCCACGAAGGGCCTTGATGTGCAGATCATCCGGAACGGCAGCCGTGGCATGGTCTGGCTGGAACCCCTGGTCGAGGTCGAGATCAATGGCATCCGCCACGCCTATGGCCCCGCAGCACCGGCCGATGCCGAGGCCATACTGAACGGCACGTCGGCATTGGCGCTTGGCCCAACCGAAGATCTGCCGTGGATGCGGCGCCAGACCCGTCTGACGTTCGCCCGCGTCGG
>JBBRBJ010000039.1:0-31309 GCA_038205925.1 Rhodobacterales bacterium | reverse complement strand
ATGGCGGCCAGCGTCACCGCAAGCGTGCGCAGATTGTCGGCTCCCGAGGGCTGGCCTTCGGCCCGGCCCTGCATCACCTCAACGGCATGGCGTTGAAAGGCCACCACCGATTCCTGTACCAGATGCCAGGGCTTTTCGCCCCAAACCGGCACGGCGGGCTCCACGTCCGTCTCGACAACCCGGCCATCCTTGTGCAGTCGCATCCGGTAGCCTTCCAGCACCTCGATCGAGCCAAGCGGCCCTTCGGCGACGGCCAGCGTCTGCACAAAGGGGTCAGTCGTGTAGTGGCTGAAGAAGCTGCACTCGACACTGGTCACCGCACCAGACCCATGGCGCAGCGTGGCCAGGAACGCATCCTGCCCGGCCACCCGCGGGTTAAGCCTCTGCGTCTGGCAGAACACCCGCTCGACATCGCCCATCAGGAATCGCGCCATGTCAAAGAGGTGCAGGCCGACATCGGTCAGCGCAAGATCCTCGATCTCGGCCAGATAGGGTTGATTGGCATAGATGTCGAAGGCATGCCGGAAGCTGAGCCGCAGGAAGGTCGGCCTGCCGATCACGCCGGAAGCCAGCGCCGCCCCCAGCGCGCGATAGGGCGATTGCCAGCGAAAGTTTTCATGCACCAGCAACGGGATACCCGCCTTGGCACAGGCCTCGACCATGGCCCGGCCATCCTCCAGCGTCGCGGCCAGGGGTTTCTGGCAGATCACCGCGCGGCTGTGGCGCGCGGCAAGCGTGACCAAAGCGCGGTGCGAGGTGACGGTGGTCGCGATGTCAGTGAAATCGGGCTGCACAGCGGCCAGCATTTCGGCCGCATCGGTATAGGCCTTGGCCCCGAACTCGGCCGCGAAGGTCTGCGCCTTGGTCGCGTCGGTATCGCAGACCGCCACAATCCGGGCGCCGTCGATGCCTGCCCAGGCCTGCATGTGGTTGCGGGCAAAAAAGCCGCAGCCGATCAGGGTACCGCCCAAGGTCATGCTGCGACCTTTCCCCCGAAGGGGCGTCCTGTGCGATGCAGCCTTGTCAGCGGTCCGGCAACGCCCCTCGTCACGGTCATGCTCCGCGCTTGCCGTGGACGATCAGATCTGATGCTTGCCGCACCACCGCAGGCGACAGCGCCTCACGCCAGTTCGGCTGCATGATCCGCGACTTGCCAAACTCCAACAGGCGCAGCGCCGCGTCCGAGGGCACCTTGGGCGAATAGCCGAACCACATCGCGATCTCGACATTCAGATGCCCGATCAGAAAGTCTTTCGCGGCCTCGCGCGGGATGCCGTAGCTCGTCTCGCACTCGTCCACCGCCTCGGTCATGATGTCGATCATGCACATTGCCAGCATCTCGGACAGGCCGGGTTCGAGGATGGCCAGTTGTTCGACCGTCACCCGGTGCGTCTTGGTCACTGGTGACCACATTGCCTCGCAGATCTCGGCGCCGACGGCGTAGTGTTCTTCCGGGCCTTGCATCAGGGCGCAGACGATCGCCTGTTTGGCAATGCCACCGTGATAATCCCGGCGCGCGGCCCAGTCGGTCTCGTCGTTGAAGAGCGGTGGGTGGCAGGGGTGACCGACGAAATAGGTCAGATCGGGGCGGTCCTTCGGCAGAACATCCGCATAGGGCGCAGCGGCGTCCAGGATCAGCAGCATGGTGCCGGCAGGAAGCTGTGGCGCGATGTCGGCTGCGACCTTGCCAATGATGTTGTCCGGCAGCGCCAGCACCACCACATCGGCGCCTTGCAGCCCCGTCGCGGTGTCAACAGCCGTGATGCCCGCTTCGGCCAACCGGGCGCGGCCCAGGTCACCGATCTCGATTGCGCGCAGGTCGTGGCCTGCGTCGAAAAGTTTCTTCGTGACGCGGAACCCCATCTTTCCGCCCGCACCCAGCACAGCGACCGACCGTCCCATTTTTATCCCTCCCGCAGGGGAGCCGGCGCAGGCCCCCGAATCTCTTTCGAACTATCGCTATGTTAGTTAGTATACCATCACCTATGTTGTCACTTCATTTCAACCCGCCCCCCAGAGAAACGAAGGTCATGGCCGATCACGCGCGCATATCTGTCTCGACAGTGGTGCTGGACGGGCAAATTTTTGAACGTGGGCTGGAGCTTCTGGCGATGGCAGGGGCCCGGTCGGCAGAGCCTGCCTACATCGAAGGCTACATGCCTTTTGACGAGGCTACATTCAGCGAAAAGGCGGGCCTGGCGCTGGCGCGCAGCCTGCGGAACGCCGGGCTTGGCCTTCGCGCCCTATCGGCGCACAGCGACCTCGGCCTCGCCGCCAGTACGGACAAGCTGCGCCGTCGGCTGGATTTCGCGGCGGCGGCTGGCGCGAGAATCCTGATCAGCAATGCCACCACCACGGACAAGGTTGGCAGCTTTGTTGATACGATTGCGGGAATCCAGCCAGACCTTGCCGCACGCCACATGATCCTTGCATTGGAAAACCCCGGCCATGGGCGCTGTGCCCTTTTGCCAGACGGCGCGCGAGGCGCTGCACTCATCACATCTCTGGGCGATCCGCACATTCGGATGAACTATGATGTTGGCAACGCTGAAAGTTACCGCGCCCGTACCAAAAGCGCCGCAGACGATCTCGCGGCAGCCCTGCCCGTCACGGCGTACCTTCACCTGAAGGATCTGAAATCCGTCGGTGCAGACTGGCTGTTCTGCCCGGTTGGCCGGGGCGACATGGGATACGGAACGCGGCTTGCCCTGAATCGCCTGCCCGCCGACCTTCCAATCGGGATCGAGCATCCCATCCGTCTTTGGCGTCCGGGGCGCGGCGATCCGGTGCGTCGCGCAGAGGTGCCTGACGAAGCAACTGTCATCGCGGCGATCCGCGCGGCGATAGCTTGCGTGACCGCAGCGTTGACCAAGGCGGGATAAGTTACACCCCTCGATCCGCATCGGGCCGATGGCCCGGTCCGACACAAGGTGTCAAAGGCCGACTGACTGACCCACATATCGGCCCAAGGCTCGCTCCTGATCACACCCACCCCCCGTCCACGATGAATTCCTGCGCCGTGCACATCCGGGACCGGCATTGCCGCCACCGCAGGTGGTGCAGCCCGCGATACCTCCAAAAACGTCGCTTGAACGATCAGCGCCAAGTGGCATAAACTCGATACGATGTTCCTGTGCCCCATCTTGCCAAACGCAGCGCGGCCCTTTTCAATCCTGTGAGAAGGCCAAAGAACTGTCGCCGTGCTTAATCGGATGCTGGACGAGGTGATTTTGTCGAAAGACACGCTCAAGGTTGCAAAGATGAACGCCGCGAGAGTCGTAAGCTTCCGTTTGCTTGGCATGGTGGGCGGTGTGACATTGCCCGACCACGTCTGCAGTTCGGTAACATCCGCGATACAGCCGCCATGACCCGGCCTGCTTCGTTCTTGCAACGCCTGGTCCAGCACCTTTTGGCAGTGGTTGTGCTGGTGGCTTTGCTCGCGGCGGGGAGTGTGACCTATTTCCACTCGCTGGAGCGACTGCTGGAAGATACCGCACGGCGTGGGAAAAACACGCTGCAACTTGCGGAACTTGCGCTGCGCGGCCAGATGGAACGCTTTGAGCGGTTGCCAGAACTGATTGCCGAACACAGCGTGGTCAAGGCCATTGCAGAAGATCCTTCGAACGATAGGGTTGCAGATACGGCCAACCGCTACCTTCAGGATATTCAAAAGCTTTTGGGCGCATCGGACATCTATTTCATGGATGCCGTCGGAATAACCCGCGCCGCGTCCAACTTCGATGCGGACAAACCCTTTATCGGTCAGAATTTCGCGTTTCGTCCCTATTTCAGCGATGCCATTGCTGGAGGCGCGGGGCGGTTTTACGCGCTTGGCACCACGTCGGGCAAACGGGGCTATTATTTTGGCGCTCCGGTGCGGTCGGACGGCGTTATCCGGGGGGTGCTTGTCGTCAAGATTGATCTGGATGCGGTCGAACAGGCATGGCGCGGGTCAGAGTATGAGGTGCTGGTGACAGACCCTGAGGGCGTCGTGTTCCTGTCGTCCAATTCGGATTGGCGGTTCACGGCGCTGACACCGTTGACCCCGAGCCAGCGCGCAAAACTGGCCCGGCATCGCCGTTATGCAGATCTGCCGCTGCCCGTTTTGCCTGTGGCCACGACCAACACACGCGGCGGACAGCGGCTGATAACCCTGGCCGAGGCTATTCCCGCCCGCGAATATCTGATGGTTGAACGCCCGGTAACGGAGGCGGATTGGACAATCCGCGTCATGCTGAACACGGCGCCTGCGCGGATTCAGGCGCTTAGCCATGCGTCGGTGGTGATGCTGGGATTGGGGCTGGCGGTAATGGCGCTTGCGGTGGTCTTGCAGCGCCGCGCACGGCTGCGCGACAGTCTGCAGATGCAGTTTGCCGCACGATCGCAACTGGAACGCCGGGTGAAAGAGCGCACGCGCGAGTTGGCCGAGGTGAACACGCGCCTTGAAGCCGAGGTGGCCGAGCGTATTTTGACCGACAGCAACCTGCGGCAGGCGCAGACAGATCTGGTGCAGGCGGGCAAACTGGCCGCGCTTGGTCAGATGTCGGCGGCCCTCAGCCATGAATTCAATCAGCCCCTGGGGGCTGCTCGCAACTATGCCGATAACGCGTTGGTGCTGATGGACCGCAACCGCCTGTCAGAGGCGCGCCACAACCTGACCCGCATCCTGTCGCTGATTGACCGCATGGCCTCTATCAGCCGGCATCTGCGCAGTTTCGCCCGCGCGCCAAATCAGAAATTGCGCGCAGTCAACCTTTACGAAGTCATTGAAGCCGCGCGCGAAATTACGGAAGTGCGCCTGCGGGCGGCAAAGGTGGATCTGGTCGTCGATGTGCCACGGGATTTTCCCTGCGTGATCGGTGGGCCGGTCCGCTTGCAACAGGTGCTGGTCAACCTGCTGACCAATGCAGCCGATGCTGTCGAAGGACGCGGTAACCGCAGGATCGCGGTAACCGCGCGCCAGACTGCGGATGCGGTTCGGCTTTCGGTACGGGACTGGGGCGGCGGCGTCGCACCGGGGTTGCCCGAGCGTATTTTTGATCCGTTCTTTTCGACCAAAGGGGTCGGCAAGGGCCTGGGTCTTGGGCTGTCGATTTCTTACAACATCATCCGTGATTTTGGCGGCAATCTGTCCCTTGGCGCTGTCGATCAAGGGGCCGAATTCATCATTGACCTGCAGATCGCCGCTGCCGAAATCCCCGGGCGCGCAGCATGATCGGCCAGGTTTTCGTTGTTGATGACGATGCAGACCTGCGCGCGTCTACGGGCCAGGCGCTCGATCTTGCCGGGATGCCGGCTCGTGAATTTGCCAGTGCCGAGGACATGGCCGATCTGGTCGGTTTCGGGTTTCCGGGCGTGGTCCTGACCGATATCCGCATGCCCGGCATTGATGGGCTGACCCTGATGAACCGCATCCATGCAATTGATCGCGAAGTGCCGGTAATCTTGATGACCGGGCATGGCGATTTGCAACTGGCGGTCCGGGCCATGCGCGAAGGTGCGCATGATTTCATCGAAAAGCCGTTTGCAGCGGGTCAATTGACCGAGATCGTGGCAAGGGCACTGGATTATCGCCGACTGGTAGTTGAAAACAGAACCTTGCGCGCCGCAGCAGGGCAATCGGACGATCTGGAGTATCGCCTCTCGGGGCGTTCAAATACGATGATTGATCTTCGCCGCCGGATCCGGACGCTGGGCCCGGCCGAAGCCGATGTATTGATACTTGGCCAAACAGGGGCTGGCAAAGAGGTGGTGGCGCGGGCCTTGCATGATCTCTCGCCACGTGCGCGCGGCCCGTTTGTGGCTATTGATTGTGCAGCCTTGCCTGCCGAACTTATGGAATCCGAACTTTTTGGCCATGAGGCGGGCGCTTTTCCAAGCGCAATGCGCGCGCGATATGGCAAATTCGAACATGCGCAGCGTGGGACGGTATTGCTCGACGATCTGGCCTCGATGCCTTTGGCGGTTCAGGGCAAGTTGCTGCGCGTCATTGAAAGCCGGGTGGTCACGCGGTTGGGCTCGCATGAAGACTATCGCCTGGATGTGCGGTTCATGGCGACCAGCCGCACAGATCTGAGCGACGAAGTAGCGGCGGGGCGCTTTCGCGATGATCTGCTGTACCGACTGAATGTCGTAACCCTTCATGTGCCGGCGCTTGATGAGAGGCGCGAAGATATCGGCACGCTGTTTCTGAAGTTGGTGGACGAAGCTGCGGGGCGCCACCGCCGGGATGCGCCGAAGGTGTCCCCCCTGATTATCGCACGGCTGACATCGCGCCATTGGCCGGGCAATGTGCGCGAACTGCGCAATGCAGCCGACCGCTATGTTCTTGGGTTGGAAAGCGAGGGCAATCCGGAGGACGTTGCGCCACGATCCCTGGCCGAAAAGGTGGCAGAGTTTGAGCGCAAGGAGATAGAAGCCTCACTTTCCGCGCATGGCGGAATCCTGCGTCCCGTCTACGAAGAGTTGGGCCTGTCACGCAAAACCTTGTATGAGAAAATGCAAAAACACGGAATCTCAAAGGCTGGTTTCGGAGACGACGGCGGGTCCGGCGCTGAATAGCGTACGCGCCTATGGGGTGGAATCGGTACAGGAAAAGGTGCCGATGTTACGAAATCCACCCATTCTCCGCCGCGCGCCCGATTCAGAGGCCGGTTTTATCGATGGATTGCTTGCTGGCATGGGCCAAACAGCGCTTTGGTGAAGAGGCTATTGAATGGCATCGTCCATTCCAAACCGACTGCCCCTTCACTACCGGGCCGTCACATATGACTTCATGGGGAGGAAAACATGAAACTCAACCTGATCGCGGCAACAGCCACGGCCTTTGTACTGACATTCTCCAGCGCGTCGGCGCAAGAGATGGACAAGACCGGCTGGCCAAACACGATGACCATCGGCACCGCCAGCCAGGGTGGCACCTATTTCATTTATGGTAACGGATTTGCCTCATACATCGCCGAGTCCCTTGGCATTTCCGCGACGGGTGAGGTGACGGGCGGCCCCGTGCAGAACGTGACACTGGTGGAAACCGGCGATCACCTGATGGGTCTTGTCACGATGGGCCCCGCCTATGACGCATGGATCGGCAAATCCGAACTGGCCCCGGGGTTGGAGCATCGCAACATTCGCGCCCTGTTCCCGATGTATCAGACGCCGTTCCAGGTCGTGGCGCTGAAATCCAGCGGCATCACCTCGGTGTCTGACCTCGCGGGCAAGCGCGTATCGGTTGGCCCAGCAGGCGGCACGCCAGGCACGTACTGGCCGCAATTCATCACTGCCTTGGGCGTCGATGCCACCATCTCAAACGCCGGTGCCTCTGACGCCGTGGGTCAACTGGCAGATGGCCTGATCGACGCGTTTGCCTTTGCGGCAGGTGTTCCGATTTCGGCCTTTGCCCAGATTGCGGCGGAACAGGACGTGGTCATGTTCGGCTTCAGCGACACAGAACTGCCCAAGGTTCTTGAGGCTTTCCCCGCCATGGCCCCGCTGACGATCACATCGGGCACCTATGAGGGGCACGACTACGATCAAAACACCGTGGCCCTTTGGAATTTTGCGATTGCGGGCAAGGACATGCCAGACTCGCTGGCCTATGAGATCACCAAACTGGCGATGGAAAACCCGGACCGCATGGTTCAGATCCACGCCGCCGCGTCCGAGACCCTGCTGGCGAACTGGGACAAGAACAGCTTCATGCCGTTCCATCCCGGCGCCGTGAAATACTTTGAGGAAAAAGGGATCACTATCCCCGACAATCTGAAGTAAAACCAAAGGCCCGGACCCATAAATGTCCGGGCCTTTGCTCGTCGCAGCGGCAAAAGATCGCGCGGCAAGATTTGTTGGGTTCCGGCCGCCGCACGACCGTAGGCACAGTCACAGGAAACATCCTGTGAAACACGTCACGGCATCACGGCCGATGCAACCCACCAGTTCATGTTTCAGGGGGGGTGAACTATGACCGCGAACAGCACTGCCGATGCAAAGCCGGACCTTATTGCTGACGGCGTGGATGCAGAGGTGTTCGGCGCCAATCAACGCAAGCCAGTGGGGCGGATGGCGCTTTTCGCGGGTCTGCTATGTGTGCTCTACACTGGCTTTCACATCGCAGTCATGAACCTTTACCCGCTTGAGCCGTGGACCTACCGCCTTATCCATGTGGGCGGCGGCCTTGCGCTGGCCTTCGTGCTTTATTCCTCGAGCACTTACCGCGACGGCGCACGAAATCAGCAAGCGATGTCCAACAAGACCTATCTTTTCTTGCTGGCACCCGGCGCCCTTGCTGTGACCTTTGCCTTTGTCCAGGCCATTGCTTTCTTTCTTACAAACTTGGGTGTCGACCAGGCCGCCGCCAAAACCGCGATGGTCTGGAGTTTTGGCTATCCACTGGTCGGCGGTACGATCTGGCTGATGGTGATGGGCTGGCTTGTACCGGGCCGTGACCGCAGCAGGGTTGATCCGGCCGACGCGTTCCTTGCCCTCGCGGCCATTTCGGTCGCGCTTTACATTATCTACCACGCACCGCTTTTGCGTCTGCGCGCGGGAACTGGTTTGGCGAAAGATGCCGATATGCTGGCCTCAATCGCGGGGGTCATCCTTATACTGGAAGTAACGCGCAGACTGGCCGGATTGGCGTTGGTGCTGATTGCGGCTATATTCGTGCTTTACAGCTTTGTTGGCCCATGGCTTCCCGGTGTCTTGCAGCACAGGGGCTATTCCGCATCGCGCTTCTTTACCTATATCTACACAGACCAAGGCATTCTGGGGCCAACCACGGCGATTTCCTCTACCTACATCATCCTTTTTGTGGCCTTTGCCGCGTTCTTGCAGGCAAGCCGCGTCGGAGAATACTTCGTCAACTTCGCCTTTGCGGCGGCAGGCGGACAGCGGGGCGGTCCTGCCAAGGTCGCGGTGTTCGGCTCGGGCCTGATGGGGATGATCAACGGCACTTCTGCGGGCAATGTCGTCGCCACCGGGTCGCTGACCATACCCTTGATGAAACGTGTCGGCTACAAGCCGCAAACTGCAGCGGCGGTTGAGGCGGCGGCCTCGTCAGGCGGGCAAATCTTGCCCCCGATCATGGGGGCAGGTGCGTTCATCATGGCCGAAATTACCGGCATACCCTATTCCGAGATTGTCATCGCCGCCATCATTCCGGCCTTGCTGTATTTCGCGAGTGTATTTTTCAACGTCGATCTCTACGCCCAGAAATACGGCATGAAGGGCCTGCCACGCAGTGAATTGCCGCAGTTTCGCAAGTTGGCAAAGCAGGTCTATCTGTTCTTGCCGATTGTCATTCTGATCGCGGCGCTGTTCATGGGTTATTCCGTAATCCGCGCAGGTACGCTTGCGATGGGTGCGGCCGCGGTGGTCAGTTGGTTCACGCCCTACCGGATGGGACCGAAAGCGATCCTGTTTGCGCTGGAAATCGCGGCCAAGATGTCGCTGCAACTGGTCGCGGTTTGCGCCGCTGCAGGGATTATTGTGGGCGTCATCGCACTCACCGGAGTTGGCACGCGCTTTTCCTCGCTTCTGCTCGGCTTGGCCGATCAAAACCAGATGGTGGCGCTTTTCTTTGCGATGATCGTGTCGATCATACTCGGAATGGGCATGCCGACCACGGCCGCTTATGCCGTCGCCGCCTCGGTAATCGCGCCGGGGTTGATCCAGATGGGTATTCAACCACTGACTGCGCACTTCTTCATCTTCTATTTCGCGGTAATGTCCGCCATAACGCCCCCGGTGGCCCTTGCCGCCTATGCGGGGGCCGCCATCGCGCAATCCGATCCGATGAAGACGTCGGTTGAAAGTTTCAAGATGGGGCTTGCCGCCTTCGTGGTGCCGTTCATGTTCTTTACCTCGCCCGCGCTGTTGATGCAGGGTACGTGGTTTGAAATCCTGCATGTGGTGGCGACGGCGGGGCTTGGCATCTATTTGCTGTCAAGCACGGTTCAAGGCTGGTTCTTCGGTCAGTTGTCGGTGGTTCTTCGGGTGGTGTTGATGCTGGCCGCTCTGGGAATGATCGAGGGAAGCTGGTTCACAGATGCCATCGGCTTGGGGGCCGCGGTATTGGTCTGGGTGCTTCAGAAAAAGTTCGTGACGCCAACGACCATCGCGCGCGGGCTTGACTAAGCACCCCGCAATCTCGAGCAAGCCGCCCCAAACCATGGCCAGCGCGGCGAGTGGCCCGGATTGCGATCCATCAGATACATCATCGCTGGTCTGCCGGGTACTATGCGCATTGATCCATCCGCATGCGAGGTGCAGTTATCTGGCACGTGATGCGATTTCCAAATCAACGGATGCAACCGCAACCAGTTCGGTGAGATTGCGCCGAACGGCGGTTCAGTCACAACACTGCGCTTTGAAGTTGGCGCGGTGGGCAGCCTGCACATGACAGGTGGGATGAGTTGGGGGAGTACGCTGGAGCGGGTTACGACCGTTGGGTAAGGTGCCGATGCCGTTGTCGGAAACGGCACTGGCCTGATCGTCCATCGGGCCGACAAATCGGCCCGATGGCATTTTTCAGAGCGGTCTCGTGGGCTCAGTCAGTGCCAAACGCCTTGCGAAGTTCCCCTGCTGCCAGATCGACTGCGTCACGCGCCTCATCCACTACCGCGCCCATTCCAAAGAATTCATGCGTTACAGCAGGGTAAGTTTTTTGCGTCACGGGGACGCCGGCTGAAGACAAAGCCTCCGCATAGGTCTCGCCTTCGCTGCGCAGCGGATCGATCTGTGCGTTGATGATCGTCGCGGGCGGCAGGCCCGCCAAGTCGGTGCGCGCGACAAGATTGAGACGCGGATCGGCTGTTTGTTCCGGTGTTTCAAATACCTGTCCTACGAACCACTTCATTCCAGCGCGTCCCAGAGGCTTGGCGTCGGCATTCTCTATGTCGTGACGATCCTGCCCCGGCATGTGACCCGTATTTGCCGCCGCTTGACGGGGACTTGATTTGGAACTGATGGCACTGTGCGAATGACGGGCAAAACCGTCATCCAGCTTTGGTATGGTTGTCATATTTTCGTCCTAACCTGAACGCTCTGAATCAACCGAAAGTGTCCTTGGGGAGACAAGCCATGAAAGACTTCGACATTAACAAGATCACTTGGGATGAACTCGACGAACTGCGCCGTCCGGCCCCTGAAACCACCGATTTCGACCGGGTGGTCGAAGCAGCGATGTCACGTCGCGGTTTCCTGCGCTCAATCGTGGCCTTTGGTTCTGGCGCCGCGGCGTTGGGCCTCGGGACGATGATGTCCTCAACCTCGGCACAGGCGCAGTCAGCGGCAGTGTCGCGCTTTGCCTTTACCGCCATCCCGACTGCGACAGACTTTGACGTGCACGTGCCCGCCGGCTATTCGTGGAAGTCGCTCGCCAAGTGGGGCCAGCCGCTGTTCTCTGACGCCGCTGCCTTCAGCCCGGAAACGGGTATCGACGTTGCCTCGTCGGACCGTGTTTTCGGCGAAAATACCGACGGTATGGAGTTGTTCAACATCGGCGGCGCACAGGTGATTGCCGTCAACCATGAATACGTCAACCTCGAGGTCAACCTGCCGCAGAACGCCGATGGCACGCCGACCAGCGCCGAGGACGTGCTGAAGGTGCAGAACCTGCAGGGTGTTACGGTGATGGAAGTCACCGAGGGTGCCGATGGCTGGGAAATCGTGGTCGATTCGCCCTTCAACCGTCGCATTACCAACAATACACCGATGACGATCACCGGCCCAGCTGCGGGCCATGACCTGCTGAAGACCGAAACCGACCCGACCGGCACTGCTGTTCTGGGCACGCTCAACAACTGTGGGTCAGGCAGAACCCCTTGGGGCACCTACCTGACGTGCGAAGAAAACTTCAACGGTTACTTCGGATCGACCGATGCTGCCCTGACCCTGCCCGAAGGGTTTGACCGGTATGGCATCGACCTCGAAGGCGGCTATGCCTATGAGAAGTTCGATCCGCGTTTCGACATTGCGGTCACCCCGAACGAACCTCACCGCTTTGGCTACATCGTCGAGATTGATCCCGCCGATGCAGCCTCGATCCCGGTCAAGCGAACTGCTCTGGGCCGGTTCAAGCATGAGAACGCAGCCTCGGTTCTGGCGCGGGATGGCCGCGTTGTGGTCTATCTGGGCGATGACGAACGCGGCGAGTTCTTGTATAAATACGTCTCGACGCGCCCTTACGTGGTTGGGGGCGACACCTCGACCCTGCTGGACGACGGCCAGCTTTCTGTCGCGAAATTTGCCGAGGACGGCACGGGCGCGTGGATCGCGCTAACGCCCGAAGCGACGGGCATGGACGCGGCGATGATCCATATCCACACCCGTCAGGCGGCCTCTGCCGTGGGTGCCACCACGATGGACCGTCCCGAATGGGTCGCCGTCAACCCGGTAGCAATCGAGGCCTATGTCGCGCTTACCAACAACTCGCGCCGGGCCGCCGACGCGACCAATGCAGGCGGCGATGCGATGGTGGCCGTGGAAAACAGCCCGAACCCGCGTGACAAGAACAACTATGGCCAGATCGTGCGCTGGTATCCGGCCAACGACGATCATGCCGATGCGGCGTTCACCTGGGATCTGTATGTGATGGCGGGCAATCCGACCGTTCACAGCGATGCCTATGCCGGGTCGGAGAATATCACCGACGGAAATCTGTTCAACTCGCCCGACGGAATGATGTTCGACAGCCAGGGCCTGCTCTGGATCCAGACTGATGGCGATGACAGCAATGAGGGCGACTTTGCCGGCATGGGCAACAACCAGATGCTGGTCGGTGATCCGGTCACGGGCGAGATTGCGCGTTTCCTGACCGGCCCGAATGGCGGCGAAGTCACCGGGCTGACCTTCTCTTCTGACAAGCGGACGATGTTTGTCGGCTTGCAGCACCCGGGTGGGTCGTTCCCGGATGGTACCGGCCTGCCGCGTTCCACTGTCATCGCAGTCAAACGGGACGATAACGCGATCATCTCCTGACACGGTAGACGGCTTTTATTGCGGGGGCATCTGAAGGTGCCCCCGTTTTCATTGCAGCTACCGCGGGTCAACATCACCCTGCGGATCCTGGCGGGAAAAAGAGAAAGATCCGGGCCCCGCAGTTGCAAAAGTCACCCCGCATCAATTCATCCGCCATCCGTCGGAGAGGCGGAACCGTTCGTTCGTCGGGATGCGTACCGGTCGACCAAAAAGCTGGTCGCACCGTGAAGCAGCGCCGAGGCGAAGATCGTGTAGGCCACCAATGCCCACACTTGGTCTTCGTTCACGAATTCCATATGCCCGGTCGCAAACCCGACATAGTAGACCGAACCGATACCGCGGACGCCGAAGAAACTGACGATAACGCGGTCCCCCGAAGACAAGTCGCTGCGCAACAGCGCAAGCCACCCAACCAGCGGCCGGATAACCAGCAGCAGGCCAAAGCCGATCAGAGTGTGGCGCCAGTCCAGCGCCGACCAGAGCAATGGCAGGATGCCGCCCAACATCAAAAGCAACAGCGTCGTCAGAACATGTTCAATTGCTTCGCTGAACGCATGCAGACGTTTGTGAAAAGGATGTTTTTCCTGCACGCGGCGGCATGCGAGCCCGGCCACGAACGCGCCGATGAACCCGTAACCTTCGGCAAGCTCGACAATGCCGTAGCACAGAAGAACCGCGCCAAGGACGACCACACCGGGCCCACTCTTTTCTATCGCGCTGCTGCCCCATGCAGAAAACAGGCCGCGACCCAGAAGCCAGCCCACCAGCGCACCCACTGCCGCACCCACCGCGATGCGGTAGAGAAGATCGCGCAGCACCCATTCCATCAGCCAGGGTGACGGATCGGCACTCTGCGCCGCCAGGATCAGTCCGAGGTAGACGAAGGGAAAGGCCAAACCATCGTTCAGCCCTGCTTCCGCGGTCAGGGTGAACCGCACGGGATGCTCTTCGCGCCCTTCCTGCGGCGGCCCCACCTGCACGTCCCCGGCAAGCACCGGGTCCGTGGGCGACAGTACGGCGCCAAGCAAGACCGCTCCCGCAATCGTCATTCCCGCCACAGCCCATCCGAGGAACGCAAGTGCGGCCACCGTAAGCGGCATCGCAATCAGCAACAGACGCACGGTGGGACTCCAGCGGGTCCAGCTGCTGATGTTGTCGATCCGCAACCCGGTGGCGAACAGGACCACGATCACCACCAGTTCGCTGATGATCTCCCAAAGGGCCGGCGCGACGGTCGGGTCCGGTATCCCGGGCATGCCGGGGATGAAATTGAAGATTACCAATCCAAGGATCATCAGAACGGCCGACGACGACGCCGCGCGCTGAAACGCGATGCGAGGCAGCAGGTAGCCGAGGAAGATGGCTGCCCCACCCGCCGCCATCAGCACATGTGTCGGCGACAGTCCGAAGAAGGGATCAGTGGAGGGCATTGGCGTGATGTTCCTGCTTTGGGTCTGCCCGTCCTATACGGCCTGGGCCGATGAAGTGTAAGCCGATCCACCCCTATTGTGCAGAGGCAGGTTGGAAATCCGGCAAGACAGAATCCGGGCCCCGCCACACACCTGCATCTTGTCAAGGCGGCGATGTTTCACCGCCCCTTTTTCACCGCAACATCATGAAACCTTTTTCGCGTCCGGGCGTTACATTTGCGGACCTGCGCACCGACCCGGTCGTTTCGTCCGAAAGGAATTGCCACCATGCGAAATCTGACACTCCCTCTCTTGCTCGCAGCCAGCCTCGGAGCAGCAACGCCCACCGCGGCACAGGACAATTTTGGCGACATTCTTTCTGGTGTCGCCAAGTCGTTGCTGACACAGGAGTTGGACAAAAACGCATATGTGCAGGCGCAAAATCTGAACACCGCCACTGGCTACCGCAATTACCTCGCGCAGTACCCAAAAGGCATCTACCGCGCCAACGCCGAGCGCGCCTTGGCAAAGCTTGGCGCCCCGGTGACGCCCAACAATCCGCCCGCGCCTGCCAGCGGCACTGTCAGCGCTGCGGCTGTCGAAGGGTCGATCGGCCTGACGCGCACCCGGCGGATGACACTGCAAACCCAGTTGAGTGCTTTGGGTTATCCCACCGGCGTTGCGGATGGTCTTTGGGGTTCGAATACCCGCGGGGCGATTGTGCGCTGGCAAACCGCAAACAAGGTGTCGGCAACCGGGTACCTGACCGCGCAACAGGTCAATCTGATCGAGCAGCAAGCGCGCCCCGTGGTAGGCTCGGATCCTGTCGGATCGGTGACAGTTGATGATCGGACGGAAGAGCGGTTGCTGAGCCTGACCGCTGACGAGCGCCGCGAGATTCAACGCAGACTGACGCGGCTAGGTTATCGGACCGGCGGAGTCGACGGCGTCTTCGGTGGCAACACCCGCCGTGCTCTCGCGTCGTGGCAACGTGATGAAGGCCTTCGTGCCAGCGGCTACATGACGGCGGACCAGTTGCGCGAACTGCGGCGCCAGACCGGCTGAAAACAACCTGCACGCAGCGATCGGATGACCCAGCGCATTCCGGTTGCGTTCCGGTTTCTACACCCTTCCCCTGCCACGCCGCAGCCCAGCGTCCGCAGGTCGTGGCCCTTTGAATCCCATGTTACCGCTCACAGGCCCGCCACCAGACGTCAAAAGACGTCCAGGTCGAAAAACGTCGGCCCAAGCCCTTGTCATATCCAGTCCTTCGCCCTAACCTCGGACGGTGGTTCACTCGGGAGGCTGGACCGCATCACAAACGTCCAACGGGTGAAAAGCCGAACCGCCGCCGTCTGGCACCGGGCTCGTGCTTGACGCTTCATATTGCCGCGCACGACACAACTGTGCGCACACAGGGAGGAACCACATGACAGATACCCTTACGAAGGGGCTTTCGCGCCGCTCGTTCATCCGCACCGGGGCCTTGGGTGGCACCGCTGCTGCGGCCTCGGTCCTTGCCGCGCCAGCGGTACTCGCGCAAGAGGCGCTGGTCATCAAGATGCAGACGTCCTGGCCAGCTTCGGACATCTGGATGGATTTCGCACGGCAGTATGTCGAGCGGGTCGAAGCGATGTCGGGCGGACGCCTCAAGATCGACCTGTTGCCTGCGGGCGCGATTGTCGGCGCGTTTCAGGTGATGGACGCGGTCAGCGACGGTGTTCTCGACATCGCGCACACGGTTCCGGTTTACTGGTACGGCAAGTCCAAGGCTGCATCCTTCTTCGGCACCGGCCCCGTTTTCGGCGGCTCGGCTACGACCATGCTGGGCTGGTTCTATGAAGGCGGCGGCAAAGAACTTTACGAAGAGCTGACGCAACAGACACTTGGCCTCAATGTCTATGGCATGATGGGCATGCCGATGCCCGCCCAGCCCTTTGGCTGGTTCAAGACCGAGGTGAACACGGTCGCCGACATTCAGGGCTTCAAGTATCGCACCGTTGGCCTTGCGGCAGACCTTCTGCAATCGATGGGCATGTCCGTGGCCCAGCTTCCCGGCGGCGAGATCGTGCCCGCGATGGAGCGCGGCGTGATCGACGCGTTCGAGTTCAACAACCCATCCTCGGACAGCCGTTTTGGCGCGCAGGACGTGGCCAAGAACTATTACCTGTCGTCCTACCATCAGGCGTCCGAAGCCTTTGAATTCCTGTTCAACAAGGATTTCATGGACGATCTGGAGCCCGACCTTCAGGCGATCCTGCGCTACGGCGTCGAAGCCTCGGCCACCGCCAACCTGGCACTGGCCATGAAGGAATACTCGGCCGACCTGCAAAAGCTGCAGGCAGACTCCGGCGTCACTGTTCACCGCACCTCGAAAGAGATCCTCGCGGCACAGCTTGAGGCATGGGACACGCTGATCACTGATCTTGAGACCGATCCGTTCAACAAGAAGGTCATGGACAGCCAGCGCGCCTGGGTGGGTCAGGTCGCCTACTACGAGTTGATGAACGCGCCGGATCTGGGCCTTGCATACGAGCATTACTTCCCCGGCAAGCTGAAGCTTTGATTGCGCTGACACAGTGACAACGGCCCCGGAGCACCTGTTCCGGGGCCATTTTACCGGTTTGGAGCCTGCGCATGCTGTCCTACATCCGTTTTGCCGATCAACTTTCGGCCTTCTTTGGCAAGACCTTTGGTTGGTTGATCATCCTGATGACCTTCGGGATGAGCTATGAAGTCATGGTTCGCTACGCCTTTAACGCGCCAACGCCCTGGGCACTGGATGTCTCGTTCATCATGTACGGTACACTGTTCATGATGGGGGGGGCATACACCCTGTCGCGCGGCGGGCACGTGCGGGGCGATTTCATCTATCGCACCTGGGCGCCACGGACGCAGGCATGGATGGACCTTGTTCTCTACATCATCTTCTTCTTTCCCGGCATTCTGGCGCTGGTGATCACCGGGGCGAAGTACGCGGGCCGCTCCTGGGGGTATTCCGAGGTGTCGGTCAACAGTCCGGCCGGCATCCCGATCTATCAGTTCAAGGCCGTGATCGTGGCCGCCGGGCTGCTGCTGTTGTTTCAGGGGCTGGCACAGGTGTTTCGCTGCGTCCTGTGCATTCGTCAGGGCTATTGGACCGAAGCCGAGGACGATGTCGAGGAAACCGAGGATTTGCTGATCAAGCAGGCCGCCCAGTCCCAACCAAAATGACCCGGGCCCTGCCCGCACATCCGGAGTTTCCAGCGTGACTGATCCGCAAATCGCCCTTTCGATGCTGGGCATTTTCATCGCATGCGTCTTTCTTGGCTTTCCCATCGCCTTCACCCTGATGGCGCTTGGCATCGGCTTTGGCTACTACGCCTATTTTGACGAAGGCCGCATGTGGCGCAGCTTCAACAGGCTGGGCGAGGATGCAGGCTGGTGGGACAGCACCTCTCTGTGGTTCGAGGGGTTCTTCAACAACCGGATCTTTGATCTCTTTGTGAACCAGACTTATACGGTTATCTCGAACGAAGTTCTGACGGCGATCCCTCTGTTTTTGTTCATGGGCTACATTGTCGAGCGCGCGAATATCGTGGACAAGCTCTTCAGCACCATTGCGCTCGCCACCCGCAACATACCCGGCTCGTTGGGTGTGGCTGCGCTGATCACCTGTGCGCTCTTTGCCACGGCAACAGGGATCGTCGGCGCCGTCGTTACGCTGATGGGATTGCTGGCACTGCCACAAATGCTCAAGATGCGATACGATCATTCGTTCGCCGCAGGCATCATCTGCGCGGGTGGCACTCTGGGCATTCTGATCCCGCCTTCGATCATGTTGATCGTCTACGCAGCGTCTTCTGGGGTGTCGATTGTCCGGCTGTACGCAGCCGCCTTGTTGCCGGGCTTTACGCTGGTGGGCCTGTATCTGGCCTACATTGTCGTGCGGTCGATCATAAATCCAAAAATTGCTCCCAAACCGACTTATGAGGAAATGCCCGCCGTCGCATTTGGCAAGATGATGTGGATGCTGGCTACCTCATTCCTGCCGCTGGCCCTTCTGATCTTTTCCGTGCTGGGCTCGATCCTGTTCGGCCTTGCCACGCCGACCGAGGCCGCCTCCATCGGCGCCTTGGGTGGCATGATCCTTGCAGTCGCCTACCGCGCCATGACCTACCAGAGGCTGCGTGAAAGCGTGTACCTGACGGTGCGCACGACGGCGATGGTCTGCTGGCTGTTCGTCGGATCCTACACCTTCTCGGCGGTGTTCTCGTATCTGGGCGGCGAGCAGGTTATCGGCGATTTCGTCAAAAGCCTCGACATCACGCCGATCCAGTTCCTGATCCTGGCGCAGGTCATCATCTTTCTGCTGGGCTGGCCGCTCGAATGGTCCGAGATCATCATCATTTTCGTGCCGATCTTCCTGCCGCTTTTGCCCCTCTTCAACATCGACCCGCTCTTTTTTGGCGTTCTGGTGGCGCTGAACCTGCAAACGTCATTCTTAACGCCACCCATGGCGATGAGTGCCTATTATCTGAAGGGTATCGCCCCCCCCAACGTCAAACTGACCGAGATTTTCAAGGGCGTGCTGCCCTATTGCGGCATGGTTCTGGTGTGCATGGTTCTGATGTATCAGTTCCCGCAAATCGTCTTCGCCCTGCCGGATGCTTTCTATGGCCCCCAGCGATAGTCCCGACGCCCTGCTCGCGTTGGGTGCGGTTGCACTGCGCGACAGGCTGGCCAGTGGCGCGCTGAGTGCGGTGGCTCTGGTCGAAGCATGCCTCGCCCGGATTGCGGCGCACGAGCCGCAGATCGGCGCCTGGATCTGGCTTGACGGAGATCACGCCATCGCGCAGGCCCGCAGGCTGGATGCCCGGCGGCAGGCGGGGCGGCCGCTTGGCCCCCTGCATGGCCTGCCCGTCGGGATAAAGGACATCATCGACACCAAGGGCATCCCGACTGCCAACGGGACCCCCATCGACGAAGGCCGCGTGCCCACTCACGACGCTTGGATCGTTGCCCGCCTGCGTGCGGCGGGGGCGATCATCCTGGGCAAGACGGTGACGACCGAGGGCGCCTACATGTTCCCCGGCAAGACCCGAAACCCGCACAACCCGGCCCACACACCCGGCGGCTCGTCTCAGGGGTCGGCCGCTGCAGTGGCGGCGGGCATGGTGCCACTCGCGATCGGCACGCAAACCGGGGGCTCGGTGATCCGTCCGGCGTCATACTGCGGCGTGGTCGGACTGAAGCCTTCGTTCGGGATGATCCCGCGCACGGGAATTCTGGCCCAGTCACCTTTTCTTGATACGGTCGGCGTGTTTGCGGCCAGTGTCGAAGGTGCCGCTTTGCTGGCCGAGGTGCTGGCGGGCCATGACCCTGCCGATGTGGCCACCGAACTTGCGCCGATGCCGCGGCTTCTGGCAACCTGTCAGGCTGCGGCTCCGGTTCCACCGACCTTTGCATTTCTGCGCCCACCGGAATACGACAGCGCCGATCCCGACATGCAGGCCGCAATGGCAGAGTTGTCCGAGACCCTTGGCGATCAGTGTTTCGACGCGCCCTTCCCCGGTTTCGAAGGTGTCTCCGACCTGCGCAAACAGGTCAACTTTGCCGAGATGTCAAAGTGCTATTACAGCCTTGAACGCCGTGGCCGCGACCGCATGTCAGACGTGTTGCGCGCCGCTATGGACGAAGGCAAGGCCGTGCCGGTGCGCGATTACATCGCGGCGCTTGACTGGCGCACACTGTTGAACACCGCCCTCGACAAGGTGTTCGAGCGGTGCGACGCCGTGATCTGCCCTGCCGCCCAAGGGCCCGCACCCGAGGGGCTGGACTATACCGGATCGGCCATCTTTAACGGCATCTGGACCTATGCGGGCGTGCCTGCGGTGACGATCCCCGTATTTCGCGCCGAAAATGGCCTGCCGATGGGCCTTCAACTGATCGGCCCCCGCGGCGAGGATGCGCGCCTGTTGCGCACCGCACGGTGGCTGTCCGAACATCTTGAAACTCTGGGAAAGGCGTAACCGATGCAGAATGTTCTTGGCGTATTTGCATTTCTTGTTCTTGTCGGCTTTCTTTCGATTCTTGTCATTCATGTCCCGCGCCTTGATCTGGTCGCGGTCATTGTGATCACCGTACTGCTGGCAGGATGGGATCTGATCCTGAACCTGCGCGGAAACAGGGGCTGACCGGCGCGCACTTCGGACTTCGCTTGCCATAAGTGCCGTCATGCCGGTAATTGGGCCACACCTTGTCGGAAGGCCTCTGATGCCACAGTCGCGCGACGCCGCCACTTTCCGCGACATCACGGCCGCCATCGCCGCGCGCATAACCACTGGCCCCTGGGGCCCAGGCACGCTGCTGCCGGGCGAAGTGGAATTGGCCGCTGAATTCGGCGTGTCGCGCACCACGATGAACCGCGCCTTGCGCGAGGTGGCCGAAATGGGGCTGGTCACGCGCAAGCGCAGGGCAGGCACGCGGGTGCGGATGGCGCCCGCGCGGCAGGCGCGGTTCGAGATGCCCCTGATCCGGGCCGAGGTTGAGGGCACGGGCACCGCCTACACTTACTGCCTGATCACGCGCGAAGTCGCCCCCGCGCCCGCGTGGCTGGCAGCCCGGATGCGCCTGACAGGCAGCCCTCCGGCCCTGCACCTGACCTGCCTGCATCTGGCAGACGCGCGCCCCTTTCAGCTTGAGGATCGCTGGATCAACCTTGCAGCCCTGCCGCAGGCCGAGACACAGGATTTCAACCGGTCCGGCCCCAATGAATGGCTGGTGGCCACCGTTCCGTTTTCCGAAGTCGAGATCAGTTTTCAGGCCGTTGCCGCCGATGCACAGGCGGTGGCCCATCTGGGCCACGCCCCCGGCGCCCCGGTTTTTTGCGTGACGCGGGCGACGTGGTGGCAGCAGCAGGCCATCACCCATGTCACCTTCCGTCACGCGGCGGGCTACCGGATGACCACGCGGTATTAAAGCGTGTCGCGTCTCGATGTATTCAGGCATTCACACTGCAAACCGAGGCAGCGTTTGCGCCTGCAAACGCGTTCGGGGTGCAGTGTGAAGTCGATTGAACGCAAAACGCTCTAGCGGCGAAGTTTGGCCAGAACCTGGTCTGCCAGCGCGTCGATCGCTCTGCCGGTCGCGGACGCGACCGCGCCCGGCGTGGTATCAACCAGCGGAACCGACACCGCAAAGCGGGTCAGGCTTTCGCGGATCTGGTCTTCCTGAGACGAAAGTGCGAACTGTCCGGTCAGGCGAAAAGTGCCATCCGCGCCCGCGACCATCTGATCCACCCGCACCTCAAGCTGCACCGCCGCCTCGTCGGTCAGCGGCCAAGGCTCGGCCGAGACGGTGGCTGTCGATTTTGCGGCAAGGCTGCGCGCCAGCGCCCCCGTTACACCCCGTACCGGATCATCGGCCCACAATGCCTTGGCCACCGGTTTCAGCCCGCCATCGGGTTGTTCCAGCACGATCTCAGACGCCGAGGCATAGGCAGGCAGCGACACGTCGCGGACCTCGATGCTGCCCACACCAACGCGCACTTTGGCGGCGATGTCGTCGGTGGCGATCAGGAAACGGGATTTGGTGTCGCCACAGGCAGCAAGGACAACGGCAAGCGTCAGAAACAGAAGGGGCTTTTTCACGTCAGCGTCCGATCAGCAGGGAATTCGGGTTACGTTCGATGGTTCGGGCCAGTTGGGTGACAGCCGTTGCCGCCTTTTTGATCTCGCGCAGAAGACCCAGCGTTTCGGCGTTGAAGGTAGACTTGCCGCCATACGTCGCGACAAGGGCATTGGCACTTTGCACCAACCCGTCCAGCTGGCGCATCAGGGCAGGCAAATCGTCGGCCGCCGTGGCCACAGCATCCGCTGCATCTTTGGCCGAGGCAAGGGCGGAATTGGCATTGGCCACCGCCCCGCCTTCGCGCAACTCTTTCAAGGCGGCCTGCACCTCGGCCAGGGCCGCCGACAGATCGGCGGGCAGTGCCTTGGCCGCATCGGTGCCGATCACGGCTTCGGCGCTTTGCAAAAGCTGGGTGGTGCTGTCGATCAGCTCTTCGGCATTCAGCGCATTGGCCTTGGCCGCCAGATCGCGGAAATCCTGGATCAGCGCCGGTGCACCCTGGGCCGCCACGGCCAGATCGCCAGACAACTTTTCGACATTCGCCAGCGCGGATACCAACGTGTCCACCGCGCCTTTTTCCTGCAGATCGGTCACCACCTTGCGCAATTCGGCAATTGTCGTGCGCAATTCGTTGGGCAGGGCCTGCGTATCGTCCTGATTGATGAAGGCGCGCGCATCATCCAGCAGCTTGACAAGCGCGCCGGGGGCGGCCTGCGTGCCTTCAGATACCGCAACCGCCTCTATCGACGCCATCAGCGAAATCGCTTGCTGCATGACCTCTTCGATTGGCAGGGCATTGATCCGCTCGAGCACGCCCTCCGCCGTGGCGGTGAAATCGGGCAGGTCCGATTGTATCGAGGGCAGGATCGGAATGCCGTCGGCATCGGCCACGATATCGGCGGCCGAGGTGGCGGGCAACTCTGCGAGTTCGACCTTCAGCGCTGCCGAAAACAGGCTGGTGGTCGCCAGCCGCGCACGAAGCCCGTTCCTGACCGCGCCGCGCAAAAACGCCATCACCTCTGGCTTGCCCGTCGGGCCGTCCAGCCCGAGAGAGCGCGGGTCGATTTGCAGCGCCGCGCGCAAGCGCACCGTGCGGTTGCCGCCGGGCGTGCGTTCGATGAACGCCGAAATCGATGTGACCTGCCCAACGCGCAGGCCCTTGAACTCAACCGGGGCGCCCGCCACCAGCCCGTTGACTGAGCCTGCGAAGATCACGGCCATCGGAACGGCGGATTCGCCAATTTGCGTGAAGATGCTCTGGCGGGCCGAGACCTCATCAATGAACAGGTCGAACACGGTCGTCTCGGTGATCGCCTGACCACCGGTAAAGGTGCTGTCAAAGGCCACACCCCCGCGCAACAGCGCGCCAAGGCTGGACACATTCAGATCCAGCCCGGTGGGACCCAGCTTGACCGTAAAGCCCGAGGTATCCCAGAATCGCGTGGCCGTGGTTATATACTGGTCAAAGGGCGCCTCTATGAACGCATCAATGATCGCTGCCTCGCCGCCCGCACTGACGCGCGGCACGTCCAGCACACCCACCTCGACCCCGCGAAAGAAGATCGGGCCACCGGCGGGCAGACTGCTGCCATCCTTGCTGCGCAAGGACACGCGCGTACCCTCGCGCCCTGGCTGCACCACGGGCATGGCGGCAAGACCCGTGAAGACGCGTATCTTGCTGTCCTCGACGGCGTTCCATGCGCCTTCGATGTAGACACCAGACAGCACTGTCGACAGGCCGCTGATCCCGTTTGCGGTGACCTGCGGGCTGACCACCCAGAATTGGGCATTTTCGGCCAGAGTCAGCGCGACCTCCTTGTCGATGCGGGCCGATATCAGAACCGTCTCAAGGTTGGCCGAAAAGCGCACGTCCTCGACCAGACCGATGATCACGTCGCGGTAGCGCACCGTGGTTTCGCCCGGAAGCACGCCCGCCGCGTTGGGCAGGATGATCGTAACCAGGGTGCCGCGGTCAGAAAAGCTTTTCCAAGCGATCCCCAGCGACACCACCAACGCGAGCACCGGCACCAGCCAGACCAGAGACAGGTTGCGCCATGGCGAACGGCGGGGCGGCTCGATCTCCATCCGGGGGGTATCGGGCCGGGGGGTATCGGGCCGGGGCGCATCTGGCAGGGTCATGCGTTCGTGTCCTTGTCGGTGTCCCAGATCAGACGCTGATCAAAGCTCATCGCTGCAAGCATGGTAAACGCAACCGAAAGCGCAAAGCTGACCGCTGCAATCCCCGGCTGGATGGTGACCGCCGTGCCGAGTTGGACCAAAGATGACAGCAATGCAACGACAAACACGTCGATCATCGACCAGCGGCCAATCCACTCGACCACCTGATACAGCCTGTGACGGGAATGGGCAGCCTGCGGGTCGGGTCTGGCCACCTGCAGCGCCAGATACGAGATGGCGCCAAACTTGCCCAAGGGGATCACGATACTTGCGAAAAAAACAATGAATGCAACGCCGTAGGACTGATAGGCCACCAATTCTATCACGCCGCCCACCAGCGTGCTGGACGTGGTCTTGCCCAGTTGTGTCGTCTCAAGCATGGGATAGGTGTTGGCAGGAACATAGGCAACAATCCCCGCCAGCATCCACGCCCAGACCCGCTGGAGGCTGGTCGTGTCACGACTGGACAGGGCCGCACCGCAGCGCACGCAGCGGATGACCCCCCCGCGGTGCACCCGGCCGCAACTGTGGCAGGCCACAAGACCCGCCTTGCGCGCGGTCAGCGGTTCGGTCTGCGGGCTTCGAGCGTGCGCCAAATCGTTAACCTGCACATGAAATTGTCGTTCAGCACAGTGACAAGCACCAGTGCGGTGAAGGCCCAGAACGCAGGGCCGATCGTCAGTTGCGCAAGGCCTGCCACCTTGACCAGCGCCACGGCAACGCCGACGATGAAAATCTCGGCCATCGCCCAGGGCTTCAACGCCTCGGCCAGACGAAACGCGCCCAAAGCGCCGCGCAGCGGGGCGTCACCGATGGCCATGGGCGCAAGCGCATACAAGATTGCCCCCAACCGCACCAGCGGCAGGACCACGATGGTGGCCGCCACCCCCAGCGACAGGGGCAGCGTCAACCCGTCCGAAAATGCCAGTATGGCATCGAGGACCGATGTGCGCTGTGCCAGCCCGCGTGTCTCCAGCGTCAGGAACGGAAAATAGATCGCTGCAATCATCAGAACGGTGGCGGTGATCGACAACATCACGATCTTGGTCATCGCACTGGCGCGCGGGGCCATCAGAACCGTGTGGCAGCGCACGCAGCGCGCCCTTTGGCCAAGGCCCACGTCCGGTATGCGGTGCAGCGTGTCGCACACCGGGCACGCGACAAGCTCGGCCAGATCCCGGTCTTCGAATGTGGCTGTGACAGCAGGCTCCATGCTGCAGTCTTACACGCCCGCTGAATGATAGGAAAGACCTGCGCCCGTCTGTGCCCGTCCCTGCCCGATCAACCCTGCGTCAGCCCAAGCGCCGACCGCGGCCCCCCGCGCACTGGACGCGCCCGCTCCGGCCGCTATGTCGCCTCTGATGAGCGATGAAACCCGTGTTCTCTACAACGAGACCTGCCCCGTCTGTCGGTTCGAGATAGACGCATACGCGCGCCGCGCGGCAAGGGACGGCCTGCCCTTGCGGTTCGAGACCCTGTCCGAGGCCGCGCTGTGGGGCCTGACCCCCGATCAGGCGGCGCGGCGGCTGCATGTGATGCACGGGGGCGAGCTGCTGTCGGGTGTGCCTGCGTTTCGCGCGCTTTGGTCGCGGATGCCGCATATGGCATGGGCCGCACGGGTGGCGGGCTGGCCCGTCATCGCCCCTTTGGCCGCTGGTATCTACGACCACATCCTTGCGCCCGCACTTTATGCAATGCACCGCAAACGCGAGGCACAGCGCGCCCGCAAGGCCTGAGGAAGCAGCCCCTCAAGCATGCCCACGTTTTGACACGGGCGGTATGGCTGGGCGGTCAGTGCGTAATCGACAGAACCTCAAGCGCGGATGCGTTCGGGCAAAATACCGGCACGCAAGGCAGAGCACTTGCCTGTGACAGCCACGCAGCACAAGCCGCCTTTTGATCACAGGCCGCACACCGGTCTACGAGGCTGCCCAACTCGTCCCGGCTGAGCCAGCCGTCGATCGCCGCATCGGTCAGCTTTACCCCCAGAACCCGGGCCATTTCGCGCGTCAGGCCCCAGGCCATGGGTTTTTCCGTGTATCCGATCATGGCGTGCACTTTCTCTTTCTGCGGGGTCGCTGTGGGAACAGGATTTCACCGTGGCGACAAGAGTGCGCTGCAATGAGGGGCCGCACCTTGATGCAGATCAAAGCTGGCGGAACTGCCCGTGTGTTCCGGCACTGATGCTGGCAATGGCATCGGCCACCTCGCGCAGGCTGGTCACATCCTCGGCATGGGTCAGCCGATCTTTTGTCTCGGCCAGCGCACGGGCCGATTGGTCCGCGGCGGCGGCCGCAAAAGTCGGCGGCGCAATCTGGGCCAGCGCCAGCAGCGCCTTTTGCAGCCGCATCTGCACCGCCAGAATTGCCGCCCCGTCGCGGGCGATGGGGGGAAAGACATCTTCCATCATCTCATCCACCCGCAAGGACGGCACCGCGATCAGCGGAAACTCCGGCATCTTCAACACCTGCTCTGGCCAGTCGGCCAGCACCCGCACCACCCGGCCCAGCACATCTATGGCGGTTCCGGGGTCATTTACGGCGGGTGACAGGGCACGCTGGGCAATCTCGGCCAGCACACACAGGCCAAAGCGCGGATCCTGGTCAAAGCTGCGCGTCTCGGAGATGGTAAAAGCCTCATGCAGGCTGTCGGTACAGTCATCTGACATAATGCCCGGCGGCACCCACAACAGCGGCGCCGCCGGATGCAGAAAGTTGCCCGGCAGGCACGCCAGATACAGGACCGGACCGCTGCCGGGGTGCGCTTTGCGCAGATCCTCGGCAATGTCCTGCAAGTTGGGCATGTCGACATGGCGCAAATAGCCGATCTTGCGCGCCATCACCGGCACATGTCCCGGGGGCGGCCCACCTGCCGCCGGGACACCGCCCAGACAGGGCCGCGCCAGCCGCTCGTGCAGCGCTTTGGTTGCCGCTTCCTCGACGCGCGAGGTGGTATCGCCCACACGGCCAAAGCTGGTCAGGTGCGAAATCCAACCCAGCATGGCGATCACCACTGCCACCGTGACCCCAATTGTGGCCAGAAACAGGACCAGCCGCCCCGGATCGCCGTAGGCCTGCGCCTCCAGCGCGATCAGACCGACAAGAGCGAACAGGAACGCACCAAGAAAGGTAGACAGTACCGTCTGCGAGGTGCGGTCCTGCAGCAACAAATCCACGGCGCGCGGCGTCACCGCAGCTGCCGCAGCCCCATACGCCTGTACCATGATCGACAGTGAAAAGGTTGTGACCGCCAACATCGACGTGGCAAGGATGTTCAACAGACCCTGAACCGATTGCGCGCCCGACAGCTCGAGCATATCCTCGGGCAGCCATGGCCCGATATAGCGCCCGACCATGGCAGCAGCCACGCCCAACAGCGCAAAGGCGGCCGCCCGTACCCAAAGACGCCGCGTGAACTGTACCAGAACAAAGCCCACGCTTGTCAGTGCCATGCCAGTGTTCCCGTATCCTTGCGCATTCGCCGATCATGCCCGGCAGACGCCCGCAAAGGCAAGCCCGGGTCCAGGCGGGGCCGGGTGCGCGCGGCCTTTTGGTCAGCGCAGCGATGCCATCACGCGGCGCACGGTGTCCTTGCGCTGACCATTGCCCGGATGGGTGCCGAGGAACCGGTCGCCCGGATCGGGCAGCCGGTCAAAGAACGCAGCGCCTCGCAGGGGATCATATCCCGCGTAATAGGCTATCTCGGCGCCCAGCGCGTCTGCCTCAAGCTCGAAGGTGCGCGAATATGTCCGTGCACCCATCGTGGCGCCCATCTGTTGCGCAGAGCGCACCTGATCGGGTGAAGCACCCGAAGCTTGCGCCATGATCCCCGCCAGAATGGCACCGGTCTGGGCCTTGGCCTGGGTCTGGGGGATGTGGCCCGCGATGTGGTGCGCGGATTCGTGGCCGATGACAAAGGCGATCTCGTCCGCGTTGCGCGCCTCGGCGATCAGCGCAAGCGTAAAGCCGATCAGCGGGCGGCCAGAGCGGGCAAGCGTCTGATAGGCGTTCGGCGGCTGATTCGGGCGGTCATCGACGAAGATCAGGAAATCGCAGTTGGCACGAGGGTTTGCGGCGCGGCAGTATTGCTCGGCGATGGGTTCGACGCGCGATACCACGGTCACGAAATTGCGCGCCGCTTGTTCAGGTGACAGGCGCCCGTCCGGCCCGGACGGCTGCGGCAGCACATAAGCAGCCGGGGTTTCTTCAGTCGGATAGGCCACCCCCACCGGCACGCAGGCCGACAGAGCCCACGCCATCAGCACGGCCGCGCCCGCCTGCATCAGCTTGTAAATGCCCACCATGCTGCCCTGCCCCTTGTCGCCGCATTTGCGACCCCTCTTTGGCGTTACATAGCAGGCTGCGGGGTGTGCGAAACCCCCGCTCACGCCAAGTTGCAGTCGGGCGCCACATTGGGATTGCGCGGGGTCGGGAACCGCGACTAGACTTTGGCCATGTTCACCATCGAGCACGAATTCGACGCGACTGTAATTACCCTGATAGATGAAGGGTCGCAGGTCCTTGAAGAGGATGTGACCATTCTTGCCTTTGAGGAATGTGTGGTGCTGGAGCAGGAAGACCCGTTATCGGGTGAGCCTGTGCGAATCACCTTGTCAATGTCGCAACTGGCCGATCTGGCCGCTGCACTCGATCTGCCCGAGGGAAGCTATCGGCTGGACCGCAAAAAGGACACCTAAAGCCGCGACAGCACAAGTCCCGCCGCCACCAGCCCCGCGGCGGCAAGTCGCTTGGGCGTGATCTGCTGCACCGCAAGGCCAAAGGCCCCGATGCTGTCAAGCACGAGCGCCCCCGCCATCTGGCCGAGGATCAACGCCGCAACCGTGGAAAGCGCGCCCAGCGCAGGCACACCCCAGATCACCGCCGTCACATAGAACGCGCCCAGCAGCCCCCCGGTCCACAGGAGAGGCGGCACACTGGACAGGCGCCCGTAGCTGGCCGTGCCGCTGGCAAGGCTGAGCGCCAGCAGGACCGCGAACCCCACCCCGAAGGACACCGCCGCAGCAGGCAGGGGCGCGCCCAGTATCTTGGCCACGGCGGCATTCAGCGGCGCCTGCACCGCAATGGCGATCCCGCCAAGGAAAACCGCAAGCAACGGAAAGATCTGAGACATGACGAAAACTTTCGCAAAAGAGGGGACGACAGACAGGTTACCACCCTGCGTCAATTGCCAGTCGGCTGCAATTGCCGGTCGGCTGGAATTTCCAGTCGCCTGCGATTGCCCGATGCGGGCATTGGCTCTCTGGCCTTTCGCACCATGCGCGCTTAGGTATGGCCGGTCAGCCCGGAGCCACGCCATGCCCATCCGCAACCAAGCAGCCCTTGACTACCTTGCCACCAGACGATCCTTGCCCGCCAAGACCTTTACCGCGCCCGTGCCGTCCCGCGATCAGATGACCGAGATCCTGACGCTTGCCATCCGAACCCCCGACCATGGCAAACTGCAGCCGTGGCGTATGGTCGTGCTGGACCAACCCGCGATGGCCCGACTGGCCGATCTGGCCGAGGCCCGCGCGCGCGAAATGGGGGGCGATGCCGAGAAAATCGCCAAGGGGCGCGGCCAGTATGATCTGGGGCAGCTTGCGGTGGTGGTGATCTCCAGCCCCAAGTCGGTGGAAAAGGTGCCCATGGTCGAACAGGTCCTGTCGGCGGGGGCCTTGTGCATGAATGTGGTGCACGCGGCATCGGCGGCCGGATGGGGGGTATGCTGGCTGACGGGCTGGCCGGCACACGACTCGGTCTTTTGTGCCCGTGCCTTTGGTTGCACGACTGCCGAAACGGTGGCTGGCATCGTCCATATCGCCACCCCGTCGGTCGATTTGCCCGACCGCCCGCGACCCGACCTTTCGACCCTTGTAAGCTGGGGGTGATGCCATGATCTTCGGCGCTTTCATGAAGTCCTTGATGCAGTTTGGCGATCCGCGCTTTCGGCGCGTAATGGCGTTCGGGGTGCTGTTGTCCGTAGCCCTTCTGGTGGGCATCTATGCAGGTTTTCTGGCGCTGATCGAATGGTTGGCGCCCGCATCCATCGACATCCCTTTTGTCGGACCCGTGGGTGGCCTTGACACGCTGCTGTCCTGGGGATCGGCATTGTTCATGATCGGACTGTCCGTGTTCTTGATGGTGCCCGTCGCCTCGGCCTTCACGGGCCTGTTCCTTGAGGACGTGGCGCAGGCGGTCGAGGACCGTCACTATCCCGGCCAGCCCCCCGTGGCGAAGGTGCCGTTTGTGGATAATATGGTCGAGACGGCAAATTTCTTCGGCCTGCTGGCAGCCGTCAACATCGGCGCGCTGGCGCTGTATGGGTTTGCGGGGCCGTTCATCCCGGTGGTGTTCTGGGCGGTGAACGGCTTTTTTCTGGGGCGCGAGTATTTCACCATGGTGGCCACGCGCAGGCTGGGGCGGGCAGGCGCAAAGGCGCTGCGCAAACGCCATGCCGCCAGAATATGGATAGCAGGCACGCTGATGGCAGCGCCGCTGTCAGTGCCTCTCGTCAACCTGCTGATCCCGGTTCTGGGGGCGGCGACGTTCACACACCTTTTTCACAGGCTGAACGCCGCCCGCTGAAGACCCTGTTCAGGCCGCCCAGTCCCACGCGTTGGCAAAGGTGCCCATCACGGCGGCCACCCTCGCCTCATCAACCGGACCGGTTTTTGCGATCTGGGCCACGAGGCCGCGCTTCTTGTCCTCGATCACGGCAGAGACATGGGCCTGCTGGCCAGCTTGGGCGAGCGCCGCATCGAACACGCGGGTCATCGCCAAGCGCCGCAGATCGGGTTTGAACACCTTGCCCACGGCGGTTTTGGGTACCTCGTCCATCAATTCAATGTGCCGGGGCAGCGCCGCGCGTTCCGAGATGTGTTTGGCGGCATAGGCCATCAGGTCGTCAACCGTGGCTGTGGCCCCCTTGACCAGTTCGACATACGCCGCAGGCAGTTCGCCCGCATGGGCATCGGGCTGGCCGATGGCGCCCACGACTGCAACCGCCGCGTGACCCATCAGGGCCTCTTCGATCAGCGCGGGGTCGATGTTGTGGCCGCCACGGATGATCAGATCCTTGGCGCGCCCGGTGATGTAGACATACCCTTCGGGGTCAATACGCCCCAGATCGCCGGTGCG
>JBBRBJ010000038.1:0-32038 GCA_038205925.1 Rhodobacterales bacterium | reverse complement strand
CTCGCTGCTGGGATTCTGTCTGGAAAGCCTGATCCTCGGCGATGATGTGCTGGGCCAGGTGATGCGCTGCGTGCGCGGCATCGACGTGAACGACGACAGCACATCCATCGACGCGATGAAGGCCGTCTGCATGGGTGGGCCCGGGCACTACCTTGGGTCTGACCAGACCCTGCGGCTGATGCAGACCGAATATGTCTACCCCACGCTTGGCAACCGGATGAGTCCCAAGGAATGGAATGAGGCAGGGCGTCCTTTGCTGCTTGACCGCGCGATCCAGCGCAAGCACGATCTGCTGGCGCGCGGTGTCAGTCAGATCGACCCGGCGGTCGATGCGGCAATCCGGGCCAAGTACAACATCCATTTCCGTTGAGGTTTCAATGATTTCCGGCAATCTGCTAAAGTTCTACATCAACGGTGCGTGGGTCGAGCCCTTGGGGTCCGGGCGGATGGGGGTGGAAAATCCCGCCACCGAAGAAATCCTCGCCGAGGTGGCGCTTGGCTCGGCGGCCGATGCCGACCGCGCGGTGATGGCCGCGCGCGCGGCGTTTGACGGCTATACCCACTGGCCCGTTGCAGACCGGATCGCCCTGCTGCGGCGGATTCTGGAACTGTATACCGCGCGCTACGATGATTTCGCCGATGCCATGCGCCTTGAGATGGGGGCGCCGCTGGCGTGGTCGCGCGAGGCACAGGCCTGGGCGGGGCAGGTGCACATCGAAAGCACGATCAAGGCCGCCGAAGACATGGTGTGGGAGAGCACGCGCGGCGACACCCGGATCATCCACGAAGGCATCGGGGTCTGCGCGCTGATCACGCCGTGGAACTGGCCGATGAACCAGATTGCCTGCAAGGTGGCCCCGGCGCTGGTGGCGGGCTGCACAATGGTGCTGAAGCCGTCTGAAATTGCACCCCTGTCGGCAGCCCTTTTTGCCGAGATCTGCCATGAGGCGGGCGTGCCGCCGGGCGTGTTCAACCTTGTCAACGGCACCGGGCCCGAGGTGGGGGCGGCGCTGACCGCGCACCCTGAGGTCGATATGGTCAGTTTCACCGGATCGACCCGGGCGGGGGTTCAGGTGGCCCAGGCTGCCGCGCCGACGGTCAAGCGGGTGGCACAGGAACTGGGTGGCAAATCGCCCAACATCATTCTGCCGGGTGCCGATCTGGCGGCGTCGGTGCGTGCCGGGGTTGAGGGCTGCTTTGGCAACGCGGGCCAAAGCTGCGATGCGCCGACGCGGATGTTCGTACCCCGTGACCGCGCGGCCGAGGCCTATGCCGTTGCCGCACAGGTGGCGGGCGAAGCGGTCGTGGGTAACCCTGCGGACCCGGCCACGACCATGGGGCCGCTGATTTCATCGACGCAGTATGCCAAGGTGCAGGGCCTGATCGAAGCGGGTATCGCCGAGGGCGCGCGGCTGATCTGCGGCGGTCCGGGCCGCCCGGATGGGGTAAACCGCGGCTGGTTCGCACGGCCCACCATCTTTGGTGACGTGACCGATGACATGATGGTGGCGCGCGAGGAAATCTTCGGCCCTGTGCTCGCGATCCTGCCCTATGACACGGTGGATCAGGCCGTGACCTCTGCGAATGACACCGTTTACGGCCTTGCCGCCTTTGTGCAGGGCCCGGTTGATCAGGCCCGCGCCGTGGCCCGCCGTCTGCGCGCGGGTCAGGTCAACATCAACGCCCCCGCGTGGGACACCTTTGCCCCGTTTGGCGGCTACAAACAGTCGGGCAACGGGCGCGAATATGCGGGCTGGGGCATCCATGACTTCTGCGAAGTCAAAGCACTCGTGGGGTATGGAGCATGACGTACGGCTATATCGGGCTGGGCAATCTGGGTGGGCATCTGGCGGCCAGTCTGATCACCAAAGGATTTGACGTTGTGGTTTTTGACCGCGACCCCACCCTGTCTGCCCGTCACGCAGGTCTGGGGGCACGGGTTGCCACCTCGGTGGCCGATCTGGGGGGGCAGGTGGATCATGTGATGACCTGCCTGCCCTCTCCTGCGGTGTCCGAAGCGGTTCTGGCCGAACTGCTGACCGCGCTTGCGCCCGGTGCAACCTGGATCGAGAACTCGACCCTTGGGCGCGATGACATCGTGCGCCTTGGCGCATTGGCCGGGCAGTCGGGCGTTCAACTGCTTGAGGCGCCGGTGACGGGCGGTGTGCATCTGGCCGCGCGGGGCGAGATCACGGTTCTGGTGGGCGGGCCGGATGCGCTGTTCCAGACGCATCGCCCGGCGCTGGAGGCGATTGGCAACCGCATCTTTCACATGGGCCCCCTTGGATCGGCGGCGGTGATCAAGGTGATCACCAACATGCTGGCCTTCATCCACCTTGTGGCGGACGGCGAGGCGCTGATGCTGGCCAAGCGCGGCGGCCTTGATCTGAAAACCGCGTGGGAGGCCATCGCCGCCTCGTCCGGCACCAGCTTTGTGCATGAGACCGAGGGCCAGTTAATTCTGAATGGCAGCTATGACATCGCGTTCACCATGGATCTTGCGCTGAAGGATCTGGGTTTTGCCATGGGGTTCGGGCGCGAATTCGGCGTGCCGCTGGATCTGGCAAGCCTGACCACACAGACCTTTCTGAAGGGCCGTGCCGCCTATGGCGGGGCCGCGCAATCGACGCAGATCGTCAAATTGCTGGAAGATGTGCTGCACACCGACTTGCGCGCAGACGGGTTTCCCGCGCGCCTCGAATAGGCCGATTTCCCGCCTTCCAGATACTGCTGCCGCAGGCTTTCCCCAAAGGCCGCCGACGATCTGGCCAGCTACAGCCAGACCGGGTTCGACCAGGCACGCTTGCCCGCCGCATCAATCACCGTGACGCGCAGCCAGGGCGTGTTGTTGAACCGCTGCAGGGGGACTTCGGCACGTGTCATCGAATGGCCATGCACACCCTTTGCCCCGGTCCCGTGTCCTTGCGCGATAACCGACACCACGGCCGAACAGTCGACCACCACACGGTTACCCTCGATCCGCACGTCACGCAATTCCGGCCCCTGACTGCTGTAGAACGCGCCTGCTTTCAGCGCGTCCACCAGCGCTTCGGGGGCGTTCTCTTCGGCCTTCACCATGACCCAGCCGCCAAAATGGTCGGGTTCTGAAAAATGCGCGTCATCGGTGGCGATCAGGCTGAGGCGGCGGCCTTCGGTCAGCAACAGATCGGCTATGGAAAACCCGTCAGCCCGGTCGCAGCCTGTCGCACAGCCGTGGTTGTAGACCTCGACCGCGTGTGCAGCCGTGATGTCGCGGGCATCGGCCAGCGTCAGACCGGACCATTGCGGATGCGCGATGGCAACGAACGCCCCCGCCTGAACCGCCCGTGCCGCAAGGGCCGCGCCGCTTTCCTGCCCGGCCTTCGGGTGGAAATCGGGGCTGTCCGACGGCGCGAAATCGGCGGGCAGACCAACCGCCAGAATATGCCAGACCTCGCCATTCGCCATCGCGCCGGAATGCAACTCGGCCCCCGGGATGGTGGTGAAACCTGACGTGCGAAACGGCACCGTGTCGACGATCGGATAGCCGAAACTGCCGATGAAATGGTCGGTCAGGGCCATAAAGTCATAGCCTTCGGCGCGGTACCGGCGGCACACCTCATCCGGGGCCAGCATCCCGTCGGACCGGGTGGAATGGGTATGCAGGTTTCCGCGCCAAAAGCGACCGGGGGTGGAAAAGGCTGTCGCGCGCATGGGTGGGAGATTCCTTGGAAAAATGCTGCAGGCACGCTAGCCGCGGCAGATCACGCCTTCAAGACGTTCATCCCAAAACCACCAGCGCATGCCGCTTTTTGCCTGCCGTCAGCTTGACGGGTGCTGCAAGATCGCCCGCGCCGATCCGCAGGCCCGCGTCCAGCACCACCTCGTCATTCATCCGCGCGCCGCCCTCGGCGATCAGACGCTTGGCGTCCTTGCCGCTGGCCGACAGGCCCGCCCGGACGAAAAGCTGAACAATGCCCAGACCATCCGCCAGTTCCCCGGGCGCCAGCGTGACTGTGGGCAGATCGTCGCCGATACCGCCGTGCTCGAAAACCTCACGCGCCGTCGCCTCGGCCGTTGCGGCCGCTGCGGGCCCGTGCAAAAGCGTGGTCACCTGATTGGCAAGGATCACCTTGGCCGCGTTGATGTCGGATCCCTGCAGCGCGCCAAGACGGTTGCATTCGTCTACGGGCAACTCGGTATAAAGCTTCAGGAAGCGGCCCACATCGGCGTCGGTCGTGTTGCGCCAGTATTGCCAGAACTCATAGGGTGCATACAGATCGGCGTTCAGCCAGACGGCACCGGATTGCGACTTGCCCATCTTCTTGCCGTCGCTGGTGGTCATCAGATGCGAGGTCAGGCCATACACCTCGCCCCCGATCACGCGCCGGGTCAGGTCCACACCGTTGACGATGTTGCCCCACTGATCCGAGCCGCCCATCTGCAACACGCAGCCATAGCGGCGGTTCAGTTCAAGAAAATCATAGGCTTGCAGGATCATGTAGTTGAATTCGAGGAATGACAGGCTTTGTTCGCGGTCCAGCCGCGACTTCACGCTTTCAAACGACAACATCCGGTTCACGCTGAAATGGCGCCCGATATCGCGCAGGAAGGCGATGTAATTCAGCCCGTCCAGCCATGCGGCATTGTTGGGCATGATGGCATCGGTCGGCCCGTCGCCAAAGGTGACATATGGCGTAAAGGCCCGCTTGATGCCTGCGATGTTTGCGTTGATCTGCGCGTCGGTCAGCAGGGGGCGCTCTTCGGCGCGAAACGATGGATCGCCGATCTTTGTCGTGCCCCCGCCCATCAGCACGATCGGCTTGCCGCCGCATTTCTGCAGCCAGCGCAGCATCATGATCTGGATCAGGCTGCCCACATGCAGCGATGTCGCGGTGGCATCAAACCCGATATAGGCCGGGACCACGCCCTTGGCGAACGCCTCGTCCAGCGCCTGATAATCCGTGCAATCGGCAAGAAAGCCACGGGTGATCATCGTGTCGATGAACGCGGATTTGGGGTGGTAGGTCATTTCGGCCTCATGTCATAGTCCTTGTGGCGCGGTATATCGGGCCGGGGGGGCCAAGGGAAGATGCGACAATCCGGTCCGGTCTGGGCTTTGGGCACAATGTCGGGCACGTCGCTTGACGGGGTGGATGCGGCAATGGTGCTGACGGATGGCGTAAGCATCCTGGACTTTGGCCCCCACGCCTACCGCCCCTACAGCGCCACCGAGGCGGCGACGATCCGTGCGGCCTTTGGCTTGTGGCCCGGTGATGCGGGGGTCGAGGCGGCTGCGATGGTGGTGGAAACCGCGCATGCCGAGGTGCTCAGCCGCTTTTCAGGTGCCGAGGTGGTGGGGTTTCATGGCCAGACGCTGGCGCATGATCCACGCGGGCGGGGCACACATCAGACCGGCAACGGCGCGTTGCTGGCGGGTGCACTGGGCCTGCCGGTGGTCTGGGATTTTCGCAGCAATGATGTGGCCATGGGCGGGCAAGGCGCACCGTTGGCCCCGTTTTTCCATTTCGCGTGCGCAAAAGCGGTGCCCGAGGCGTTGCCGATGGCCTTCCTGAACCTTGGGGGGGTCGGCAATTTCACCTGGGTCGATCCGCGCCAGCCTGTGCCCGAGGCGCCGGGTGCACTGATGGCGTTTGATACGGGGCCCGCCAACGCGCCGCTGAACGATCTGATGCTGGCACGCACGGGCGCCACCTTTGATGAGGGGGGGGTGCTGGCTGCGAGCGGAGTGGTGGATGAGGATATTGTCGAAGGTTTCCTGCGCCACCCGCATTTCTTCAAGATGCCGCCCAAATCATTGGATAGAAACGCATTTCCTGCCCTGTTGCAATCCGTGGGGGCCTTGGGCGATGCCGATGCCGCCGCAACCCTGACCGCCTGCATTGCCGCATCGGTGGCGCGTGGGGCCGAGCATTTCCCAACCCCCGCCGCACGCATTCTGGTGACGGGCGGCGGGCGCCTGAACGCGGCCCTGATGGAGGCGCTGGCCCGCCGTCTGCACCCCGAGGTGCAACCGGTCGAGGCTGCTGGCCTGAACGGCGACATGCTGGAGGCGCAGGCCTTTGCCTATCTTGCCGTGCGTGTTTTGCGGGGGATGCCCACCTCGGCCCCGATGACCACGGGCGTGCGGGCGGCAGTGGGGGGCGGGCAGATCAGCCGTCCGTAAGGTAACGCGCGGCTTCCTTGCGGGCAAAGGCTTTCAACCCGGCACCGGGTCCGTCCACGAAGGCTTTCGCGCGGGCGGCATCATGCTTGGACAGGTCGCGCACCCACCACGCCACCGCCTTTTGCATGAACCAGTCACGATCCGCGACCGCATTTCCGGCCCAACCCAGAACCCGCTCGCGCACCGCCAGATCGGGCGCCTTGGGGTTCGCCATCTTGGCCCATGGCAGCGTCATCACAAAGGCGGCGCGGCGGGTCCACATGTTGGGGCTGCGCGTCCATCCTTCGACCACGTCCAGCCGGGTGGGGTCCGCAATCAGCCGCCGCGCCCCTGCCGCACTGGCATGGTCGGCAAGGGCCCACGCGTCAAAATCCTGAACCCACGTGCAGATCAGATCCCAAGCGCCCCCATCGGGACGCATCCTCGCCTGCGTCAGCAGTTTGGCGCCGGCTACGCGGGCCTCGTGGATGTCGCTGGCCCACAGGCCCGCTGCGAGTGCCACGCGGTCCGCGACCGCAGCCCCCTCGCGCCAGATGGCTACCAGCGCCTCGACTTCAGGCACGGGCAGGCCCAGATAGCGGCGGGGCGCTTTGTGATAGGCCAGCATTTCAGCCGATTTTACGGGATCTGCGCCCGCCTCCAGCGCCATCAGCGCCGTCTCGACCGATGTCATGTCTTATCCCCGCAGTGCGAACCCGACTGAACCTAACGGTAAACCACCCTTCGACGCAACCACCGCGTAATCCGCGCGCGTTACTCCACCGTCACGGATTTCGCGAGGTTACGGGGTTGGTCGATGTCGGTGCCTTTGGCCATGGCCGCATGATAAGCCAGAAGTTGCGCGGGCAGGGCATGGACGATCGGGGCGCACAGTTCCGAGGCATCCGGCAAGATCAGATGCGCCACAGTGCCCTCGGACGCGGCACGCGCGCCTGCGGCATCGGTGATCAGAGTGACCTGACCGTGGCGGGCCAGAACCTCTTGCATGTTCGACACGGTCTTTTCGAACAAACGGTCATGGGGCGCGAACACCACCACCGGCAGGTTGCGGTCGATCAGTGCAATGGGGCCGTGCTTCAGCTCGCCCGATGCATAAGCTTCGGCATGTATGTAGCTGAGTTCTTTCAGTTTAAGAGCGGCTTCAAGCGCTGTCGGATACATCACGCCGCGCCCAAGGAACAAGATGCTGGGGGCGGGCGCCAGATTTTCGGCAATGCAGGCGATCTGGCCTTCAAGTGCCAGGGTCCGGCGCATCAGATCAGGCAAACCCTTCAAATCCGCCACATGGGCGCGGGTTGCGGCATCTGTCAGATTTCCCCGCTGGCGGCCCGCATGCAGCGCCAGCAGCGCCAAGATCGTTAATTGGTTGGTGTAAGCCTTTGTTGAGGCGACGGAAACTTCGATACCGGCAAGAATGGCAAGGGCGATGTCAGCCTCTCGCGCAATCGAGGACGTACCCACGTTGACAAGCCCCGCCACCAGTGCCGCCCTGCCCTTCATGTAGCGCAGGGCGGCCAGGGTATCGGCGGTCTCGCCCGATTGGCTTACGAACAACGCCAGCGTGCGGGGCGCAACGGGCGGCTCGCGGTAGCGGAACTCAGAGGCCACATCAACCTCACAGGGGATGCCTGCTACCTGCTCGAACCAGTACTTCGCGGTCAGGCAGGAATAGTAGCCGGTGCCGCAAGCGACCATGACTACACGGTCAAAGCCTGCAAAATCAAGCGCTTCAGGAAACGTAGGAAGGTTGCCCGGTGCATATCGGCCAAGTGCCTCGGCCACCACAGTGGGCTGTTCGTGGATTTCCTTGGTCATGAAATGCTTGTGGCCCGCCTTGTCGATCAGGGCGGTGCCGGGTTCGATGCGCAGGATGGGGCGCAAGACGTGTTTGCGTGAAGCGTCGATGATCTCGGCACCTTTGCGGGTGACAATTGCGATGTCGCCTTCCTCAAGATAGGTCACGCGGTCGGTCATGGGCGCGAGCGCGATGGCGTCGGACCCCACATACATCTCGCCCTTGCCATGGCCGATGGCCAGGGGGCTGCCCTTGCGGGCGGCGATCATCAGATCGTCCTCGCCGTCGAACAGGAACAGCAGCGCGAATGCGCCACTCAACGCGTCGACGGTGGCAATGACGGCCTCTCGCGCAGTCAGGCCCTGCGCCATGTGGTGTGCCGCTGTCATGGCGACGGTTTCTGTATCAGTCTCGGTCTCTGGCGTCAGGCCATGCGGGACCAGACGGGCGCGCAACGCGCGGAAGTTCTCGATGATACCGTTGTGGACCACTGTCACCGGGCCGCAGGTATGGGGATGCGCGTTGCCTTCGGTGGCCGCACCATGGGTGGCCCAGCGGGTATGGCCGATGCCCGCCTTGCCAGGCAGGGGATTGTGTACCAACATGTCCGACAGGTTCACCAGTTTTCCCACCGCACGGCGACGGTCAAGCCGGGATCTGTAGACGGTGGCAATGCCTGCGCTGTCGTAGCCGCGGTATTCCAGGCGTTTCAGCGCCTCGACCAGCAGGGGGGCAACTTCATTCTCGCCCAAAACGCCAATGATACCGCACATACTATATGTCCTTTGCTTTTCGGGACTTTGTTGCGCGAAGCTTGTCCATCAGTTTAACGGCAAGCCCCGGCTTGTTCACCTGCCGGGCCCTGCCAAGGGCCAGGCCACCGGGGGGCACATCCTCGGTGATGACCGACCCCGATGCTGTCAGCGCGCCATCCCCTACGGTGACCGGCGCCACGAGCATCGTGTCCGACCCGATAAAGACGCCTTTGCCGATCCGTGTGCGGTGCTTCATCACGCCGTCATAGTTGCAGGTGACGGTGCCGGCCCCGATGTTCGTACCCTCGCCGATGTCGGCATCCCCGATATAGGACAGATGGCCGACCTTGACGCCTTCATCCAGAATGGCGTTCTTGATCTCTACGAAATTGCCGACATGAACGTCTTCGGCCAGTTCGGCGCCCGGGCGCAGGCGCGCAAAGGGGCCGACGGTGGCGCCACGACTGATGTGGCAGCCGGACAGATGACAAAAGGCCAGAACCTCGGCGCCCGATTCGATCGTGACCCCGGGGCCGAACACCACATTCGGGCCAATGATCGCATCGCGTCCGATGACCGTATCGAGGGCAAGAAACACGGTTTCAGGCGCGGTCAGCGTGACGCCATTTTCCAGCGCCTCGGCCCGGGCGCGGATCTGAAAAAAGCGTTCGGCTTCGGCCAATTCCGCGCGGGTATTCACGCCCTGCGTCTCGGCCTGATCGCAGATCACCACGCCCGCGCTCAGGCCACGCGCGCGGGCAAGGCCTACAATATCGGTCAGGTAATATTCGCCCGCTGCATTGTCGCATCCGACCGCGGCGACAAGATCGAACAGCAGGCCTGCACCGGCGCATACAACGCCTGAATTGCACAGCGTCAGGTTGATTTCCGCAGGGCTCGCGTCCTTGAATTCGACGATTCGCACCAGATCATCGCCCGTCACCACCAGCCGCCCATAACGGCCCGGATCGGCAGCCTGAAATCCGAGCACAACAACCGCATGGCGCGCCCGTGCCTCGCGCAGGGCGGCCAGCGTTTCGGGGCGGATAAAGGGGGTGTCGCCATACAGCACGATCACATCGCCCGACGCATCCGCAAGCAACGGGGCCGCCTGCGCCACGGCATGCGCGGTGCCCAACTGACGGGATTGCAGGGCCACGTTCACCTCGTCATCAAAGGCGTGGGCGCAGCGGGTCACGGCCTCGGCGCCGTACCCGGCAACGACCACGGTGCGCGCAGGATCAAGGCTGCGCCCTGAAGCCATGGCGTGGTGCAGCATGGGGCTGCCCGCAATGTGGTGCAGCACCTTGGGCAGATCCGAATTCATCCGCGTGCCCGCGCCCGCGGCCAGAATAACCAGAGATACCGACATTCCGCCTCTTTCCTTATCATCTCACCCGTTTTACCCAAGGGCACCAGCGCCGCAAGGGGTGGCCGCTTCACGCAAGGTTACAACATGGGTTTGAGCGGTGCACGCACGGTGGTTTTCGATCTGGACGGCACGCTGGCAGACACCAGCGGCGACCTGCTGGCTGCGGCCAATGCGTGCTTTCGCGGGATGGGGCACGGCGATCTGCTGGGGCCGGACGATACCTTGTGCGCGTTCCATGGCGGGCGCGCGATGTTGCGCCTTGGGTTTGCGCGGCTGGGGCACGGGGATGAGGCGGACGTGGATGCGCAGTATCCGGTCTTGCTGCACGCCTATGAGGGGGCGATCGACGTGCATACGCGGCTTTATCCCGGGGCCGTTGCGGCGGTCGAGGCGTTGAGGACGGCCGGGTATGCCGTGGCGATCTGCACCAACAAGCCTGCCGGACTGGCCGAAACGCTGACGCGCAGGCTTGGCATCCGCGATCTGTTCGGCGCACTGATAGGGGCAGATACCCTGCCCACGCGCAAGCCCGACGCCGCCCCCTATGTGGCCGCAGTCACGGGTGCGGGCGGGTCTGTGGCGCGTTCGATCCTGATTGGCGATACCGAGACTGACCGCAAGACGGGGCGGGCTGCGGGTGTTCCTGTGGTTCTGGTGACATTCGGCCCCGAGGGCCGCAGCATCGCGCGACTGGAACCCGAGGCGCTGCTGGATCATTTTGACGATTTGCCGGATCTGGCCGCGCGCCTGATCCGCTGACTAACGCAACAGGGTCTTGCGGCACCAGTTGGCCGTGCTGGCATATTCCTCGAACAGCTCCTCAGGCGAGCGGGTTGTCATGATGCGGTCAAACCGCTGGCTCATGGCCTGCGTGCGCTGTGCGTCGGTACCAGGCACCTTTTCGAGCATGATCAAAGCCGCCTGCTGGGCAGAATCGCGCGAATTGCGGCTGATGACACCTGCGTCGAACATCACGGACGACACCATGAACAACATGGCCGAACAGTGCAGCGCCTGTGCCGCGCGCCCCTCGATCACCAGTTGCGCCTGTGCGGATGGTGCCAGTGCAAGGATCAGGGCAACGGTCGCGATTGCTTGGCGCATGGGTCATTCCTTTTTTCTGAAACCAGCGTCTCACAGTCGCATGGGGCTGCCAAGCCATTGACGGCGCCGTTGGGCAATACGACACTGCCCGCATGGAAAGATTTACCGGCAGTTTCACCCAGCAAGAGCCGATCCCCGACGCAGGGATCGCGGCCGCCATCGCCGTTTTGCGCCACGGGCGGCTGCACCGCTATAACACCGCCCCCGGTGAAGTGGCCGAGACGGCGCTGCTGGAAGAGGAGTTCGCGACCCACATTGGCGCGCGCTATTGCCTTGCCGTAGCCTCGGGCGGGTATGCAATGGCCACGGCCTTGCGCGCCATCGGTGTGGGGCAGGGCGAACCTGTTTTGACCAACGCGTTCACATTGGCACCTGTGCCGGGCGCGATTGCAAGCGTCGGCGCCAAGCCTGTCTTCATTGAAACCACGCCAGATCTGACCATCGATTTTGCGCATCTTGAGGCTATGGCGGCGGCAACCGGGTCCCGCCTGCTGATGCTGAGCCACATGCGGGGGCATCTGGCGGATATGGAGGCGCTGATGCGGCTGTGCGCCCGCCTGGGATTGCGGGTCATCGAGGATTGCGCCCATACGATGGGGGCGTCGTGGAACGGCCGGCCTTCGGGGCGGTTCGGGGCGGTTGGGTGCTTTTCGATGCAGACCTACAAGCATATGAACGCAGGCGAGGGCGGATTTCTGATCACCGACGATCCGGACATCGCTGCGCGGGCGGTTCTGCTCTCGGGCAGCTATATGCTGTATTCCCGTCACCGTGCGGCCCCGCCGCCGCAGGCGTTCGAGGGGATACGGCTGGACACCCCCAACATCTCGGGCCGGATGGACAATCTGCGCGCGGCGATTTTGCGGCCCCAGATTGCGCTGCTGGCAGACCGGCGCGCGCGTTGGAATGCGCTTTACCGGGTTCTCGAAAGGGGGCTGGCAGATACGCCGGGGCTGCGTCTGATCCCGCGCCCGGCGGCCGAAGGCTATGTCGCATCAAGCTTTCAGTTCAGTCTGCCCGGGTGGGAAGGCGCGCGTGTCGCCGCTCTGGTCAGCCGCTGTGCCATGCGTGGGGTCGAATTGAAGTGGTTCGGCGCGCCCGATCCGATTGCTTTCACAAGCCGCTATGACCATTGGGCCTATGCCGACCCGACCCCGCTGCCGCAAACGGACCGGGTGCTGGCGGGCCTGATCGACATGCGTCTGCCGCTGACCTTTGGCGCCGACGATGCCCACCTTATTACGCGGATCATCAGGGCCGAGGTCATGGCCGTGGCACAGGCCGAAGTGGCCGCACCCGAGGCGCTGCCATTGGCCGATTGAGCCATGCGGTAAAACGGGCGGGCGGACCGGGACAAGGGCAGGAATCGCTTGCGCACGGGGCGCACATGGCCGTCATGTATCTACCCGCATCCGGTCTGGGACGTGCCCCCGCGCATCAGCGCCGTGACGCGCCGACGCACCGGTTTTTTCCCGTCGCTCCAATTTTCCAGATCGTCTGCGGGTTCACCCTTGTTTCGCGGTGTCGCAGCACGCGCTTTGTCTGCCCCTGTCCGTTGACCCTGCCGGGCAGCCAAGGTAAATGGATGCCAAGAGTTCACGCGACCCAACCTGTGCCCGCAGGCCTGGTCGCAGCCCGTGAAAGGAGCATCTCGTGGACGTCCTCCTCCGAGAGTATCTGCCCATCGTCATTCTGTTGGCCATTGCCATCGGGCTGGCCCTTGTCCTGATTCTGGCGGCAGTCGTGCTTGCGGTCCGAAATCCGGATCCGGAAAAGGTTTCGGCGTATGAATGCGGCTTCAACGCGTTCGATGATGCGCGCATGAAGTTTGACGTACGGTTCTACCTCGTGTCGATCCTGTTCATCATCTTCGACCTTGAGGTGGCGTTCCTGTTCCCGTGGGCTGTGGCGTTTGGTGAAATCAGCATGACGGCCTTCTGGTCGATGATGGTATTCCTTGGCGTGCTGACGGTGGGCTTTGCCTATGAATGGAAGAAGGGGGCTTTGGAATGGGAGTGATGGTTGGTTCCAACACCGCAGGCGGCGACGCCGATGTGGCTACCCGATCCCTGAACGCCGAACTGGCCGACAAGGGGTTTTTGCTGACTTCGACCGAAGACATCATCAACTGGGCGCGCATCGGCAGCCTGCACTGGATGACCTTTGGCCTTGCGTGCTGTGCGGTCGAGATGATGCACACCTCGATGCCGCGCTATGATCTGGAACGCTTCGGTACCGCCCCGCGCGCCAGTCCGCGACAGTCGGACCTGATGATCGTCGCGGGCACGCTGACCAACAAGATGGCCCCCGCGCTGCGCAAGGTCTATGACCAGATGCCGGAGCCGCGTTATGTGATCAGCATGGGGTCGTGCGCCAATGGCGGCGGCTATTACCACTACAGCTATTCGGTGGTGCGCGGGTGCGACCGGATCGTGCCGGTTGACATCTATGTACCCGGCTGTCCGCCTACTGCCGAGGCGTTGCTATATGGCATCTTGCAGTTGCAGAGAAAAATCCGCCGAACCGGCACCATGACCCGCTGAGGAGAAACCCATGTCCGACGCGTTGCGCGAACTCGCCTCCCTGATCGATTCCAAACGACCCAAGGATGTCGTGGCCAGCCACATCGCTTTTGGTGAGTTGACGTTTGAGGTGGTCGCCCCGCGGATTGCAGATTTCTGCGAATTCCTGCGCAACGACAATGCCTGCCGTTTTTCTTCGTTGATCGACATCACCGCCATCGACCATCCCTCGCGCGAGCGGCGCTTTGATGTGGTCTATCACTTTCTGTCGATGTACCAAAACCAGCGCATCCGGGTGAAGATCGCCGTGGATGAGACCGACATGGTGCCTTCGCTGATCGAAACCTTCCCCGCCGCGAACTGGTTCGAGCGTGAGGTGTTCGACATGTTCGGCATCCTCTTTTCCGGCCACCCCGACCTGCGCCGCATCCTGACCGACTACGGCTTTCGCGGGCACCCGTTGCGCAAGGATTTCCCGACCACGGGCTACACCGAAGTGCGCTATGACGAGGTGCAAAAACGTGTGGTGTATGAGCCGGTTTCCCTGGTTCAGGAATACCGGCAATTTGATTTCATGTCCCCTTGGGAAGGCGCGCAATATGTGCTGCCCGGTGACGACAAAAAGACAGAGGCGAAATGATGGACGGTGATATCCGCACCAACACCTATGACGACGGATCGACCGATTTCGTGACCGGCGAGCAGAAGATCCGCAACTTCAACATCAATTTCGGCCCCCAACACCCTGCCGCGCATGGCGTTTTGCGTCTGGTACTGGAATTGGACGGCGAGATTGTCGAGCGGTGTGATCCGCATATTGGCCTGCTGCACCGTGGCACCGAAAAGCTGATGGAAAGCCGGACATATCTGCAAAACCTGCCGTATTTCGACCGGCTGGACTATGTGGCGCCGATGAATCAGGAACACGCCTGGTGTCTGGCGATCGAGCGGTTGACCGGCACGCCTGTGCCGCGCCGCGCCAGCCTGATCAGGGTGCTCTTTTCTGAAATCGGCCGCATCCTCAGCCATCTTCTGAATGTGACCACCCAAGCGATGGACGTGGGCGCACTGACACCGCCGCTGTGGGGGTTCGAAGAGCGTGAAAAGCTGATGGTGTTCTATGAACGTGCCAGCGGCGCGCGCCTGCACGCCGCCTATTTCCGCCCCGGTGGCGTTCATGTCGATCTGCCCGACGCGCTGGTCGAAGACATTGATGCGTGGGCCGTGGCTTTTCCGCGCCTGCTCGACGACATCGACACCCTGCTGACCGAAAACCGAATCTTCAAACAGCGCAATGCCGACATCGGCATCGTGACCGAGGATGACATTCTGAAATGGGGGTATTCCGGCGTCATGGTGCGCGGGTCTGGCCTTGCCTGGGATTTACGGCGCAGCCAACCCTATGAGTGCTATGACGAGTTCGACTTCATGATCCCTGTCGGCAAGAACGGCGATTGCTATGATCGCTATCTGTGCCGCATGGCCGAAATGCGCGAGTCGACCAGCATCATCCGTCAGGCCTGCGCGAAGCTGCGCGTGGAAAAGGGCGATGTGCTGTCGCGCGGCAAGATCACCCCGCCCAAGCGGGGCGAGATGAAGACCTCGATGGAGGCGCTGATCCATCACTTCAAGCTTTACACCGAAGGGTTCCATGTGCCCGCGGGCGAGGTCTATGCCTCGGTCGAGGCGCCCAAGGGCGAGTTCGGGGTGTATCTGGTGGCCGATGGCAGCAACAAACCCTACCGCGCCAAGATCCGTGCGCCGGGCTTTTTGCACCTGCAATCCATGGACTATATCTGCAAGGGGCATCAACTGGCCGATGTCTCGGCCATCATCGGCACGATGGATGTCGTCTTCGGGGAGATTGACCGCTGATGCTGCGCCGTTTGCACAAAGACCAGCCTGCGTCGTTTGCCTTTAGCCCTGCCAATCTGGCTTGGGCCGAGGGTCAGATGTCGAAATACCCCGAGGGACGGCAGGCGTCTGCCATCATTCCCTTGTTGTGGAGGGCGCAGGAACAAGAGGGCTGGCTGACCCGCCCGGCGATCGAGCATGTGTCAGGCATGCTGGGCCTTGCCTATATTCGCGGGCTTGAGGTGGCGACCTTTTATTTCATGTTTCAGCTTCAACCCGTTGGGTCTGTGGCCCATATCCAGATTTGCGGCACCACCTCGTGCATGATTTGCGGCGCCGAGGATCTGGTAGCCGTGTGCAAGGAGTTGATCGCCCGACAGCCCCATGCCCTGAGCGCGGATGGCAAGTTCTCGTGGGAAGAGGTCGAGTGTCTGGGGGCCTGCGCCAACGCGCCGATGGCCCAGATCGGCAAGGACTATTACGAAGATCTGACCCCTGACCGCCTGCGCGATCTGATCGGAAGGTTCTCCAACGGTGAGGTGCCTGTGCCGGGTCCGCAGAACGGGCGCTATGCGGCCGAGCCTGCGTCGGGTCTGACCACGCTGAAGGACCACGCGGCGGACAAGATGGCGCACAATGCCAGCGTCGCCTTTGCGATTGATCTGCAAGACACGGTCAAACGCATTGATGGCACCGAGGTGCCGTTGCTTATGCCATGGCGCGGCAAGCCGGCACCGGCCACACCGGCCGCGGGCGAGGAAGCCGAGGCCAAGCCCGCCTCGGGTATGCCCGCCGATGCAACCGGTGTGACAGTGCAACAGGCGCCCGCACAATCCCGCGCCAAGCCTGTGTCGAAGGCCGATCCCGATGGGGATGTGGTGACCGGCACGGCCCCGGCGGCAGGCAGCAAATCTGCGGACACGGCCGCAAAGGATCGACGCGACGACAAAGATGGGGTGCACGACTAAGTCAACAGGGCCCGCGCGGGCGGAACCGATCAGAGGAGAACGACGGACATGGTCTACGCAGACAATAAGAATGCACCCAACGTTTTTGGTTGGGTGGCAGCAACAGCGGCGGGCCTGGTAGCGCTGTGCGTGACAATTGTGGTGGGCAGGTTCGACCTGACCCCGGCGGTGGCGATCGCGGGGGGGGTCTTTCTTCTGGTCGGCCTGATTCTCGGGATGCCAAGGCCGCGCCTTCCGGGCCCGGGAGAGGTTCATCTGAAGACGCCCCCTGCACCTGTTGCCGGCGACGTCGCAAGAACGGCCCCGGCCCACGCTGTTCCGGCGTATGCGTCTGTGGTTGGGTCAGAGGCGACCCAACCTGAGACCGGCGTGTTTCGTACCGCTGATGCGCAGGTGGCTCAACCGGCAGCGTTTGCTGCGGCTGCAGCACCGGCTACGGCCTATGTGGCGATGGTCCCTGCGGCAGGGGCGACCGAGACCGCGGGTGGCGGGCCGACGCGCCTGACGGGTCCGCGCGCTGGATACGCCGACAATCTGAAAGAGATCGAGGGCATAGGTCCGTCGCTGGAAAAGCTGTGTCACGGTTTGGGATTCTATCACTTTGACCAGATCGCACGCTGGACGGACGCAGATGTGGCCTGGGTGGACGTGCACATGACCGGCTTCAAAGGGCGCATTGTGCGCGACAGATGGGTGGCACAGGCCCGCCTGATCCAGTCTGAAGGGCTTGAGGCGTTTCGTCGCCGGATCAAGACAAATGACTATTGAGGGGCAGACGTGACAGGCAAGCCGGAAGACCCCGCGCGTGAGCGCCGCCTTGCCCGGCAGGCGCGCACCGTGGCCTTCGTGATTGCCGGAACGATGATCCTGTGGATGGGCGCGCAATGGCTGGGCGGGCGCCTCGGACTTGAGGCGCGTTTTGCCTTTCTGTTCGACTTTGCTGCTTTGGCCGCGTTCTTCTGGGCGTTGGTCGTGACATATCAGATCTGGCGTCAGCGCCAGAGTTAAGGGAGACGGGCGTATGCTCAAGGATCAGGACCGCATATTTACCAACCTGTATGGCATGCATGACCGCAGCCTGTCCGGGGCCAGAAAGCGCGGCCATTGGGATGGCACGGCAGAGATCATTGCACGCGGTCGCGACAAGATCATCGAGCAGATGAAAGCTTCGGGCCTGCGCGGGCGCGGCGGGGCGGGCTTTCCGACCGGCCTGAAATGGTCGTTCATGCCCAAACAGTCGGACGGTCGGCCCGCCTATCTGGTGATCAACGCCGACGAATCCGAACCTGGCACCTGCAAGGACCGTGAGATCATGCGCCATGATCCGCACACGCTGATCGAGGGCGCGCTGATCGCCAGCTTTGCGATGAACGCCAACGCCTGCTACATCTACATTCGTGGCGAGTATATACGTGAGCGTGAGGCGCTGCAGGCAGCCCTTGACGAATGTTATGACGCGGGCCTTCTGGGCAAGAACGCAGCCGGGTCCGGCTGGGATCTTGACTGTTATCTGCACCATGGCGCGGGCGCCTACATCTGCGGTGAAGAAACGGCGCTTCTGGAAAGCCTTGAGGGCAAGAAGGGCATGCCCCGAATGAAGCCACCGTTCCCGGCAGGCTCGGGCCTTTATGGCTGCCCCACCACGGTGAACAACGTCGAATCCATCGCTGTTGTGCCCACCATCCTGCGCAGGGGGCCTGAATGGTTTGCAGGCTTTGGCCGGCCCAACAACGCAGGCACAAAGCTGTTCGGCATCTCGGGCCATGTGAACAACCCGTGCGTGGTCGAAGAGGCGATGTCGATCCCGCTGAAGGAGTTGCTTGACCGGCATTGCGGTGGCGTGCGGGGCGGGTGGAAAAACATCAAGGCGGTGATCCCTGGCGGATCATCGGTGCCGATGCTGAACGCCGCGCAATGCGACGACGCGATCATGGATTTCGACTGGCTGCGCGAACAGAAGTCTGGCCTTGGCACAGCGGCCGTGATCGTGATGGATCAGTCTACTGACGTGATCAAGGCCATCTGGCGGCTGTCAAAGTTCTACAAGCACGAATCCTGCGGTCAGTGTACGCCGTGCCGTGAAGGCACCGGATGGATGATGCGCGTGATGGACCGGCTTGTGCGCGGCGAGGCCGAGGTTGAAGAAATCGACATGCTGCTGGACGTGACCAAGCAGGTCGAAGGGCATACGATCTGCGCCCTTGGTGATGCGGCGGCCTGGCCCATCCAGGGTCTGGTGCGGCATTTCCGCGACGAGATCGAAGACCGGATCAAGGCGCGCAAGACGGGCCGGGTGACGGCGGTGGCAGCAGAGTGAACCGCGTGGCCGTCCTTTCGCTGATGCTCGCCCTTGGGGCCTGTGTCCAGCCTGCGACGAGCGGAATTGACGCGACGCCATCGGCGCCGCTGCGGGTGACAAACAACGGCGCGCCCTTTGCCAATGATGAGGGGGCAGCCGCACGCAAGACGGCCGAGGCGACCTGCCGCGGGCGGGGGCAGCGCCTCAGGTCTGGCATTTATGACAGGTTCGAGGCGGGCACATGGGTCTATCCGGGGGGCTGTGCATGAAATACGCGTTCACGCGCGCTCACAATGCCCTGATCCCGGGGCTTTATCATGGCATATCAAGGGCGTTTGCGCGCATGCCTGCTGCATTACATGCCAAGGAGGCCAAGATGACTGTATCCAAGACCGCCGCGCTGACGGTGACCGCGTTGCTGATGGCTGCACCCGCGTTGGCGCTGGAGCCGATCCGCGAGAACAAGATGATCTACACGGCCTTGCTTCAGGGCTTTATCGGCGACCAGATTGCCGACAACTGTCCCACGATCGACGCCCGCACCGTTCGCGCATTGCTGGAGTTGAACAAACTCAAGAACATGGCGCTGGAACAAGGCTATTCTTCGGATGAAATCCGCGCTTTCGTGACCGACAAGGCGGAAAAGGCCCGGGGCAAGGCAGATGCGGCGGCCTGGCTGAAGGCCAAGGGCGCCGAGCCTGGCAAACCGGACGCTTATTGCACGGCAGGCGAGGCTGAAATCGCCCGCAACAGTCTGGTCGGCTATCTGCTGAGGTCGAAGAAATGATCCAAATGCACCGAGCCGAGTTGAACCTGGGGCGCCTTCACCGCACAACGCGTGGCGACAGCGACCACGCGTTCGGATGGGCGTATCTGAAAGACGCCCGGCTTTGGAAACCAAGGGCCTGCGGGCCGGTTGCAGCGGAGTAGGTGCTATGTGTCATGGCCATCTTGACCCCAGGTATCAGATGCGCGACATGGAGGCGCGTCTGAAGCATGTCTCGTTTCAGGCCGAAGACAGCGGGGTGCGCGCCCCGGTGCTGGCACGCCTGCGGGCGCGATTGGCAGACACGCTCGCGCGCTTGATGCAGAAAGGCCCTCGCCATGTCTAACCTCAAGAAAATCAGCATTGATGGTATCGAGGTCGAGGTGGATGGTGCCATGACCATCATTCAGGCGGCCGAGGTGGCGGGCGTCGAGATCCCGCGCTTTTGCTATCATGAGCGTCTGAGTATTGCCGGAAACTGCCGGATGTGTCTGGTCGAGGTGGTGGGCGGCCCGCCGAAGCCGACGGCAAGCTGTGCCATGCAGGTGCGTGATCTGCGCCCCGGCCCGAACGGCGAGGCGCCGCTGGTGAAAACCAACTCTCCCATGGTCAAGAAGGCGCGCGAGGGGGTGATGGAGTTTCTGCTGATCAACCATCCGCTCGATTGCCCGATCTGCGATCAGGGTGGAGAATGCGATCTGCAGGATCAGGCGATGGCCTACGGTGTGGATTTCAGCCGCTACCGCGAGCCCAAGCGCGCGTCCGAGGATCTGAACCTCGGGCCCCTTGTCGAGACCAGGATGACGCGCTGCATTTCGTGCACGCGCTGCGTGCGCTTTACCACCGAAGTGGCCGGCATCTCCCAGATGGGACAGACGGGCCGGGGCGAAGACAGCGAGATTACCAGCTATCTGAACGAGACGCTGGCCAGCAACCTGCAGGGCAACATCATAGATCTGTGCCCGGTGGGTGCCCTGACCAGCAAGCCTTACGCCTTTACCGCGCGGCCGTGGGAATTGTCCAAGACGGAATCCATCGACGTGATGGATGCGCTGGGATCGAACATCCGCGTCGATACGAAGGGGCGCGAAGTGATGCGGATCCTGCCGCGGAACCATGACGGCGTGAATGAGGAATGGATTTCCGACAAGACGCGCTTTGTCTGGGACGGATTGCGCCGTCAGCGGCTGGACACGCCCTATATCCGTGAGAATGGCAAGCTGCGCAAAGCGGGCTGGGATGAGGCGCTGAAGGCCGTTGCGGCAGCGATGACGGGTCGGAAAGTGGCCGCGATCGTCGGCGATCTGGCACCGGTCGAGGCGGTATACAGCCTGAAGGCGTTGGTCGAAGGCATGGGTGGGCGCATCGAATGCCGCACCGACGGCGCCAAGCTGCCCATCGGCAACCGGTCGGCCTATGTCGGCACGGCGGCCATCGAAGATATCGACAGCGCGAAGATGATCCAGTTGATCGGCACAAACCCGCGTGACGAGGCGGCGGTGCTGAACGCGCGCATCCGCCGCGCCTGGGCCAACGGCGCGCAGGTCGGGCTGGTGGGGCCTGCGGTCGATCTGACCTATGACTATGCTCATGTCGGTACCGACCGCGCGGCGCTGGAAAAGCTGTCGTCGATGACAATTTCCGACGAGACCAAGGAAAAATCCTCCGTCGTGATCGTGGGGCAGGGCGCTGTCACCGAAGCCGACGGCGAAGCCGTTCTCAGCCACGCGATGAAGCTGGCCGAAAACGCGCACGCAAAACTGCTGATCCTGCACACCGCCGCGTCCCGTGTGGGCGCGATGGATGTGGGGGCGGTCACCGATGGCGGCCTTTCGGCGGCACTCGACGGGGCCGAGGTGGTCTATAATCTGGGCGCGGATGAGGTGGACATCGCGCCGGGTGCTTTCGTGATCTATCAGGGCAGCCACGGCGACCGGGGTGCGCACCGCGCCGACGTCATCTTGCCCGGCGCGGCCTATACCGAGGAAAACGGCCTGTTCGTCAACACCGAAGGCCGCCCGCAACTGACCATGCGCGCGGGCTTTGCGCCCGGCGAGGCCAAGGAAAACTGGGCCATTCTGCGCGCGCTGTCGGCTGAGGTAGGGACCGTGCTGCCGTGGGACAGCCTTGCCGCCTTGCGCCGTGCCATCGTGGCGGCACATCCGCATCTGGGGCGTATCGATCAGGTAGCGCAAAACGCATGGGTGCCGGTGCCGCTGCGCGACATGGGCCGGGCCACCTTTCGTAACGCGGTTGCCGAACACTACCTGACCAACCCGATCGCGCGGGCGAGTGCGGTGATGGCCGCAGTGGCAGCATTGGCAAAGTCGCGCATCGACACGCCGCTGGCGGCCGAGTAGATGCGGACCCGCGCGCCCCTTTCTGCCGTCTTGACCGCCCTTGTTGGGCTGGTCGCGTGTCAGCAGGCGGCGCCCGTGGCGCAAGGCGCCTATCAGCCCAGCTATCAGGGGATCGAGACGTTGCTTTTGGACGGAGACCTTGTGAACTTTCGCGTGGCGCTCAAAGGCGCGCGCGGCAACACGGACGTCGAAGTGTACGGACGCTGTGCGGCGGCCCAATACGCACTGATCCGGGGCTTCGGGTTCGCGCGCCACGTGCGCACAACGGTAGCAAAGGACGGCGACATCTGGCGGGGCGATGCGGTCTATGTGATCTCGGCCGCGCTTCCGCCCGGCCTCAGGACGATTGACGCCGAGGTGACTGTGCGCGATTGCGGTGCGCAGGGAATACCGACGATTTGATGCCCGGGAGTGACCGAATGTACAAGATCGAGAGGCTGAGGCATGTCTGACTTTCTGGCGACCCCTGGGGGCACACTGGTTCTGATCGCGGCGCAAAGCCTGCTGATCGTGGGCTTTGTGATGATCAGCCTGCTGTTTCTGGTCTATGGCGACCGAAAGGTCTGGGCGGCCGTGCAGATGCGGCGCGGACCCAATGTGGTGGGCGCCTTTGGTCTGCTGCAATCGGTGGCAGATGCGCTGAAATATGTGGTCAAGGAAATCGTGGTGCCTGCGGGCGCCGACCGCCCGGTGTTCTTTCTGGCCCCCATGCTTTCGTTCGTGCTGGCCATGCTCGCCTGGGCGGTGATCCCGTTCAACGCGGGCTGGATTCTGGCCGACATCAACGTGGCGATCCTGTTTGTGTTCGCCGTGTCCAGCCTTGAGGTTTACGGCGTGATCATGGGGGGGTGGGCGTCCAACTCGAAATACCCGTTCCTCGGATCTTTGCGGTCAGCCGCGCAGATGATCTCGTATGAGGTGTCGCTGGGACTGATCATCATCGGGATCATCATTTCCACCGGATCAATGAACTTTACGGCCATCGTCGCGGCGCAGGCGGGCCCTTATGGGCTGTTCTCATGGTATTGGTTGCCGCATCTGCCGATGGTGGTCTTGTTCTTCATCAGCGCGCTGGCCGAGACGAACCGCCCTCCATTCGACCTGCCCGAGGCGGAGTCCGAACTTGTGGCAGGTTTCATGGTGGAATACTCATCGACCCCCTACCTTTTGTTCATGGCGGGCGAGTATATCGCCATTTTCCTGATGTGCGCGCTGATGAGTCTGCTGTTCTTCGGCGGCTGGCTGTCGCCCATTCCGGGCCTGCCTGACGGGTTCTTGTGGATGTTTGCCAAGATGGCCTTCTTCTTTTTCCTGTTCGCAATGGTCAAGGCCATCGTGCCGCGTTATCGCTATGACCAGTTGATGCGGATCGGCTGGAAGGTGTTCCTGCCGCTGTCGCTGGGGTGGGTTGTGCTGGTGGCCTTCCTTGCGAAGTTCGAAGTGCTCGGCGGCGCCTGGGCCCGCTGGACGATAGGAGGCTGACCCATGGCGAACATCGACTGGAACCGCGCGACGCGCTACTTCCTGATGCAGGACTTCATCAAGGGGTTCGCCCTTGGGATGAAATACTTTTTTGCGCCAAAGGTCACGCTGAACTATCCGCACGAAAAGGGCCCGCTGTCGCCGCGGTTTCGCGGTGAACACGCGCTGCGCCGATACCCGAATGGCGAGGAACGCTGCATTGCGTGCAAACTGTGCGAGGCGATCTGCCCCGCGCAGGCGATCACCATCGACGCAGAACCGCGAGACGATGGCAGCCGTCGCACCACCCGCTATGACATCGACATGACGAAATGCATCTATTGTGGTTTTTGTCAGGAGGCGTGCCCGGTCGATGCCATCGTCGAAGGTCCGAACTTCGAGTTTAGCACCGAGACGCGCGAGGAACTTTTCTACAACAAGGACAAGCTTCTGGCCAACGGCGATCGGTGGGAAGCCGAAATCGCCCGCAACCTTGAACTGGATGCACCCTACAGATGAGCGGTTTTTTCCAGATCCTTGGCGGCGGTGTGGTCGGCGTGGCGGCGGTTCTCGCTGCACAATATGCGCCCGGCCTGTTGGCCCCTCCTGTGGCCCCTGAGACGGGAGCCGTCTCTGCGGACACGGTATGGCCCGCGGGCACCATGGTGCTGTCGCAAACCCTCGGAGCCTGCCCTGTGGGTTGGGCCGAGGGCGGAGCGATTTTGTTGGGCGTGCCCGCGCCGCTCGGCAGCGGTGCCACGGACGCGCCCGCCACCAATGGTGCCATCCTGCCTCAGGCTGGAGGCATACCTGCATTTTTGTGTGTAAAGGAGGCCCCATGACCGACGCCTACACCCAGATGATGCAAAAGATGATGGAAAGCGGGCAGGAAATGCTGCGCAGCTTTAACCCGGCGCTGGAAAACATGAAGTCGTCCGGCGCAGGCAAGATGTTCCCCACCATGACGAAAGACATGATGGAGATGTGGTTTGGCAAGACCTTCAACCGTGAAGGGCTGGACGCGCGGACGCGGCTGCTTTTGACAATTGCGGCACTCACGGTGCTCGGCGCGCAGGCCGAACCGCAGTTGAAAACCGCCGTGCGTCATGCTTTGGATGCCGGGGCCACACCGCGCGAGATTGCCGAGACGATCTGGCAGATGAGCATGTTTGGCGGCCTGCCTGCCATGCAAAAGGCGCTGGAGATTGCTCAGACCGCCTTTGCCGAAGCCGGGGAGAAAGACGCATGACAATCGCCGACTATGCCTTTTATGCTTTTGCGCTGGTGGCTGTGGTGGCGGGCCTGTTGGTCACGATCAGCCGCAACCCTGTGCATTCGGTGCTGTGGCTTATCCTTGCCTTCCTGTCGTCAGCGGGGCTGTTCGTCCTTTTGGGGGCCGAGTTCGTGGCGATGCTTCTGATCATCGTCTATGTCGGCGCGGTCGCGGTGCTGTTCTTGTTTGTGGTGATGATGCTGGATGTCGACTTTGCCCAGTTGAAGGGCGAGTTCGTGAAATACATGCCGCTCGGCCTGTTGATCGGCGTTGTGCTGCTGATGCAGCTTGCGCTTGGCATCGGGGCCTGGGTGCAGGCCGAGGGCGCCATGGGTCTGCGTCAGGCGATAACCCCGGCCATGGCCGAGGTAGAAAACACCCGCGCGCTTGGCCTGCTGCTTTATGACAAGTATCTGCTGTTGTTCCAGCTTTCAGGCCTGATCCTGCTGGTTGCCATGATCGGCGCGATCTTGCTTACCCTGCGTCACCGCAAGGATGTCAAGCGCCAGAACGTGCTGCACCAGATGTGGCGCGACCCGGCCAAGGCGATGGAGTTGAAAGACGTGAAACCGGGGCAGGGGCTGTAAGGGCCTGCGCGGATTGCAAAGAACGGGCTTTGCCGAAAGGACGGATGTCAATGAACGCCATTCATCTGCGTATGATCATGGTTGCGGTTTGCCTGTGGCTTGGCATGCCGGTTGCCGGGGTGGCCTGCGTCATCGACCTGCCGACCTGCACAACGCCGTCGACCGGATTGCAGGCCACCGATTACAACATGATGTCGTTAAAGGTTGTTGGTGTGCCCAACGCCATTATGATCATGCAAGACAACGCGCGCACAGACGGATTGGTGGATGCTTTGCTGATCCACTGCCCGTCAAGGTCATCGGTTGTTGTCGTCAGTTCAGGTTCTGACGCGGGGATGGATATGCCCATCCAGATCATGCAAGACGCGATCGAGACGGAAAAGACCGTTACGTTCCGACAGGTGCGCAACAGCCTGAAAGCTGCCGGGTATGGAAGTGTGATCCGGCCAATTCCAGCTGATCACTGTGCGTGCACCACCGGGTTCGCGCCGGGAAACACCAGTTGCCCCGGTGATTTCTGATGTACCACGCGTCCCGCGTTTGCGGGGGTGACAAGGGCGCCAAATCGGTTCAAAGCGGTGGCGGCGGAAAACGACAGGCCACATGGCCATGAGGGACGGATATGGTTGGACTTGAGCATTACCTGACGGTCGCGGCGGCGTTGTTCGTCATCGGTATCTTCGGGATTTTTCTGAACAGAAAGAACGTGATTGTCATTCTGATGTCGATCGAGCTGATGCTTTTGGCCGTCAACATCAACATGGTGGCGTTTTCCAGCTATCTGGGCGATCTGGTGGGGCAGGTGTTCACCATGTTCATCCTGACCGTCGCGGCCGCCGAGGCTGCGATCGGCCTTGCGATCCTTGTGGTGTTCTTCCGCAACCGGGGCACCATTGACGTCGAAGACGTCAACGTGATGAAGGGCTGAGACCATGGCAACGATCATCCTTCTTGCCCCCCTGATCGGGGCCCTGATCTGCGGTTTTGGCTGGCGGATCCTGGGCGAACGGGCGGGCCAGATCATCACCACGGCGATGATTTTTCTGGCGGCGTTCTTGTCGTGGATCATTTTCCTCACGCACGACGGGGTGACCACCCAGGTCGTTCTGATGCGCTGGATCGAGTCTGGCAGCATGGGCAGCGAATGGGCCATCCGGCTGGACCGGCTGACGGCGATCATGCTGGTGGTCGTCAACACCGTCTCTGCGCTGGTCCACCTATATTCGTTTGGCTACATGGCGCATGACGACAACTGGGGCCCGGCCGAGCATTACCGCGCGCGCTTTTTTGCCTATCTGTCGTTTTTCACATTTGCGATGCTGATGCTGGTCACGTCCGACAACCTGATCCAGATGTTCTTCGGCTGGGAAGGGGTTGGGGTCGCCTCGTATCTGCTGATCGGTTTCTACTACAAGAAGCCGAGTGCCAATGCGGCGGCCATCAAGGCGTTCGTGGTCAACCGGGTCGGGGATTTCGGCTTTGCGCTGGGGATTTTCGCGCTGTTCTACCTGACCGACAGCGTCCGCTTTGACGATATTTTCGCGGCGGCGCCGGCGCTTGCGCAAACCGAGTTGCAGTTTCTGTGGACCACCTGGAATGCGGCCAATCTGGTGGGCGTGCTGCTGTTCATCGGTGCCATGGGCAAATCGGCGCAGTTGTTCCTGCACACCTGGCTTCCCGACGCGATGGAGGGGCCGACGCCCGTATCTGCGTTGATCCATGCCGCGACCATGGTGACGGCGGGCGTGTTTCTGGTCTGCCGCATGTCGCCGATCTATGAATATGCGCCTGATGCCCGCACGATGATTGTGGTGGTGGGGGCATCGACCGCGTTCTTTGCCGCGACCGTGGGTCTGGTTCAAAACGACATCAAGCGCGTGATCGCCTATTCGACGTGCAGCCAGCTTGGCTACATGTTCGTGGCGGCGGGCGTGGGTGTCTATTCGGTGGCAATGTTCCATCTGTTCACGCATGCCTTCTTCAAGGCAATGCTGTTTCTGGGGGCAGGCTCGGTCATCCATGCCACCCATCACGAGCAGGATTTGCGCAACTACGGAGGCTTGCGCAAGAAGATCCCCCTGACCTTTGCCGCCATGATGATCGGCACGCTGGCAATCACGGGCGTGGGGATACCGCTGACACACATCGGGTTCGCGGGCTTCTTGTCGAAAGATGCTGTGATCGAAAGCGCCTTCGTGGGCAGCCAGTATGCCTTCTGGCTGCTGGTCGTCGCCGCCTGTTTCACCAGTTTCTATTCCTGGCGGCTGATGTTCATGACCTTTTACGGCGAAAACCGGGCCGGAACGGTCGGCGCGCAAGGCCATGGCCATGGTCATGACGGTCCTGCGCACGAGCCGCACGAAAGCCCCCTGACCATGCTGATCCCCTTGGGTGCACTGGCGCTTGGGGCCACGTTTTCGGGTATGATCTGGTACAACGTGTTCTTCGGGGACGAGGCCAAGGTGCGCAACTGGTTCGGCATGGAGGCGACCCAAGAATACGGCGCGGGCCATGTGACCGAGGGTGCCGCTTCCGAGGCCACGGTCACGGAACCCGCGCCCGTTGCAACCGAAGCTGCCCCGGCATCGGACGCACCCGCCGTCTCTGCCACCGAAGCCGCACCCAGCGAAGGGGCCGCCGCACCCGCGGACGCGGCACCCGTTGCCGCCGCCGCTGTGGCCCCAAAGGGCGCCATCTTCATGGGCCCCGAGAATGAGGTGATCCACCTCGCGCATGACGTGCCGATCTGGGTCAAGGTCTCGCCGTTTGTGGCCATGCTGATCGGCTTTGGCATGGCGTGGCTGTTCTACATCAAGAACCCTGCGCTGCCGGGCCGGCTGGCCGCGAACCAGAGGCCGCTCTATCTGTTCTTGTTGAACAAGTGGTACTTTGACGAGCTCTACGACTGGATCGTCGTGCGTCCGGCCAAGTGGTTGGGCAGCATGTTGTGGCGGCGCGGCGACGGGACGGTGATTGACGGCGCGCTGAACGGCCTTGCGCTCGGGATCATCCCGTTCTTCACCCGCCTCGCTGGTCGGGCGCAGTCGGGATACGTGTTTCATTATGCCTTTGCCATGGTGTTGGGGATTGTCGTCCTTGTCACCTGGATGACGCTTGCGGGCGGCCGGTAAGGGGGCAAGAAAGAACCAATGGACAACCTTCTTTCCATCATCACCTTCATTCCGGCAGTGGCCGCCGTCATCATGGCGCTGTTTCTGCGCGGCAATGACGCGGCTGCCCAGCAAAACGCCAAATGGCTGGCGTTTCTGGCCACCTCGGCGACCTTCCTTGTGTCGCTGTTCGTGCTGTTCGAATTTGATCCCGCCAACACCGGCTTTCAGTTCGTCGAAGAATTCGACTGGATTCTTGGCCTGAAATACAAGATGGGCGTCGACGGCATCTCGGTGCTGTTCGTGATGCTGACGACGTTCCTGATGCCCATCACCATCGCCGCGTGCTGGGGCGTCCAGACCCGCGTCAAGGAATACATGATCGCATTCCTGATGCTGGAGACACTGATGCTGGGGGTATTCTGTGCCCTCGATCTGGTACTGTTCTATCTGTTCTTCGAGGCAGGCCTGATCCCGATGTTCCTGATCATCGGCATCTGGGGCGGCAAGGAACGCATCTACGCCGCCTTCAAGTTCTTCCTTTATACCTTTCTCGGCTCGGTCCTGATGCTGGTCGCGATGATCGTGATGTATTGGGACGCGGGCACGACCGATATTCCCAGCCTTCTGGTGCACACCTTCGGGTCCGAGGATATGTCGGTTCTGGGCGTACGTGTCGTGGGCGGGTTGCAGACGATGCTGTGGCTGGCATTCTTTGCCAGCTTTGCCGTCAAGATGCCGATGTGGCCGGTGCACACATGGTTGCCTGACGCGCACGTTCAGGCGCCGACGGCGGGGTCTGTGGTGCTGGCCGCAATCTTGCTGAAAATGGGCGGCTACGGGTTCTTGCGCTTTTCGCTGCCGATGTTTCCGGTAGCGTCGGATCTGCTGGCACCCTTCGTCTTGTGGCTGAGCGCGATTGCGATTGTCTATACCAGTCTGGTGGCACTTGCGCAGTCCGACATGAAAAAGCTGATCGCGTATTCGTCCGTGGCCCACATGGGCTATGTCACGATGGGCATCTTTGCCGCCAATCAGCAAGGTGTGGACGGCGCAATTTTCCAGATGATCAGCCATGGCTTCATCTCGGGCGCGCTGTTCTTGTGCGTGGGTGTGATCTATGACCGGATGCACACGCGTGAGATTGATGCCTACGGAGGCCTCGTCAACCGGATGCCGGCCTATGCGATGATCTTCTTGTTCTTCACGATGGCCAACGTGGGCCTTCCGGGCACAAGCGGCTTTATCGGCGAGTTTCTGACGCTGATGGGCGTGTTTCAGGTCAACACCTGGGTCGCGGCCGTGGCCACCACGGGCGTGATCTTGTCGGCGGCCTACGGCTTGTGGTTGTTCCGCCGGGTGGTTATGGGCGACATGATCAAAGAGGCGCTGAGATCCATCACCGACATGACCCGCCGCGAAAAGGCGATCTTTGCGCCTCTGGTGGTGATGACGCTGTTTCTCGGCATCTACCCCGCCGCAGTGACCGATATCATCGGGCCCAGCGTCACCGCCCTTGTCACCGACTATCAGGCCGCGATCCCCGCAATACGTGGCACGCAGCTTGTCCAGATCGAAGGATCCGCGCCATGAGCCAGAGTGAATTCAACACCGTCCTGCCCGAATTCCTTCTTGCCTTCTATGCCCTGGGGGCGCTGTTGTTCGGGGTCTACACCACGAAGGACAAGATGGCCTCGATGCTGGTCTGGACCACCTCGGGGCTCATGATCGCGCTGGCGCTGTATATCGGTTTTGGCAATGCAGGGGAACGGGCGGCCTTTGGCGGCCTGTTCGTGGATGATCCGTTTGCACGCTTTGCCAAGGTGATCATTCTGCTCTCCGCCGCCGCCGTGATGGTGATGAGCGAGGATTACATGAACCGTCGCGGGCTGTTGCGGTTCGAGTTTCCCATTCTGGTCAGTCTGGCCGTGATCGGCATGATGGTCATGGTCTCGGCGGGCGATCTGATGACGCTGTATATGGGCCTCGAATTGCAGTCGCTGGCGCTGTATGTCGTGGCGGCGATGCGGCGCGACAGTGCGAAATCGTCCGAAGCGGGGTTGAAGTATTTCGTGCTGGGGTCGCTGTCGTCAGGGATGTTCCTTTACGGCGCCTCGCTGACCTATGGTTTTGCGGGAACCACGCAGTTCGTGGGCATCCTGTCGACGCTGGTCGCGGGCGAGGTGCCGATCGGCCTGACGCTGGGCATGGTGTTCATGCTGGCAGCACTTGCATTCAAGGTGTCGGCGGCGCCCTTCCACATGTGGACGCCGGATGTCTACGAAGGCTCGCCTACGCCTGTAACCGCATTCTTTGCAACCGCGCCCAAGATGGCGGCAATGGCGCTGATTGCCCGTCTGGTGCAGGACGCGTTCGGCACGATCCCTGACGCGTGGGGACAGGTTCTGGCGGCTCTTGCGGTCGTGTCGATGTTCCTTGGCGCCATCGCAGCCATCGGGCAGCGCGACATCAAGCGGCTGATGGCCTATTCGTCGATTGCGCACATGGGTTACGCGCTGGTGGGCCTTGCCAGCGGCACGGCAATGGGTGTGCAGGCGATGCTGATCTACATGGCGATCTACGTCACCATGAATGTCGGCACCTTCGCCTTCATCCTGTCGATGGAGCGTGATGGCCGCCCCGTCACCGACATCCAAAGTCTGAACATGTTCTCGCGCGCTGAACCGCTCAAGGCGTTTGCCCTGCTGATCTTGATGTTCAGCCTTGCAGGTGTGCCGCCGATGGTCGGTTTTTTCGGCAAATTCTATGTGCTCAAAGCGGCCGTTGATGGTGGTATGGCGTGGCTGGCGGTGGCGGGCGCGGTCGCCTCTGTCATCGGGGCGTTCTACTACTTGCGTATCGTGTTCTACATGTATTTCGGCAAGGAAACCGACCCGATCACCAGCAACATGTCGCCCGTGCAATGGGCGCTGATGGTGGGGGTCGCGGCTGTGATGGTGCTGGGCATTGTCAACCTGATGGGACTTGAGCCTGCGGCCGCCCTCGCCGCCGAAGCCCTTGTCAGATAGCGCCATCTGGCCGGCCGGGGTGGGGCACATCGCCCTTGCGTCGGTCGACAGCACCAATGCCGAGGCGTTTCGCCGCGCATCCGCGCTTGACCGCCCGACCTGGATCAGCGCGGGTCTGCAAACCGCTGGTCGGGGCCGGCGTGCCCAACCCTGGACCTCGCCGCCCGGCAATCTCTACGCCACGCTGGTTATGCCGGTGTCCGAGGCCCCGCAGATCGTGGCCCTGCGATCCTTTGCCGCCGCCATCGCCTTGCGGATTGCACTGACCGAGGTGATTGGCCCGGCTGCCACCCTCACCTTGAAATGGCCCAATGACGTGCTTCTGAACGGTGGCAAAGTCGCCGGCATCTTGCTTGAGGCACAAAGCACGCCTTCACAAACTGCGCCTGCACAGACTACGCCTGTATCGACCACACTCGCCATCGGCATCGGTGTGAACCTTGCGACCCATCCTGAACTGGCAGACGGTGCGGCATTCCCCCCCGTTTCGGTCCACGCGCAAACTGGCCAAACCGTCACGCCCGAAACCTTCCTCACCCACCTCGCAGCCGCCTACGCCCGCCAAGAGGCGATCTTTCAAACCAGCGGCTTCGCCCCGATCCGCGCTGAATGGCTCG
>JBBRBJ010000037.1:0-32721 GCA_038205925.1 Rhodobacterales bacterium | reverse complement strand
CTCATCTCGATGTCAAGCTGGTAGAAATCGGTGGGGCTGCGATCGGCGCGGGGGTCTTCGTCGCGAAAACAGGGCGCGATCTGGAAATAGCGGTCAAAGCCCGCCACCATGATCAACTGCTTGAACTGCTGCGGTGCCTGCGGCAGGGCGTAGAACTTGCCCGGATGCAGGCGGCTTGGCACCAGAAAGTCACGCGCGCCTTCGGGACTGCTGGCGGTGATGATGGGGGTCTGAAACTCGGTAAACCCCTGATTCCACATGCGGTTGCGCAAGCTGCGCACCACGTTGGACCGCAGCATCATGTTGCGGTGCATGCCATCGCGGCGCAGATCGAGGAAGCGGTAGGTCAGGCGGGTTTCCTCGGGGTATTCGGTTTCGCCAAAGACGGGCATGGGCAGTTCGGCGGATTCGCCCAGAACCGTCACTTCGGTGGCATAGACTTCGATTTCACCCGTCGGCAGTTTGGGGTTTGTCAGCGCCGCATCGCGCGCCTTTACCCGGCCATCAATGCGGATGACCCATTCGGCGCGCACGTTCTCCAGCGCGGCAAAGGCCGGGCTGTCACTGTCAGCGATCACCTGGGTGATGCCGTAGTGGTCACGCAGGTCGATGAACAGCACACCGCCATGGTCGCGGACGCGGTGGACCCAGCCCGACAGGCGGACGGTCTGATCAACATCTGCGCGGGTCAGTGCTGCGCAGGTGTGGCTGCGATAGGTGTGCATGGCGGTCCCTTTCAGGGCTGCAAAATCTTTCGGCCCGATACACCCCTTGGCAGCGGCGAAGTCAAGCGTGACATTGGGAACCGGGCGGTCCCGTTCCTTCCTTCATCAATGGTAGACAAGGGCCGCGCCGCGACCCTAGTCTGCGCCCATGTCGCACCACCGCACGCCCCGCATTGCCGCCCGCGCCCTGATCATCGTTGATGACCGCCTGCTGCTGGTCAACGCCTATCGTGGCGGGGTGTCGGACCTGTGGTGCGCACCGGGGGGCGGGGCGATGGTGGGCAAATCCCTGCCGGAAAATCTGATGCGCGAGGTGTGGGAGGAAACGGGGCTGACCGTCGCCGTGGGGGCGCCGTGCCTTGTGAACGAATTTCACGACCCGGTGCGCGGCTTTCATCAGGTTGATATCTACTTTCGCTGCACGATTGCCAAAGGGGTGGTCAGCGATGCCTGGCGCGACCCCGAGGGGGTGGTGACGCAGCGGCGGTTCTTCTCGCGGGCCGAGTTGCCGGCGATCCGGTTCAAGCCCGACGCAATGCCCGATGCAGCATGGGGCACGGCTAGCAGTCTTTATGATCCGCTGGAGTTGATCGTGCGCTAAAGGTCCATCCAGATGGTCACAGGGCCATCGTTGGTCAGCGAAACCGCCATGTCGGCGCCGAAAATGCCATTGGCGGTGGGGATGCCAAGGGCCTGCATGTCGGCTGTGAACCGCGCATAAAGACGGCGCCCTTCGTCCGGCTTTGCAGCGGTGGAAAAGCCGGGGCGGTTGCCGCGCAGATCTGCGGCAAGCGTGAACTGCGACACGATCAGGGCCGCGCCACCAGTATCGTGCACCGACAGGTTCATCTTGCCCGAATTGTCGCGAAAGATTCGCAGGCGGGCAATCTTGGCGGCCATCGTGGCGGCGGTGGCATCGGTGTCGCCCTCCATCGCGCAGATAAGGATCAGAAGTCCGGGCCCGATTTCGCCCACCGTTGTGCCGTCCACATCAACGCGCGCCGCAGTCACGCGCTGGATCAGGGCCCTCACAATTCGTGCGCCCAAGGCGGGTTGGCGCCGGGCCGGCTGACAGTAATGGCGGCGGCGCGGGTGCCAAGCGTCAGGGCCGCATCCAGAACATCATCCGCGATGTCCGTCAGCGCGGATTTCGTCAGCGCCCCCGCCGCGTGCAGGGCGGCAAGCGCGCCCGCGTTGAACGTGTCGCCTGCACCCACGGTATCGGCGACGGCGACGCGCGTGGCGGCGACAAAGCGGTTCTGGCGCGCGGTGATGGCGCGCGCGCCGGCCGCGCCTTCGGTGATGAACACCAGCTTTGCACCCTTGCCGATCAGGTTGCGGGCCAGCGGTTCCACCTCGCCTGCGCCTTCCAGCCAGTGCAGGTCTTCGTCCGACAGCTTGATGATATCGGCGCGGGCCATCATCCGTTCGATCCGTGCGCGGTATTCGCCCTCGCGGCCGGTGATGAAACCGGGGCGGATGTTGGGATCGATCATGGTGACGCAGGTATCGCAGGATTGGGCCTGAAGTGCTTCATAGGTGCTGGCGGCGGGGTCATTGACGAGGGAAATGCCGCCAAAGAACAGGGCGCTCACCTCGGGGCCAAGGGTGGGCAACTGGTCCGTCGACAGCATCCGCCCGGCCGTGTTTTCATCGTAGAACGCATAGGTGGCCTGCCCGTCCACCAACTTGACAAAGGCGACGGTTGTGGGCCGGTCCGACCGCGCGGCAAGCGCAGTGTTGACGCGGCTTGCGGCCAGTGTGTCGGCCAGGATCTCGCCCAGCATGTCGGTCGAGATGCCCGAGAAGAACCCGGACGGCGCCCCCAGCCGCCCAAGTGCGATGGCGGTGTTGAAAACGGCCCCGCCTGCGTAGGGGGCAAAGCAGGCCTCGCCCGTTGTGGCGGTGCGGGGCAGCATGTCGATCAGGGCTTCACCACAAGAGAGGATCATCAAGGGCACCTTTAAATGCTAATGCGGATGCCGCACACTGTCAGGCGGCGAAGAAGGGCGCAAGATTGCGCCGGATACGCTCAAGGGGCGTCGCGTCTGACACATCGGGCACAAAGGTCTGGCCGGTGATGGCCTGATATGCGTCGATGTAGACTTGCGCCGTCTGCGCGATCATCTCCTCGGGGATGTCGGGGATGGGATCGGTGTAGGGGTCGCAGCGGGCGGCCACCCATGACCGGATCACATCCTTGTCAAAGCTTGGCGGCCGGGTTCCGGCGGCAAAGGCGGCATCGTAGCCCGAGACCAGCCAGTAGCGGCTGCTGTCCGGGGTGTGGATCTCATCGGCAAGGACGATGCGGCCCGTGCCATCAAGGCCGAACTCGTATTTGGTATCCACCAGGATCAGCCCGCGTTCGGCCGCCATCTGTTGCCCGCGCGCGAACAATGCCAGCGCATAGGCCGAGACCTGATCCCACTGCGCGCGCGTCAGCAAGCCCTGATCGAGGATCTGTTCAGGCGTCAGCGGCGCATCATGCCCGCCGTCAAAGGCCTTGGACGTCGGCGTCAGGATGGCGTGCGGCAGGGCCTGATTGTCGGCCAGACCGTCGGGCAGGGTATGGCCGTACATTTCGCGCGCACCATGGCGGTATTGCGTCAGGATCGAGGTCGAGGTGGTGCCGGCAAGATAGCCGCGCACCACAATCTCGACAGGAAGAATGGTCAGGCGCTGGCCGATGACGACGTTGGGGTCGGGATAGGACAGCACATGGTTCGGGCAGATGTCGGCGGTGTGGTCAAACCAGAATCGGGCGGTCTGCGTCAGCACCTGACCCTTGCAGGGGATCGCCGCCAGAATGCGGTCAAAGGCGCTGATCCGGTCGGACGAAATCAGGATGCGGCGTTTGTCGGGCAGGTCATAGCAATCGCGCACCTTGCCGAAATAGGGGTTCGGCAATTCCGGGATACGGGCATGGGGCAGGACGCGGGTCAGATCAGGCATCATGGCCTCGGGTGATAAGGATGGGGCGCGCTATGGCGGGCAGGGCGGGCGCTGTCAACTGTACGTCCCTTGACGCGGCGCCCCCCAGACCTAACGACGCAGGATCAGCAGCAGGTCCATCGTTGGTTCTCCGGTCACGGGCAGGCCACGGGCACGCTGAAACGCTTCGATCGCGGCCCGGGTTTTGGCCCCGATCACGCCGTCGCTGCCGTCGGTGTCAAAGCCTGCGGCGGTCAGGCGCCGCTGCAGATCCTGACGGTCAGCCTTGGACATTCCCGCGGCATCGGGCGGAAAGTTGCCCCGGATCGGGCCGCCGCCTGCCAGACGGTCGGACAGATGACCCACGCCGATGACGTAATTGACCGCGTTGTTATAGCGCGCGATGGCGTTGAAATTGTTGAAGATCAGAAAAGCCGGCCCACGCGCGCCATCGGGCAGCAGGATAGAGCCCGTCCCGTGGTTGGGCAGCCGCCCGCCATCGGCACCGCGCACGCCCATGGCGGACCAGGCATCGGCGCTGCGGCCCTTGCCGCGCCCCGTGACGGCGGTGTTGAAGCCTGCGGGTAGCTGTACCTCGACCCCCCAGGGCTGGCCCTTGCGCCAGCCCGAACGCGCAAGGTAGGCGGCAGTGGACGCCAGCGCGTCGGTCGGATCCTCGGACCAGATGTCACGCCGCCCGTCGCCGGTAAAATCAACCGCATATTCCAGATAGCTGGTGGGGATGAACTGGGTGTGGCCCATGGCCCCTGCCCAACTTCCGGTCATGCGTTCAGGGGTGATGTCGCCATTTTGCAAGATGCGCAGCGCAGCGATCAATTGGGATTCGAAGAACGGGCCCCGCCGCCCTTCGTACCCCAAGGTGGCAAGGGCCGAGATCACGGGAACGGTGCCCCGACGTTCGCCGTAAAAGCTTTCCAAACCCCAGACAGCGGTGACCACATGCGCCTCGACGCCGTAGCGGGCCTCGATGGCGCGCAGCGCGCCGCCATGCCGTGACAGGGCGGCGCGGCCCTTTGACAAACGCTCATCACTGGCGGCGATGGACAGGTAATCTTCAAGGCTGCGCTTGAATTCGGTCTGGTTGCGGTCACGCTCGATCACGCCGGGGAGGAAGCCCGCGCCGCGAAACGCCGTGTCGATGGTGCCTTGGGGGATGCCACGGCCTGCGGCGCGGGAGCGGAACCCTGCAACCCAGGCATCAAAGGCTGCGTTGGCCACGGGCGTCATACCGGGTTCGGCGGCACTGGCGCCGGGGACAAAACTGCCAGTACCGCCCGTCCCGCCGCCAACACAGGCCGACAGGCCCATCAGGCCAAGACCAAAGAAAAATGTGCGACGCGATGCCTGCATGGGGCGGCCCCTTCTTGCTATTGTTGCGCAACCGTAGACGATCAGGGTGCGCGGCGAAAGGGCACGGTTACTGCGTCTGCGACACATAGGCGATGGCGCCAATCACAATGACGGCCACGATCACTGCCAGCGTGATCTTCCACGCCGACCACGGACGTTCGCCCTGCACACGGCCGGTCTGGCCATTCACCACAAAGCGGTACGTCCGACCGCCGTATTTGTAGGCCGCCAGCCAGACGGGCAGCAGAACGTGCTTGAACGTCTCGTCCGAGTGATCCGTGTTGATGCGGTCGATGCGCTGCGTATCGCCGCCAATGTCTGCCGCCACATCGCGTGCAATCTGGGCGGCCATCACCTCATGTGCAATAACCTGACCTTCGGGCAGGCCGACCGTGTAGCCCTCGGATGTGAAACCGGCCATGAAATCGGGCGTATGGGGGACAAGTGCGGCCAGATCCCAAGGGGCAAGATTGTCGGTGTATTTGCGCGGAAGCGACGTGCTTGCCAGCACCAGAACATCGTCAAAGGCGCGCGACACCCAGCCGCTGGCCGGGTACCAGCGCGTCTTCTGTACCTGTTCCTGGCGCTGCTCGGACCGGCCGTTGACCTGCACGGTGACGGTGCGCGTCTCGTAGTAGTATTCGCCCCGCGCCCCGGAATAGCGTGAGCGGGTGGCAGCATCGAAGGTCCAGTAGGGGACGTAGATCCCGCTCATCGCGCGGCCCTTGCGGGCGTATTCGACCAGCGCATTGGGCGCAAACCAGAGGCTTCCCAGCCATGTGACCATTGCGCTGCGCGCGGTGCGTTCGTCCAGCGCGAAAGGGATCAGGGCCTGCGGCTTTATCTTGCGCGCGGTGCCGGTGCCGATGGCCACTGGGGTTGCACAAAACGGGCATTCGGTGGCGTTTGCGGCACCCAGAAACTCGACCTCGGCGCCGCAATTGGGGCAGGGCGTTATGCGCACCTCCTCCATGTCCGCCGGGGCCAGCCCCGACGTCAGAGCGGCATTCAGGTCAAGCTCTCCCATGGTGCGGCGGCGGGTTTCGGGCGCCTGCGGGACGGGCTGGACATGGCCACAGTGATCGCATTTCAGCGCCGCGTCGGCGGGCGAAAAGCGCAGGTCGGCGCCGCAGTTTTCGCATGGCCAGCGGTAGGTTTCGGCGGGGGGCATGGGTGTGTGCCGCCCCTCAGCCCGCGCGGGGCGGCGGGGGCGGAACGGCGTCGAACAGGGCGTTCAGCGTGGTGTCGGTGGCGGGTTTCCATCCGTCCTGACCGGGCGTCCACACCATCGAGTCTTGCGACAACGCGCCGGATAGGGCCATGGAGGCGAGGGTGGCCTGATCGAACGGGCCGGTCGTGGCGCCGTTTTCCGCGATGTGCCACACAGCGGCGACATGTGGTGCAGGTGGGGGGGGGGCAGGTGGGGTGGCCGGTGGTGCGGGCGGGGGGGCAGCGCCCCACGGACCCGCGTTCGCCATCGCGGCCCCGATGCCCGCGGCCATGCCCGCGCCCATCATTGCACCCGCTCCCGAGGCGGGGTTCGCGATGCCTTCGGCCGCGTTGAACTGCATGTATTTGTTCAGATCCCCTGCGATTCCCATCGAGGTGCGTTTGTCGAGAACCTTTTCCACCTCTTCGGGCAGGCTGACGTTTTCGATGTAGAACTCGGGCAGAACAAGGCCGTATTCGGCGATCTTGGGCGCAATGGCGGTGGTCACGATGCGCGCCAGATCGGCTGTGTTGGCGGCCATGTCCAGAACCGGGATGCCGGATTTCGCGATGACCTGCGAAAACTCTTGCACGATGATGTTGCGCGTCTGGTTCGAAATTTCATCGGCGGTGAATTCGCCGTCGGTGCCCACAATCTCACGCAGGAACACCGCCGGGTCGGACACGCGCAGCGAATAGCTGCCAAACGCGCGGAGGCGGACGGGGCCAAACTCGGGGTCGCGCGCGATGATGGGGTTTTTGGTGCCCCATTTCATATCATTGAACCGGGTGGTGTTGACGAAGTAGACCTCGGACTTGAACGGGCTGTCAAAGCCGTGGTCCCAGTGCTGCAAGGTGGTCATGATCGGCATGTTGTTGGTCTCGAGCATGTAAAGGCCCGGACCGAACACATCGGCCAACTGCCCCTCATGCACGAAAACCGCTGCCTGCCCTTCGCGCACTGTCAGCTTGGCGCCGTACTTGATGGCGTTGCCGCGCCGCTCGAACCGCCAGACCATGGTGTCGCGCGTGTCATCCAGCCACGAGATGACGTCGATGAATTCGCCTTTGAGGAAATCGAAAACCATGGGGTCTCTCCTTGGGATCGGTCAGCTGTCGCCGCCCATCAGGGCGTTGGCAAGGGACTGGATGATGGGGCGGGCTTCGGCCTCGGTCATGCCGGGGCGCAGGGCGGGATTGTAGAGGATGCGCAGCATCATTTCGTCCTGCGTGGTCAGCAATGCGAATTCCTCGTCATCATTGAAAATCGAGGGACGCGCGCGCGGACTGTCATTGGCAAGACCCAGCCCCTGGGCGATTTCCTCGTGGATGCACGACAGGCGCAAAAGGTCTGGGTGTTCGGCGCGGATCACGGCAAACGCACGGGTATAGCGGCCCGTCCCGCCGTCTGACATGGCGTAAACAAGGCAGTAGGTCGAAAGCTCCATCCCGGTCACGCCCGCGACTTCCGACCCCGACAGACCCGAAAGGACGCTGCTGACCGTTGGGCCAAGGGCGCGGCGTTCATCTTCGGACACCACGTAGACAAAGAAGTTGGGCGCCGCATCGGACAGGCCGATAGGGTGGCCCGTCAGTCTTGACAGACGCCCGAGGTAGGATCCGATCCGCGCCGTATCGGTGGCGCGGCGGTCGGGCGTGACCGACGCACCAAAGCGCAACGCCACGCGGACGGGGTCTTCCCAGCGGCGCAGGGCGCTGCTTGCCTGGCGCTGCACCGGGCCCGAGGGGCCACGCGTGTATTCGTCGTAAAGGGCGATCTGGGCAAAATTGTCGGCCAGCATGCGGGCGCTGAAGGGCGTGTCACGCCCGCCGCCATCGCTGCGCAGCAGGCCTGCGGCCAGCAGATCGGCCTGCACCTTTGCGAAATGCAGGCGCACGGCCTCACTCGCCGGGGTGGGCGGGGGAATGCGGACCACCGCAGGGGTCGGCCGTGCCTGCGCCATCGGCGAGGACGGGGGTGCCTGAGGGCTGACGCAGGCTGCAAGCGACAAGGCAAGCGCCAAGGCGCCGCCAAGCCGGGTCGGACGCTGCGATGTGGCGAAAGGGGCCATGGTGCGCGGGTCAGCCCTGTTTGGGTGCGGCAGGTGCTGCGGTGCGGGCGCGGGCCGACGAAAGGGTGTCACGCAATTCGGCCTCCATCTTCACCAACTCGACCTCGGCGGTGGCGCGGCGGGCCTTGCCCTCGTCCGCGATGGCAAGGCTGTCGTTGATGGTGGCAATCAACTGGTCATTGGCCTTTTTGACCGACTCGATGTCAAACACCCCACGCTCCATTTCTTCGCGCACCACCTTGTTCGTCTCTCGCAGGTTGTCGGCGTTGCTGGTCAGCAGTTCGTTCGTCAGGTCATTCGCCTCGCGCACGGCAGCCGCCGCCTCGCGTGAGCGTTGTATCGTCACAGCCTGCGCCAGTTGGGTTTCCCACAACGGCACCGTGTTCACCAGTGTCGAGTTGATCTTGGTGACAAGGCTCTTGTCGTTTTCCTGCACCAGACGGATCGACGGCAGCGACTGCATCGTCACCTGACGGGTAAGTTTCAGATCATGAACGCGCCGTTCCAGATCGTCACGCGCAGCGCGCAGATCGCGCAGTTCCTGCGCGCGTTTCACCTGATCGGACTCGGGTGCTTCGGCCACCGCAGCTTCACGCGCGGGAACGGTCATGGCATCAAGGTCTTTCAGCTTGGCCTCGCCCGCCGCGATGTAAAGTGCCAGTTCGTCGTAAAAGCGCAGGGTCTTTTCATACAACTTGTCCAGGCTCTTGATGTCTTTCAAAAGCATGGTTTCGTGCATCAACAACTCTTGAGTGACCTTGTCGATCTGGCTTTGCACCGTTTGATACCGGGCCATGAACTCGGCAAACGGGGCGGCCTGCCCGGTCAGTTTTTCCCACCAGCTGCGTTCGCGCCGCAAGTCCAGCTCATCGCTGCCAAAGCCGCGGATCGTGGTCACGATCTTGCGCAAGCTGTCACCCGCGGGGCCAGCATCCTTGTTCTTCACATCGGCGAGCATGGCGTGGCTGATCACCTGCAACTCGGCCTGCGCGCCCGACCCGAAACTGATGATAGACTGGGTGTTGGTCATGTCCAACTCCTCCATCCGCGTGCGGATTTCGGCGGCCTTGTCCGGGGGCGCCTGCTCCAGCGCCATGATCTCGCCGCCCGGTTCAGGCAGAAGCACCGCGGTCACTTCCGCGATCTGGGCAAGGGCGGTAACGGCCTGGTCGCGGACGGTGTCGGTCATGGCAATACTCACGGGTTAAGGGCGAAAGGGATCAGGTTTCCAGCTTGAGCCGGTCTCGCAGCACTTCGATTTCAACGTCAAGGTCGGTGCGGTTATTGTCCAGAAGCGCGCGGCTGCGGCCCGCAAAGGTGGTTTCCAGATCATCCAGCAAGGCAAGGTAATCGGTGCGCGCCTGCGCGTCGCGGGTGCGGGCATAAAGGTCGGCGAACTTTATCGACGCGTCGCGGGCGCCGATCAGATAGACGGACAGGTATTTGCGGGCCGAAGTCAGATCGCGGGGATCTTGCTCGACCGACCGGAACAGGGCGCGCGCGGCGGCGGCAAAGCGGTCGACGCGGGCCTGAATCTGGCGGTCACCCGCGCGCAGCACCGCGTCGCGCATGGCGGCAAGGTAGGCCTCGCCCTCGTCCACCGCGCGGGCAACGCGGTCTGTCTGGAACGGGTCGATGCCGGCGGCACCCTTGTCGGCCATCGGATCAAGACCGAAGGCGCCGAGATGCAGCGCCGCGCCCGCAATAGCAAACAGAACCGGGAAAAGCGTGCCCGAGGGGTCCATCAGGGCACCTGCACCAATGGCCGCTCCGGCCAGCACCGCGCCAAAGATCTTGCGGGGAATGGCCGGACGGCGGGCGACACTGCGCAGGTCATAGGCGGCGTGGGCTTTCAGACCCTCGCGCGTCATCCAGGCCGACAACAGCATCAGGCCCGTTGCGGCCAGCCCCAGGATCAATGCCCGCGGGGTTCCGGTGAACGTGGCAGGCACAAAGAACAAGGCCGCGAAGAACAACAGATTTGAGCGGGTTCCCGCGCGCGCGGGCATCTTGCCGTCGAACGGGTTCGAGGGGGGCAGGCTTGCGCGCGCATCCTTGCCCGTTGTGCCGGGACTGAACTTGCCGCCAAACCGCTGGGCCATCAGACCCCGCCCCCAAAGGCGACATAGGCCACAAGGCCCAAGAACAGCACAAACGACAGGGTTTGCAACCCGGTTGACGACATCGGGGCCTCATTCTGGCGGCGGGTGGATCTGACCGGGCAGACCCCATACCCCTACTATAGAAGATGCGACTGGCGCTTGCCAGTGCCCTTGGGCGCGGGGCAGGGGGCATGCGGCGGGAAAATCCCCCGCCGCACGACACATCTGGTGCGAGGGCGGGGTGGCATGAGGTGGCGGGCAGAGCCGCGTCGCAGGGTCACTTCTGCAGGGTCACTTGCGCAGGGTCACTTGCGCAGGGTCACTTGCGCCGGGTCGGTGGCTTTGGCCCGGGCTTTGGCTTTGGTTTTGCGCCAGGTCTGGCTGCCGTTTTTGGGCCGGGTTTCGCAGCCGGTTTGTCCCCGGCCCCGGTGTTGCGTGATGGCGCGGCCCCTTTGTACGTACGTCCGCGGCTGGGGGGCTTTTCGGGGGCGTCGCCCTGTGGCGGGCGCGCCGTGCGCGGCCGGGTGGTGGCCTTGTCCCAAGCGTCCGAAAGGGTGCCGAGCGCTGCACGTCCCGGCGATGAGGTGATGCGCCCCGGCGTGTCCTTGGACCGAGGGGCCGGCGCCGCGCCCTTTCTGCCCGATACGGGTTTCGGGCGCGGGCCGTCTGGTGACGGGCCGCGCGCGGGGCGCGCATCGGGGCCGGGTTTGTGGCGTGGGGCGGGTGGCCCCTCGCCGCCAGTGCGCGCGGTGGTGCGGATGGTTGGTTTGCGCGGAGTGCTCGCAGCACCTTCGGCATCGTCAGGCGCGCCGGGCATCAGGGCGCCAAGCTGATCGCGCAGAACGCGGGTACGGACCTCTTCGACATCACCGGGCTGCAATTCGTTCAGGCGAAAGGGGCCATAGCTGATGCGGATCAGGCGGTTCACGATCATGCCGATCGCTGTGATCGCGCGCCGGATCTCGCGGTTCTTGCCCTCACGCAGGCCCACAGTCAGCCATGCGTTCGAACCCTGATGCCGGTCAAGTGCCACTTCCATGGGCTGAAACCGCTCGCCCTCGACCACGATGCCTTTGCGCAAGGGCTCAAGCTCGGGGTCGGTGGGGTTGCCTTTGACGCGGACGCGGTATTTGCGCAGCCAGCCGGTCGAGGGCAGTTCCAACTGCCGCTTCAGACCGCCATCATTGGTCAACAGCAACAACCCTTCGGAATTGAGGTCGAGCCGGCCGATGGACATGACGCGGGGCAGATCTTCGGGCAGGTGGTCAAACACCGTGTCACGGCCTTTTTCATCGGAGGCCGATGTCACCAGACCTTCGGGCTTGTAATACAGCCACAGGCGGACGGGTTCTGGGGCGCCGACGGGTTTGCCGCCCACGGTGATGCGGTCAGTCGCGGTAACGTTAAGCGCGGCCGAGGTGATGGTCTTGCCGTTCACCTGCACTTCGCCAAGCGCAATCAGACGCTCGGCCTCGCGCCGCGATGCGATGCCGGCGCGCGACAGGGTCTTGGCAATACGCTCGCCTTCCGGCGAGGTTTTGGCGGGCGTGGTTTGCGCAGGGGGCTTCGGCTTTGCGGGTTTGGTGCCCGAAACTTTTGGTTTTGTGTTTTCGGACATGGGGGAAAAACCTATGGTGTGCGCGGGGGCAATCTTCGGGGGGTTTCCCTCCCGGAGTGATGCAAGGATATTTGGGAACAGATGAAAGCGCAACGCGACTTCCTGAGTTACATGGCGATGGCGCTGGATGAGGCGCGGGCGGCGGGCGCGCGGGGCGAGGTGCCGGTGGGGGCCGTGGTCGTGGGGCCGGGTGGCGTGGTGGTCGCGCGGGCAGGGAACCGGACGCGCGCGTTGCACGACCCGACGGCGCATGCCGAGATGCTGGCGATACGGGCCGCCTGTGCGCAGGCGGGGTCCGAGCGGCTGGTAGGGCATGATCTTTACGTGACGCTGGAGCCTTGTGCCATGTGTGCAGCAGCCATTGCGGCGGCGCGGGTGGGCCGGCTTTACTATGGCGCGGCCGACCCGAAGTCTGGCGGGGTTGCGGTGGGGGCACGGGTATTTTCGCACCCCCAGTGCCATCATGTGCCGCAGGTCTATGACGGCATCGCCGCGACCGAGGCCGAGGACCTGCTGCGCGAATTCTTTGCATCCATGCGTGACGCAAGGGCATGAACGGAAGGCGTGACGCTGGGGCATGAACGGATGCGCGTTTGACCGCGCACGCATCCGCGTTAAGGTTTGGCGTATGCCTTATTCCGCCCCCAATGACGGACCCCAGATGCCTAAAAATCTTGCCCGCCCGCCGTTGACAGCCGCCCGCGTGGTCGAGGGTGCAGTGGAATTGGCCGATCGTGAGGGGTTGGCCGCCCTTTCGATGCGCAGGCTGGCGGCGGACCTGGGGGTAGAGGCGATGTCGCTGTACAACCATGTGCCGGGCAAGGATGCGCTGCTCGAAGCCATGGTCGAGGCGGTTCTGGCGGAGATCCCCTTGCCCTTTCCGGGCGATAACTGGGTTGCGCAAATGCGCGCGCGGGCCCATTCCGCGCGGGCGATGCTGCTGCGGCACCGCTGGTCTGGGCAGCTTGTCGTGTCGCTGGTCAACATCGGACCGCGGATGCTGGCCTACACCGAAGCGACGCTGGCGTGTCTTTCGGCTGCGGGGTTTTCTACAAAGGGGGTAGACCGGGCGTGGAACGCGCTCGACAGCCATATTTATGGCTTCACCCTGCAAGAGCTGAACTTTCCGCTGCAACCGGGCGATTATGCTGCGGCTGCCGCGATGTTCCTGCCGATGATCCCGCCACAGACGCACCCCACCATCCACGCGATGTCGCAAGAGGTGATCGCCGGGCGCTACGATGGGAGGCATGATTTCGATTTCGGGCTGGATCTGATCCTTGACGGGCTGCAGGCCGTGCTGGCGCGGGGGCATGATGGGTTGGTTTGATGCCGTTGACCAGTATTGCGAGCGTGCGGGACCGGGGCTGTGGGCCGAGCCGCTGAACGCCGTGACAAATCTGGCGTTCGTGATGGTGGCGCTGGTGTTGTGGCGGCGCTCGGCGGGCATCCCCATGGCGCGGGCGATGGCAGTGGTGCTGGGGGCGATTGGCATTGGCTCGGGGTTGTTTCACACCGTCGCGAACCGGGCAGCTTCGGTGGCCGATGTGGGGCCGATTGTGGCGTTCATCTTGCTGTATCTTTTTGCCGCGACGCGGGATTTGCTTGGGGCGCCCTTGTGGAAGGCGGCGGCGGCAGTGCTGGCGTTCGTGCCCTATGCGGCGGTGATGGGCGTGTTTTTCACCATGGTTGCGCCGTGGTTGGGCAGTTCGGTCGCCTACGCGCCGGTACCTGTGCTGATCGGGTTTTATGCCTATCTGATGTGGGACAGTGCGACCGCGCGGGGGCTGGCGATTGGCGCGGCGGTGCTGGCGGTGTCAATCCTGATCCGCACCGCGGACGGGCCGATGTGTGGCAGCCTGCCCATGGGCACGCATTTCGTGTGGCACCTGCTGAATGCACTGATGCTGGGCTGGATGATCGAGGTCTATCGCGTCCATGTCGCGGGCCAAACCCTTGCAGGGCGCGCGGCGCGCGGCTAAACGGGGCGGGCCCGTTCCTTTGAGGAAAGCCGTACGCCCATGTCCATCAACACCGACACCGCCCGCAAGGTGGCCAAACTTGCCCGCATACGGGTGGATGAGGCTGATTTGCCGAAACTGGCCGCGCAGCTTTCCGGAATACTGGGGTTCATGGAGCAGTTGAACGAGGTGGATGTGACCGGGATTGAGCCGATGACCAGCGTGACGCCGATGCGTCTTGCGCGCCGCGCCGATGTGGTGACGGATGGCAACATCCAGGCCGCGGTGCTGGCCAATGCGCCCGATGCGCGCGAGGGGTTCTTTGCGGTCCCGAAGGTGGTCGAATGAGTGCGAATGGCTGGACGATTGCGGCGGCGCGCGACAGCCTTCGCAAGGGCGAGATCACGGCGGTTGACCTGACGATGGCGTGTCTGACCGCCATGGATGCAGGCGATGCGCTGAATGCCTTTGTGCACAAGACGCCCGAGATTGCGCTGGAACAGGCGCGGGCAGCCGATGCGCGGATAGCGGTCGGTGCGGCGCCGTCGATGTGCGGAATCCCCCTTGGGATCAAGGATTTGTTCTGCACCAAAGGGGTGCGGTCGCAGGCCGGATCGAACATCTTGCGGGGGTTCAGACCCGAATACGAATCCACCGTGACCGCCCGCCTGTTCGAGGCAGGTGCCGTGATGCTGGGCAAGCTGAACATGGACGAGTTTGCCATGGGGTCCAGCAACGAGACGTCGTGCTATGGCAATGCGGTCAACCCGTGGCGCGTGGATGAGCGGCATTTGACGCCGGGCGGATCGTCGGGCGGGTCTGCGGCGGCGGTGGCGGCGGATCTGTGTCTGGCGGCAACGGGAACTGATACGGGCGGATCGATCCGCCAGCCTGCGGCCTTTACCGGAACAGTTGGCATCAAGCCGACCTATGGGCGCGTCAGCCGCTGGGGGATCGTGGCCTTTGCCTCGTCGCTTGATCAGGCGGGGCCGATGACCAGATCGGTGCGCGATGCGGCGATCATGCTGGGCGCGATGGCCGGGCATGACCCCAAGGACAGCACCAGCGCCGACATGGCCGTGCCGGATTTCGAGGCGGCCCTGACCGGCGACATCCGGGGCAAGCGCATCGGCATCCCCCATGAATACCGGGTGGACGGGATGCCCGCCGAGATTGAGGCGCTGTGGCAATCGGGCATCGCGATGATGCGCGATGCCGGGGCCGAGATCGTGGACATCAGCCTGCCGCACACGAAGTACGCGCTGCCCGCCTATTACGTCATTGCGCCCGCCGAGGCATCAAGCAACCTCGCGCGCTATGACGGGGTGCGCTTTGGCCACCGGGCCAAACTGGCACAGGGTGACGGCATCACAGAAATGTATGAGAAAACGCGCGCCGAAGGCTTTGGACCCGAGGTGCAGCGCCGCATCATGACGGGCACCTACGTGCTGTCAGCAGGTTTCTATGACGCCTACTACAACCGGGCACGCAAGGTACGCGCGCTGATCAAACGAGATTTCGAACTGGCTTTCGAGGCGGGGGTGGATTCGATCCTTACGCCTGCCACGCCCTCATCCGCCTTCGGCCTGGGTGAGATGGCAAACGCCGATCCGGTCGAGATGTATCTGAACGACGTGTTCACGGTCACAGTCAATCTGGCGGGTCTGCCGGGGATTGCGGTGCCTGTTGGCCTCGATGCCAAAGGGCTTCCCCTTGGCCTGCAATTGATCGGCCGCCCGTGGGATGAGGCAGGGCTGCTGAATCACGCCTATGTGCTTGAGCGCGCCGCCGGCTTTGTGGCAAAGCCGGGAAAATGGTGGTAGGGCGTCACGTGAACACCGATTGCCGGACCAATGTGACCATGCGCTTTGCCGTACTTGTAACCCTGCCCCTCGTCCTTGCCGCCTGCGCCCCGTCGATACCCGATTCGGGCGCGGGCGTGGGCTTTCAGGACTATAACACCTATGTGCGTGAACGTGACGCGTCTGCGCCGCGACCGCAGCCCATAGTCACTCCGGGATTTTCCCCCGACACGATCGGGGCGGCGATCGACCGTGCCGATGGTCAGGGGTCCATCGGCGGCGCCGCGCGCCCGGTGACGGGGGCCGTGATCGGTGCTGTACCCGCGCCCGGTACGGGGGCACCCCTGCCGGGTGCGCGCCCGCGTGGCAATGCCCCTGTGGGGATCCGCGAGGAATCCGGTGAGATGGTGCACAGCAATGCGGGAATTTCCGACGAGAACGACTTCAATGCCGTGTCCAGCCGCGAGACGATTGCCAGCGACAAGCAGCGGATCGACCAGAACCGGTCGCAGTATCAGGTGATCCAGCCCGGAGCGCTGCCGGTGCGGCCAGGCAGTGTCGGGTCCAACATCGTGGACTACGCCCTTGCCACGACGAACCCCGTGGGCGCGCAGCTTTACAAACGCTCGGGGTTTTCGGTGACGAATGCGGCGTCGAAATGCGCGGGCTATGCCTCGCCTGATCTCGCGCAGGAAGCGTTTCTTGCGAAGGGCGGGCCCCAGCGTGACCGTCTGGGCATTGACCCCGATGGCGACGGCTATGCCTGCGGCTGGGATCCGTCGCCTTTCCGCCTGCGGTGAGCACGCCTGCCCCGGCCGTTGCGGGCGGGCAGGGTCCGTCGCCGAACTTTGGCGACCGGCGGCTTGGCGCACGCCCGTCGCTGATCGTCCTTCATTACACCGCCATGGAAAGCTGCGCCGCCGCCCGCGCCCGCCTGTGTGACCCGGGGGCCGAGGTGTCGGCACATTGGCTTTTGTCCGAGACGGGAACGGCCCATGCGCTGGTGGATGAAGCCGCGCGGGCGTGGCATGCCGGGGCGGGCGAATGGGCCGGGATCACGGATGTGAACAGCCACTCTATCGGGATTGAACTGGCAAATCGCGGGCACCACCCCTTTGCCGAGCCGCAGATGAAGGCGCTGGAGACGCTCCTTGCCGCGACCATGGCACGTTGGAACATTCCCCCGCAGGGCGTGATCGGGCACAGTGACTTGGCGCCGGGGCGGAAATCCGACCCCGGACCACGGTTTGACTGGCGCAGGCTGGCGCGGGGCGGCCTTTCGGTCTGGCCCCGCGATCCGGCTGGCGGGGCCGGCGAGCCCGATGGATTCATCGGCGATGCGCGCCGTTTTGGTTATGCGGATCTGCCCGGGGATCTGATCTTGCGGGCGTTCCGGCTGCGCTTCAGGCCCTGGGCCGATGGCCCGCTGGACGCCGTGGATGCGTCGCTTGCCTCCGATCTGGCCGGGCGCTTTGCCGTTGACGGCACGGGTGTGCAGGCGTAAGCCCCTGACCGCGCGGATGGCTGGATGATCGCGTGGCGGCAACGCTGCGAGGAAAGTCCGGACTCCATGAAGACAGGGTGCCGGGTAACGCCCGGCGGGGGCAACCCCAGGGAAAGCGCCACAGAGAAGAGTCTGCTTTGATATCGCAAAGGGGGTTCGCCTCCGGCGCGCTCAGAGCGATGGTGAAACGGCGGGGTAAGAGCCCACCGCGGACCGGGCAACCGGGACGGCACGGCAAGCCCCACCCGGAGCAATGCCGAATAGGGGCCTCACGCGGGGCAGGTCGGGCAACCGATACCGCCGCAGGGATCTTCAGCCCCGGGGCCCGGGTTGGCAGCTAGATCCCGCCGGTAACGGCGGGGGCAGAGGAATGATCATCCAAGGGTCGCAAGACCCGGGACAAAATCCGGCTTACAGGCCATCCGCGCACTTCTATTTTTTGGCGGGCCTTTCCGCCATGGCGGCAACGTCCGTGGACCATCGGCGCGCACGCGTTTGTCAGGGATGGGCGGGTTCTGTGGTGTGGTGCGGCTTTGGCTGTTGACTCTGCCCCGTGGGCAGGTAAAAGCCCGGTTCAAGGATTTAACGGAACGGCGGTGCCGGTCCGATGCAGGAGCAACGACCATGGCAAAACCGGCGACCATCAAGATCCGCCTGAACTCGACGGCGGGCACCGGCCACTTTTATGTGACCAAGAAGAATGCGCGCACGATGACCGAAAAAATGACGGCGCGGAAGTACGACCCCGTCAAGCGTGAGCATGTCGAATACAAGGAAGGCAAGATCAAGTAAGATTTTGTCTGTTGTGTTGTGCATCGGCCGCCTTCGGGCGGCCTTTTGCGTTCGAAGATCTTCGTATCCGTGCGGACAAACCAAGCTGCGTCCCATGAAAAAAAGGCCGGTCTTGCGACCGGCCCTTGTCCTGGTTCAGATCCGAAGCTTCACTCGCGGTTGCCCATGAACTGCAGCAGGAACATGAACATGTTGATGAAGTCGAGATAGAGCCGCAGCGCCCCCATGATCGCGGACTTGCCCAGCCACTCCTGATCGGCGGCCATCGCATGCTGCAGATACTCGTTCTTGATCGACTGCGTGTCATAGGCGGTCAGACCTGCAAAGATCAGAACGCCGATCGCCGAGATCGCAAACGCAAGCGCCGAGGATGCGAGGAAGATGTTCACGATCATCGCCACGATCAGACCTATCACGCCCATCATCAGGAACGTGCCCATGCCGGACAGATCTTTCTTCGTGACGTAGCCATAGAGCGACAGGCCCGCGAAGGCGATCGAGGTGATGAGGAAGGTCTGTGCGATCGATACGCCCGTGAACGCCTTGAAGATCCAGGCGAGCGACAGGCCCATGACGGCGGCAAAGGCATAGAAGTAGATCTGTGCGCCCGCAGCCGAGATGCGGTTCATAACCGCCCCCATGGCGAACACCATGATCAGGGGCGCGAACATGACGACCCAGCCCAGGATGTTGGGCTGCAAGGTCTCAGGGTTGCGGAAGATGCCCAGCAGCGCATCCGACGTGCCGACTGCCCAGGCGACACCGCCGGTCATCAGCATGCCAACGGACATCAGCCCGTAGACCTTGTTCATGTGAGCGCGCAGCCCTGCGTCGATATTGGCGGTCTGCGCACCAGCGCCGACCGTCCGGATCGTAGTGTAGTCAGCCATGAGAGCCTCCAGATTGTGAACTCGGTGCCCCGACCGCGCGGGCGCGACCGGGGGTTGGTTCGAATATCGGTGGGAAGGCCCCGCATTTCAAGGATTTCAGCGCAAAAACCCGCGCGAAACTCTGCAAAATCCGCGCTGAAAGGTCAGTTGAACATCCGGTTGGGCCAATTAGCCGGCAAATCCCACATCGGGCGGCTGGCTTCCGAGAGTGCCTGATCCCGTGTCAGGCCAATGTCAGCAAGGGTGCGGTCGTCCAGACGCGCCAGAAACGCACGCTGGTGGCGCGCCAGAGTGGCGGCACGCACGAACGCGACAAGGCGCGGGATGCTGCCAACCGACTGCACGCGCCCGGTGGCGAGTTTTGCGGTGTGGAGCGAGGCAAACATGGTCTTTCCTTTCAGGATGCATTCGATTCGGTGATTTGGACGCTTGGCGCATCAATTCACTTGCCCGCAATACGCTGTTGGTGTGTATTAGCAAAATGAATGCTTTTGAACTCTCACATCAGGAAATGTGATATGGCGCGCAATCTGGATCTGACGGCCCTGCGGTCTTTCGTGGCCGTGGCCGATGCTGGCGGGGTCACGCGGGCAGCGGGATTTCTGAACCTTACGCAATCGGCGGTGTCAATGCAGATCAAGCGTCTCGAAGAGATGCTGGGCGTCGATGTGCTGGACCGCACGGGCCGTCAGGTGGCGCTTTCGGCAGCGGGCGAGCAGCTTTTGGGATATGCGCGCCGGATGCTGGCGCTGAACGACGAGGTGATGGGCCGCCTGACGCGCGATCCGCATGAGGGCGAGATTGTTCTGGGGGTGCCGCATGACATTGTCTATCCGGTGATTCCGCAGGTGTTGCAGCATTTCGCGCGCGAGTTTCCCAAGATGAAGGTGACGCTGATTTCATCCTTCACGCGGGTGCTGCGCGCCCAGTTCGGGCGCGGGGAATGCGATGTGATCCTGACCACCGAAGACATGGTTTCGCCCGATGGCGAGACGCTGGCGGAATTGCCGCTGGTCTGGGTGGGCGCGCCGGGCGGCGTGGCCTGGAGAAGCCGGCCGCTGAAGCTCGCTTATGAGCATAACTGCATTTTTCGCCAAGGGGTTCAGGCGGCGCTGGATGATGCAGGCATCCCGTGGATTATGGCGGTGGAAAGCGACAGCACGCGCACGATAGAGGCCTCGGTCAGTGCCGATCTGGCGGTGCATACGGTGCTGGCGGGATCGGAACCCCCTTACGTCGAGCGTGTCAGCCATGGCGGCGCTCTGCCCGAATTGAAGCGGATGAATGTGAACCTTTACGTCGCGGATCCGGCACACAGCCCGGCTGTTCTTGAACTCGCGGGGTTGATCCGGCGCGCCTATGCGGCACGGGGTGGAAAGGTTTCGGTTGCGGCAGGCTAGGATGGGTCGAACGGCATCTATCGGGGATGGGGATGAGTGCGCTTGCGTCACAGCAGCCAAACTCGTTCGATCAGCGCCGGGGGGATTTCAACGCCGTATTTTGCCATGCTCGCCTCGGTATGCCTCGATTGATCACATGCAGGCTGGCGTAACCCCTTGTCATCTCCACCGAGCCAGAATGTTGCAATTCGCGAGTGATTTGACTTGTCTGTTGCAAAATGCATTGCAAAATGATAAACGCGCAGAGCGCGAGTGTATGGTTAATGGTGCCCCCTGCAGGCGAAGTGTGGGACCGGCTATGTGCTGACGCAGTTCGCGCGCGAAAAACCACAGGTTTCCGGGCCCGACAGACGAAATCCATAGATCCCGAAGGAATATGTTTGTTTGGCACGCGAGTTGCTTATGAATAGCAGGATCAGTAGCACGGAGTAAACTATGAAGCACCCTGTTGACGCCCATGTGGGCAAACGTATTCGTCACCGTCGCTGGATGGTTGGAATGACCCAGCAGCAGCTTGCCGACAAGGTTGGCATCAAGTTTCAGCAAATCCAGAAATACGAGACTGGCATGAACCGCGTCAGCGCTTCGCGTCTATGGGATATCTCCGAGTCGCTGGGTGTCGCGATTTCCTTCTTTTTCGAAGGTATTGCGGGTGACACGGCTGCCAAAACCGCTCCGGTTGGTGACATGCTCGCTGACAAAGAGGCACAGGAACTTGTGCGCTCCTACTACGCCATCCCCGAGGCACAGCGGCGTCGCCTGTTCGATCTGGCACGTGTCCTCAGCGACGTTGCCTGAGGGGCGCTGCCCCGTGATTGCTTGACCTGACCGGAAGGTGGCGCTAGCGCGTTTCGGGACAGCCCGTTCGGGCCTTAGCGGTTGGGAATTGACATGGCGGGACATGACAGCGCGTTGGTGGCCGATCTGGTAGAAACGGCGCACCTTCTGGCCGATGCTGCGCGAGAAGCGACGCTTTTGCATTTCCGTCAACCGGGACTTTTGGCAGAGACCAAGGAAGTGGCTCGGTTCGACCCTGTCACAGTTGCCGACCGACTGTCGGAACAGCGGATGCGCGCAATTCTGGCACAACGCAGGCCCGATGATGGGATCTTGGGCGAAGAGTTCGGGCCAAAGGCGGGCGCTTCTGGCCTGACATGGGTGCTTGACCCCATCGACGGCACGCGCGGATACTTGTCGGGTACGCCGACATGGGGTGTTTTGATTTCGGTGGCCGATCATACCGGACCGATTTATGGCCTGATCGACCAGCCCTATATTTCCGAACGGTTCGAGGGCGGCTTTGACCGTGCCCGCGTGGTGGGCCCGCTGGGCGAGGCTGCGCTGCGCTGCCGCCCGGCGCGTGATGTGTCGGATGCCATCGTGTTCACCACTTTCCCCGAGGTGGGTACACCGGCTGAAGGCACCGCCTTCGCGCGGGTGGGCGCGAAAGCGCGATTGGTACGCTATGGGATGGACTGCTATGCCTACGCTCTGATTGCCGCAGGTAGCATAGATCTGGTGATCGAGGCGGGGTTGCAGACCTATGACGTGCAGGCGCCAATTGCGGTGATCAGGGCGGCAGGCGGCATTGTGACCAACTGGCAGGGTGGTCCGTGCGATCAGGGAGGGCAGGTTCTGGCAGCCGCAAACGCCCCGATCCATGCGCAGGCGATGGCACTCTTGAACCGCTGAGCAGCGCGGGAGCCAGATCCGGAGCGGGCCAGTTACGGGGTCCGGCGGCGGTGTTGGCAAGTGGCGGGCCGGGTCGCGTCCGGACGCCGATCGTCGAGCGGCGGTCTGCGGTGCGGGCGGTTGGGCTGGGCTTTGCAGACCGGGCCGTGTAGACCTGCGCGGCAACCGCCTGAGAATGCCAAGAGACCGCCATGACCCACAACTATGAAGCCCAGCGACGTGAGACGTTCGAGACCTTTGAGCAGGCAGCGAAAGACCGAATCAAGCTGCCTGCGTCATCGGTGGTCGAATTCATCTTTCTGCTCGAAGAAACGGATGCCAAGTGGGGGGCGTTTGAAAAGGCGTTGCGCGCCAAAGGCTTTGCCGCGCGGCGTGACCCCGATGGCATGACCATGATTGCGGCCTTTGGCCCCATGCCGGTGACGCCCGAGGCGATCTGGGCGCAAGAGCGCGTGGCGACCGAGATTGCGCTGGGGTTTGACTTTTATCCCGATGGCTGGGATCTGGGCGAAAAAGACTAAGGCTTTACCGATTGGCCCGCCACGCGCACGTCACGGATGGCCCGGTCATCGCCCATCATGATCGTTGGAAACACGGCCTGCCAGATGCCGTCGGCCCGTGCGCTGGCCTGCGCAATGGCTGGTGTCGATGCAAGGTCGATCATCACCAGATCTGCCTCATGACCGACAGCGATGTGGCCGATCAGATGGTCGGCGCGCAGTGCCCGGGCAGATCCGCCGGTGGCCAGCCACCACAGCTGCGCCGGATGCAGGGCGGTGCCGCGCAGTTGGCTCACCTCATAGGCGGCGGCCATGGTGCGCAGCATGGAAAACGACGACCCACCCCCGGTATCGGTGGCCAATCCGATGCGCTGTCCCATCGCCTTCAGCCCCGCCATGTCAAACAAACCCGATCCGATGAAGGCGTTCGAGGTGGGGCAGTGGATCAGGCTGGCGTCCACCTCGGCCAGACGGGCGCGTTCGCGCGGGGTCAGGTGGATCGCGTGACCGTAAAGCCCGCCGGGGCCAAGCAGACCATGCGCCTCGTAGGTGTCGAGGTAGTCGCGGGCGTCAGGGAAAAGATCGTGGACCCATGCGATTTCATCCACTTGCTCGGACAGATGCGTCTGCATCAGGCAATCTGGGTGCGCGGCCCAGAGCGCACCAAGCGCCGAGAGTTGTTCAGGGCTTGAGGTGGGCGAAAAGCGCGGCGTGATTACATAGGACGCGCGCCCCGCCCCGTGCCATTTGGCGAGCAGTCGGGCCGAGTCGTCATGGGCCGATTGTGCTGTGTCACGCAGGCCCTCGGGGGCGTTACGGTCCATGCAGGTCTTGCCGGCCCAGACCCTCTGATTGCGCCGGGCAGCGGCGGTGAAAAACGCGTCAACGCTTTCAGGGTGGATCGTGGCAAAAGAACAAACCGATGTCGTTCCGTTCGAAAGTGTCAGGTCAAAATAGCGTTCTGCCACCTCGGACGCATAGTTGACGTTCGAAAAACGCATTTCCTCGGGGAAAGTATATGTGGTCAGCCAATCGATCAAACGCTTGCCCCATGAGGCTATGATGGCGGTTTGCGGATAATGGGCATGCGCGTCGACAAAGCCGGCGCTGATCAGACAGGGGCCATAATCGCTTATCCGCGCCTTCGGGTGACTGCGGCGAAGGACATCGGCGGGGCCGACGGCGGCGATGCGGCCGCCGTCTACCACCATTGCTTCTGTGACCTGTGCCGCCTCGGGGCCTGCAACAAACGGATCATCGACAAAATGCAGCACCCGCCCCAGGATCAGTTCTGCCATGCGATTTCCCCCTATGTCGCGGCACCCTAACCCTTTTTCCTGCCGGGGTAAATTTGGCCTTTGTGCTGTCACGCGGAAACAGCTTTCGCTAAGGTCCGGGTAATCACACGGAGGATCGCCATGGCCAACGACGTTCTTGACGAGGTGGAAGAGGGGCTGGACGCCCGCCGGGTTGCAGCCATCCTCGGTGCGGTCGAGGAAGGCGATGCTCCGCGACTTGCCAGCCTGATGGAACCTATGCACGCGGCCGATGTGGCCGACCTTCTGGAACAGATCAACAGTGCTGACCGCCGGGCGCTGCTGGCGCTGTGGTCGGGCGAGATTGACGGCAACATCTTGTCGGAAATTTCGGATGCGATTCGCGAAGAGGTAATCGAATCCCTTCCGCCCGAGGTGGTCGCAGAAGCGGTGCGTGATCTGGATACCGATGATGTTGTTGATATTCTCGAAGATCTGGAGAAGCCTGCACGGGCGGTGATCCTGTCGGCGCTGGATACGGCAGACCGGGCGGCGGTGGAAAAGGCACTGTCCTACCCAGAATATTCAGCCGGCCGTCTGATGCAGCGCGAGGTGGTGGTGGCGCCCGAGCATTGGACCGTGGGCGAAATGATCGACCATCTGCGCGTGGCCGACTGGCTGCCCGACCAGTTCTACCATGTCATTCTGGTCGATCCGCGGATGAGGCCGGTGAACTATGTGACATTGGGGCGGCTCTTGTCGTCGCGTCGCGACATCCGCCTGCGCGAGATCGTCGAAGACAGCTTTCGCACCATCGAGGCGACCGAACCCGAGGCCGATGTGGCCTATTTGTTCAATCAATACCACTTGATCTCGTGCGCCGTGGTGGATGAGGCGGGGCGGTTGGTGGGTGTGATCACCATCGATGACGCGATGAACGTGCTGGATGAGGAACACCAGGAGGATATGCTGCGCATGGCCGGTGTCGATGACGAGGCGACGCTGGCCGACACGGTGTGGGAGGCCACGAAGGGCCGGGCGCTGTGGCTGTTTGTGAACCTGCTGACAGCAATTCTTGCGAGTGTGGTGATTGGCATGTTCGCGCAGACGATCAGCCAGATGGTGGCGCTGGCGGTGCTGATGCCCATCGTTGCCAGCATGGGCGGCAATGCGGGCACGCAGAGCATGACCGTGGCAGTGCGGGCGCTGGCCACGCGCGATCTGACGGCGCAGAACGCAGGCCGCGTGATCCGGCGCGAAATTGCGGTAGGGGCCATCAACGGGGCCGCCTTCGGGCTGATCATGGCGGCGGTAACGGCGTTCTGGTTTCAGATCCCCGTACTGGCGCTGGTGATCGGTCTTGCGATGGTCTTCACGCTGATGGCAGCGGCCTTGGGTGGCATTGTGATCCCGATGACGCTTGAGCGGTACAACATCGATCCCGCCCTTGCCTCGGGGCCGTTCGTGACCACGGTGACCGATGTCGTGGGGTTCTTTACATTTTTGGGACTGGCGTCATGGATGCTGCTTTGAGCGATGTGAAAGCGGCGGCGCGTACAGCGGCCTTTGCCGCGCGCAAGGCCGCGTTTGCGGCGGGGCAGGGGCAGGCGGCGGAACTGCTTGCCGACCTGCTCGCAGGGCATCACGGGCACGCGCTGTCAGGCTACATGCCGATGCGCACCGAGATTGACCCGTTGCCCGCCATGGCTGCACATCACGGGACTGTCGGCGTGCCGGTGATCATGGGCACGGGTCTGCCGCTACGGTTTCGCCAATGGTCGCCTGGATGCGCGATGGAGAAAGGTGCGTTCGGTGCCATGATTCCGTCGGAGGGTGCCTGGATCACGCCGCAGGTTCTGATCGTGCCGCTGCTGGCCTTTGATGCGCGCGGTTACCGTCTGGGCTATGGCGGCGGGTTCTATGACCGGACCCTGGAAGGATTGCGTGCCATTGGCCCTGTCACGGCGATAGGCTTTGCCTTCGCCGCGCAAGAGGTTGATGCAGTGCCAACCGAAGCCGTGGATCAGGTTCTGGACATGATCGTCACCGAAACCGGCGTGCGCCGGTTCCGAATGGCGCCGGATTTTTGAACCGAAATCCGTTCAGATTTGTTGGGGAAAATCGCTACTTCGCAATATGTTCGTCGCGCACGAACATGTTCGCCCAGGCGCGGTCGATCAGATCCGGCGTCATCTGATAGGGTATCCCCTCAAAATTGCAGATGGCAATCATCTGGTCGATCAGGAACACCGGCTGGTAGTTGGCGAAGGTGTGGTTGATGGTCGGATACTTTACTTTCAGCAAATGCAGCAATGCCCCTTCGTCCAATGGCATCTTCTTCTTGCGGGCGACCATGGCGAAGATTTTCAGGAACATTTCCTGATTTGGACCGTCGATCTTGATCTTGAAGAAGATCCGGCGCAGGGCGGCGCCGTCAAAGATCTCGTTGGGATGGAAGTTCGTGGAAAAGATCACCAACGTGTCAAAGGGTACTGTGAATTTCTCGCCCGACTGCAGGGCCAGAATATCCCGGCTTTCCTCCAGCGGAACGATCCAGCGGTTGACCAGTTTTTGCGGCGGCTCGGATTGGCGGCCAAGGTCGTCGACGATGAAGATGCCGCCCGACGCCTTCAGTTGCAACGGCGCCTGATAGGTGCGCGCAACAGGATTATACTTGAGATCCAGCATGTCGAGCGTAAGTTCGCCCCCTGTGATCACTGTCGGGCGTTCACAGTAAACATATCGGGCGTCAAATCGGTTGCTGGTCCGGCGCAGGCTGTTGGGGTCGTCAAGCTGTTCTTCAGCCGAGGAATGGACGATCGGATCATAGACCGAGATCACCTGACCCGAATATTCGATGGCGCGCGGGATGAAGATCTTGTCGCCCATGGCCGCGCGGATGCCGTTCGAGATTGATGATTTGCCGTTGCCGGGCGGGCCATACAGCAGGATCGAGCGGCCTGAGGTAACGGCAGGCCCGAGGTTTCCCAAAAGGTCGGCAGGCAGAATCAGGTGGCCCATCGATTTGACCAGTTGCTCACGCGTCAGGTGGATGTCGCGCACCGACTGACGCTTCATCTGCAGGCCATAGTCGGCCAGCGGTACCGGCATGGCGCCGTAATATTCCGATTGCGACAACGCATCCAAGGAACGGGCCTTGCCGGCGTCGGTCAGCTGATATCCCATTTCGTTGCCCGAGGTGGCGTGCAATGTGCCCGTCGCCTCCATCAGGCGCTGACCGCGCGCCATGTCGATCAGTTCTTGCGTCAGCGGTACGCTGAGCGACACGACCCTTGCGATGTCCGACACCAGATCAAGGTTCATGCGGAACATGGTTTTCAGCAAGATGTCGCGCATCATCACTGCACCCAAGCCCGTTTCCCGAAGGCTCTTCGGCATCGGCGGGGCGGTCACGGCGGTCGAGGTGGCATGCATGTTCATGGGGCGATCACTTGTGCGTAAGAGGATGCGACAGGGTGTTGGCCCGGCCCGATGAGTATGGGTTTCACCCTATAATACACCGCTAATTGTGAGCAAATGATGGAAGACGAGTGTCCCCGACAAGGCAAGGCCCATCGGAAAATCCTTGTGCGTCCAGCTTAGCCAATCGGCGGTGGCGCGGCGGAATGGGCCGATCATGCGCATGGTGCGATGGGTGACAAAGGCGCCCAGGAGGCAGGCAGCAAACAGAGCGACAACAAACCGCAGGTCCGAGCCGACGAAGAACGGCGCCATTGCGGCCGCAAATTTCGCATCCCCCGCCCCCACCGCGCGGATGGCATTGGCCACAAATCCGATGGCGAGCACGATGCCCGCAAGGGCCCAGCCCCAAAGCCAATCCATGATCGGCAGGCCCGTCAGCGCCACGCAGATCAACCCCCCCACCAACCATACGCCAAGCAGGGCCATCACGGCCTTGTTCGGGATCTTCATCGTCTTCATGTCGCTCCACGCAACCCAGACGCTGATGGCCAGCACAAAGGGCAGCAGGGCAATTGCCGTTCCTGCAGTCATGGCCTCAGGCCTCAAGCGCCGCAAGGCTGCGCGCGGCGGCCTCGAAATGCTGCGGATGGGTGTCGATCGCTTCGCGCAAGAGTTGCTTGCCCACGGCCGTGTCACCTTGCTTGATCGCCGTCAAGGCGGCGGTATAGAGTAGCTCGGCCTTTTCCGGCTGCGACATCTTGACGACGGGCAGTTCGTACTTGCGCTGCGACGCGCGCGCCAAAACCAGATTGTTCTTGGTGGTGAATGTCGTGGGATCAAAGGTCAGCGCCTGCACGAACAGCTTTTCGGCACCCGGCGAATCGCCCCGCGCCAGTTTGGAAAAGCCCCAGTTGTTCAGCACGCCCGCGGGTTTTGATGTCAGCCCAGCGGCGATTTCATAAAAACTGTCGGCCTTTTTCCAGTTCTTGTTGGAATCGGCCACCATCGCCTCAAGGCGATACCTTTCATAGGATTCGAACGTGGGCGGGATCTTGTTCAACTCGGCTTCGGCGCCTTTCCAGTCGTTCGACCGGATCAGCGCATCGGCAAGCAACACATGATCGTCATTTGTTTTACCCGGCATCGTCAGGACCTTGCGCCAGATGGTTGCCGCCTCGGGCGCGCGTCCGGCGCGGACCAGCGATTTGCCAAGGCCACGTTGCAGATCGATACGGTCGGGGTTTTGCTCGGCTGTTCGGGCAAAGTAGGAAACGGCTTCATCCGGATCGCCTACAGTCAGCATGATGTCCGACAGGTTCGATTCGTCGATGACGTTCACGTCTTTGATGGCGCGCTGCACCTCGGCATCGCTGTTCTTTTGACACGCGCTTAGCGCGACCGTGCCGCCAAGGCACAGTGCCACAAGGATCGGTCGGCGCATTTTTGCGTCCTTCATTTTTCTGCTCGGGTTCGCCTGTCAGTCAGAGTTGGGACAGCAATTCATAGGTGCTTGCCCCGCGCCGGACGAGGGTGAACGTCGGTGTTGCCTCGGGTTGAACATACATTGCATCTTCGGTTTTCGCGATAGCGCGCATCAGATTTTCACGAATGGAGTCTGTTTCGCCACTATCGGCGGCAAAGGCGCGTTGGAAAAACACCCGCGCTTCGCCGAAGTTGCCACGCTCCATCAGCACCACGCCAAGGTTGTTCAGGGCGGGCACAAAGTTTGCGTCCAGATCGACTGCCTTGCGCAGCAGTTGTTCAGCCTGGTTCAGTCGGTCAAGCTTGAGGTTGGCCGAGCCGAGCGCAGAAAGTACATCCGCGTTCAGCCCCTGTTCGGCGCCCGCGCGCAAATAGGCGCGTTCCGCAAGATCGTATTCGCCCGCCGCCATCAGCCGGTGGCCGACGATCAGGCCATCGACGCTATCTTCATCGGGATCAACGCCATAGGGCGCGCCACGTGACACTTCTTGCCCCCCTCCAAGCAGCCCGTTGCCGCCTGTGCTGTTACAGGCGGCAAGTGCAGTGACAAGGGCAAGCGTCAGAAGGGCTTGGCGTGTGATCTCAACCTCCACCCATCTGGGATGCGAATTTGTGAAGCGATGGCCCGATGAGGATAACCAGAAGCGGTGGCACCGTGAAGAGCATAGTGCCCAAAGTCAGCTTTGTGGGAATGGTGTTGGCCTTTTCTTCGGCGCGCATGACACGTTTGTCACGCATTTCGGAAGAATAGACCCGCAGGGCATCGGCGATCGAGGTGCCGAAGCTGGATGACTGAATCAAAGTGGTTACGAAACTGGTGATGTCGGGCAGGCCCACGCGTTCGGACATGTCGCGCAGAACCACCACCCGCTCTTTGCCGGCCTTGACTTCCTGACTGACCATCTCGAACTCTTCGGCAAGGGCAGGATAACCTGCCTTGGCTTCGGTCGAGATGCGGATGATGCACTGGTCAAGCGACTGTCCTGCCTCGACGCAGACCAGCATCAAGTCCAGCGCATCGGGGAAGCCTTCGGTGATCTCCTTCTGGCGCACACCGATGCGGCGGGTAACCCAATATTGTGGTGCGTAATAGCCAATGGCAGCGGGCAGCACTGTGTAAAGCACCATCGTGGTGCTGGTCATCTCCTGCTGCGTCGATTTGATCAGCGCCAGCAACAGGCCAAGGATCATGATTCCAATGCCAAGGGCGAATTGCGAAAAGTGGAACATCCGCACCGCGTTCTTGCCGCGATAGCCCGCGCGGAGAAGCTTGGTCTTTGTGGCCGAAAATTCATCGGCGTTCTTGGGTTCGAGATAGCTTGCAAAGCGTTCAAGCTTTTCTGCGCCCTTGGTGTCGGTCCCGCGGCGCAGGGTCTGCCCCTTTTCGGCGACATTGATTCCAGACCGCTGCGCACGGATGCGTTCAAGCGGGTCTTTTTCCCGTTTGAACAGCGACGGCAGCGTGACGAAGATCAGCGCAAGGCCGACCCCGCCAAGGGCCAGAAGCGGCCCCATCGGACCCAGATACGAAACCAGCAGTTCGTTGATAGATGAAAACACGGACATGGACCTAAACCTTGATGTTGGTCATGACTTTCATGTAGATCACGTTGATACCCAACATGATCGACACGAATATGCAGGCAGGAATGAACACCGGCGCCTCTTTGACTTCGGTATAATAGTTCGGATCAGCCATGTTGATGGCCACAAGTGCGCCCAGCGGGAACATCGACAGGAACATGCCCGACCATTTTGCTTCGGCAGTAATGGCGGCCACGCGGCGGAACAGTTTGTAGCGCGCCCGGATCACCTTGGACAACCCATCGAGGATCTCGGCCAGATTGCCGCCCGATTGCTGCTGAATCGACACGGCCACGGCCAGAAAGCGCAAATCCTGGCTTTCCACACGCTCGGCAAAGGCCTTCAGGCTTTCGGCCACATTGCGGCCATAGGCGGATTCGTCGGCGATCATGCCAAACTCGGTCCCCAGAGGATCGGGTACTTCCTTGGCGACAATGCCGATGGCCGAGGCAAAGGGATGGCCCACGCGCAGACTGCGGACCATCAGTTCGACCGCATCTGCAAGCTGTTCTTCCATCAGCTTCATCCGTTTCTTTGCCTTCTTGTTGACCCAGAAGTAGACGCCACCGACCCCCATCAAGCCAGCAAGCACGATGCGCACCGGGGTCGAAGCTTCGGTAGCCAGGGTCAGGCCGAAGTATGAGAATACCGAAAGACCGGCCATCACCATGACCAGCTGCTGCGGCGAAAAGGCGATGTTGGCCTTTTGCGCCTTGGACGCGAGCAGAGAATACAGCGGAATGCCGCGGGATTTCATGTGCTGGCTCATCTCCTTGCGGAGTTGCTCAAGCACCTGTTCGCGGTTTCCGTTCTTTTGCATCAGCGCCAGACGGCGGCTGATGCGGCTGTCCAGAGAGATGGATTTGCCAAAAACTGTCAGATACAGGCCTTCGACGATCACGACGACCGCCACGAAGATCATGACATAGATAAGGGGAGCTGCGCTGATTTCCATGTGGTGCCTGTCCCTTACACAATCGGTTCGTAGATCGACGAGGGCAGGTCATAGCCCCATTGCTTGAAGCGGTCCGAATAGGCCGAGCGGATGCCCGTCGCGTTGAAACGGCCGATGATCTTGCCGTTCCCTTCGATGCCAAGGCGTTCGTAGCGGAAGATTTCCTGCATCGAAATCACCTCGCCCTCCATACCCGTCACCTCGGTGATCGACACCATCCGGCGCGAGCCGTCTTGCAGGCGGCTGGCCTGCACGATCAGGTTCACAGCCGATGCGATCTGGCTGCGCATCGCCTTGATCGGCATTTCGATGCCGGACATGGCGATCATGTTTTCCAGACGGCTGATACCGTCACGGGCCGAGTTGGCGTGAATCGTGGTCATGGACCCGTCGTGGCCGGTGTTCATGGCCTGAAGCATGTCGATGACCTCTTCGCCGCGGGTTTCACCCACGATGATCCGGTCCGGGCGCATCCGTAGTGCGTTGCGCAGACAGTCGCGCTGGGTCACGGCACCTTTGCCTTCGACGTTTGGCGGACGGCTTTCCATTCGCCCGACGTGCACCTGTTGCAGTTGAAGTTCGGCGGTGTCTTCGATGGTCAGAATGCGCTCGTCATTGGCAATAAACCCCGACAGCGCGTTCAGCGTGGTGGTTTTGCCCGAGCCCGTCCCGCCCGACACGATGATGTTCAGACGTGTCGCCACGGCGGCTTGCAAATAGGCGGCCATTTCTTCGGTAAAGGCTCCGAATTTCACCAGGTCCTGAATATCCAGCTTATCCTTTTTGAACTTGCGGATGGAAACCAGCGACCCGTCCACGGCCACCGGCGGCACCATGCAGTTGAAACGGCTGCCATCGGCCAGACGCGCGTCGCAATATGGGTTCGATTCGTCCACACGCCGACCCACCGCCGACACGATCTTGTCGATGATCCGCAGAAGATGGCGTTCGTCCTTGAACGTTACATCGGTCAGCGTCAGCTTGCCGTCGCGTTCCACGAAAATCTGCCTTGGACCGTTCACCAGAATATCGTTTACGGTGTCGTCCTTCAGCAGGGTTTCCAGCGGGCCCAGCCCCTTGACCTCGTCGAACAGCTCCTGGTTCAGGGTCATGCGTTCGTCACGGTTCAGAACGATGCCGATTTCGTCCAGCGCCTCGGATGTGATCTCCATGATCTCGGATTTCAGATCGGCCTCGCTCGCCTTGTCCAGCGCGGCAAGGTTGAGGTTGTCCAGAAGGCGGGCGTGCATCTCGACCTTGATTTCGCCAAGACGTTCGCGACGCTTCTTTTCCTTGCTCTCCGGCACAACCGGGGCCGGAACCGAGCGCAGTTTTGCCGCGGGTTTGGCCGGGGTCCGGGGCGGGACGGGCGCGGATTCGGGTGCTTTTGACGCGGCGGACTTGGCGACCTGCACCAGCGGTTTCGGCGCTGCGTTGGCAAGAACCTTTTCC
>JBBRBJ010000036.1:0-32756 GCA_038205925.1 Rhodobacterales bacterium | reverse complement strand
GTGCCCCGGTCCGCATGCCCCGCCGCATGCGGGAACTGTTTGTCATGTTGCGCGTTAAAGACCGGGCCCGAAAAATAAGCTTCTGCCATGAGAGCAGAACACGGGCAGGGCAGGCAAGCATACTGGAAACCAAATGGACGGCTACGAAGGACTTGATGACGCATCACGCGACAGACGCACCGATGCAATCGGATCAACACTGAAATATGTATACGACGATTTGCCCGGCTGGTCGAGCGAGGCTGAGCGGCTGGCGATGCTTCTGGAGAAGTTCCAGGCGCAGCTTTCCGTCCGGACCGTAAATTGAATCGGTCAGAATGAGTCTGGGTCAACGGCCCGGCCAGTGCGGACCAGACACCGGAAGTGGGCAGGGCCTGGTCACGGCCAGTGACACCCTGATTTTTGTGCAGACTTGACGCGATATTCCGTCAAGTCAACATCTAGCGGTGGCTTGGCGCAGGCCCCTTTGGTATTGGCTGGTGCTTCTTGCGGTCAAAAGGGAACGATGAGTGATGGCGGATGACAGCCGTGATAGGGCGCGGCCGACGCGCGTGTATTTCTGGGAACGGGTAAACGCGCGCTTCGCCCTGATCCTCTCGGTGGCGCTGTTGCCCCTGGGGGTGATTTCGCTTGTCCAGACCCGCAATCTGCAAGCCGAAGCGCAGAGCCGGGCCGAAGAGGCAATGCTGGGGGCGACCTTGCGCGCGGCGACGGGCGAAATCGGGGTGATCCGACGGGCGCAAGGTGCCGCAGCAGCGCTTGCGAGCACATCGGATGTGGTCAACGCCACGTCTGCGTGCGGAATGGCGATGCGCCGGACCGCTGCACAGATGCCGTCGGCGTCGCTGGTGGCATTTATTGCAAAAAGCGGGTTGATGACGTGTTCATCCAACGGAAGGGTCTTTGACTATTCTGGCCTTCCCGATTTTCAAGACATCGTGGATGCAAAGGCACCCAAGCTGATTGTGCACCCTGCCGCTCCGGTTTCGGGCACTTCTGTCGTCTTGATCACCCATCCGGTCTTTTCCGACGCGGGTGACTACATGGGCTACACCGGCATTGCACTTCCCCATGCCGGGCTTTCTGCCCAGAACGACAGTTTTGATCCCTTGTCGCGGTTCGTCCAGCCCGTTGACTTCTGGACCTTTGACGGCGATGGCACCGTCCTTACGTCCAGCAATGGTATGGGTGACGCGGCGAAGGGGCTGCCCACACGACGCATGTTGAAGAACGTCGCAGACACCCGGGCGGAAGTCTTCAACGACATGACCGCGGATGGAGTGCCGCGCTCATATGCTGTCGTGCCCATCGTACGGGGCGAGTTGATGCTGCTCAGCAGTTGGAATTATGGCGCCTCTGCTGCACAGGCGGGGCTTGCCCTGTCGCCCTACTTCCCTCCGTTCATCATGTGGGCGATCGGCATGCTTGTGGCGGCGTGGGCGGCGGAATGGCTGGTGTCGCGCCATGTGCGCCGCCTGACGCGCGCCCTGGCCCGGTTTTCGCGGGGCGACCGCAGCCTGCAGCTTGTCGACATGGCCGAGGCTCCGGCCGAGTTGCGCGAGGCGGGCGAGGCGTTCTCCAGCATGGCCGATGGCGTGATGCGGGCCGAGGCGGGGCTTGAGGATTCGATCCACCAGAAAGAGGTGCTCTTGCGCGAGGTGCATCACCGTGTGAAAAACAACCTGCAACTGATTGCCTCGATCATGAACCTCCAGATGCGCAAGGCGGTGGCGCCCGAAACCAAGTTTCTGCTCAAGGGCCTGCACGACCGGGTGATGGGGCTGGCGACGATTCACCGCGGGCTTTACCAGACCTCGGGCATGGCCGATGTCCGGGCGGATGAGTTGCTGACCGATATCGTGCGCCAGGTGATCAACATCGGCAGCGGGCCGGGACGCAAGATAGATCTGAAAACAGATGTCGAAGAGGTGCACCTGATCCCCGATCAGGCCGTGCCGCTGTCGCTGCTGCTGACCGAGGCGGTCACGAATGCGATGAAGTATGCGGGTCCGGCGTCGGACAACCGGGTGCACATCACCCTGCGGCTGCGCCGTGACGGGGGGCGTGGCGCGGTGATGGAGGTGGAAAACAGCCTGTCGCGTGGCGCGCAAGAGCCGATTGCAGAGACGAACTCGATGGCCGCGACGGGCCTGGGCGATCAGCTTTTGAAAGCCTTTGCTCAACAGCTGGGGGGTACGCTGGAAACCACACAGGATGCTGACACGTACCGGCTGAGGGTGCGCTTCGACGTGTCCAGTCTGACCGCCGCCGAAGAACGGGCAGCGGGCCGTGACCACGCCGCCGTCGAAGATCAGCCCAACCCCGGCGACCACCCCGTCGCACGCTGACGCCGCCGGTGGCTTTTGAGCCATTTTCCGGCCCTTCCGTAACACCCCCGGTTCGGCGGGTCCGCAAATCTTCATCGCAACAAGGAACGCGCGGCCTGCCAAGCCGTTGGTCCCGTGTCTGAAGACCAGCCGGAGCGTCTAATCTTTCATGCAACACACGTCCCCCATCAGTTCGGTTCGCGTGCATCTGACAGCGGCCGAGGCTTATCCTGCGTTGGAACTGGCATTTCTTGAGGCAAAGACCGAGATCTGGGCCAGCTTCATGGTGTTCGACCTCGACACCGCGTTGCGATCAGATGCGGGGCGTGCCGTCGGGGATACGTGGTTCGATCTGTTGGTGCATGTGTTGCGGCAGAGGGTGGCGGTGCATTTCGTGATCAGCGACGTAGACCCGATTGCGCGCCCGAAGATGCACCGCGCCGCCACGCGCAGCTTGCGCCGGTTTTGTGCGGCGCGCGAAGTTGCGGGTCAGGGCGTGGGTGTGCTGCATGTCGTGGCCGCCCGCCACGCGGCCCAGACCGGGGCGGGGCTGCGGTTGCTGATCCTGCCGTATGTCCGGCGCAGGCTGGCGGCTATCGTGGCCTGGGCGAACGGCCTGTCGCCGGACCAGCGGCGCGCCGCGCTGCGGGATATGCCGGGAATAGACATCTACCTCAGGCATCAGCCCGACGGCAGGGTGACGACGCGCCTGCTGAGCGTGCCCCGGCTTTATCCGGTGCTGCATCATCAAAAGCTGGCCGTGATCGATCGCCGCCTGCTTTATATCGGCGGATTGGATCTGAATGAACGGCGCTATGATACGCCCGAGCATCGCCGGGCGGGCCCGCAGACCTGGCATGACTTGCAACTGATTGTTGACGGCCCGGTCGTGGCCGAAGCTCAGGCGCATCTGGAGACGTTCCTTGCTGCAACGAAGGGCCGTGGCCCGGTGGCGACCTACCGTCATCTTCTGACAACCGTGTCGCACAAGCGGCCCAACAATCTGTTCCATTTTGGACCTGAACGGGGGTCGTGGGCGATCCGCAGTGCACATTCGGTTCTGACAGCGCGTGTGAAGCAACTGGTCTATCTGGAATCGCAATACTTTCGCGACTTCCGCTTTGCGCGCGATCTTGCGCACCGGGCAAGGGCCGAGCCGAAATTGTCGATGATCCTTATCCTGCCTGCGGCCCCCGAAGATGTGGCGTTCAAGCGAAACCGTGGTCTTGATGCGCGTTACGGCGAATTTACGCAGGCGCGGGCGTTGCGCACCATCCGCCGTGCCTTTGGTCCGCGTCTGTTCGTAGGCTCGCCGGCGCAGCCGCGTGCTGCGCCTGCGGACGGCGACTGCGACACGGATCCCGCGCCCAAAGACGGCGGCCCACGCGACCGCCTGTGTGGCGCGCCTCTGGTTTATGTACACGCCAAAGTGTCGATATTCGATGATGCTGACGCTATTGTCGCGTCGGCCAATCTGAATGGCCGCAGCTTTTTCTGGGACTCCGAGGCGGGCGTGTATCTGGACCGGCAGCGCGATGTCGAAGATCTGCGCCGCCGGGTGATGGCGCATTGGCTGCCCGACGGCGCCCCCCCCGATGCCTTTGATCTGGGCACCGCCGCCCGTGTCTGGGGGCAGATAGCGCGCGCCAACGCCCTGGCCTGCCCTTCGGCGCGCGCAGGCTTTCTTCTGCCCCACGATTTCGCCGCAGCAGAGGCGTTTGGCCGCCCGCTTCCGCTGATCCCCGAGGAAATGGTCTGACGCACGGCGCCTGCCATCGCGTCGCACAGGAACGAAAATCCCCCGCAGGCCAGATGCCTGCGGGGGATTTCATTATCCTGAATTGCGACGGCGCGTGTCAGTCAAGGTGTGCTGTGCTCGCCACCAACTCGACAATCTCGTCGCGCATCGCGCTCAGGGCGCGCGTCTCTTCTGGCTGCTCTGCAGCACCCAAGGCATCGTCGAATGCCTCGAGGACATGCTTTTCACCATCGCGGATATTGTCCATCACGTCTGCGTCGATGTCATCGAAGAGGGCACGCAGCGACACGACGGTCTTGTTGATCGTACCCATCATCGTACCTTCCGCATCGGGCGCCTCGCCCTTGTCGGCGATCATCCGGGCCAGCCGTTCTGCGTGCCGTTCATGCAGGGCGCGAAAGGACTCTGCCACGCTGCGGAACGATGGTTCGGCCTTTTCGACCATAGTGTCATATCCGGCCAGCACATCGACCGTGCGGCGGTGCAGCTCGGTCAGGGCCTCGGCGCCGGTGTTGCGGGGGGTAATATCAGTGACGGGCAGAAAATAGGGGTTCATTGGGGTCTCCTCGTTGCGGTGCTGGGGGGTAAACGACGCGAACGGGGGACGGGTTCCCCTCAGTGTCTGCGCCGTCTGGGGACCATCTGAGGGTGCGGATCGGCAGGCCGCCGCGCGGGTGCGGTTTGCCCGATGGGGCGCATGGAACCGTGAGCCACATGGCTGCGTTCCTTTTGCATCACGCAACCGGTGCTTCCCTCCATCTTTCAATAAACCCAACAGTAAAGGAACTTGTCATGCTCGGCTGGGCTCTTACGTTTCTGATCATCGCCCTTGTGGCGGCCGTTCTTGGCTTTGGCGGTATCGCCGGCGCCTCGGCAGGTATCGCGCAAGTGCTGTTCTTTGTTTTCCTCGTGCTGTTTGTGGTGGCGATGATCGCGCGCGCTCTGCGCGGCAAGCCGCCAATCTGAGGACGATGGCCACCCGGAACCGTGGAGGCTCGCCGATCCGTGTATCCCGGTTCCGGCCCATCAGGCAGACCGCCCCGAGCAGCAGGTTCGGGTCAGCCTTTTCGTTGAACGGCCATCGGGCAAACACACGTGGCAAATCAGCGGCGCCTTTCAGCGCCGCCCCGGATCATCCCGTGGTGTGATCCGGGGGGCCTTTCTAAAGTGTGGCGTGCCCCTTGTGGCCCATGTCCGGCTCACTTCCGGTGGCCAGACTGAGCAGAAACTTCGCCGCCCCGACAACCGGGTTCGGCCCGTCCCAATATTCCGCCGTCATGTCGCGCACGGCGATTGCCACCACGTTGGAGGTCTCGGGCCCGTCGGGCCAGAACGCCTCTGCACCCGGCGACCACAGGCTTTTCACAAGTGCGAGATCATCGTGCACCGTAGCGCGCCCGGTAAGGGCCACGTGGTCGCTGCTGCTTTGATAGGACAACAACACGGACGGCGCCGCCGAGATCTCGGACACCGCGCTGGTCGAGGCTTCGGTCAGCAGATAGACCGCGCCCAGATCGGGCTTGGCGATCGTCGACATGGGGCGCCCGCTAAAAGCGTCGCCGTCGCGGGTGACGAGCATGCAGATGCCAATCTTCTTGATCATCTCCCATACCTTTGTCGTTTCTTCGGCGTTGGGTTGGGTGGCGGTGGTCATGGGGTCATCCTTTGAAAAAAGACGGGGCTCTGGAAAAGACGGAACTTTGGAAAAAGCGGGACTTTGGAAAAGACCGAAATTCCGAAAACCGGTGGGAAACTGAGAGGAACCGGAGCCTTAGCGCAAGCGGGCAGGAACGTGGGCGCGCCGTTCCGGGGGTGCCGGCTGACGGGCAGAGCGGCCGAAAAGGCGGGCGAGGGCATAGCCTGCCGCCACAGCAGCCAGCATGAAAAGACCTGGGTTGCGCCGTGCCATGGCCTGGACGTCACGCGCAAGTTCGTTGATGCGGCGGTCGTGCAGGACGCGGGACGCATCCAGAACGCCATCGGCGGCGGCGCCCAGTGCGCGGGCGCGCATCGTGCCGGGCTGAGCGTCAAGCCCGGCGCGGCGCAGCGTGCGCCCAAAATCGGTGCCCCTGTCCGACAGACCCTCGCGCGCACTGTCGAGCCGGTCGGTCGCGGCATCGCGCAGGCGCAGCCCTGCGTCTGCGGCGCGCTGTGCAGCACGCGCGCCAACGGCGACGGCCGCGTCTTGTGCCAGATCGCGCGCGGTCGCAGCGGTTTTGCGTACCGCACGGGTCGTCGCTTCGACCTCGTCTTGCAAGTCTTGTGGTGTCGTGGTCATGTTGAACTCCATGTATTGGCACGTCGTGGCGGGACGCCGGACAGTCGAAATGGCGCTGTGGCCCCCCTTTGTCCTCCCCTGTTAAGGTCACAACGTGCGCGCGGCCTGCGGGTTCCCTGTGCCGCGTCGCGCCCCGGCGGTATGGAGCGCAGATTTGCGGCCTCGGCTGGGGTCGCACCGAAATCCACACCATAAAACTTGCGCAAATCGGATCTTGGGTAGCAAGATGACGGAAAACCCAAGGGAACCAGATCTCGCCCCCTGCGTTCCAAAGCGACTTTGATTGACCTGTGGGCCGACATAGGCTTCTGCATGCCGTGCGTCCGCGACGGCCTGCTACACGCCAGACACCGCACCGTTTGAACACCCGAGGATAGTATGCAGATCTTTGAATGCCCCGCCTGTCATGCGGCTGTCTATTTTCACAATATGTCGTGCGCCTGCGGCCACCAACTGGCCTACAGTGCACCCCTTGGCATGATGGTGTCGTTGCAGACCGCGTGCACCAACCGCGATATGCTGGGCTGCAACTGGGAACGCGCGGGCGACGGGCCGGGGTGTCTGTCGTGCGCCATGACGCGGACGGTGCCCGACACCTCGGTGCCCGGCAACACCGAGAAATGGGCCCGGACCGAGGCCGCCAAACGTTGGGTGCTGGTGGGGCTGATGGATCTGGGCTGGCTGACCCCCGCCGATACCGGGCCGCGACCGGTGTTCGACCTGAAATCCGAACAAACCGCCTTTGGGCGGGCGCGTGTCACCATGGGGCATGACGCCGGGGCGATCACCCTGAACATTGCCGAAGCCGACGTGGCCGAGGCCGAGCGCCGCCGTGCCGATCTGGACGAACCCTACCGCAGCCTGGCAGGACATCTGCGCCATGAATTGTCGCACTACCTGCACTGGCGCCTGTCGGAAGAAGAGTCCGCATTTCTGCCCGCATTTCGCGGACTTTTCGGGGATGAACGGGAAGATTATTCCGCCGCCCTGCAACGTCATTATGCCGATCCGCAACCGGCGGGGAACGCGTTCCTGACCTCTTACGCCTCGGCGCACCCACATGAAGACTGGGCCGAGACGGTGGCGGGCTTTTTGCACCTGCGCGACATCTGCGACAGTTTCGAGGCGACGGGACTGGGCCTTGCCCCCGGCCGAATTGCCGACTCCGAGGCCGAGACCTGCGCGAGTGCTGCCTTGATCACACGCGCGGTCGACATAGGACTTGCCCTGAACCATGTAAACCGTGGCATGGGGCTGGCGGACGTCTACCCCTTTGTGCTGTCGCCCTTGGTGCGCGACAAGATGATCTTCGCCGATCGCTGGATCCTGCGCTGATACAGCAGACAGCCGGGCGCCACCTTCGGTGCAAATGCGAAAGACTCGCGCTGCCGCTTTTCTGCGCTGCAGCATCGCCCATCGCTCAAGAATTGTGCTGCCCATCCGAATTGCTGCAACCGCACGCCGCCGACCCGGTCGCACATCTTGCCCCGAGGGAAAGGCAGCGGCCTTCTCGGGCATGGGGCAACCCTGACAGGGCCTCATGAAAAATGTGCAACAATCGTTGCCGCGCGCACGGGGCCGGGGGTGGACTAATCCTACGGACAAAGGCGACGCGGCGCAGGGGGATATTGAGATGAAACTGACACGCCGCATGCTGTTGACCACGGGGGCCGCTGCCTTGGCTGCCCCGCGCCTTGCCTTTGCGCAGACCGACACGATCAAGATCGGCATTCTGCATTCGTTGTCGGGCACGATGGCGATTTCCGAGACCACGCTGAAAGACACCATGCTGATGCTGATCGAGGCACAGAATGCCAAGGGCGGCGTGCTGGGCAAGATGCTTGAGCCGGTGGTGGTCGATCCCGCCTCGGACTGGCCGCTGTTTGCCGAAAAGGCGCGCGAGTTGCTGAGCGTGCAGAATGTGGCCTGCATGTTCGGTTGCTGGACGTCGGTGTCGCGCAAATCGGTGCTGCCGGTGATCGAAGAGTTGAACGGCCTGCTGTTCTATCCGGTCCAGTATGAGGGCGAGGAAAGCTCGAAGAACGTCTTCTACACCGGTGCTGCCCCGAACCAGCAGGCAATTCCCGCGGTGGATTACTATCTGGAAGAATTGGGCGTCACGAAGTTTGCGCTTCTGGGCACCGATTACGTCTATCCGCGCACGACCAACAACATCCTTGAGGCCTATCTGATGTCAAAAGGCATCCCCAAGGAAGACATCTTCGTCAACTACACCCCGTTCGGCCATTCCGACTGGTCCAAGATCGTGGCCGACGTGGTGGCGCTGGGGGCGGACGGCAAGAAGGTGGGGGTGATCTCGACCATCAACGGCGATGCCAACATCGGTTTCTACAAGGAACTGGCTGCCGCAGATGTCACCGCCGATACGTTGCCTGTGGTGGCGTTCTCGGTCGGTGAAGAGGAACTCTCGGGTCTGGACACCACCAATCTCGCGGGTCATCTGGCCGCCTGGAACTACTTCATGACCGCAGATACCCCCGAAAACGCGGCCTTCATCGCGCAGTGGAAGGCCTTTATCAAGGATGACAAACGCGTCACGAACGACCCGATGGAGGCGCATTACATCGGCTTCAACATGTGGGTGAACGCGGTGACGGCGGCAGGCACAACCGACGTCGATCCGGTGATCGACGCGATGGTGGGGCAGACGTTCCCCAATCTGACTGGCGGGATGGCCGAAATGCTGCCCAACCACCACCTGACCAAACCCGTCCTGATCGGCGAGATCCGCGCTGACGGCCAGTTCGACATCATCAGTCAGACCGAGCCGGTGGCCGGCGACGCCTGGACCGATTTCCTGCCGGAATCGGCCGTGCTCGAGGCCGACTGGAAAGATCTCAAGTGCGGGATGTACAACACCGAAACCAAGACCTGCGTGCAATTGACCTCGAACTACTGAGGCCAGTCGGGCCGGAGGGAGATTGCCCCTTCCGGCCCCATCCATTTCCCTGACCGGAGACGCCGATGCTGCGCGCCCTGTGCCTTGCGTTTACCCTTTTGCTTGCCGTGGCCCTGCCGTCGCGGGCCGAAACGCTGGCCGACATCGTGGCCGCAAATGCCGATGCCATCGCCAAACCGTCGCGTCAGACGATCGGCCCGGTGATTGATGCGCTGGCAGGCAGTGGCGATCCACTGGCAGCAGCATTCTTGCAGGCGTGGGAGGGACGGGTGCTGGGCATGCGCAAATCCGACGGTGCATTCTTCCTGCTGGCAGATGATCCGGGCGGCTACGCCCTGACCGCGCTGGATGGCAGCGCCGCAGGCGTGGTGCCCACATCCGACATCACCGAGATGAAACCGAACGCCGGCGTGCGCGGCCTGATCTCGACAGCACTCGTGCAATTCACGCTGTCTGACCCTGATCCCGCCCGCCGCGCGGCAGCGCTTGATTCCATCGCCAAGGACCCGACGGCAGAAAGCCTTGTCCCTTTGCGTGCGGCCATCGAATCCGAGGGCGACGCGGAACTGAAGGCCCGCAAGATCCGGCTGGAACGGCTGCTGACGCTGCGCTTTGATGCAGATAGCGGCGCGCGCATCGCGGCCATTCAGGGCTTTGGCGCTGACCTTGGCCTGGACGTGCGCGGTGCTCTGTCCCCCTTGGTGGCCACAACCCGCATCGCGAGTGCCACCCGGCCCGAGGGTGTCAACATCGCCCGCACCCTGCGCCCCGGTGCCGATCTGACCGTGACCGAGGCTTATGACATGCTGACGGCGGCAAACCTTGCACCCTTGCGCCTGACACGCGAGGCGCAAAAGACCGCCCTTGGCGCGCATGTCGTGGACGGCGCCGTGGGTGGCGTGCCGCTGGCAGATCTTGCAACCCAACCCGCCCGCGACCGTGCCTACACAGCGCTTGAGGTCGCAGGCACCGTGCCGACAGCTGCCACCGAGAATGAGGTTGCCGCTGCAATTGCTGCACACGGGTTTTATGACATTTACACCGAGCCTGACCCCGCCGTCACTGATGCGGCCAACGCCGCCCTTGACCGGATTGCGCTGACCGTGGGGGTAATGCAGGCGGCGGATCTGGGGCTGGATGCGCTGTCGCTCGCCTCGATCTATTTTCTGGCGGCCATCGGTCTTGCCATCACCTTTGGGGTCATGGGCGTGATCAACATGGCGCATGGCGAATTCATCACCATGGGCGCCTATACCGGATACGTGGTGCAGCTTTTCGTGCCTGATCTGACGCTTTCGATCCTGATCGCGCTGCCGCTGGCCTTTGCGCTGACCTTCGGCGCGGGCGTGGCGATGGAACGGCTGGTGATCCGCCATCTGTACAAACGACCGCTGGAGACGCTGCTGGCGACCTTTGGCATCTCGATCGCCCTGCAGCAGGTGTTCAAGAACATCTTCGGGACCCAAGCCCGCCCGCTTACCTCGCCCGCGTGGCTGGATGGCGCGCTGACGTTCAACGACGTGGTCTCTATCAGTTACATCCGGGTGGCGATCTTTGTGCTGGCGCTGGCGTTTCTTGGCTTTTTCATCTGGCTGATGCGCCGCACGCGGCTGGGTCTGGAAGTGCGGGCCGTCACGCAAAACCCCGGCATGGCGGCATCCATGGGCATCAACCCCGACCGCATCAACATGCTGACCTTCGGCATCGGATCGGGCATCGCGGGCATTGCAGGCGTGGCGATTGGCCTGTTTGCCAAGGTCACCTCGGAACTGGGCACCGATTACATCGTGCAATCGTTCATGACCGTCGTGGTGGGCGGGGTGGGCAGCATCTGGGGCACCCTTGCCGGGGCCACCATGATCGGCGGGCTGCAAAAGGGGATCGAGTGGCTGAACCCGTCGAACACGCTTGCCGCGCAAACTTACATGATCCTGTTCATCATTCTTTTCATTCAGGTCCGGCCCCGGGGCATCATCGCCCTGCGGGGCCGCGCGGCAGGAGACTGACATGACGTTCTCACGATCTTCGGTCCCGGAAAATCCCCGGATGGCTGTTTTCGGCGGCACCAGCTTTCTGGCGCGCAACCCTTCGGTCCTGTGGTTTCTGGGCGCGCTTGCGCTGTTTTGCGCCATCGTCACAATCCTGTCGCCCACCCTTGGCCTCAGCCTGATCTCGACCTCGTTCATCAAGACGCTTGGCAAGACGCTGTGCCTGTGCCTCGCGGCCCTCGCAATGGATGTGGTCTGGGGCTACACCGGCATCCTGTCGCTGGGCCACATGGCGTTTTTTGCGCTGGGCGGTTACATGATTGGCCAATGGCTGATGTATGCGCGCACCGAGGATATCGTGCTGCAGGCGCTGGCCGGGAACCCCATTCCGGCGACAGCGGCCGAAGTTGCGCAAGGGGTGGCGACCCAGATCTTCGGGGTGGTTGGATCGTCGCAGATGCCGGGGATCTGGGCCCTTGCCCATTCCCTGCCCGCACAACTGGCGCTGGTGGTGCTGGTGCCGGGCGTGCTGGCGCTGGTCTTTGGCTGGCTGGCGTTCCGCAGCCGTGTCGCCGGCGTTTACCTGTCGATCCTGACCCAAGCCATGACGCTGGCGCTGTCGCTGTATCTGTTCCAGAACGACAGCGGCCTGCGGGGCAACAACGGCCTGTCGGGGCTGCAAAACCTGCCGGGGCTGGCGGCCACGGGGCAAGATGCGGTATCGCTGTGGTTCTTCTGGGCCTCGGCGCTGGCGCTGGGGCTGGCGTATCTGCTGATGGCCTGGGCCACCTCGACCAAGTTCGGCTCTGTCCTGCGCGCGATCCGCGATGACGAGGCGCGGGTGCGCTTTCTGGGCTATCCGGTCGAGGGCTACAAGCTGTTTGTCTTTGCAGGCACTGCTGTGATCTGCGGGCTTGCAGGGGCACTCTACTATCCGCAGGCAGGCATCATCAACCCGGCCGAACTGGCCCCCATCGCCTCGATCTACCTTGCGGTATGGGTCGCCATCGGCGGGCGGGGGCGGCTCTACGGGGCGGTGATCGGGGCGGCGGTGGTGTCGCTGTTGTCCAGCTGGTTCACCGGGGGACGTGTGCCATCCATTCCGCTGGGGGTCTATACGATCAACTGGGTGGACTGGTGGCTGGTGCTGCTGGGCCTGTCGTTCGTGGCCGTCACCCTGTTTGCACCCAAGGGCATCGGCGGGCTGTTCGATCTGTTGCAGGGTCTTCGCACGCCTGACCGCAAGGGCGCGCCCCTTGGCCCCGATCAGGGCAGCCTGCAGGAAAGCGAGGCCAAAGAATGACTGCGCTTCTTGAGGTGTCTGGCGTCTCGGTCAGCTTTGATGGCTTTCGCGCGATCAACAACCTGTCGTTCTCGATAGGGCCCGCCGAGATGCGCGCGGTCATCGGCCCCAATGGGGCAGGCAAGACCACCTTCATGGACATCATCACCGGCAAGACCCGGCCCGACAGTGGCACCGTCACATGGGGCGAGCGCTCGGTGTCGCTGCTCGACCTGTCCGAAGCCGCGATTGCCCGCGCGGGCGTGGGGCGCAAGTTTCAGCGCCCGACCGTGTTCGAGGATCAGACCGTAGCCGAAAACCTGATCCTTGCGCTGAAGTCCGGACGGGGCCCGCTGGCGGCGCTGAGGTTCGCACTGTCGGGGCAGGGGCGTGCCCGCGTGCTGGCGCTGGCGGGTCAGGTGGGCCTGACAGACGATTTGCACCGCAAAGCGGGCGAACTTGCCCATGGACAAAAGCAGTGGCTGGAAATCGCGATGCTGCTGGCGCAGGAACCGCGCCTTTTGCTGGTCGATGAACCCGCCGCCGGCATGACGCTGGCCGAGCGGACGCGCACCACCGCCATGCTGGTCGAGATTGCGAAAACCCGCGCGGTGGTGGTTGTGGAACACGACATGGATTTCGTGCGTCGCCTGAATTGCCGGGTGACGGTGCTGCACGAAGGATCAGTTCTGGCCGAGGGCTCGCTGGACCATGTGACCCGCGACGCGGCTGTGATCGACGTCTATCTGGGGCGCGGATGATGATCGCGACGACGGGCCTGACGCTGCACTACGGTGGGTCGCAGATCCTGCACGGGATCGACTTTGCCGCCCGCGCGGGCGAGGTGACCTGCATCATGGGCACCAACGGCGTGGGCAAGACCAGTTTCCTCAAGGCGCTTGCGGGCACGCATCCACGCTCGGGCGGTAGCGTCACTTTTGAGGGTGCGGAGGTGGGCCGGGCCCGCCCGCAAGATATGGCGGCGCGCGGTCTGTCGGTTGTGCCGCAGGGGCGGATGATCTTTCCGCTGCTGACGGTCGAGGAAAACCTGGCCACCGCTTTTGCTGTACTGCCGCGCCGTGACCGCCGCATCCCGGCAGAGATCTTCGATCTGTTTCCGGTTCTGCGGGACATGGCGCGCCGTCGGGGCGGCGATCTGTCGGGCGGTCAGCAACAGCAGCTTGCCATCGCGCGGGCCATGATCATGCGCCCCAAGGTGCTGCTGCTGGACGAGCCGACCGAGGGCATCCAGCCCAACATCATTCAGCAGATCGGCCATGTGATCGGCCATCTGAAAGCCAAGGGCGACATCGCCATCGTGCTGGTCGAGCAGTATTTCGATTTCGCCTGGGATCTCGCTGACCGGCTCTATGTCTTTGACCGGGGTAGCGTGGCACTGTCAGGCGCCAAGACCGATCTGTCGGTTGAAACGGTACGCGCACGGTTTTCGCTTTAGGTACGGGTTGCCCGCAACCTGTTCCCCGCCAGATTCAGACCGGTCAGATACGCGCCGCGTTTCCGGCGCATTGTGCGTTCTGGCGGTCCCTATCGACAGACGCCGCAGGGACCCCTGGCTGCGGCGTCAGCTCTGACACCGCACTGCGAAGTTCGCCTATTCCGCGCCGCAGTCGCGTCTTCAAGGTGTTGAGAGGAATGCCGTGCGCCTCTGCCATGTCTTTGTAGCAGCGCCCTTCCAGATAGATCGCCTTGATCAAGGTCACCTTGCGCGGATCCATATCATTCATGCAGGTGAGAAGGAGAAATGCGCGTGTGCGGTCGTCAAAACGGTCCTCCGGGGATCTGTCTGCACTGGGGAAGCGGTCAATCTCAAAATCGACCGAAACCACAAGCTGGCGCCGTCTGCGTTGGTCGATTGCAAAATTGTTCGCGACTGAAACCATCCAGGGCAAGGCCGGGCCTCGGCTGGGATCGAAACTGCGGGCACTCAGCCAAATTCTGAAGAATACCTCTTGGAGTGCATCATCAAGTTCCGCTCTTCTGTCCAGCTTCCGCCTGAGAACCCCACGAATAAGGTTCGAACATTGCGCATAAAGTATGTTGAAGGCGGCCCGGTCACCCTCGGCGGTGCGAAGAAGCAAATCATGGTGAACGCTGCATTTCATCCGGTGAATGTCGCGTTGCGGTATGGAATGGTGCGCATGGTTAAGGGCCTCCGACCGTGTCGCAGGCGATTTGCCTTGCCACGTTGGATAGGTAACGCCCCACAACTGCAAAAGTTTCACAACGCGTCCAGAAACGTCAGGAACCAGCCTATAACCGATAGATCCAGACCACCAGAAATCCTGCCGCCAGGGCAGGACCGAAGGGCACTTCGCCACGTTTTCGAAGGATCACGGCCATTGCAATACCGCCGAGGCTTGCGATCAGCAGAACCGGGGGCAGCATGGTCCAGCCAAGCCAGGCGCCGGCGGCAGAAAAGAGCTTTGCATCACCAAGACCCAATGCCTCGGTTTGTGTTCGTCGGAACCAGAATTCTCCGATTGCAGCAAAAAGTGCGAAACCGACCGTTGCCCCGATAAGTGCGTCCAGAAAGGCCGGATCTGATGACAGAACCGACGATTTGAGCAATCCGGTGATGATAAGGGGCAGGCTCAGGCTGTCGGGAATACGCAGACTTTTTAAGTCTATCCACGCAACGGCCGTCAGAAGGATCGCAAGCGGGACCGTCAAGGCGACGTCGACAACCAGCGTGTTCATCGGTGCGTGCCTTCGGATGGATGACGTTCAGGTCGCAAAAAATCAGCCAAAGAAATTTTCCTTTTCCCTGAAACTTCGTCAAACGGCAAACGTAGTTATCAAAGTCAGACGAGGGGGGTCGGTCCTGCGCAACGTGCAAGATCGGGTCCAAATACGTTGTAACCATTACGCGCACAGACGCAAATGAGCCGCCCCTGACACCGGCCATTCGGAGAAACGAATGACAAAACGCAAAAGAGTACTGGCAGCATCCGCGCTTGCGGGACTGGCCAGTTTTTCAGCCGGTACCGTCATGGCATCAAGCCACCGAGAGGCGCCCGCCATTTCGGGGATGCCCCGGATCGACGGTACCGATTTCTACATGTTCCGCAGCTATGAGCCGAGCCGCTTGGGCGCGAACACTCCCGGTTATGTCACTCTGATCGCAAACTATGTGCCTCTGCAGGCGCCCTATGGGGGACCGAACTATTTCACCCTCGACAATGACGCGATCTACGAGATCATGATCGACAACACGGGTGATGCGGTCGAAGACATCACCTTCCAGTTCAACTTTTCAACTGCGCTGGCGAACAATGCGGCAGGCCAGCCAGTGGGCATCGAAGTTCCCATTGGCACCCCGCCCGCTGCCAATCAACCAGATACCCGCCCCCAGATTGCCATTCCCCTGCGGCAAGGCGGAAGTTTGGGTACCGCAGTAGAGCAGCCCAACATCAACGAAACCGAAAGCTATACGCTGACCATGATCACTGGTCCGCGCCGTTCGGGCACTTTTGCGCCGGTCACCCGCGTTGGTGGTGGAGCGACATTTGTTAAACCCATCGACAATATCGGCAACAAAACGATCCCGAACTATGCCGATTATGCCAACAACCACATCTTTCCGATCACGATTCCGAACTGCGCGCTTCCCGGCAAGGTGTTCGTCGGTCAGCGGGCCGAGGCGTTTGCGGTAAACCTTGGTGAAATCTTCGACCTGGTGAACCTCGTGCCGATTCAGGGGGCTCCGAACCCACAGTATCCGCAGTACAATACGACGATGCCTTTTGCCGGCGGTATTCAACAAGACCGCGCCAATGACGATCTGGTTGGCAAAGCAAACATCACCTCGCTGGCGATCGAAGTTCCCATCAGCTGTCTGACAGGAACCGGTAATGGCGTCATCGGCGGTTGGACGACTGCAAGCCTGCCCCAGGCGCAATTGCGTGATCCGTCACCGACGTACAACGGAACCACCGTTCAGGGGGGTGCTTATGTTCAGGTCTCGCGTCTGTCGAACCCGCTGGTGAACGAACTGGTGATCGGCCTGCGCGACAAGAACCTGTTCAACGCAGCAGCACCTACGCAAGATGCCGCGCTGGCAGACTATGTCTTCTATCCGACGCTGCCCTTCTTGATTGACGGGCTGTTCCGCAGTGCGGTCGGATCGCAGACCAACATTGCGCCGAACAACTTTCCGCGCAACGATCTGGTCGCGGCTTTTCTGACCGGCTTTGCGGGCTTCAACCAGCTTGCAACAGTCACAGCGTCTGAAATGCTGCGCCTGAACACCGGCGTGATGCCGACTGCGCGTGCTCAGCAGCACACCTTTGGCCTCGTGGCCGAAGATCTCGCCGGTTTCCCGAACGGGCGCCGGCCGGCTGACGATACGGTCGACATTGCCTTGCGTGTCGTGATGGGCGCACTTTGCCATCCGGTTCCGCTGGGCTTTGAACTGGGTGTTCCGAACGCGGTCGAAAACGAGCCGAGTGACAACGTAAACATCATCCCTAGCTGCGATGCCTCCAACGCTCCTGTTGGCAATCAGCCGTTTACGGATGGTGCGCCCATTGTCGCGACCGAGCTTCAGAACGCTTTCCCATACCTGAACGCGCCGATTCCCGGCTCACCCAACAACTGATCGGACAGGTAAAATGAAAACCAGACAGAAGCTTTTTGCCGGACTTGCAGGCGGACTGATTGTCCTTGCGGCTTGCGATGGCAGCGATGGCTTTGCGGCAAATCCGCAATCGCAATTCGGGGCGGCGTTCCTTGCAGCCTTCAATGCGGAGCCAAACAGCATACCCGTTGAACCCGGAGACATCATTTTCCGTGGAAAAGTCGGGCCAACCCTTACGGGAACGCCGCTCGATATCTGAGCGTTCTCACGGGTACAAAATGCTATGGGGGGCGGCAGCGATGCCGCCCCCTCTATTTATCCGACAGCGGAAAGCGGGCGATCACCGCAACTTCGTCCAACCCTCCGGCCACGCGCCGGCGTTGCAGCAAGGCCTGCCAGCCCTGCTCGGTCGTCCCGATGCGCGCCCTGACGGTGACCCTGTAATAATTCGAGGTCAGCCCCGTTCCCTGCACCGGCACGTAGGCCGCCCCGCGCAAATCCGCGTCGGTAAGAAACCCCTGACGTTTGCGGGCAGAAATCAACTGTCGTGCTTGCACCGGGTTCGAGGCCAGCGCAGACAGCAACAGGTCCGGCGCCGTATTCATGTTCAGATCGGCGCGAAGGGGAAGCAGTGTCAGATAGGGGGCGATTGTGTCATGTTCGTCGGGTTTCAGCCCGGCCTCGACCCCAAGGTCGCCGATGCTTCGCAACGGAACGGGCTGCGCAATCCGCGCGGCGATCCGTACCGTGACCTCGGGAGGCAGTTTCAATGCCCGCACCAACCGGTCCAGAATCTGAAGTCCGGCCGCACCCGCCAGCGCGTTCAAATTCAACCGCCCCTGTTCATCATCGACCGCGAGAGCGAAACTCCCGCCTTCGATATCCGTCTCTTCCTGCGCGACCGCGTTCCACGCTTCTTTCAGGTGATCGGCCTGCGGAGCGTCGCGCATGTCACGGCGCAGGGCCACAATCGCGGTGGCCTCGCCTGCCTCAAGAAGGGCAGTGCCCTGCGTCGCCTCACTGAACAACTGACTGCGCGCGATCCCCAGATCCGACAGGCGTGTCATGGCCACCAGCACCGTGGCCGTCAGCGCAAGAACGACCAGCACATTGATCAAGACCACGCCTTTTTGCGGATCGCGTGCCCTCATTGCGCTTCGCCCGGAAGCACGGCCACACGTCGCAGCAGACCCCGCAGGCCGCCAGGCTGGTCGACGGTCAGGACGAGTTCTACTGCGCGCGGATTGAAGGTAGCGGTCTGGCTGGCGAGCACCCCCGGTCTGGGCACGGGCCAGATGGTTTGCCACTGAGACGTTTCGTCCAGAAACCGCCACTCCGCAGCCTGAACCCCCGAAAGTAGGGGCTGCGTGACACGTCCGTCATCGAGCACCCGTGTCAGCACGCCGTCCAGAACGGTGTATTCCAGCGCAACGCTGCCCCGTGCATCCTGCCGCCGCAGCGTCATGCCTGCGTCATCCGAATATGCCAAGGACTGGCTTTGCGCAAAACCAAGATCACCATTGAAAAGATACATCGCCCGCTGCATTCCGGCAAGTTGCTCAAGACGACCTTCGGTCTGGCGCTGTGTCCGCAAGACCTGATCCAGCACAGAAAACCCTGCGCCCGCGATCAGTGCGAACAATGCAAGTGCAACCATCATTTCGATCAGCGTGACTCCGGCCTCGGTGTGTCGGGGCGGGAGCGCCCGTTTCACGATCCGCTGACCTCGGCCAGAACTGAAATAGACCCGTCGCGAAAGGTTAGAACCGTCAGGTCGCGCTGGCATCGGCCATCCTCAAGAAACCGGAACGGCCCCAAGGCGCCTGTGAAACCGGCTTTGCGGGTCAGCCCCTTGCGGTTCAACAGGCCAGCACTGCCAAGGCCCGACGCGATCAGCGCAGCATCGTGCCCCAGAGCGCCGATCACACCGGGGGACTGATCGAAGGCCACCTGATAGCGGTCGGCAAATGGCAAGAACAGATCCGGGGCAGGGGCCGCAAACCATGCGCCGGACAACGCAGAATTGGTTTGCGCGTCATCCGCGCCCCATTGTACAGAGCCCAGCACCTGGGTACCCGCATCCCTCAGGCCCGCGGCAAAGCCCTTCAGCGCAGCCCCGCCGTCGGGCAGGAACACGGCCTGAGGCATGACACCGCCCGAGGCTGCCTTCAGCGCTGCGACATGGCCCTGTTGCGACGGATCACGAACCAGAACGGCAGTCAGTGTCAGACCACCAGCCGCGGCCAAGGTCTGCGCCGCCGTTGCCGTCGCCGCACCCAGCGGACTTTGCCGCGCAAGGACCGCAATGCGTGTCAGGTTTTGCGCGCGCGCATAGCTGAACATCGTGGCAACAGACTGGGCGGGCGTGATCCCCATCACGAACGCACCGGCCTGAGCCAGCGAATCATCATTGGAGAATGTGACGACCGGCACATTGCCGGCCACAGCCAGAACGGCCCGGGCCTGATCGGCCTTCAGCGGCCCCATCAGGATCTTGGCACCTTTTTGAAGTGCATCCCTAGCTGCCGCAACTGCCCCGGCTGCCGTGTCGCCGGTGTCGATCACAGGCGACACCGAAGCCGGATCGGCGCCCTGCGTGACAAGGCTTGCAGCCCGCGCCATACTGTGACCAATTTCGGCAGCCGCCCCGGTGAGTGGCAGCAGAAGCGGCGCTTCGGCGCCACGAAAACGGGACGTCGCAACCAAGCCGCCGCCCGCAAGTGACCCGCAGGCCGCCAGAGGCCCCGCCACAAAAGGAAGCGGCCAAAGTGTCGATACAGCACGAAGAAATCCGCGGCGGGACATCGCGCTTGGCTCGGGTATTGCGCTTGTCATCCTTGATACTCCTTGCGGTTCTGTCCTGCCTTGCCGTGATGGCGGCAACCGTTCCCGCACCTTATATGGCGGCGCAACTTGGCCTTGCGCAAGGGTCCGTAAGCCTTGGCGGTACGATCCGTGAAGGGCAGGCCCAATTGCCGGGCGACCACCGCCTGCTCTGGAAGATGCGAAACTGGCAGAGTATCCGGCAACTTGCCTTTGTCGCCGATGTCACGCTCACCGGTCCCGGTGCCAATCTTTCGGGTCGCATCGCATTGCGGCCGAACCGGGTAACCTTGTTTGAACTTTCTGGCACCGCCGGATGGCCGCTGGTAAAGGCCGTGCTGCCAAATGTGCCTTTCGATTGTGCAGCAATGGCCACGCTTTTGCAGGCGTCGGGAACAGCCACGCGCAGCGACCGCGCACTGACCGCGCAGGCGTCTGTCCCAGAGGGACTCTGCACCCGCACGTCCGGCGAAGCTGTTTCGCACCCAGCGCTCTTGCTGAACGTGGCGACTGGTGAGGCGGGCATACTTGGACGGCTCACGGATGCCGGCGGCAACGAACTTGCCCGGCTGGCCCTGACCCCGGACGACAGGGTGCGCATCACGGTGGCACAGGCTGGCGCCCGGCTGATGCCCGGCATGCCTGCCAGTTCGGACAGCCAGATTGACGTGCCGTTGGCCTTGCTGTTCGACTGAGTCATCCACCGGCTAGCCCGTTCAGTGACAAGATCGGCAGCAAGATCGCCAGAACCATTGCCATCACCAGACCACCCATGACCAAAAGGATCGCCGGTTCGACCAGCGCCACAAGGGCGCGTACCCAGGCATCCAGATCGCGCTGCTGTTCTTGCGCCGCCTGATCCAGTGCCGAACCGAGTTCGCCCGACGCCTCACCACTGGCGACCATGGCCAACAGCATTGCCGGAAACACCCCGGCCTCGTTCATCGCGCGGTAAAGGCTTGACCCTTGACGCACTTTTTCAGTCACATCGGTGACGCGGGCCCGGATATGGCGGTTCGGTGTCACCTCGGCCGCAGCCACCAACGCCTCGACCAGAGGCACCCGGCTGATCAGCAGCGTGGCGAGAGTGCCTGCAAACTGGGCCGCATTCATCCTTTGAACCATGCGCCGTGTCAGGGTGCCCTGCGCCAGCGCGGCGTCAAAGCGCAGCCTGCTTGACGGACGCCTGAGCCAGCGCCCGAACCCCGCAATCGCGACCAGCAGAACAACGATCCCCGTCGTTCCCCACGTACGCAGCCCTTCGCTGATTGCAATCAGCAACCGCGTAAGCAAGGGCAGATCGGCACCCCGGTCCTGAAACACCTTGACGATATCGGGAACCACGAAAACCATCAAAAGCGTGATGATCGAAAAGCTTACGATCCCCAGAAGGGCAGGATACAGCAGGGCCAGTTGCACGGTTTGCCGGTTGCGTGCCTGATTTTCGACATGACTGGCCAGATGCGTCATGACCTGTTCCAGACGCCCGGCCTGCTCACCGGCCCGCACGGACGCACGAAAGAAGTCTGAATAGACATCGGGAAATTCCGCCAGCGCCGCGCCGAAACTGCGGCCCTGCATCACCTCACCGCGCAGGGAAAGCAGGACGCTTGCCACCTTTGGTGGCTGGCCCTGCGCGATCGTGGCCAGGGCATCTTCAATGCGCAAGCCCGACCGAAGCAACGTCGCCATCTGTCGCGTGGTCAGTGTCAGCGCGGCGCGTGACATGCGGTAGCGGCCACCCGACGCTGCCCTTGCGGCCCCGTGGGCAGGGGCTGCCACTGCCGACAGCGCCGCTTTCAGCTCGGTTGGCAGCCATCCTTTTTGTCTTAGCACCTGTCGCGCAGCGGCTGGCGTCGCCGCCTCGAGCACGCCTGCCTGCAATTTTCCGGCGCTGTCCACTGCCTTGAAGATGAAAGCCGCCATCAGCCTTGCTCTCCCGACGCGTTCACAACTCTTGCACCACGCGTGCAACGTCATCCGTCGTTGTAACACCCGCACGGATCTGGCGCAAACCATCCTCGATCAATCCCGGGCCTTCGGCGCGCGCGGCCTCTGTCAGCGCGGCCTCTGACCCACCCGAATGGACCAGCGCCGCAAGTGCCGGGGTGATGCCAACCACCTCGTAGATACCCGCGCGTCCACGATATCCCAGATCATTGCACGCAGGGCATCCCGCCGCGCGCCAGACCGTTTCACCCTCGACAAGCCCGTCGATCCTCGTGCAATCCTCCGTGGTGGCGTGATCTTCCAGACGGCATGAGGGGCACAGCCTGCGCACCAGCCGCTGTGCCACCACGCCGACAAGCATGGGCGCAAGCAAAAACCGTTCGACCCCAAGGTCGATCAGCCGTGATACCGCACCGACAGCGGTGTTGGTGTGCAATGTCGACAACACGAAGTGCCCGGTCATCGCGGATTCGACCGCCACCTGCGCCGTTTCACGGTCACGAATTTCGCCCACCATGATCACGTCGGGATCCTGACGAAGGATGGCCCGCAATCCTCGGGCAAAGGTAAGTTCGGTGCGTGGGTTGACCTGCATCTGGCCCACACCTTCCAATGAATATTCGATCGGGTCCTCTACCGTCATGATGTTCCGAGTGCGGTCGTTCAGATGGTCGAGACCGGCATAAAGCGAGGTGGTCTTGCCTGATCCGGTCGGACCCGTCACCAAAAGCATGCCGTCGGGTCGTGCCAGTAGCCGCGCGAAAACGGTTGCATCCCGCTGGCTCATCCCAAGGCGGTCAAGCCCAAGACGCGTTGCAGAGCGGTCCAGAAGGCGCAGGACCACCCGTTCGCCAAATTGTGACGGGATGGTCGATACCCGCACATCCACCTCATGCCCGCCCACGCGCAACGACACCCGCCCGTCCTGAGGCAGGCGCTTTTCGGCGATGTCAAGTTTGGCCATCACTTTGATGCGGCTGACCAAAAGGGGTGCGAGATTCCGTTTGGGTTCGACCATCACGCGCAGCATGCCGTCGATGCGAAAGCGCACGACAAGACGCTTTTCCAAGGTTTCGATGTGAATATCCGAGGCGTTTTCCTTGATCGCTTCTAGCAAAAGCGCATTGATCAGCCGCACGACAGGCGCGTCCTCGGACTGGTCAAGCAGGTCGTCCACGACATCGGTGCTGTCGGCAAGGCTGGCCAGATCACCGTCTGCTGAAGCTGCCGCGGAGGCATCGGCGGCGTTGTCCCGGTAGGCACGCGCAAGACGCGCATCGAAGTCCGCAGAGGTCGTCTCGGAAAAAATGATATCCGTCCCGGTGATGCGGATCACTTCAGCCACTGCCGACAATTCGGTTTCCGGACGCATGTGGCACGTCAGTTTGCCGTCCAAAGCCTCGATCAACACGCCATGCTGTCGGGCGAAGACGTAGGGCAGGGGTGTGATGTTATTCATCGCTGCACCGAAACAGTTGTGGAAACAAGCCCGGGCGTGGGGCGGCGCGACAGCGCCAGCGCCATGATCCTCAGGGCGCTGTCAGTTTCAAGTTTCTCCAGCCATAAAACCACCGCCTCGAAGCGCGCATCGTCCAATGTGACGCGAACCATGTCGCCTTCGGGTTCCAGCCGACGGATGGTCAGGCCTTGCGCCTCGGCAAGGGCGGTCACGATCTGCGGCACGGGGCGGGTGTCGGCACTGAGTGGTATGGGTGCTGCACCCTCTGGCTGTGAAAGCCAGGCGATGGCGCTTTCATATCTTGTTATCCTTTGCTCCATCTGGCCGCGCTTTTCCTGCATTGGCTGCAGGATCATGATGAAAGCAAACCAGACTGCGCCCAACCCAAATGCAACTGTCAGCAACAGACGTTCCCGCCCGGTACGTTCGGCCCAAAATCCTGCGGCATCCACCTTCATGAGCCGTCTCCGCGCAGCGCAAACTGTTGCACGGCCAAACCGTCAGCGTTTGATGCCGATCCTGCCACCACCGCAAACCCCGCGGCGGCGAACTGCGTTTCGAGCTGCTGCAACATAGAGATATTGGGGGCCTGGAGCGTCAGCGACACAGTTCGTGCCGCAGAATCGAATTGCAGGTCTTGCAGAACGACACTGCCGATCTGCGGTGCAAGAGCGGTGAAGATCCGCGACAGTAGCGGCAAGAATTGAGACTGCGCAGGGCTTTGGCTATTGGCATAACTTGCATTGATCGCCTCGTTCATGTCGCCGGATATTGGCGTGCCACGCTCGACGAACAGGCTTCGCAGTGTAGCTTCGCGTGCCGACTGCAGTCGGGACAAGGCGATCATGTCAACGGCGCCAAGGAACAGCCAGGCCGCTGACAGACCCAAGGCCAGATAGCCAAGCCGTTTGATCCCGGCCGGAAGACGACCCTCTCGCCGATCGTAAAGGACAGATCCGAGATCGAGTGTCTTTGGCCATCCCGCGGCTGATGGCGTGGCAGGTATCGTCGGCGTGAAATCAGGGGGCAGGGCGCCCGCCACAAGCACCAGTTCCGGTGTTCCGGCGGCTTTGTGCAGTCCCGCGAAACTGGCCTGTCCCAAGGCCATCCCGGTGCCGTCGGGAAGCCGAAGCAGCACGCGCCCCGCGTCGGCCGCAACCGACCATTGCCCGGGTTGGGGCACAGGCAGGGCCAGGCAATCGGGCAGAAGTCGCTGCCCGTCGGCCAACGGCCAGCGGGCAAAATGGTCAGCGAGCGTCTGCTTGCCCACGACTGCCACAAGCCAGCGCCCACGCTGGCCTTCTGCGCTCGCGTCCAGTCGCTCGCCTGCGATTACATGCACGTCGTCCAGCGGACGCGCAATTCGGTCTTCGACAGCAAAGGCGACAGCCACACGGCGCTGCGCTGATGTCAGGCGCGGCAACTCAACTGACAGCAGCAAGACCTGTTCAGACGGAATGACGGCCACTGAGCGCACGTCAGACGGCACGGCGCCCGATCGGGTCGAAAACCCGGTTCGGTGGCCAAATGGGCGACGCAACACGTCCTGCAACGCCGGAAAGCGTGTGGTAATGCTGGCCATCGAAACGATCATTGCCGCCGTCCCCGCTTGGGTGCATAAAAATATTTCGCACTTTCTTCTATACGATGCGAAACTTCGGAAGTTTCAAAACGTAAAGGATTCATGAAGAGTTTCGTTACTTAGGTCCGGAAGGTGATTCCATGGCGAAAAATTTGCGCTGTCGCCGCCGTCGGGATGCTGGTGTGACGCTGATCGAAATGATGATCGTTCTGGTCATCATAGGAATCGTGGCGGCGCTTGTTGTGCCCAATGTGATCGGTCGACCTGATCAGGCCCGCGTGACGGTGGCGCAGGCAGATCTGCGCACGATCGCGGCCAGCCTTGAGATGTACCGCCTCGACAATCGCACCTATCCGACGACCCAACAGGGGTTGTCGGCCCTCGCGCAGCGGCCCGTCGATTCGCCGGTGCCACCCAATTGGGGCCCGGACAGTTATCTGCCCCGGGTTCCCGTCGATCCCTGGGGCAATCCCTTCATCTACCGCCAACCGGCATCCGAAGGTGCGCGCGGCTTTGACCTGATATCGCTTGGTGCAGATGGCGCGCCGGGAGGAGAGGGGGTCGATGGAGACATCATTCATGGTGCTCCGGACAAGGTTGCGGGAACATAGCCATGTCACGACAGGGCGACGCCGGGTTGACTCTGATCGAAATGATGATCGTGCTCGTTCTCATCGGGGTTGCGACTTCGGCCGCAGTTATTGGTCTTGGCCGCGGCTCTGCGGCGCAGAAGGTTGAGGCCGAATCGCGCCGGCTTGTCGAGATGCTGTCCCTTGCGGTGGATGAAGCCATGGTAACGCGACAACCCTTGCGACTGGAATGGCACGCCTCTGGCTATTTCGTGACCCGTGCCGACGGGAAGCCCCCCGCAACTGCGCGGCTTGCTGGCGGCTACGACTTGCCCGGCGGGATCGCCCTTCAACGCGACACCGCGTCTGATGGCGCCTTGATCATTCGGCCCGATGGCTTGGGTGATCCTGCCGCATTGACCATCGCGGGTCCGCGCAACTCCTGGACGGTCCGATTTGACGGATTGCTTGCGCAAGCAACGGCTGCACCCGCATGACCCGCGATTCGCAATCAGGCTTTACGTTGATAGAAACGCTTGTGGCGCTGTCTGTGCTTGCAGTATCGGCCGTTGCGTTTCTTTCGGCGGTCGAGGCGCATGTCGCCCGGATAGGCGGTCTTGAAGATCGCGCGATTGCGCTTTGGGTACTTGAAAACGGCCTTGCGGAACGCAGGCTAAACCTTCAGCCTGATTTTCAGCCAGCCCCCATACTGGGGCTGGAACTGAGGATTGAAGTTGAGGAGACGACAACCGCTGATCCTGATCTGGTCAGGCTTGATCTGCGCGCCCTGCGCCTGGCAGACGGGGGCGCGGTCGCGCGTTTGACCGGTTTTATCGACGTCGGCGCGAAACAGCGGGCAGAGCCATGAGACGACTGACAGGAACACTCGTATACTGGATCTGTGCAAGCCTTTCGGTAAGTTTGCTCGGCGCAGCTGCCGCCCCCGTGGTGTGGCGATTTCTGGGCCAAAGCGGGTCGGTCGAAACGTCGGCGGATGCCGCGTCGTCACCACTGCCAGAACCAATGCGGGCCGACCTTGCACCAATACTTGATTTTGCCCCTTTTGGCGTGCCTGCCACGACGCCTGTCATCGTGACCGACGATTCCCCGGTGGGGGAAACCAGCCTTCAACTGAGATTGCTGGGGGTAACTTTGGCCGCTCCTGCCAGTTTTTCCCGCGCGATGATTCAGGGCGGAGAGACGCCGATTGCCAGCTACGCACCAGGGTCCTTCATCACCGCGTCAGCGCAACTGTCAGAAGTGTTCGCCGATCATGTCGTGCTTTTGGTTGACGGAAAGGCCGAACTTTTGTCGTTTCCTGTGGAAATCGCCGCGGGTCCGCAGGCAGGGACTGGAAGCACCCTTAATCTCGGCAATCTTGCGCCACAGGACGGCGGCAACGGTCAGACGATCGCGGCCAATCCAAACGATGCCGATGCAGTGATCGCCCGCTACCGCACAGCCATTCAGAATGACGCCTACGGTGTGGTCGAACGTCTCGGGCTGGAACCGACAGACGAGGGGTATCGCATAAGCGCTTCTGCATCGCCCGGCGTCCGCCAGGCCGGATTTCGCCCCGGCGATATTGTGACGACCGTCAACGGAAAACAGGTTGGCAAAGTTGAAGATGATCAGCTTTACTTCGATGAAGTCGCAGCTGCAGGACAGGCAACTGTTTCGGTGGTCCGCGGCGGCCAGACGATTTTCATGACTTTCCCTCTCAGATGAACAGGATCCCGATGCTGCTGGTCAGAATTCTCTCGGTGGTCCTTGTCGCGTTTGTCGCGCTTTCCGCCCCCGCCCGTGCGCAAGAGGCGGAAAAGCCGACTTTCGTGATCAACTTGCGCGACGCAGACCTGCGCGCCTTGGCGGAACAGGTCTCTGAAATTACAGACCGCACGCTGATCCTTGACCCGAATGTGGTCGGGCAAGTCACCGTCATATCAACCGAACCGCTGGACAGCGACGGTGTGTGGGAGCTTTTTCAATCGGTGCTGGCCGTGCGCGGCTTTGCGGCACTGCCAGCGGGCAAGCTGTGGCGCATTGTTCCGCAAGCCTCAGTCCGCGAAGGTGGTTCGGCGCCGGGTGATGGTGTTCCCTCGGGCCGGCTGGACGTGATCACGCGTCTGGTTCCGCTGAAGAATTTTCCGGCCGCGACCGCCGTGAACGCGCTGCGCCCGCTGGTGGCCTCATTCGGCTATATCGAGGCGGTGATTGATACCAATACTCTGGTCATCACCGACACCAAGGAAAACGTCGACCGCATCGAGAACATTGCAAGGTCGCTCGATACCGACAACGGATATGAAGTCTACAGCATTCGCATTCGTAACGCTGACGTGACCGAAGTCGGTGCCGCAGTTCAAGGCATCCTTGGCAGCAATCCTTCGGTTGGCAACCTCTCGCCAAAGGTGACGGTCGATGCGCGGTCCAACATGCTGCTGCTCAGCGCTGATCAGGCAACGTATGAATCGGTGATTGAAATTGTCCGCAGTCTCGATGTGCCCGGGCGCCAGATTGCATCGTCCCTTCCCGTGACGCGGGTTTACAGTCTTCGATATGCCGATGCCGCATCAATGGCCGAGGTATTGCGCGGATTGGTTGCTTCGGGATCTGCGGTCAGCAATCCGGTCGCGCAGGCACTGCCGCCCGCTGAAGTGGACCCCGCCGCGCTTAATGCAGACGGTACTGCCGACGTGCGGATTGTGGTGCCCCCGCCCGTTACGTCGTTGGCCGCCGAAGACATCACGATCCAACCGGTGCTGGAAAGCAATTCAATCGTGGTGCGCGCCCGTGCCGAGGTGCAGGCGGATCTGGCACATCTGATTGCCACGCTGGACCAGCGCCGCCCGCAAGTGTTGATCGAGGCTGCGATCGTCGAGGTTTCGGGCGATATTTCGGAACAACTGGGCATCCAGCTTGGATTGGGCGCTGCGGCCCCTGCGGGCGGCTTTGCGGCCACATCGTTTTCGCAGGGCGGGCCGCAACTTGCCAATATTCTGGCGTTGCTCGGGGCCCCGGTCGCCCGCGCCGTGGCGCCGGGCGGATTGTCCATCGGCCTGTCGCGTGGTGACAGTTTCGGCCTGCTTTTGCAGGCGCTCGGGCGGTCAACCAAGGCGAACCTGCTGTCGACCCCGAGTATCACGACACTCGACAATCAGGCCGCCGAAATCATCGTCGGTCAGAACGTGCCGTTTCGCACGGGTTCTTTCTCTACCCAAGGTAACACTCAGACCCCCTTTACGACGATTGAGCGTCAGGACGTCGGCATTACCATGCGTGTCACACCGAGGGTAAACAAAGGTGAATCGGTACAGCTTGAGATCAGTCAGGAAGTGTCTTCCCTGGTGGATACCGCTGTGGCTGGTGCGGCCGATCTCGTGACCAACCGGCGCAGCATCAAAACGACCGTTATCGCCGACAACGGCGGTACAATCGTTCTGGGCGGCCTGATCACTGACGATCGCCAGAGCAACCGGTCCGAGGTTCCGGGCCTTGGCAAACTTCCGGTGATTGGTGGTTTGTTCCGGTCGCGGTCCGAGTCTGCCCGCCGGCAAACCCTGTTCGTGTTCATGCGCCCGACGATCCTGCGCAATCGGGCGGACGTGGCCGCCGTCTCGCAAAACCGTTTTCAGCGCCTGAAGGCCATCGAGGCCGTCCCTGATGACAAGGGCACCATTCTTGCAGAACCCAAACCGGTTCGGCGTCTTCCGTTGGAAATCGAAGGACTCTATTGATTTCGGCCGAAACTTGGCCGCCCCGCCCCTCGTACGTTAACTAAACGTGATTTCACCGGGAGAACATCCATGCCTGCGACCAAATCTGGCGTACTTGCGCTGCTGATCCTGCTGGCCGCCAGTCCCGCTCTCGCCCATACGGGAAATGATCTTGGTGGCTTTACTTCCGGCATCTTGCACCCGATCACCGGCCTTGAACATGTGATCGCGATGATCGCGATTGGCCTGTGGGGCAGCATCCTTGGCAACCCGTCGCAGTGGCTTTTGCCGGTGACCTTTCCGTTGATGATGGCCGTGGCGGCTGCGGCGGGAGTAGCAGGACTGCCACTGCCAGGCTTCCAGACGGGCATTGCCGTTTCAGGGATCGTGCTGGGCCTACTGGTGTTGGCTGAAATCCGCTTGCCGGTCGCGGGGGCGATGGTGATCGTTGCCTGCTTTGCCGTTTTCCACGGTTATGCCCATGGCGCCGCACTGCCTTCCAGTGCCGACCCGCTGCTTTTTGCGATTGGGTTCGTGATCGCCACAGGGGCGCTGCACCTGACAGGCATCGCCTTGGGCATGCTGCGGGTGACACGCGCGGGGCGGGTGGGTGTCCGCGCAACAGGTGGTGTGATTGCCCTTCTGGGGGCTGCGTTCCTGACAGGCATCGCATGATCCGACGTGCCGCGCTTTTTGTACTGATCCCTTTTCCTGCCGCGGCACACGGTACCCTTCCAGGCGGCGGCGGATTTTACGCGGGCGTGGCACATCCGTTTCTTGCGATCGAACATTTTCTGTTGCTGCTCTGCCTTGGCCTTTTGCTTGGGCACCTTGGAGGCGCGATAGCGCGGGTGGCTTTGCTCAGCTTGTCGTCAGCGATCGTATTCGGCCTTGCGGTCGGAAGCGCTCTGCCCTTCGCCGGAACGGCCGTGCTTGGACTGGCGTTGATCACCGGGCTGATGGTTGCGTCCGGTCTTTCTGTCAAACTTCTGGCGCCGGTGCTTTCGGTTTGCGCAGGGGTGGTGATCGGCGCTGACACAGGATTGCCCGAGGCCGCCCCGAACGCGGGCCCGGTGGTGATCGCGATGCCCTGGATCGGGGTTGTCGTGGGTTGTTTTCTGATTGCGGCCAACGCCATGGCCTTGGCCGGTCTTGTCGGCGGCCATTCGACAGCGAGGATTGCATTGCGGATTGCAGGCTCTTGGATTTCTGCCATCGCACTCATTGTATTGGCCTTTCGCCTTTCGCAGGGGGGCGACGCATGAACCGCCGCTATCTTTCCGCAGCGGCGGTGATGGTGGCTGCTTTTGCCGTTGTGGCGGCGCTTTCGGTTGGCACGCGTCAATCGTCGGCCCCCCTTGCGGATGACACCGTTGTGGCGACTGCTGCGCAATCGGCAACATTTTCAGACGCGTTGCGCGACTTGCTGCTTGCGGCCCGTCCCGATGATGCCCCGACCTCTGCCCGCCTTGCGGCCGCACGCGGTCTGATCAATGAAGGGCGCACTGCGGGGGACGCGCGTATCGTCGGGGCCGCGCTTGGTGTTCTTGGCCCGCTTTTACGTGCGCCTGAACCCGGGACCGAGGCACTGATCCTCGCCGCCACGGCACGCCAGTATCAGCACGACTTCCAGGGTGCTTTGGGGCTGCTGGATCAGGCATTGAAACAGGATCCGCGAAATCTGGCGGCTCGGCTTGAGCGTGCCACCATCGCCACCGTGCAGGGCAGGTTTCGCGATGCCGTGGCCGATTGTCAGGCTGTATCGAACCTCAACCGCCCGGAACTTGGCTTCATCTGCCAGGCAACCACGATGGTCCTTGGCAAGGATGCACCCATGCTGGCAGAACGTCTGACCCGGATGCTGGCGCGCGCAGATCTGTTCGGGCCCGAACTGCGGCCGGTCGTGATGGGCCTCTTGGGGGAAATGGCCGTCGCCCGCGGCGACAAGACTGCGGCTGTGGCCCATTTCCGCCGCGCGTCTGAAGCAGACCCGAAGGGGCTGCGTCTCCGGCTGCAACTGTCCGATGCCTTGCTTGCAAATGGCCAGCCCGAGGAAATCGCGGTGGTGCTTGATGGGCAGCCGCCGGTTGATGGCGTGCTGCTTCGCCAGGCGATTGCAGCAAAGACACTGGGCGATGGCAACGCCTTGGCGTCGGTGCAGGAGGAACTTGACAGTCGCTTTTTGCAAAACATCGCACTTGAACTGGGCGCACATGCCCGCGAAGAAGCCATCTACTTTTTGCATGTGGCCGGCGATCCGGCACTTGCCCTGGAAAGGGCCAAGGTCAATTGGGCGCTGCAGCACGAATACGAAGACGCGTTGATACTGGTAGAAGCGGCGCGTGCGGCGGGACAGCCCGAAGCCGCAACGCCGGTGGCTGACTGGATGGCCGAAGAAGGCCTGCTGATCAACGCCCTTGGCATTTCACCATCCCCCGGGGCCGCGCCATGATCCGTCTGCTACTTCTGTGCATGTTGATGGTGCCGGGCGTCGCCTTGGCACATGAGACCACACGCTCTTATCTGACGCTGTCGCGTGAGGGCCCGCAAATCGCGGCGCACCTGCGTATGACGTTTCGGGATATCGAGGTCGCGGTCTGGCTGGACGCGGATCTTGACGGGCGCATCACCTGGGGCGAAGCGAAAGAGCGCTTGCCGCAGGTGACAGCCTATGTTGTCGACAGGCTGGACCTGACGGCAGGGGGCAAGTGCCCGCTGGAGTACCGGGATGCGGGCACCAGCAATCGGGCGGGTCTGTCCTACCTTGACCTTGAACTGACGGCCCTGTGTCCGTCGGCTGATGAAACTCTGACGGTCGAAACCCGGATGTTTCACGATATCGATCCTGATCACCGCCAACTGGTGCAGGCGCGGTTTGCGGGAACGGCCACCTCGGTCATGCTGGATGCGGGGCAGCCCAGCGTGCGGCTTGATGGGGACAGCGAAGGATGGCTTGCGTCATTCGTGAACTACCTGCGCTCGGGGGTGGAACATCTTCTGGGCGGAGCGGACCACATGCTGTTCCTGATCGCTCTGATGTTGCCCGCGGTTGCGTCGGGGCTGGCACCTCGACGGGCTGTGCAACAGGTGATCTTCGCCATCTCGGGCTTTACACTGGCCCATGCCCTGACGCTGACGGCCGCAACCTTGCAAGTGCTGCGCCCGCCGACTGACATCATCAACCTTCTGGTGGCCGTGTCGATCGTGCTGACCAGTGCCGATAACCTTCGCCCGTTCCTGCCCGGCCCGCGCGCCGGGGTTGCGGCATTCTTCGGCATCATTCACGGTTTCGGCTTTGCAACGGCGCTCGACGCTCTCGACCTTTCCGGGGGTGAACTCGCCGTTGCGCTTTTGGGTTTCAACATCGGACTTGAACTCGCTCAGATCGGCCTTGCACTTGTGGTGATGCCAGCACTTTACATGCTGCATGCCGGTCGAGGGCTGCTGTGGGGCGGCAGCCTGATCATCGGGGGCGTCGGCGTTTGGTGGGTATATGAACGGATAAT
>JBBRBJ010000035.1:0-34017 GCA_038205925.1 Rhodobacterales bacterium | reverse complement strand
CCGTGCGCCGGGGGCTGGCAATCGCGCTGGCGATGGGGGCGGGGTTTTCGGATCGCTCGGGGTTGGTCGAGTTGAAGAAGGCCAACCTCGAAGGCCGCCTGCCCGACCTGAGACGTGCCGAGTTTACCGAGCTTTTGTCGGCCGAAGCGCTGATGACCCTTTATACATTTGCCAATGCCACCGCGTTTCTTCTTGCGCCACATCTGGGGGCCACGACGGTCGAAGTTGGCAGCGTGGACGAAATGCTGACCGACAACGCCCCTCTGGCCCTGCAAGGCGCGCTGTGGGAGTTGGATCAGGACATCGCCATGCACGCGTCCGATGAGGGGCGCCTTGCCGCCACGGTCGCTGCCTTTTGCGAGGCGATGATGGAAAAGATCGCCCTGCGCGCCCAATCTGCCCCGCGGGTCGGGGCGTTCGTAAATGGGTCCTGGAAGGTCGAGGCGGACGGGCTGACGCTGTCCGGCTTCAAGCCTGCACGCGCGTCCAAGGGCGGCGCGCTGACCATGCAGTTCAAGAAACCGCATGAGGTGGTGGGCAACCATATTGCCAAATATCAAAGCCTTCGCCTGGCCAAGATGCTGATGGCCTATGATTTCGAACGCAAGCTGAACCCCTTTGCGGAACTTGGCGGCTTTATCTTTACCTTCATGGGCGACGGCGCACCCGGCACCGGCAAGACCACGCTGATCCAGATGATGGCGGGTTTGCTGAATGATTACTGTGCCGTGGCGGGGTATCCATTCCGCTATCAGAACTTTTCGATTGACCAGATCGACAGCTATCAGGGCAAGTCGGGCCAGAACGCCAAGGCGTTCATTGATGCGGTGCTGGATCCCGGCGTGATCGGCTTTGGCACCATCGACGACATTGATCAGGTCGCGGGCAAGCGCGGTGACCGGCAGTCGAGTGCAGGTCAGCAAGAGGTGACGGCGGTATTCATGGGCGCCTTTGCGGGTGCGAACACGGTCGTGCGCGGCAACTGCACCTTTGGCATGTTCAGCAACTTTCCCGAGAATGTCGACGATGCGCTGCGCCAGCGGGCGGGTGCGCGTTTTCTGGTCGATGGCCCCCAGACGCAGGAAGATTACATCGACATCCTGTCGCTGCTGCTGGGCAAGAATCACAAGATCCCCTTGGGTGACCACGAATTGTTCGCCGCACAAGAGATCAAACGCGCCGTTGCCGCCAGCTTTGCCGGCCACGCGCGCCCGCATGAGGACGGCCTGCTGCGTGTCTGGGACCGGGTGGCCACAGAGATCGGCCCGCTTGATACGATTGCGAAAATCGGCCGCTATCTGAAGGCGATCCAATCTGCCGACCCGCGCTTTACCGGGCGCGCGATCAAGAACATCACCGATGCGGTCAAGGTGCGGGCGATGGATTTCGAATTGCCCGATGACTGGATGGAAGACCCCGACCTGTTCCTGTTCAAGCCCTATGACGAAAAGCTGGCGATGATCCGGGGCATGACAACCCCGATCACGGTGGACATGGTCTTGCAAGAAATCAACCGCTACGCGGACAGTGAGTTCCGCTATGCCGACAAGTCGGATGAAGTGGCGATCGAGGGGATGGTGCGGGACTTCGGGCGGACGGAAGAGGCGAAACGGCGGTATTTGGAGGGGAAGGGGTGATGAACCATTTTTCCCGGCGCCTGCGGACATATCCCAACGGCTTCTCTAAGACGATAAACGCCGGAGGGACGGATGCGTCGGCTGATTGAAAAAGGCCTGATGTTTGGCAACCTGATCGAGGTTTCCTCGCCCGCCCTCGTTGACCGCTACAAGCGCGCGATGACGCATCTGTGCGGGCGCGAGACCGGGCTTGCGGATTTCCATATCGATATCTCAGGCTATTCGCCGGAAATCGGGGCGGAACTGGGGGATGATTTGTATCTGAACCCCAATGGCGCAAACCGGCAGTTCATCCTGCTGACCACGGCGCAAAAGCATGCGCCTTTGCTCAATGCCAAATTCTCGACCAGCCGCGGAATCATCCGGCAATTCATCGAAACCAACGAATCGCAACTGTTTGCCCTGACCGCGCGCGACGCGGTGGCGGGGGAATTGCAGAATTCGGTCTTCGAGATATCGGAGCCGGCCAAGCTTCTGGATATCCGCCGCATCACGGTCGAGGCGGATACAATCGGCGGCCACGTCGCCGATGCCGAAAAGCTGGGCGCCAAAATCGAACAATTCCGCAACGCCCCCGATGCCTGGCGCGATGACGTGCTGATTGCCGAAATGATCGGACTGGCCACGAAAACCGGTGATGTGACACGGGTGCCGATCAATCTGCCGCAGATGACGTTTGAACAGCCGAATTTCTGGACCAGCCATTTCGGTGGGCTTTATGTGTTTCGCGATGTGCCGTTTCCGGCCGCGATTTCCAGCCTTGGCCGCGAAAGCCTTGGGTCCATGCCGATTTCGCCGGTGTTCGACATGACCAACCGCAACCAGATTGCCGACTGGCTGGAACGCAACGAACTGGCCGAACCCATCGTCACCGCGCGGGGCATGGATGCGGCGGCGGTGATTCGCCAGAAGATGGATTTCATTCTGGTCGAGGCGGCAGACGCGCTGGGGATTGCGGTTGGTGACGCGCGCCGGACCGAGTTGCGCCAAGTGGCGCAGCGGCTGGGGGCCGGCCTGCCGCCCGCGTTTCAGGGGCTGGCGGCGCTGTTACGCTGGATCGAGGCCGGGGGCGCATGGCCCCGCATCACCAGCGAACATCCGGCCTACTTCTACACACTGCGCGCGCGCGCCCACAAAGACCGCGATCAGGTCAACATGCTGCTGTCGGAACTGTCGCCCATGGATGTGCGACAGATGTATATCGTGCATAAAGAGCTGTTCTATACCTCTTATGCCACATGGTCAGACCGCAAGCGGCAGTATGTGGCGGAGTTTCTGGCGCGCGAGTATGCCGTGGACAAACAGGGCGCGCGTGCGGCCCTGTTCGGCCCGGAACCCGGCATGGATGACCGAAAGCGCCCCACACCCGCTGCCGCGCGTGATCTGGGGCGTGTCGTGGGGCCTTGGGGTGCGGTGCAAAAGGGGGGTGCATGATCATGGGCTGGATCAGGCTTGGCGTGGTGGGCGCAATTGCGCTGACCGCAGTTTATTTTCTGGTTTCGATCTATTCCCGCTCGGTCCGGCGCGAAACGCTGGAAAAGCGGTTTGATGCGGGCGAAGTCGAGGGTGACCGCGATGCCTATATCGAGGCGGGCATGACCATGTATGAAAAGGGTCTGCGCAAACGCCTGCTCTGGCTGATTTATATCCTTCCCACGCTTGCCTTTGTTGCCACGATCTACATCCTGAACTTCCAGTGAGGCTGCAATGAAATATCTGAAATGGACCATTTGGACGCTGATTGCGTCTGTGATATTCGGGTTCTTCCACTATACCCTGCCGCAGCGCGACATCGTGCTTATCGTGGGCACCGAAAACCGGCGGATCGACTTCGGCGAGAATTCGATCTTCTGGGCCGGGCCAGACAGTGGCACAGCGGCCATCGGCAATCGGGATGTGCGCTTCATCAATGCGGTACGGGCAAACGGCAAGGTGATCGTCTATCGCAATGAAGATACCGGTTGGGGCTGGCCGCCATACTTCAAGCTGGACAGTTCCAACCTGCAGACCGAGGCGCAGGCCCTGACCTCGAACGCTGAGACGCCGAAATGGGTTTCGGTCACGCATTATGGCTGGCGCAACGAATTCATGACGATCTTTCCGAATGCGGTGGCGGTCAGGCAGGTAGTCGGCCCGGATGTGACGATACTGCCCTGGCTCAACATTTTCATCCTGGCCGTACTGGCGTTCCTGGTGTTCATGATCCGCCGCATGTGGCTGCAATTCCGCGAGCGGACGATTGATCCGGCGCTGGATGATGCGGCCCAGACCTGGGATGGGGTCGAAGACTCCGCCACTGCCGCACGAGGCAGGGCCGCCGGCGTGTGGGGCCGGTTCAAGGTATGGTTGGGAACATGGAAGTCCAGGCCCCGCCGTTAGGCCACAAGGCCCCTTTGTCTGCGGGAAGCAGTCAGCCCCGCAGCGTGCCGCCCGTGGCCTTGGTGACCTTGTCGATTATTTTGGCCGAGGTGGCCTCGATCTCGGCATCGGTCAGGGTCGTGGTCGTGGGTTGCAGGCGGACGGTCAGCGCGATCGACTTCTTGCCCGCACCCATCTGCGCTTCTGCCTGTGCGCCGGTGAATTGATCGAACAGCCGGACCTCGGTGATCAGCGCCTTGTCAGCGCCAAGGGCCGCGTTCACCGCCGTAAGCCCCTCGACCCCGGCAGCGACGACAAAGGCGAAATCACGCTCAACCGCCTGCAGGTCACTGATGCCAAGTGCCGGGCGCGTTGGGGTTTTCGCCTTGGGCCACGGCACTGATGCGACCATCACCGTGAACGCAACCGCCGGGCCCCTGACCCCCATCTCAGCCAGAATGCGGGGGTGAACCTCGCCAAACGTGGCCATGACATTGGGCCCAAGGCTGATCGCGCCCGACCGGCCCGGGTGCCACCAGGCCGCCACTTTGCGGGTGATCTGCACGCGGGCGGGTGCGCCAAGGGCAGCCAGAACCGCCTCGGCATCGGCTTTGGCGTCGAATACATCCACCGGCCTGCGGCTGCCATAGGGGTCACGCGGGGCCGACTGGCCGACCAGAAGGCCGCAAGCCTGCAAGTGCTGATCGCCCGGTTCTCCGCCGGTAAAGGCAGGGCCGATTTCCGCCAGTGACAGGTCCATGAACCCGCGCGCCTGATTGCGGGCGGCAGCGCGCAGCAGGCCGGGCAGCAGGTCAGGGCGCAGATGTGTCATTTCGGACGAGATCGGGTTTTCCACCCGCACCGCATCATGCCCGCCCCCGAACAGACGCGCGGCAGGGGCGTCGATGAACGAATATGTCACGCATTCGTTGTACCCCAGACCCGCAATCGTGCGCCGTGCGGCCCGCTCACGCGCCTGCAGCGGGGTCAGGATCGGCTTGGGCACGCCGGGCATGCTGCGCGCCATTGGCGCCCCCGCCAGCTTGGCCAGCGAGGCAACGCGCGCCACCTCTTCGACCAGATCCGCGTCGCCCAGCACGTCGGGGCGCCATGTCGGCGGCGTCACGTCATTGCCGTTCAGGTCAAATCCAAGTGCCAACAGGGTGCGGCGCTGCACATCCTCGGGGATCTCCATCCCCACCAGCGAGATCAGCCGCGCGGGGTTCAGCCGATAGCTGCGTGTCATGTCCGGGGGTGCGCCGTCCTGCGCCAGCGCCGACGCCTCGCCGCCGCACAGGTCCAGCACCATTTGCACCGCCAGATCAAGGCCGGGCAGGGTGAACGCCGGGTCCACCCCACGCTCAAACCGATAGCGCGCATCCGAGTTGATTTTCAGCGCGCGACCCGTGGCGGCAATGGTGATCGGGTCCCAATACGCGGATTCTATGAACACATCGGTGGTGGCCTCCGAACAGCCGGACGCCTCGCCGCCCATCACACCGGCAAGCGATTCGATTCCCATGTCATCGGAAATCACCATCATGCCGGGCGCCAGGGTGTATGTCTTGCCGTCCAGCGCCAGAAACGTCTCGCCGCCCGCAGCCGGGTGCACGCGCAAACCGCCCGTGACCTTGGCCGCGTCAAAGACGTGCAACGGGCGGTTCAGGCCAAAGGTGAAATAGTTGGTGATATCGACCAGCGCCGAAATCGGCCGCACCCCGATGGCCTTCAACCGCTGTTGCAGCCATGCGGGCGAGGGACCGTTGCGCACCCCTCGCACCAGACGGCCCGCGAAGTGCGGGCAGCCCTTTGCCTTCAGGCCCTGTTCGATCGAGACAGAAATCGGGCAAGCAAAAGTGCCTTCGATGTCCGGAACGGCCAGCGGCTTCAGGGTGCCCAAGCCCCGCGCCGCCAGATCGCGCGCGATGCCGCGCACGCCAAGCGCATCAGGGCGGTTGGGCGTGACCTTGACGTGGATCATCGGGTCCACCGCATCGGGGCGGTGCGCGGCCAGCCAGTCGACAAAGCGCATCCCCACCTCGCCTGACGGCAGTTCGATGATGCCGTTATGTTCGTCCGACAGTTCAAGCTCGCGCTCAGACGCCATCATGCCGTGTGATTCGACGCCCCGGATCTTGCCTATACCCAGTGTTGTGTCGATGCCGGGCACGTAATCACCCGGCTTGCACAGCACCACCGTGATGCCAGCGCGCGCGTTCGGGGCGCCGCATACGATCTGCTTCTCGCCCTCATCCGTCATCACCCGGCAGACGCGCAAACGGTCGGCATCCGGGTGCTGTTCAGCGTGCAGAACACGCGCCAGTGTGAACGTCGCCAGACGCGCGGCCGGGTCTACAACCTCTTCCACCTCAAGCCCCAGGTCGGTCAGCGCATAGAGGATATCGCCGAGCGGGGCCTCGGTCTGAAGGTGATCTTGCAGCCAGGAGAGGGTGAATTTCATCGCAAGCATCCTGTGGTCAACGTCATGGGCGGGATTAGCGCAAAGGGGGCCGAAGGGGAAGCGCGGCGGCCGCGGTTTCCGCATCGGAAACGGCTTGTGGCGAAAGGGTGGGTCTATTCGCCATAATTTCACTGAACGCTTTGACTAAGCCGATCCCATGATGCATCGCATGTTGAACATACCCAACGGACACAAAAAGCGGCACCCGCTACGTCTGATCGTGCTGATTGGCATCGCGGTTTTGTTGTTCATGATTGTTTCAGGCCAGTTGGATCAGTCCGCCGATACCGCACTACTGCCTTAGCGGCTGAGCCCGCCGGCAAGATCGGGCATATCCAGCGCGGCAAAGCCATAGTGGCGCAGCCAGCGCAGATCACTCTCGAAAAATGCGCGCAGATCCGGGATGCCGTATTTCAACATCGCAATCCGGTCGATCCCCATACCGAACGCAAAGCCCTGCCACGCGTCCGGGTCTACCCCGGCAGCGACCAGCACCTTGGGGTGCACCATGCCCGAGCCGAGAATCTCCATCCACTGATCGCCCTCGCCGATCCGCAATTGCCCGCCGACCGATGAATAGCGGATGTCAACCTCGGCCGAAGGTTCGGTGAAGGGGAAATGCGATGCGCGAAAGCGCAATTCGACTCGGTCCACCTCAAAGAACGCGCGGCAGAATTCTTCGAGGCACCATTTCAGGTTGGCCATGCTGATGTCGCGGTTGATCGCCAGGCCCTCGACCTGATGGAACATCGGCGTGTGGGTCTGGTCCATGTCCATGCGGTAGACGCGGCCGGGGGCTATGACGCGGATCGGCGCGCCCTGATCCATCAAAGCGCGGATTTGCACCGGGCTGGTATGGGTGCGCAGCACATGGGGCGGGCGGTCGTCGCCCACGTCGCGGTGCATGAAGAACGTGTCATGCTCTTGCCGCGCTGGGTGCTCGGGCGGAATGTTCAGGGCATCAAAGTTATACCAATCGGATTCGACCTGCGGCCCTTCGGCGACCGAAAAACCCATGTCGGCAAAGATGGCGGTCAGTTCTTCCATCACCTGACTGACGGGATGGATGGTGCCACGCGGACGCGGGCGGCCCGGCAGGGTGACGTCCAGCCATTCCGAATTGAGGCGTTCGTTCAGCGCGGCATCCGCAAGTCCTGCCTTTTTGGCGCGCAGCGCGGCGTCGATCTCATCGCGCAAGCTGTTCATCGCAGCCCCGGCCACCTTGCGCTGATCGGGGTCCATGCGGCCAAGGGTGGCCATCAGCACGCTGATCTGCCCCTTTTTCCCAAGGGCCGACAGCCGCACTTCTTCCAGCGCAGCTTCATTGGCGGCACGGGCCACGGCATCAATGAATTTGCCACGAAGTTCGGTCAGGTCCATGTCTTTACCCCAATGCTAACAGCGCATCAGGGGTTAGCGGGCAGTGGTCGAAAAGGCAAGGGCGGGGGTGGCGCGGGTATCCGATCTGGTCGCGCCCGGCGGGCATGCACGGGCGGTCCGCCATGCCTGCGACGCTCTGGCCAATCACAACCAGTCGGGCGGTAAGTTGATTTTCGCGATGACGACGTGTTGCATCAGGCGGTTGCGCTAGCCCGCCATCCATGCGCGCTGGGACGGCACGTGCAACCGCAGCCTGTCGCCAAGCATCAACTTTCCTGGACGCTCGACCCATGCGGTAATCCCGCGACGTCCTTTCGCCGCCTCTTTAAAGGCTTTGCCATGGCCCGGCTTGTCGGCCTCGATCGTCCTGGCAGGCTGAAGACACGGACCATTCTCGAGGTCGACGACAAGCGTCGCGCCACTTTCAGATTGCAACCGTGACGATGGGGGCACATGCGTAAGGTCGGGGATGCCCTGCACCACCACCGAGGCACCCACCCAAGCATAATTCATCGCGTCAAGACCAAGCATCCTGGCCACCTCGGCCATCTCCTCGGACGAGACCAGTGACACCTGGCGGGTATTCGCAATTTCGGTCCCGCGCGGATATTGGCCCAGAACACGTGAACACGAGGGCCGCGTCAAGCCCGCATGAACCTCGCCGGCACAACCGGCATAGGTCAGGTCCATCTCGGCCAAGGCTTCGCCGTGTATGATCAGGTCGCGCGTAACCCGGCGGGTCACGCGGCCCAACCAGACGATCAACCCGTAATGGTCTGTCGGCGTTAAAACGGGCATGAGCTCCTCTGGCGCGAAACACCGTCAGGCGGCTGCAATAATTTCGACGGATTTGGAACTGGATGCAAGAGCCTGGTTTGCAACCCATATGCACATTAAAGAAGCCGTGAACACAGATCCAGAATTATGCGGGGCAACGCTCCAAAGCCATAGGCCGTCTCGATGCGTTCAAGCGGGGTATGATAGTCGCGGCCCCATGGCCCGATGTTGATGGTTGGCACACCTGCCAAACTGTCCGTGTCCAGCGCGATGCACGTGTTCCAGCCGGGTGTTTCGGCGGCAAGGGTTCCGAGTTCTGATGTATCACCCTGGCCGAAAAAGCTCATGTCCGAAATTCCGGCAAAGAATTCCACTGCATTTAACGACACTCCGTGACGACCGGGTGCATCAGCGATACAAGCCTGAACGACGCTCCGGACCACGCTATCGTCAAGTTCTACAGCCAGATATGGTGTCGAGCCGAGTCCGAGCACGACTGCGGGACCGACCCAACCCGACCGACGCCACACTGACGCCGTCAGGGCGTGACTGATTTCAGGCTGATTCAGCCCTGCGTCGCGCAGATCGACCGCCACTTGATGCAGGTGCGCGTCAATACCAGGGTCTGCGCCGCGCGCTTTGTCGAGAAGTTGGCTGTACCGGACCACGGCAACCGGCGGCGAATCGTCTGCATTTTGTCCAGACTGCGCCGCACGGGTACGCAGGCTGGTCAGGCAGCCGACAAGCGCTTCGCGCACAAGCGCCTCGAATGTGTCGAGCACAGTTGAAGGCTTTCGTCGGTAGTTCAGAACGCTCCACGTCGCAAAGGCGGTAGCAGGGGTTGTCACATCATAGCCAACCTTGCCGTCTTTCAACGACAAGAGGCTAACCGGCGTGCCCGGTTCCTCGGTGGTTTCATCGGTCAGTTCGGGCGCCCATTCCAACCGCTGCGCGATCGCTGCGGCCAGCACCGCCGCGTTCAGGCCGCGCAAAGGAAAACCGCTGTGAACGGGGGTTCCGACGACAAAGGCTGTGGGGAGCATCTTGCCAACGCTGCCCAGTGCAATCACTTGCCCGGCCGTTCCATCGCCATCATCGGCAATCGCGTCCAGGTTGATCGCGGCCATCAGATTCAGATTACGGCTTGTAGCGATTGACGCCAATTCCGCGGCGGCACAGCGCGCCCCGGCCGAAGCATTTTCCTCGTCAGGGACAGCGATGAACAGCAGGTTGCCCGTGGCCAAAGGATCCTCGGCGAATGAGGCCATGGCAGCAAGACCCGCCGCGAGACCGGCCTTCATGTCCAAAAGCCCCCGACCCGGCAGATACCGCCCCGACGCCAGATCGTCACGAGCACGTGCCTCGGCGGTGCCGGCAGCCGCGTCCCTGACACGCAGCGCAAGTGCTGTGGCCAAGGTGTCCGGTTGGGTGGCCAATGGCATGAGGTCGCCGTAATCAGCAGTTGTCACCGTATCGTAGTGTCCGGTCAGCAGCACCGCAGCAGACCCCGACCGGCGCACCAGCAGTGCCACACATAGCCGGGCATCACCGTCAGCCACCGGAAAGGTCCAGATTTCGGGGTCGCTGCCGAAATGGCCGAGCGTCGCAAGATAATCCGCTAGCCATGGCCCGAAAGACGCTTCATCGGGCGTACCCGTCACACTGGGCCGCTCGGTCATCGCAACTGCGATTTCGCGGCACAGCGTCTCAATAGCGGCCATCGGTCTTGCCTCGGTGTAAGTGTGTTATTCTTGCAGGCGGTAGGTCCTTCTGCCTGTGCAGAAGGACCCGGTTCCAGTCGTCAGGCAGCCATCCACCACTTGTAGTGGTGGTGTTCCAGCGCCGGATGCACTTCGATTCCGCCCACGCGCGGATCGGCGTGGTTGAAAAGAGACCGCCAGTAGGGCTGAATAAGCACGCCTTCGGCCTGCATGATTTCCTCCAGACGTTTCATCACCTCGCGGCGCTGATCCGCATCAGCGATAGCAAGTGCTTTGGATAGTTCTGCGTCGAATTCGGCGTTTGAGAAAGCGGACTCGTTCCAAGCCTCGCCCGAGCGGTAGGCAATCGCCAGAACCTGTACGCCGAGCGGGCGCATCGCCCATTCCGTTGCCGAGAAGGGATACTTCGTCCAGTCGTTCCAAAATGTCGATCCGGGCAGGATCGTGCGTTTGATCTTGATCCCCGCGTCGCGGATCTGGGAAGCCACGACATCGCAGGTAGCCGACTGCCAAGAGTCGTCCACCGAGGTCAGTTCAAATTCGAAATCGGCCCGTCCCGCGTCGGCGATCATTTGCTTTGCGGTGGCCGGGTCCACTTTCAACTTCGGCAGTTCGGCGTATTCGGGGTGAATAGGGCAAACGTGATGATTTTCCGCGACGACGCCGTTTCCACTATAGCCGATTTCAAGCACGATGCTGTTGTCGACAGCCATTTGCAACGCGCGGCGGACGTTCACGTCCTTGAACTCTTCAGCAAGTTGATTGAAGCGTACAGACAGAGTTGATGCGGTCAACGCCTCGGTTCCGGTCCATCCGAAGGCTTCATAAATCTGCACAAAATCGCCCGTCGTCTGGTAGTTCGCGTCGATCTCGCCCGATTGCGCTGCCGCAGCGACGGCAGAGGCATCTGTGCCCAGATCAAGGTACTCGATCCGGTCAAGATAGGGTCCGCCGTAGACCGCCGTGCCCCACCAGACATGATCCGGATTGCGGACCAGAACCTGTGTCACACCAACCTGGCTTGTTTCAGGCAGGTATGCGCCTGTGCCGATTGCCTCTTTGGAAAAGTCGCCATTGTCATAGCTGCTGTGCACGACGGCTGCCGGGTAATCTGACATGGTCACGATGATCGTGATGTCGGAGGCCGAGAGAGTCAACTTTACCGTCATTGGATCAACGATTTCCACGGCATCTTCGCGCATTTGCTTGGTTGCCGGATCTTTCAGCGGCTCAAAGCGTGATGCCATCGAGTTGCCTTCGACCGTGCCATCGCACCAGCGGCGAATGTTGTTGACCACGTCTTCGGCGGTGAAATCGTCGCCGTTGTTCCACTTCACACCCTGGCGCACCTTGAGTGTCCATTCGGTTGCGTCGGCATTGGCTTCCCAAGATTCCAGAAGCATCGGGCGCAGGGTTCCGTCGCGTTCATACTCAACCATGTAGTCAAGCCAGCCGCGCGCGAAATTTGCGTATTCCGACCAGTCCCATGTTCGCGGATCCTTCAGCGCGCGCAGTTCCATCGCCATGCGCAACGTGCCACCCAAAACGGGCGCCGCTTGCGCGGCGGTGGGGCTGGCGAGGCCGATCAGGCCGTATGCGGCCGTGGCAGATAAGCCCAGGGCCGTTGCCCGGGTCAGGAACTCGCGGCGCGACAATTGGCCGTCGTTTACCTCGCGGGCGTAGAGGAGTGCCGCAGGATGATGGGAAGATACAGTCATCGGAACGTCCTTCTTGCTGATGTGAGAGCCGGTCAGGTGCCAGGCCCGGGTTGGCGGATACAGTGTCGATCTGGCTCGGCGTTAAGTTGTCATCTTAGTCTGAGGTCCGCTTCGCAATATAGGCCAAAAGCGCTTCATCGACGGCAGGGTCGAGGGGTGGGGGCACATAGGCTTCAAGAACTTTCTGCCAGACTTCGGTTGCCCTTTCGGCCGCATCCTTTGCGCCGCGTTCCTTCCAGTTTTCCCAGCCTGTCCAGTCGGAGACCAGAGGTCGGTGAAATGCTGTCTCGAACCGGGACATGGTATGGGAACTTCCAAAGAAATGCCCGCCCGGCGGCACCTCCAGGATAGCATCGACTGCCAGATCCTCTGGCCCAGCCTCTATCGGGCGAAGGCTTTCCGCCCAGCCCCGCAGCATCTCGGTATCAATGATGATCTTTTCGTAGCTGGCTGTCAGGCCGCTTTCGAGCCACCCGGTCGCGTGGTTGACAAGATTACCATGCGCCATGACGGCCGCGAACAACGAGAATTGGGTCTCATAGGCAGCCTGCGCATCGACCGAAGTCGAACTGTTAACGCTCGACGTTCTGTATGGCACGCCCAGCCGCCGCGCAATCTGTCCGCCGGCCAGCGTGGCCCGCACATATTCGGGCGTGCCAAACGCGGGCGAACCCGACCGCATGTCGACGTTGGATGTGAACCCGCCATAGATCACCGGGGTTCCTGGCCTGACCATCTGCACCAGCGCAATGACCGCCATCGCTTCGGCCGTCTGAAGTGCAAGTGCGCCGCCAAGCGTGACCGGGGCCATCGCCCCGGCAAGCGTGAACGGCGTCACGCAAACCGCCTGCCCGTACTTTGCCGCCGTGATCGCTCCGTCCAACAGTTCCTCATCCAGACGTCGGGGCGAGTTGCTGTTGGTAATAACGTAAAGACTGGGGCTTTGTGCAAGCTCATCAAGCGAGATTGCCCGCGAGATGCAGGCCATGTGGACCGCGTCCTCAACGGATTGCTCGCCGATCCCGCGTGCCGCCCAGACGAGATCGCCGTTGGTGATGTGGGCATAAGCCATGTGCACAGGGCGCAGGTGAACCGGAATGTCCGTAGGCTCTACCACCTCGCCGCCCGAGATGTGCACAGCCCCCAGCGCATTGTTCAGCCGGATGATCTCGCACAGCGACGCAAGATCTCCATACCGCCGCCCGCGCAGCCGGTCAGATACCATCGGCGCGCCGTTGGCTGTGCAGAAGTTCACGACATTGCCGCCGAAATGCACCGTCTTTTCAGGGTTGCGCGAATGCAGCGCAAAGCTGTGCGGCGCCATCGCGCAGTAGTACGCGACCAGATCGCGGGGCAGACGCACGGGATGGTCGCCGTCGACCTTCAGTCCCGCACGGCGCAGAATATCGAGCGCGCGGGCGCTGCGGAATTCGATCCCGCCTTCGGCCAGAATGCGGTACGCGGCCGTCATCAGGTTTTCAACCGCCTCTTCGGTAAGGGCTGTCAGCGGTGCCCAAGGGTTTTCCAGCCTGCGGGCGATTGGCGTCAGTGAAGGTCCGGTGCTGCGCACGGTATGGGCCTTGCGCCGGATACGGTCGTTCATTCGGCGGCCTCGCGGCGTATTGCAACGCTTGGACTGCGCAGACGCAGGCCCTCGGGATCATACGGAGGGCGCAAGGTGACAGTTGCGGGCAGATCGCGGCCCAGAACGCGTACTGATAACGGCCGCCCCTCGATCGCGTCGGCAACCGGAAGGTACGCGAGTGCGACAGCACCGCCTATCCGATGGCCAAACGCGGCCGAGCACACGCGACCCACGGCGCCCCGTCCGTCTAACAACACAGGTTCGCCGCCCGAGGGTTCGGTTTCTCCTGCGTCGACCAAAAGACCGCACAACCGTTGTGTCACTGACGCGCGGCGCGCCATCAAGGCGCGTGATGCGTGCTGCACATTGACATAGCGCTCGAGCCCGGCCTCGTAAGGATCTACATCCGCCCCAAGGTCGGATCCAAAGCTCGGGTACAGCTTTTCCAGCCGCAATGCGTTCAGCGCCGAGACGCCAATTGGACGCAGGCCATGTGCCCGCCCGGCGGCAAGAACAGCATCGTGGACGTGCCGCAGCACCGCCGATGGCGCGTACACTTCGGCGCCCGCCTCACCCGTAAAGGACAGCCCGAGCGCCAGAACGCGCGCGACGCCAATCTCGTGCCAGGCAGCGCTGAACGGCGACAGCACGATGCCCAGTCCGGCCAGAAGTGCAGGGGCTTCGGGTCCGCTGAGGCTGAAGCCGCCCCAAGCCTCGCTCATGTTCTCGACCCTTATGCCCGCTGGTGGCGCACTCAGGATGCGCGCGTAAAGCGCCTCGGCCTGCGGTGCGCCGATCAGCAGCGCCCGGTTCCCGTCAAGCCGGGTCACGGTCAGGTCGCCAAGGAGGCGGCCGGATGGCGCTACCAGAGGTGCAAGACCAACACGCATCGACCGGGACGGCAACGCGTTGCAGGTCAGGCTTTGCAGCCAATCGAGCGTTCCAGAGCCCGACACGATAAACTTTGCATAGGCTGACGTCTCGAACAGACCCACGGCATCACGCACGGCAAGACATTCCGCGCGCACATGCGGAAAGTTGGCAGAGCGGGTCCAGCTTGGCGGATCTCCAGGCGTCCCAGAGGGTGCGAAGTGCGTGGGATACTCCCACCCGGCTTGCGCACCCCACACGGCCCCGGCAGCCGAGAGGCGGTCATAAAGCGGCGTTGTCCGCAAAGGGCGCGCTGCAGGCAAATGCTCGTTCGGCAAGGTCAGGGTATACCGGCGCTCATAAACCTCGCGGGTTTTCGTGCGGACAAATGACTGCGTTGCCCATGTGCCGAACCGGGCCACGTCCATGGCCCAGACATCCATCCCCGGTTCGCCATCCGCGATCCAGTTCGCCAGTGCAAGCCCGATGCCGCCGCACTGGCTGAACCCGGCCAGCACCCCTGCGGCCACAAACAGACCCGGCGCAACGGGGCCGACCACCGGGTTACCGTCAGGCGAGACCATCAGCGGGCCGTTCACGATGCGCTTCAATCCCGCAGTCGCCAGACAGGGAATGCGTTCGGCCGCGCGTTCCAGGTTGGGCGCGATCCGGTCAAGATCGGGCGGCAGCAGATCCATCCCGAAATCGGTGGGTGTTTGGTCCAGTGACCAATGCCGCGGTCCCTGTTCATAGGTTCCGTATAGCAGGCCCTGACCTTCCTGCCGCAAGTAACTGCCCGACAGGAAGTCCGCGATTGTCGGCAATTCGGGCCGCCCCGCCAGCCCGGGGATTGCTTCTGTGACCAGATACTGATGCTCCATCGGGACCACAGGTAATGCGATGCCGGCAAGCGCGGCCACTTCGCGCGACCACAGGCCTGCGGCGATGATCACTGTTTCTGCGCGGATCGTGCCGCGCTGTGTTTCAACTGTCCAGCCACCGGCACCGCGCGTCAGCGCCGTGACCGGACAGTGCCGTTCGATGGCGACGCCAAGCCGCCGCGCGCCTGCGGCAAAGGCCCGAGTCGTTCCTGTCGGGTCAAGATGACCATCTGCCGGGTCGAACAGCGCATGAACGACGCGGTCTGTATCGACTATTGGTGCGATCTCGCGCAGCTCGGTCATCGAAAGGTCGCGCAATGTGACCCCGACGGCAAGCGCCCGTGCCTGTTCAACCTTCAGGAATTCGGCCCAGGATTCGTTCCCGGCCAGATAGACCGCTCCGGTCCTGTGCAGCCCGAGAGAGTCTTCGCTCTCCGCCTGAAGCTGGTCATAAAGACCAATCGTGTAGCCTTGCAGCGCGGCCATGCTGCTTGCGGCGTTCAGGCTGTGGAACCCACCTGCCGCGTGCCATGTCGAACCGGATGTCAATTCGGCCCGCTCCAGCACAATCGTGTCGGTCAGGCCCTTCTTCGCAAGGTGCCAGGCGATGCTGCAGCCGGTGATGCCGCCGCCGATGACTACTACCTGTGCCGATATCCGCATTTTCATTTATTCCCGATTGCATCAACAGGCTAGTCTCTACGCCACAGACGCCATATTGAATAATTCGCGGCGCGGCGTTGAACGGCGTGCAAGAAAGGAAGCACCTTGGTTTGGCACCTCGATACGCGCATCTTGCGAATGCTGGTTGCCGTCGTCGAAGCGCCGACAGCCGTTCTGGCGGCGGACCGGCTGAATATTTCTGCCTCGGCTCTCAGTCACCAGATGAAGAAGGCCGAAGCAGACCTGCGTGTCGCATTGTTTGACCGGCGGGGGCATCGTATCCGCCTGACCTCGGCTGGCGATCAGCTTTATGATTGTGCGGTCCGCATTCTGGCCGAGCTTGATGCGGCAGAAGAGCGTCTTGAGCGCACGCGCCGCGGCAACACAGCCGCTGTCCGGGTCAGCGGCGGTGCCTATCCTGTGCAAAAACTTCTTATACCCCGGCTTGCAACGGCGGACATCGGCCAGATCGATTTTCGGTCACGTACAAAGGCCTATCCACTCTCCGTGGCGCTTCTTGGCGGTGAAATAGATCTGGCCATCGTCGGTGCACGCGTCACACAGCGGGGATTGGCGGCAGTGCCTTTGTTCGAAGACGCACTTGTCGCAGTTCTGCCGTCTGACCATCCCTTTGCAGAAGGATCGTGTCTTGGGATGCTGCCTTTCAACGACGAAACCTACATCAGCTATTCGCGAATTGTCGAAGATGGGCTGGAGGACGAACTTCTCTTCCGGCCAACCCGCGCTGCCCCCAGCCGCTTTGTTCAAGCAGAAAGTACTGAAGCGATCCTCGATCTGGTAGAAGCGGGGCTGGGGTTCAGCATCCTCAGCCAATGGAGCATACCGGAACAGAGACCTGGCTTGCGTACGATCCCGCTGGTCGACGGGGGTGCCCGCATTGTCTGGACCTTGGCGCACCGCCAATCCGAGCGTAACGCCAACGTCCTCGCGATGCGCGGCCGCATCGTGGCCGCTTTCGAAGGATCAACGTCACTTTGTGAATGACCCTGACGGTTCACCCGTCAGGGCTGTCGGAACAGGCCGATGGTGTCCGCTGCCTGAAAGGCCCTGAAATGAAAATCGCGGGCTGATTTTGCCGCGGTGATAAGATCGTGTTTGAAAGAGTCTCCTCTTGCAGACGACGGACATCCATCATGCCCGCCCAAGAATGAAATCGGCGCATCGGTCGCCCAACATCATCGCGGGCGCGTTGGTGTTGCCCGCGTTGATATCTGGCACAGCGGACATGTCGGCCACGCGCAGGCCCTCGATGCCGCGCACCCGCAGGCGGGAATCGAGCACTGCCATCGGGTCGCTGTCTGCCCCCATGCGCGCTGTAGAGGCGGGATGGTAGTTCGTCTTTACAAATCGCTTGCAGTGCGCGGCGAGCGACGCATCGTCAAGCGCCGTGGGATCGGGTATCGCCAGCCGTTTGATCTTGCTGGCCAGAGGCTCGGTCTGGAACGCGCGCAGGAAGAAGCGCTGACCGGCAATCATGGTGGCCATGTCATCGGGATGCAGCAGCAGGTTCGGGCTGACGCGCGGCTTGTCGGCGGGGTCAGCGGATCGCAACTGCACAGTGCCGCGTGATTTCGGCTTGACCACAACGGTCGTCACCGTCAGCCCGTGCGTGTTTTCCACCAAACTCAGCGTGTCGCGGTCGAGATAGACAATGGGCACACAAAAGGCCTGAATCGTGGGCTCCGCCTCGGGGTCTGCCGGGTTGACAAATGCCCCGGCCTCCACCCCGGCAGACAGGATGCGGCCCGACTTGAACAGTTTGAACTGCAAGCCGTTCAACAGCATCCGCCAGCCGGTACCCTGGCCGTAATAGCCATACTTGCCGTTCGTTGTCGAAATGATCGGCACCTCGGGATGGTCGATCAGGTTCTGGCCCACGCCGGGCAGATCGACTGCGACGTCGATCCCGTGGCTGCGCAACTGTTCTGCCGGACCCAGGCCCGACAGCATCAGAAGTTTCGGCGTGATCAGCGCGCCTGCGGTCAGGATCACCTCGCCCCTGGCAAAGGACGTGTGCTGCTGCCCCGCCTTATCGCGCCAAACAACCCCCACGGCGCGCCCGCCTTCGATAAGGATCCGTTCGGCGCGGGCATGCAACCGCAAGGTCAGATTCGGGTTGTCCTCCAGCGCCGAAAGGAAGGCGTACGCAGAAGAGGACCGTTTTCCGAAGCGGTTCATGAACTGGTAAAACCCCACGCCGCGCTGCGCGGGCCCGTTGAAATCGCCGTTGAACGGCTCTCCCATGGCTTGGACGGCCTGCACGAACCAGCGCGACATCTGGTCGATATGGCCGGGGTCGGATACGCTCATCTGGCCGCCAACGCCGTGGAAGTCGTTACAATAGCGGTTGTTGTCCTCCATGCCGCGAAAGGACTTCAGCACCGCGCCCCAGGACCAGTCCGCGCCGTCATTGTTGCCGCGCAACTCTGCATGCCAGCCGTTATAGTCTGACGGGCGACCCCGCATGTAAACTTGGGCATTTACCGATGACCCGCCTCCCAGCACGTTGGCCTGTGGGATGTCATGCGCCCGCCCGCCCAGGTGCGCCTGCGGTTCAGTCGTATGGTAATGCATGAAACGTGAGCCGTTGATCATCTTGAAAATGCCCGCCGGCATGTCGAGAAGGGGGTGCCGGTTGGAATGCCCCCCTTCAAGCAAAAGCACGCGGTGACTTCCGTCCGTCACCAGCCGTGCCGCCGCCACGCATCCGGCGGAGCCGCCGCCTACGACGATATGATCGAACTCTTCGCGCGTCATGGTTGGCGTCCTTCCTTCTTGGCTTCTGGCCGACCCGTCAGCGGTCGTCGAACGTGCCGCGGACATATTCCCAGGCGGCGTGCAGGTGGGCTTTCAGCGCTGCCTCTGCCGCGTCCGGGTCGCGGTCGCTGATGGCATGGCATATGTCCGAATGACGCTTGAAATTGACCTGATTGCGTTCGGGTGATCGCGGCATCTTTACCCAATGTGGTGCAAGCCATGCGGTGAAGGCCTTCTGGATTGCGGGAAAGACGGGGTTTTTGGGGATATCATACAGGACCGCGTGAAAGGCTACATCGGTCTGGTAAAAGCGCGCGCTGTCAGAGACGGCGGCCCCGTTGGACTCCAGCGCGCGCGCCAAGGCCGCGATATCTTCCTTGCGGGCATGCAGGGCGGCCTGGCGCACCAGCGCCCCCTCCAGAAAGATGCGCATGTCATACAGGTTCTTCACGCCGCCCTTTTGGTCCAGCAGATGGCCGACCACGCCGCTTGCTGCCGCGAGGGCCGCGTCATAGCCCGGCCTTCGCACAACGGGACGGAATCGCGGACGGCTTTCGACAAGACCGCGACTTGCGAGAACCGCCACAGCCTCGCGCACCACGGTGCGGCTTACGCCGAACATGTTGATCAGGTCGCGCTCTGGGGGCAGGATGGCGCCATCGGCAAGCTCTCCCGATGCGATGCGCGCCTCGATCGCGCGCACCAGCGCATCGGCGGCACGCGCCGAAGGGGCCAGAAGCGAGGCGTCATTGGCGATCATCATAGGCAACCATCCTTGTTTTGATCGACTATATTTGTGCGCAAAGATCGTGCAAGTGAGAAAGTATGGTCAGACCAAAAATAATCAATGCATTGCAATGTGGCTTTCCAACCGCACAGCTTTCCCCCGGGTAGGCAGGCTTATGCGGTAGTTTTGGCCCCTATTGCGCATCATGGCTTGACGCCGTGTTGATTCTGCGATCTTCTGATTTCTGTTTAATCATACCAAACGGATGCCAACAGTGCTTCTTGACCTTGCGCAAATGATCACTCACGGGACGCGGTTTCGCGCCCGGATGTTCATTGACGGGGCGTGGCGGGAAGGACCGGCCGACACGCACACAGTCGAAAATCCAACGGATGAAACGATCATTGCGCAAACCCCCGCAGGGGGTGCTGATGATGCGACAGAGGCACTGGATTCGGCGCGGCGGGCACAACCGGCCTGGGCCGCCCGCCCTGCAATCGAGCGGGGCCGAGCGGTAGCGGCCCTGGCCGATGCAGTCCGGGATCAGACGGACCTTCTGGCGCGGATCGTGGTGACTGAACAGGGCAAGCCACTGGATCAGGCGCGCGGAGAGATCGGTGCGACCGAGAACTTCCTGCGCTTTGCCGCCGAACAGGCGCGGCGCATCGAAGGCGAGATCTTGCCTTCGGATTCCGCAGAGGAGGAGATCCACATCCGCCGCGTGCCACATGGCGTCGTGGTGGGTTTGACCGCATGGAACTACCCTTCCGCGCTGGCGGCACGAAAGCTGGGGCCGGCGCTGGTTGCGGGCAACGTCTTTGTGCTCAAGGCACATGAATTCACCCCGCTGTCGGGCCTGGCACTGGCAGCGCTGGCCGAACAGGTGGGTCTGCCACGCGGCGTATTCAACGTTGTCACCGGCGATGGTCGGCAGATGGGGCGGGCACTGGTAGACGGCGCGGACATGGTAACGATGACCGGATCGACCCGTGCAGGCCGCGAGATTTATGCCGCAGGGGCCGCGCAAATCAAGATCCTGCGGCTGGAACTGGGCGGCAAGGCCCCCTTCATCGTGATGGAGGATGCCGATATCGACCGCGCGGTTGCGGCCGCGATCACCGCCCGATTCACCAACTGTGGGCAGATATGCACCTGCAACGAACGGATGTATCTGCACCGGGCCATTGCCGACGAGTTTCTGGCCAAATTCACGGCACAGGCCGCCGCGCTGACCATTGGCCCGCCGCTGACCAGCCCGGACATTGGCCCCAAAATCAGCGGGGTAGAGGTGGACAAGGTCGAGGCGATGACCGAGGCGTCGATAGCCGCCGGTGCAGAGGTTCTCCTGCGCGGTGGGCCGCTGCGCGATGGCCCCTATTCAAAGGGGCACTGGATGGCGCCGACCGTGCTGCGCGCCACCTCAAACGACGTTCCGGTGATGCGCGACGAAATCTTTGGCCCCGTCGTCGCGGCAATGGTGGTCGATGATTTCGAGCAGGCCCTAAGCCTGGCCAACGACAGCGAACACGGCCTGTCGGCCTTTGTCTGGACACGCGACCAGCGCCGCCTGATGGCAGCGGCGGCGCGGTTGAATTTTGGCGAGATCTACTGCAACCGTTCCAACGGCGAACAGGTGCAGGGATTCCACTCTGGCTGGGGCCTTTCGGGTCTGGGTGGAGAGGACGGGAAACACGGCTTTGACGGGTATCTCCGAAAAAAGACGATGTATTTCAACTGGGCCTGACCGGGCCCGCAACAGCGGCACTGCCGCGCTTCTGGGAGGAAGAAATGAAAAGACGCATTCTGCTTGGTGCCGCTGCCATGGTCGCGGCCCTGTCGGCCACCGGCTTTGCCACGGCGCAGGACCTGCCGCCGCTGGAGGCCAAGGACAGCTACAAGGTCGGCTTTGCGCAGACTGAAAGCAACAACCCCTGGCGCATCGCACAAACGAAAAGCTTTGTAGACACCGCCGCGACCTGTGGTTGGGACCTGGTGCAGACCGATGCCGGTGGATCGGCCGCAAAACAGGTGGCCGATGTCGACAGCATGATCGCGCAAGGTATCGACGTGTTGTTCCTGCCACCCCGCGAGGAAAGCCCGCTGATCCCGGCTGTGATGCGCGCCAAGGCGGCCGGAATTCCGACCTTTCTGGTCGACCGCTCGGTGGACAAGTCGGTGGCGACTGCTGGCACGGACTATGTGACCTTCCTCGGGTCCGACTTTATCGACCAGGGAAAGCGCGTCGCGGAATGGGTCATCGCCAACCATCAGGGCGACGGCAAAATCATCGAACTGGAGGGCACAACCGGATCGTCGCCTGCCAATGACCGCAAGAAGGGCTTCGACGACGCGATTGCCTCTGACGCACGCTTTACCATTCTCGAGTCCCGTTCGGGCGATTTCGCCCGCGACGAAGGTCGCAAGGTAATGGAGACGTTGCTGCAAGCGCATCCCGAGGTGAACATCGTCTATGCGCACAACGACGAAATGGCCATCGGTGCCATTCAGGCGCTGGAAGCCGCCGGCCGCAAGCCGGGCCAAGATGTGCTTGTCGTCAGCATCGACGGCACGCGCGATGCGCTGCAGGCGATCATCGACGGAAAGATGGGGGTGACGGTGGAATCCTCGCCCTTCTTTGGCCCGCTCGCATGTGAGACGATGAAGCAGTACGCCGCCGGCGAGGCGGTCGAGCCATGGATCAAGGTCGAGGACCGCATTTTCACCAAAGAGAACGCCGCCGACAACCTAGCCGGAGCCTACTGACCCACTCCCTGTCAGGTCGGTGAAAGCGGGGTGTCGACCAACTTGGTCGGCATCCCGTTCCAAAAGGATCGTCCATGCCCACACCCCTGCTTTCCATGACCGGCATTACAAAGGCGTTCGGCGGGGTGCCTGCACTGCGCGAGGCGTCACTCGTCATCCAGCCGGGCGAAGTCCACGCTGTCGTCGGTCAGAATGGTGCGGGCAAATCCACTCTCATCAAGATCCTGACCGGGGTCTATCGCCGGGACGGCGGCGAAGTGCTTTGGCAGGGCCGCCCGGCAGATCTGCGTTCGCCGCGCGACGCGCAAGCGGTGGGAATTGCCACAATTTATCAGGAACTGACGCTGGTGCCGCAGCGAACCGTGGTTGAAAACATCGTGCTGGGCTACGAGCCGCGCACAAGGTTGGGCCTGATCGACTGGCGCGCTGCCCGGGCCCGCGCGACAGAGGTGCTGGACCGGTTTGGCATCACGCTGGACCTTGACCGCGCGCTTGGCAGCTATCCCACCGCCATTCAGCAACTGGTTGCCATCGGGCGCGCCGTGTCGATGGACGCGGCCCTGCTTATCATGGACGAGCCCACATCCTCACTCGACGAACGCGAGGTAGAGGTGCTGTTCGGCGTCATCCGTCAACTGAAGACTGCGGGAACGGCGGTGCTGTATGTCAGCCATTTTCTCGACGAACTGTTCGCGATCTGCGACGGCGTGACGATCCTGCGCGACGGCAGGACCGTCGGGGCTGCGCAGATTGCCAATACAACCAAGCTGGACCTGATCGCCGCAATGCTGGGCCGCAGTGCCGAAGATATCCGCGCCGCTGGCATGACCGAACTTGCCACCGACACCACGGCAACCGGCGAGATTGTGTTGCAGGCACAAGGCCTGTCCACCGATCGCCGTTTGCGCAAGCTGGACCTGACGGTGCGGGCCGGGCAGATCGTGGGCCTGGCCGGATTGCTCGGGTCGGGCCGGACAGAAGCTGCCCGCGCCATCTTTGGTCTTGACCGGATGACGGGCGGGACACTGCAGGTGGACGGCCGCCCCGCCATCCCGGACGGTGTCCGTTGGGCCGTGGATCAGGGATTTGCCTTTCTGACCGAGGACCGCAAGACCGAAGGCATCATCCCAGACCTGTCCGTGCGCGAGAACCTGACGCTCGCGCTGCTGCCGCGTCTGGCGCGCATGGGCGTGGTTGATCGCGCGCGCGAACGCCGCATCGTGGAGGGGTTCATTGCATCTCTGGGGATCAAGACATCCGACATGGACCAACCGGTTCGCGAGTTGTCGGGAGGCAACCAGCAAAAAGTGCTGCTGGCCCGCTGGCTTGCCATCGAGCCGCGTCTTCTGATCCTGGACGAGCCGACGCGGGGGGTGGACGTGGGGGCCAAGCGGGAAATTCAGGCCATCATCCGGCAAAAGGTTGAACAGGGCTGCGCCGTGCTACTGATCTCGTCCGAGTTTGAGGAGCTGATCGAGGGCGCGCACGAAATCGTGGTGATGCACGACGGACAGTCTGTCAGTCGCCTGACCAATCCCGGAGTGACTGAAGACCGGCTGATCCATGCGATCGCGTCGGGTGCCGCATGACGCGCCGGATCGACCGCAGACTGCTGGGTCTGGTCGTGGCAATGGTGGCGCTTGCCGTGTTGAACGTGGCGATAACGCCCAACTTCCTGAACGTGCAAACGCTGGCGGTGAATGTCAGCCAGGTGGCTACCATCGCCATTGTTGCGCTTGGCATGACCCTGGTCATCGCGTCGGGCGGAATCGACCTTTCCGTGGGGGCGGTGATGGCGGTTGCGGGAGCGCTCGCACCCATCATCTTCCTGTCACCATGGGCGCTGGCGAACCCCGGTCTTGGCCTTTTGGCCTCGCTGGTGCTGCCGCTTGTCGCGGCGGCGTTGTGTGGCGCGTTCAACGGTGCGCTGATCAGCTTTCTGGGGGTGCAGCCGATCATCGCTACGCTTATCCTGTTCATCTCGGGGCGCGGCATTGCGCAGGTGCTGACAAACGGCAACTTGCAGACCTTCAACAATCCCGGTTTTAGCTGGATCGGCACCGGGCGCATTCTGGGCATGCCGGTGCAGGGCTGGCTCGCCTTGCTGCTGACGATCTTGATCGCAGTCATCGTGCGACGCACGATTTATGGCCGCTATCTTCTGGCCATCGGCGGCAATGAGCGCGCGGCAGCGCTGGCGGGGGCGCCCGTCGCGAGGATCAAGATCGTGACCTACATGATCGCCGCAGTTCTGGCGGGCATGGCAGGGCTGATTGTCGTTGCCATCAATTCTGCCTCGGATGCCGCCCGTATTGGCCAGTTGATGGAGCTTGACGCCATCGCGGCCGCTGTCGTCGGTGGGGCTGCCTTGTCGGGCGGGCGGGCGCCGATTTTTGGCACGCTTTTGGGGGCGGTATTCATCCAGCTTGTCGGCTACACGCTGATCGCCAACGGTGTGCCGGACGAAGCCACGCTGCTGGTGACGGCAGGTATCATCATCGTGGCCGTCTGGCTGCAAACCGGACGGAGGGTCTGATGGATCTGGATCTGCGCCGTTACATGCGGCCTTTTGTGCGGTCATCGTTCCTTACGGTCTGGGTGGCGCTGGGACTGCTGATGCTGTTTGGCACGCTGCGTTATGACAATTTTGCAGGCGCCTACAATGTATCGTCCTTTCTGGGCTACAATTCGATGTTCATCCTGATTTCGGTTGGCATGTGCATGGTCATCATGACCGGTGGGATCGACCTGTCCGTGGGAGCGGTGGTGGCGCTATCGAGTGTGGTGGCCGCGATGGCAAGCCCCCACGGCCTGATCGTGGCCGTGCCCGCCGGGGTGGCGGCAGGCCTGGCCGTGGGCTGCGTCAATGCCGGGCTGATCGTGGGCCTGCGATTGCCGCCCTTTATGGCTACTCTGGCCGCGATGCTCGCGTCCAGCGGCGCGGCGCTGACGTTGTCGGGCAACCGCACCGTACCAGTGGACTGGACGTCTGATTTCACAGCACTCGGCATGAACAAGATCGGCCCGCTGCTGCCCTGGACCATCGTCGTCACGGCCGGCGTCGTGGTGCTGGCTTGGTTCATCGTTGCGCGCACATCGCTTGGTCGCACATTGCTGGCCGTGGGCGGCAATGCCGAGGCCGCGCATTTGATGGGGCTCAACACCACGCGGGCACTGATCTTTGCCTATGCCTTCTCGGGGGCGGCGGCTGGGCTTGCGGGTGTGTTCCTTGCTTCCGGCTATGGCGCGGGCCAACCGCTCGAAGGAGCGGGATGGGAACTGGCCGCGATAGCGGCGGTGGTCGTCGGCGGCACACTTCTGACCGGGGGTATGGGGTCTATTCCGGCAACGGTGGCGGGCGCGCTGTTGTTCGGGCTGGTCTTCAACCTCCTGAATTTCGAGAACGGCCGCGGCACGATCAGCCTGTCGGCGCATTGGCAATCGGTGATCCGGGGTGCGTTCCTGTTGATCGTCATCCTTTTGCAGGCGCGGCTTGCCCGCTCTGCCGTAAAAGCCTGAGGGGGATCCATGCGCACCATCACCGACCTGACCGCCCGCCTGTTCCGCGTGCCTCTGGACGAGGTTCTGTCCGACGCCAGACACGGAGACCACACGCATTTCGAACTGGTTACCGTGACCATTCGCACCTCTGACGGGGTAGAGGGGACGGGTTATACCTATACCGGCGGCTTTGGCGGGCGCGCCATTCTTGCGATGATCAACCATGACCTGCGGCCCTTTCTACTGGGCCAGACTGCCGGGGCGATCGATGCACTTCATGATGCCATGCAGTGGCGGGTGCATTACGTTGCGCGTGGCGGCATTGCGTCTTTCGCCATTTCGGCCATCGACATCGCGCTGTGGGATGTATCCGGCAAGGCGGGTGGGCTGCCGCTGTGGCGGATGGCCGGGGGGGCATCGAACCGCAGCCGCGCCTACCGTGGGGCGATCGACCTGAACTTTCCGCTCGACCGCCTTTTGGAAAATGTGCGCGGCTATATCGACGAGGGCTACCGCGCCGTCAAGATCAAGGTTGGTCAAAAAGACATGGCCGACGATCTGGCCCGCGCCGAGGCGGTGCGTGCCCTGTTGGGCCCAGACCGCGCCTTCATGGTGGATGCGAATTACTGTTGGAGCGTGGATCAGGCAATCCGCGCCGCCGAGGGATTTCGCCCCCTGAACGTGCTTTGGTTCGAGGAACCGACGATCCCTGATGATTACGCAGGCTATGCCCGCATCCATGATGCCACAGGCGTGGCACTTGCAATGGGGGAAAACCTGCACACCATCCATGAATTCGAATATGCCGTTGCCCAGTCCAAATGCAGCTACCTGCAACCCGATGCGTCGAACTGCGGCGGCATCACCGGTTGGCTGCGCGCGGCGCGGCTGTGTGCTGCCCACGGCATACCCGTCTGTTCGCACGGGATGCAAGAGCTGCACGTCAGCCTCGTCGGTGCGCAACCCAATGCGGGCTGGATGGAGGTGCATTCCTTTCCCATTGATCGCTACACCAACCGTCCGCTGGTTCTGGACGGACTGCATTGCATCGCGCCTGACACCCCCGGCACCGGCGTAGCCTTTGACTGGCCACAACTTGCGCCCTATGCCCTTCCTGCCTGAATGGCCCAACTGGTGACCCCGATCTTGCAGAGCAGAGGTCGCATACGGGCTGGGCGGAAAGACAATTTGACAGGACAGTACTACGCTTGAGGGTCGTTGGTTTCAGACATGCCTTGTCGGCCACGACATGAGGCACAGAAAACCGGGCGGCTCCCACCGGCGCTCGATCTCGCCTTGAATCTGGCCTTCGAACAGCATTGCTATCAACCGTGATCCGAAACCGGATTTCGGGGGCACGCCGCAAAGGGGTGGGCCGCCGCTTTCCTGCCAGCTCAGATAAATACGGTCGCCCTCGGTCCGCCATGCAATGTCGAGGCTGCCGGTGGGCACCGACAATGCGCCATACTTGACAGCATTGGTCGCCAACTCGTGCAGTGCCATGGCCAGCGGTTGCGCTGTCTCGACACTGACGCGGATCGGCGGACCGGAAAGCGTCATTTCATGCCCGTCGCCCGCATCCGACTTGGTGAAGGGTTTCAATTCGCTTTCTATGATATCGCGCAATCCTGCATCTTGCCACCGCCCCTTGCCAAGCAAGCCCATCGTGGCGCTCAGCGCGTTGACACGTCCCTCCATCACGCGTGCCAGTTGATCTGCGCTGTCAGCCTTGGTCATGCGCAAAAGGCTGGAAACCACGGCCAGCGCATTCTTGGCGCGGTGTTCGACTTCATGCGCCATCAGTGTCGTCAGTTCCTCGCTCCGCTTGCGTTGGGTAATGTCATAGACAACGCCCATTGCACGCGGATCCAACGACTCAAGCGGCGTCACAACGTGGGCCCTCATCGCAAGCCAGACCGTTTCCAAATCGCCTTTGGCAGTTGGTCGTTCGATACGGAAATCGCGGTTGATCGTTTGGGTGCCACGCAGTTGCCGCATCATGTCTCGCATAAGCGTGCGGTCGTCCGGATGCACACGCGCCAGGACAGTGCGCAGCGACACCGTCGCAGTATCGGCGGGCAGACCCCATATATCCAGCATCTTGGGCGAACAGATCAGCGACTGCAGCGCCTGCACCCACTCCCATGCACCTATTCCCACGGCCTCTTGCGCCAGCCGCAATCTGGCATCGCTTTCCGCAAGCGCGAGTTCGGTCTTTCGCAGGGGCGTGACATCAACATGTGCGCCAAGCAGCATATACGCGTGCCCGCCGGCGTCGCGCATCACTTCGCCGCGCGCCGCAATCCAGCGGACCTCGCCCGCCGAAGTGATGATGCGGTATGTCTGGGCGTATTCTGTGGCACCGGACGTATCAGAGAGAACAGTGCTCAACTCGTTTGACGCGCGCTGCCTGTCATCCGGGTGCAGGCGGTTGGCCCAGTCGTCATGGCTTTCAATTGTGGCGACGGCCGGCAGACCGTGGATCGCCATGTATTCCGGCGACCGCCTGCTGACCCCGCTACGCATGTCGAATTCAAAGGTGCCCACCAGACCGAACCGTTGTGCACGTGCCAGACGACTTATGCTCAGATCGTTGTAACGTTTCAGGGCAACATTGGATGCCGCAAGCTGCCGTTGGTCGCGCATCACCTGCAAACTGAGCAGCAGCAATCCGATTATGGCGGGAATCCCCACCAAAAGTTGGGTCGACATGATTCCCCACCAGCGCGCCGCAATCTCGGTTCCGGGGCGAACGCTGACTGCATAAATCGGAAATCCTTCGATTTTCTGCATTGCAACCAGCGCGCTTGCACCGGACATGGCGGTATCCGAAGTATAGGTCCCCTTGGCAGCGCCCCGGGTGGCAAAGGTGTGAAACGGGCTTTCGGGCGCTATGCGTGTCAACGGTTGACCGGCATCCACGAGGCCGCTGGTTGTGCTGATTCCCCAGCCGTCAGACCGCACCAGGGCCAGGCGGTCGGTTGGCGCTGACAGAAGCGCGCGCAGACCATCTGCCAGCACGAGCGGACTGACAGAAACGGCAACGACACCATCGAAACCATCTGCAGGCGCCGGATTACCCGTGTTCATGCGTGGCCGCGCCACCGAAAACAAAAGCCGCCCGTCGAAACGACCGACGAAAGTCTTGCTGATGACGACGTCCGGACGATCCGGCCTGAGCAACTCCTGAAAATAGTCGCGATCGGCAAGCGAAGATTCCTTGGGCACCGGGTATAGGTTGCTGGCAAGCAGCGGGTGACCGTCACGGTCGATCACATAGACAAGATCGCTTTGCGAAAGTTCGCCCAGCATTGCGAAAAGGTCGTCATGCAACGATCTTTCGTCCTCGTGGATGTCGGCATCCGACATGCCGCGCAGTCGGTCATTCACCCGCCCGGCCGCGACGCTGTAACTTTGCAATGTCCGCTTGCCATATTCGGCCACAGACATGGCCGACCGCTCCATGTCGGTTTTCGCGTCATTCCACACGTTGTTCCAGTTGAGCCAGCCAACAACCGCCAGAATGAAGGACGGCACGAAGACTGCGGCTGCCGGCAAAAGCAGGGATTTTCCGTATCGCGGCGGCGCCTCGGATTCGGGCAGCGTATGCGGATACATATCCGCGGCGGCACGCGGCCGGTTTGCCGGACGAGAGTTGCCGGAGTTCAACATGCTTCCGACCTTCGAGATATTTTTTACCAGATATTCAGGAAAACAGGACCGCACGATCAGTGTCAAGTCGAGATGGTCCAGATCTCTGTGGGCGGAAATCCGTGCCTGCGGTACTGCGGCGATTCGCGCCGAACATTCCCGGCGGTGTGCAATGGCATTCGACCCTGCCTCGGTCGCGTGGGAACAGAAACGACGTCGCGTGCGTTGAGGAAGCACTGGGGCTGACAGATACCCGCCGACCCCGGAAATCACGACAATCGCTGTACGCTCATCGACAATGGCAGGGAAATCCGTTGAAAAAAGCTGCAACAGGCATTCGAGGGTTCGACGACATCGCCTTGGGCGGCTTGCCGGCAGGCCGAACCACGCTGGTCCAGGGTGGCGCGGGCGCGGGCAAGACCATCTTTGCGCTTGAGACGCTGGTGCATGGCGCCCGCGACTTTGGCGAGCCGGGGATATTCGTATGTTTTGAAGAGGACCCGACCCACCTCAGGGAAAATGCCCAGGCCTTTCATTGGGGCCTCGATGGCATCGCCGAGAAGGATCTGCATTTCTTCGAGGCCCGGCCTGATCGTGACATGATCCGCTCTGGCGACGTCGATATCTCGGGCCTGCTTGCCGTGTTGCAGGCACTCGTAAAGCAGATGGGGGCAAAGCGTATCGTGTTCGATGCGCTCGACATGCTGCTTGCGGAAATGGCCAATCCGGACGTCATTCGCCGCGAGGTCCACCGCCTGAACGACTGGCTTCATGAGATGGGGCTTACCGCGATCATCACGTCGAAGGTCTATGTAACTGATAGTTCGCCTTGGGGGCATCCCCCGATGGACTTCATCGAATTCATGGTCGATTGCTCGATCATGTTGCGCAATGAAATCGTCAACGGCGCGTCGCAACGGCACGTGCGGATCAGCAAGTATCGCGGATCTGCCTTTCAGGAGAATGAAACCCCCTTTGTCGTAGGCGCCCAAGGCATTGATGTGGCCTTTATCCACGGAAGTTCCAAGGCTGTCATTTTGGAAAGCGCAGAAAGAATGTCGACCGGTCATCCCGACCTCGACGACATGCTGGAGGGGGGCTATTTCCGTGGCGCCAGTATCCTTTTCACCGGATATCCTGGCACGGCCAAGACAACTTTTTGCGCAACTTTCATAGCCGCCGCCTGCTTGCGCGGCGAAAAGTCCTTGTTCATCAGCTTTGTCTCGCGCGAGGATGAGATCGTCCGCAATCTTCAGTCGGTTTCCATCGACCTGAAGCCGCACATCGACTCTGGCATGTTGCGGATGGTGTCAGCGCGCGCGCTGCGTGGAAGCGGCGAGACACATATGCTGACGATCCGGACCTTGGCGCACGAACATGGCGCGACCTGCATTGTCACCGATCCGCTGTCGGCGCTGTCGAAATCGGGTAATCGTGGCTCCGCACCGGGTGTTGCCGAACGGTTGATAGACTGGGCAAAATCCGAGGGCATTACCGTGATCTGCACCAGCCGTCTGGATGACGCGGACCAGTTGGACGAGGCCAGGCCGCTGCAAATCTCGACCATCGCTGACACATGGATCCACCTGAGCTACGATCTGCACGCCGGCGAACGCAACCGCAGGCTGTCGATCATCAAGGCGCGTGGCACCGGCCATTCGAATCAGGTCCAAGAATTCGCGCTGACCGACGCCGGCGTCAAATTCAAAGACGTGGATACTTCTGCGGGCGGCGACATGCTGGTCGGATCGCAGCGCGGGCCTCGGGAACGCAGCGCAGACGTGGTCATGCGTGAGCGCGAGGCTGCTGACGCGCGCGAAGCGGCACGGATGAACGGCGAGATCGCACAACTCGAAGGTGGGATTGCGGTACTGAACGCGCAACTCGAGGCGAGACGTCTGGAAGCGAAGGCTATCACCGAACGGACGGCCGAGCAGGAGGGCGATACCGAACAGGAACGGGATCCGGTGCGGGACCTGCGGGGTGATTGAGTTGAAACACCCGGTGGAACCTGCCCTGGCACCCAATCACACCGTTGTCCGGTTCCGGCTGTATGTGGCGGGAAATCTGCCCAATTCGCGACGCGCCGTCGCAAACCTGCGGGCCTATTGCGCGGAATATTTGCCTGGCCGATACGAATTGGAGATATTGGACGTATACGAGGTGCCCGAGCGTGCTTTGGAGGACCGAATTGCCCTGACGCCGCAACTTCTGGCCGAGACGGCGCATGGCACCCGCCGTATTGCCGGAGATCTTTCTGACAAAGCCAGCCTGGTCGATGCCATCGACACCACGAGGGTCGGATGACTGGCATCAATGAACCTCAGACGAGCGCGAAGATGGATCGCGTCGCGCATCTGGTTGATGATCTGCACCGGACCTACACAGAGTTGCGCACGTTGGTTGGTCCTGAAACCGATGCACTGGTCCACCTGCCCTCTGCCATTGCCTATACATTCCCCGAGACGCAGCGCGAACTCAGCCGTATGGAATCGGTCGAGCGCCGAAACGCGGCGGAACGTGCCTCCATTCTGGATGCCATGCCTGCTCAGGTCGCCATTCTAAATGGGACCGGCACGGTCGTGGCCGTCAATCAATCCTGGCGGACCTTTGGCCGCGAGAACGGAGGTCCGGCAACCGACCGGACGGTCGGCATGAACTACACGGACCAATGTCAGGCAGCAGAAGGTCCGCACCGTGCCGGGGCGCTGCGGGCCTCGGACGGCGTAGACCAGGTGTTGTCGGGTCGTTCCGACATGTTCGTCATGCGGTATCGGTGCGACACTCCCGCCCATCCGCGTTGGTATCAGATGACGGTGACGCCGCTGGGCAGCGATCCGGGGCGCGGCGCGGTTGTGATGCATGTGGATATCAGCGAACCTCACCGTGCCGACGCACGCGAGGCGGACCTCCAGCGCCGGATCGAGCGGCTGGTCAATCAGGCGCCCATCGGCATACTTGTGCACCGAAACTTCGTCCCGATCCTTGCCAACAGGGAACTGACGCGGCTGTTCGGCTACTCCGGTCCTGAAGACATTCTGGCACTTGCCGATTGCCGTGATCTGTTTGACCAGACCGACCGCGATCTGCTGACCAGCTATACTGTTGCCCGGCTTGCCGGAAAGCACGCGCCCAGCCTGTATCAACTCTCGGCAAGGCATGTCGACGGCACGAAAATCACCTTGGAAATCCGCGCCTTTTCCATGGTTTGGGGAAAGGAAATCGCCGTTTGCGTGATGATGACCGACATCACCTCGAAACTTCAGATCGAGGAGCAACTGCGTGCCTCGCAGCGGCTGGAGGCCCTCGGGCAATTGACCGGCGGGATTGCGCATGATTTCAACAACCTGCTGACGGTGATTCTGGGCAATTCCGATCTGCTGACCGAGGCGCTTGACGAGCCCCATCTGCGGGACCTTGCGGAAATGACGGCGAAAATGGCCGAGCGGGGTGCTGCATTGACAAACCGGCTTCTTGCCTTCGCCCGTATGCAACCGCTCGAGCCGCAGGTCATAGACATCAACCAGCGGATCGACGCGATGGACGATTTGCTGCAGCGCGCACTTGGAGGACAAATCGAGATTCGGGTGGTGAAGGCTGCTTCGCTCTGGCAGGCGACCGTCGATCCCGAAGAACTCGAAAATGCCATACTGAACCTTTGCATCAACGCGCGGGATGCGATGCCCGGCCGGGGGCGGCTGACCATCGAGACGGCCAATGTGCAGATGGACAAGTCCGACGAGACGGAAAGTGCGGGCGGCGCGGCAGGACCCTATGTCATGATCGCCGTGTCGGATGAAGGCACAGGCATGGACGCCGATACGATCAAGCGGGTCTTCGATCCGTTCTTTACCACCAAGGCGGTCGGATTGGGCAGCGGTCTGGGGCTCAGCCGCGTCTACGGGTTCGTGAAGCAATCAAACGGCCGTATCCTGATCTATTCGGAACTTGGCCACGGCACCTCGATCAAACTCTACTTCCCGCGTGTGACAAGCGATTCTCCGGCCGCTAACCATGACGAAGGCGAAGCGGTGACTGTGCCCCGTCCTCAGAGGAGGGAACGGATTCTGGTGGTGGAAGACGACGATAACGTGCGGCAGTTGGTGACCGACCAGTTGATCAGTCTCGGCTACGAGGTTGTTGAGGTGAACAGTGCAGCGGCAGCACTTGATGTCCTTCACGAAGACGCTGGCTTCGATCTGCTGTTTTCCGACATCATCATGCCCGGCGGCATGAACGGGCGCGAACTTGCGGACGAAATCGCCGGGTTCCTGCCTGCCCTGCCCGTGCTGTTCACCTCCGGCTATTCTGCCAACGCCATCATCCATCACGGTCATCTCGATCCAGGAATACTTCTGCTTCAAAAGCCCTACAGACGGCAAGAACTGGCCCGTATGCTGCGGATGGCGCTGGACGTAAAACAGGGGTGAAATCAGCCGCGCCCATACGCCGAGGGTGAATGTGATCTTCCGGGATGGAACACTTCCGCTGTCGCGATATCTCACGCGGCTTGCCCGTACCGTGACACGAACGACTCACCTTCCGC